>CAVSKE010000017.1:0-185758 GCA_963728305.1 uncultured Acidobacteriota bacterium
ATCCCCGCGCGCAGGTCGGCGATCAGGTCCTCGATGTCCTCGATGCCGACCGAGATGCGGACGAGGCCGGGGGTGATGCCGAGGCGGGTGCGCTCCGGCGGCGGAATCGGCGTGGGTCATGGTCTCCGGGTGCGAGATCAGCGTCTCGACGCCGCCGAGGCGACTCGCCGAGCGAGCAGAGGCGGACGCGGTCGAGGAACTTCTTGGCGTTCTCGCAGCGAGCCGAGCTCGAAGGAGATCATCGAGCCGAAGCCGTTCATCTGCCGCTTCGCCAGCTCGTGCTGCGGGTGGTCGGGGAGGCCGGGGTAGTAGACCTTCTGCACCTTCGCGTGATGCGCGAGGTAGTCGGCCATCGCGCACGCCGTTCTCCTCGTGGCGCTTCATGCGCACGGCCAGCGTCTTCACGCCGCGCAGCACGAGCCACGAGTCGAACGGCGACAGGATCGCGCCGACCGCGTTCTGCAGGAAGCCGATCTGTTCGCCGATCTCGTCGCTGTTCGAGATCACCGCGCCGCCGACCGAGTCGGAGTGCCCGTTGAGGAACTTCGTCGTCGAGTGCACGACGATGTCCGCGCCGAGCTCGATCGGCTTCTGCAGCCACGGCGAGCAGAACGTGTTGTCGACGACGACCAGCGCGCCGCCGTGTGCGCGACCTCCGCGCACGCCGCGAGGTCGGTGACGGTCATCATCGGATTCGTCGGCGTCTCCAGGAACACGAGCTTCGTGTTCGGGCGCATCGCGTCGCGCACGTTGTCGACGTTCGACGTGTCGACGTACGTGAACTCGAGGCCGTAACTTCTCCAGCACGCGGCTGAAGAGACGGTACGAGCCGCCGTACATGTTCTCGCCGGCGATCACGTGATCGCCCGACTTCAGCAGCCGGAAGACGGTGTCGGTCGCCGACATGCCGGACGCGAAGCAGTGCCCGTAGCTTCCCGCGCTCGAGCGCGGCGAGGTTCGCCTCCAGCGCGCGAGCGCGTCGGGTTCTTCGTGCGCGCGTACTCGTAGCCCTTGTGCCGTCCGAGCTCCGGCTGCACGTAGGTCGAGGTCTGGTAGATCGGGATGGTGACGGCGCCGGTGTGCGGCTCCGGCTCCTGGCCGGCGTGGATGCAGTCGGTGGAAAAACCCATGATCGTTCGACTCCTTGCGCCAGCGCGAGTAGATCGCCCTTCGACATGTACCGCTCCGAGGCGTCGGGGATGATGGTGACGACGCGCTTGCCGCGTCCGAGGCGTCGGGCCACTTCGAGGGCGGCGGCGACGTTCGCGCCCGCGGAGCGACGCGCCGAGGATGCCTTCCTCGGCGCGCCAGCGCGCGACCATGTCGAAGGCCGGATCGTCGTCGATCGCGGATCACGTCGTCGGCCAGCGACATGTCGAGCACGGGCGGGATGAACGACGATGCGCCGATGCCTTCCACTTCGTGCGGACCTGCTTCGCCGCCCTTGAGGATCGAGCCCTGCGGCTCGACCAGATAACACTCCACGTCGCGGCGCCGTTCGCGGAGGTACTTCGCGACGCCGGTGAACGTGCCGCCCGTGCCGGCGCCGGCCACCCACGCGTCGACGCGGCCGTCCATCTGTTCGAAGATCTCGGCGCCGGTCGTCTCGTAGTGCGTACTCGGTGTTGTACGGATTCGCGAACTGCTGCGGCACGTACGCGCCTTCGATCGTCGCGCGCCAGCTCCTCGGCTTTGGCGATCGCGGCCTTCATGCCGCCGTCTTTCGGCGTGAGCACCACCTCGCCGCCGAGGGCCTTCATCACTTCGCGCTTCTCGATCGAGAAGTTCTCGGGGACGCAGAGGATGACGCGGTAGCCCTTCTGCACGCCGGCCAGCGCCAGACCGACGCCGGTGTTGCCCGCGGTCGGCTCGATGATCGTGCCGCCCGGCTTGAGCCGTCCCGCGCGCTCGGCGCGCTCGATCATGCCGACGCCGATGCGGTCCTTCACGGAGAAGCCGGGGTTGAGGAACTCGAGCTTCGCGAAGATCTCCGCCTCCCGCGGGCCCGCGTAGCGGTGAAGGCGCAGCATCGGCGTCCCGCCGATCAGCTCCAGCACGCCGTCGGCCACGCGCGGCGAGGTAGAGGTGGCGGTGGACGTCCGTGTCATAGCAGTGGAGCTTGGCCCGAGGCCCCGGGCGGCGTCAAACCGGCCGCGGCGCGATCAGCGGCCCGAGGTCCGCCTCCCAGCGATCGAGGAACGCGAGGCACTTGGGCGCGGGCAGGGGAACGGAGAGCAGGTGTCCCTGCATGCGGTCGCAGCCCGTTCGCGCAGGAACGCGAGCTGCTCCTCGGTCTCGACGCCCTCGGCGACCACGTTGAGCTCGAGGCTGTGCGCCATGGCGATGACGGCGCGCGCGATCGCCGCGTCGTCGGGGTCGGTCGTGCAGGTCGCCGGCACGAACGACTGGTCGATCTTGAGGTGTCGATGGGAAGGCGCTGAGGTAGGCTGAGCGACGAGTAGCCGGTGCCGAAGTCGTCGATGGCGATCGCGCACGCCCAGCTCCTTCAGGCCGCGCAGGACGGCGATGGTCGCCTCGGCGTTCTGCATGGCGAGGGTCTCGGTGATCTCGAGCTCGAGGAGCGCGGCGGGCAGGCCGGTCTCGGCCAGCACGCCTTGGACGCGGCTCGAGCAGGTCGGGCTGCTGGAACTGGCGCGGCGGAGAGGTTGACCGCGACCAGGTCGAGCCGCGTGCCCTCGTCGCTGCCAGGCTCGCGACCTGCGGCAGGCCGTGCGCAGCACCCAGAGGCCGATCGGGCACGATGAGCCCGGTGACCTCGGCCAGCCAGATGAACTCGGCCGGCGGCCAGCAGGCCGCGCTCCGGGTGCTGCCAGCGCAGCAGCGCCTCGACGCCGTGCGACGCGGCCGGTGCGCGAGTCGAGCATCGGCTGGTAGTAGAGCACCAGCTCGTCGTGCGCGAGCGCCCGGCGCAGGTCGTTCTCCAGGCGACAGCCGCTCCAGGCGCGTCGCGTCCATGGCCGGGCGCGTAGAGCTGGTAGCTGTCGCGCGCCCTGCTCCTTGGCGCGGTACATGGCGATGTCGGCGTTCTTGAGCAGCGTCTCGGCGTCGGTCGCCGTCCTCGGGGTAGCGGCTGATGCCGATGCTGGCGCGTGACGTACAGCTCGCGGCCCTCGAGCGTCGAACGGCTGCGCGCAGCGCCTCGAGGAGCTTGTCGGCCACGCGCGGCGACGTCCACGGCGCCGCTGCACGCCGGGCAGCAGCGATCGCGAACTCGTCGCCGCCCAGGCGCGCCACCGTGTCGCCCTCGCGCAGGCAGCGCCGGCAGGCGCTCGCGACGTGCCTGCAGGAGCCCGTCGCCGAGGGCGTGGCCGAGCGAGTCGTTGATCACCTTGAAGCGGTCGAGGTCGAGGAAGAGCACCGCCGACGCGGTGCCGCTGGCGGTGCGCCTGCGCGATCGCCTGGCGAGGCGGTCGCTGAAGAGCAGCCGGTTCGGCAGGCCGGTCAGCGCGTCGTGGTAGGCGAGGTGCTCGATCTGCTCTTCCGGCAGGCTTGCGCTCGGTGATGTCGAAGGCGGTGCCGAGGGCCGCCGCCTTGCCGCCCAGGTCGATCGAGCTGGCCCCGAACTGGACCCAGCGCTCGCTGCCGTCCTTGCGCACGATCTTGAACTCGTAGGTGCCGGGCGGCGCCGCGCGGTCCTGGCGCGCGAAGCCGGCGCTCGCGGACGAGGTCGCGGAAGTCGGGGTGGACGGTGTCCCAGAAGTCGCGGGCCGAGCAGCTCCGCGCGAGTAGCCGGTCAGCTCCTCGGTGAAGGCGTTCGCGTACACGACGCGCGCGCCCTGGTACATGAAGATGGCGCAGGGCGCCGTGTCGGTGAGCGTCCGGAAGCGCGCCTCGCTCTCTCTTGAGCGCGTCCTCCGCCTGGCGCCGGTCGAGCGCCGTCGCCACCTGGTGTGCGACGAAGGTGCAGCAGGTCCCGCTCCGCCGGGCCGTAGCGGGTTTCCGGCCGGCAGCTCGCACACCGAGATGACGCCGAACGTCTGGTCACCGTGCTTCAGGGGCGCGCCCATCCAGTCGCGGACGATGCTGGGCGCCGGCTCCAGCTGGCCGGCCGCGACCAGGCGGGTTGCGCGTCTCGACGTTGACGAGGAGCGCCTCGCCCAGCGCAGGACCCGCTCGACCAGGCGCTTGCCGGGCTTGCGCGGGACCGGCGGCGGGCCGCCACTCTCGTCCACGAAATAGGGGAAGGTCAGCAGGTCCGCCTGCGCGTCGTAGAGGGCGATCGTGAAGCAGTGCACGTCCAGCAGGTCGGCCAGGGTCTCACGGATGCCGGGTACAGCTCGGCGGCGCTCTCCGCCGTGCCCTCGAGCCGCGCCAGCCGGTAGAGCGCCGCCTGCAGCTTCTGGTCGCGCTGGCGCTGCGTCATGTCGCGGATGACCACCTGCACCGCCGGCTGGTCGTTGAGGCTGAAGGGGACGGCGCCCACCTCGGCGTGCAGCACGCTGCCGTCGCGGCGGAGGAACTTCTCCTGCACGAACGGCAGCGACCGGCCCTCGGAGACGCCGCCGTCGGTCAGCAGCTGGCGCATGCGCTCCGCCACCATCGGCCGCGAGTCGGGGTGCACGAACTCCATGACGGAGCGGCCGGTGACCTCGTCGGGCCCGTCGTAGCCCAGGAGGCGCGCGCCCGCGCGGTTGCAGAAGGCGAGCCGGCCCGCGCTGTGGATGGCGATCGCGTCCGGCGACAGCTCGATCAGCCGGCGGTAGCGCTCCTCGCTCTCGCGCAGGGCGTCCTCGGTCCGCTTGCGCTCGGTGATGTCGCGGACCACGCCGATCACGCCGAGGATCTCGCCCTGGGGGCTCCGCCGCGGCGCGTAGGTCGCGATCACCCAGGTGTCGCGGCCGGTCGCCTCGACCCGCACGGGGATGTCGGGCGAGTTCACGGTCTGTCCGGCGAGCGCCTGCTGCAGCAGCGCCTCGATGCCGAGCGTGCGCGCCTGGGAGAACAGCTCGGTGGCGCGGCTGCCGATCACGCCGGCGGCCGCGCGGCCGGTGAGCGTCTCCATGAACGGGTTGAAGAGGACGTAGCGCAGCTCGCGGTCGTAGACCACGATGCCGACACCCGCGTCGGCGACGATCTCGTCTGTCAGCTGCTGGCGGAGGCGCTCCTCGGCGCGGCCGTGATCCGTCACGTCGCCGGCGTTCTCCTGGCGGGCATGGGCACGTCGTTCACGCTTGGAAGAAGAGCGTAGCAGGCGCGGCTGTGTGCGTCCTGCCACGGCGCCCGCCTGCGGATGCCCACGTCCGCGCCGCCGGAACCCGCCAGAATGGGCCGTTCCGGGCCTGGCCGCTGTCTTGCTCCCTCGGGCGGACGACGTACACTGTGCCGTTTCTGGAGGCTTGAGAATGACGAGCAGGGGGCGGGTCGTCGGTGCGTTGCTGGGGCTGCTGATCCCGGCGGGGGTGCAGGCGGCCGACCTGCGGGTGCGCAGCGCGGAACCCACGGGCGAGATCGCGAGCCTCGCCCAGGCGAACGAGATCCGGGTGGTGTTCGCCGAGCCGATGGTGGCGCTCGGCAAGATCCCGGAGCCGGTGGCGGCGCCGTTCTTCAGGATCGCGCCGGCCCGCAAGGGCGCCTTCCGCTGGGCGGGAACGGACACGCTGATCTTCACCCCGGCCGCGCCGCTGCCGTACGCCACGAAGTTCACGGTTACCGTGGACACGACCGCGACGTCGGTCGCCGGAAACGCGCTGCCCGCGCCCTACGAGTTCTCCTTCACGACCCCGACGGTCAAGCTCCTGCGCACCAGCTGGTACCGCAAGACGCGGCGGTTCGACTCGCCGGTCGTCATCGCGCTGCGGTTCAACGAGGCGGTCGAGCCGTACGAGGTCGCGAGGCACCTCAGCCTGCGCTACGAGCCGCACCCGTGGACGGAGCCCACGCTGCCGAAGCGGCGAAGGCGCGCCTGGGCACGCTCGACCCGGCCTCGGCCGCCGACTTCGAGGCGAAGGTCGCGGCGGTGCGCGCGTCCACCCAGTCGCGGGCGATCGTGCCCTACCTGAACGCGGTCGACTGGGACAAGAAGGCGTTCCCCCCCGGACGACCTGGTCGTGCTCGAGACGAAGGAGGTGCCCCCCACGGACGCGTGGCTCCTGGTCTCGCTCGACGGGAAGGTCCCGGCGGCCAAGGGCGGTGCGTCCTCGCAGGATGCGCAGAAGTACACGGTGAAGCTGGAGCCGACCCTGTTCGTCGAGGGGCCGACCTGCGCCGCGCAGTGCGACCCCGAGTCCTACAACCCGCTGCGCCTGCGCGCCTCGGTGAAGCCCGCGCAGCTGCGCAGCCGCCTGCGGGTGTGGGACGTGACGGACCCGGCCGCCGAGCGCCCGCTGAAGCCGCGGAAGATGCAGCAGCCGGAGGAAGGGGAGGAAGAAGCAGAGGCTCCGTCCTCGTACGACGACAGCTACGACTACGACCACTCGTCCGCCATCGACCTCGAGCACGTCGGCTACCCGCTGAAGGCGGCGCGCACGTACGCGATCGCGGGTCGGCCGAGACCTCAAGTCGCACGACGGGCAGACGCTCGGCTACACCTGGGCGGGCTCGCTCGAGAACTGGCACCAGAACGCGTCGGCGACGAGACCAGACGCGCGGGGCAAGGCATGGTCGTGTGGGCGCCGGCTGGCGTCACGCATGGCGTGACCAACACCGGCAGCGAGCGGTTGGTGCTACTGGTCGGTATCGCGCCGTTCCCGCAATCCTAGATCGTTCGGGCCGTTCGAATCGTTCGAGAAACAGCACGACCCGAACGACCCGAACGACCCGAACGTCTCGAACGTTCCGAACGATCTATTCGCGACTCAGCCCAAGCGCCTTCATGCGCTTGTGAAGGTTCGTTCGCTCGATGCCAAGCACACGCGCGGCGCCGGCGACGTTCCAGTCGGTCTGCTCGAGCGCCTGACGGATGCGATCGCGCTCGGCCGAGTCGCGGACCTCGTGCAGGCCTGAGGATCGAGACGATGGCGGCGTGCGGATCTCCAGCGGGACCGAGTCCACGGTGATCCGATCCTCCGGGCTGAGAATCGCCATCCGCTCCACGGTGTTGCGCAGCTCGCGGATGTTGCCCGGCCAGTGGTGGCGCTCGAGCATCTGCAGCACGTCCTCGTCAATCGTCCTTGCGCCTGAAGTTGTTGCGCGTGCAGAACTCGGCGAGGAAATACGCCGCGAGATCGCGCACGTCCTGCAGCCGCTCGCGCAGCGCCGGCACGCGAATCGGCACGACGCTCAGGCGGTAGTACAAGTCCTCGCGGAACTTGCCGTCGGCGATCCGCTCTTCGAGGACGCGATTCGTCGCCGAGATGATGCGGACGGAGACGCGAATCGACTGCTCGCTGCCGAGCCGCTGCACCTCGCCGTCCTGCAGCACGCGCAGCAGCTTGGCCTGCGACGCCTCGTGCAGGTCGCCGACTTCGTCCAGGAAGATCGTGCCGCCGTCGGCCAGCTCGAACTTGCCGCGCCGCATGCCGGTGGCGCCGGTGAACGCGCCGCGCTCGTGGCCGAACAGCTCGCTTTCGATCAGCTCGGTCGGAATTGCGGCGCAGTTGACCTTGACGAACGACCGCGACGCGAACGGGCTCTCGCGGTGAATGTGCGCGGCGAGCAGCTCCTTGCCGGTTCCCGACTCGCCGGTCAGCAGCACGCCGGCATCGGATCGCGCGACCTGCGTGGCCTGATTGAGCACGTGGCGGAACGCGTCGCTCCGGCCGATCATCTTCGGCGCGTCGCCGACCATCTCGCGGAACCGCTGGTTCTCGCGCTGCAGATCGGATCGCTCGAGGGCGTTCTTGATCACGAGCAGCACGCGGTCGCGGGCGAGCGGCTTCTCCAGGAAGTCGAACGCGCCGCTGCGCGTCGCCTCGACCGCGTCGCGAATGGTCGCGTGCCCGGAGATCATCACCACCGGCGTCGGATCGTCGCCCTGCTTCAGCGAGCGCAGCACGTCGATGCCGTTGCCGTCGGGCAGCCGCACGTCGAGCAGATACAGATCGGCGCGGCCCGGGAGCGCGATGCGGCTGAAACTCGGCGACCGATCCGCAGACCGTCACGCCGTAGCCCTCGCCCTCGAGAATCAGCCGCAGCGACGACCCGATGTTCGGCTCGTCGTCGACGATGACGATGCGGTGCTTGCGTTTCATGCGTGAGCGTCGTAGGGCCGTCGCTTCGGGACCGGCTGTTCGAGCGCGACGACGCGCGCGGACGGCGAGTCCTGCGCCGCCGGCAGCGTCGACCCTGAATCCGGCGCCACCCAGCTCGCCGTTCACCAGCGTGATGTCGCCGCCCAGCAGCAGCGCGTTCTTCCTTGCGATCGACAGGCCGAGTCCCATGCCGTGTTTCTTGAACGTGATGGTCGGCTCGAACAGCGTACGCGAGGCCTCCTCGCTGATGCCAGCGCCCGGAGTCGTGCACTTCGACGACCGCCTGGTCGCCCTGCAGGCGCGTGATCGTCAGGATTGACCCGCTCGGGCCCGGCCGCGTCGGCGCGCGTTCTCGAGCAGGTTGGTGAGAATGCCCTTCACGAGGTCGGCGCCGGCGTGGACGCGCGGCCCGCGCACGTCGAGCTTGAAGCGATAGGTCGTCGTCGGGATGCGCCGGCTTCAGCAGCGAGACCCGTTCGGTGACGAGCGCGTTGAGATCGAACGCTTCGGGATTCACCGGCGGCTCGCGCGCGAATTCGGAGAACGCGCGCACGCGCCGCTCGAGCGTTTCGATTTCGCTGATGACGATCTGCGCCGCCTCCTGCATGAACGCGCGATCGGCCTGGCGAGTGCGGCTGCGCGGCGCGAGCCATCTCCTCGACGGTCAGGCGAATCGGCGTCAGCGAGTTCTTCAGCTCGTGCGCGGTCTTGCGGGCGAGCGACTGCCAGCTGGACATCTGCGTCAGGTAGACGAGCCGCTCGCGGCTGCGGCGCAGCTGCTCGGCCATGTGGTTGAACGCGTCAACGGCGCGTCCCGACTTCGTCGGTCCGCGGCTCGATTCGACGCGGCGGTCCCAGTCGCCGTCGGCAAAGTCGGTGAGTCCGGCGGTCAGCTGGCGAATCGGCTTGCTGATCCGGTGCGCGATGAAGAGCAGCGGCGCCAGCGAGATGAGCCAGACGATGGCCACGAGGAGGAGCAGCGTCAGCGTGAAGCCGCGCCGCAGGTCGCGCGCTTCGATCGAGCCCACCACCTCGCGCGCCTGGCGCAGCTTCGTGGACAGCTCCTGCATGTGGATGCCGGCCAGGTCGCGCGCGTAGACCTCGACGCCGCTGCGGCGTGCGCCGCATGAAGTCGAGTCGATCGCCGTCGGGTCCGGACAGGCCGAATCGCTCCGGCTCGGCGCTCTCCCAGAATGCGCGCACGTCGTCGGGCCACGCGCTGATGTCGGCGACCGCGTAGGCCGTCGGCGCCGACCGCCCCATCGCGGCGTCCTGCCTGAGCGCCTCGCGTTCGCGCTGATAGAACTGCCGCACGGTCTCTTCGAGCGTGCGCGACAGTCCGTCGAGCTCCTCGGTCGTCGCGTAGCCGAGGCTGCTCTCGAGCAGCGACATGGTGATGGCGATCGTCGCCGCCAGCGGCAGGACGGTCGCGATGACGAAGGCGGCGATCAGTCGGGTGCGAAGGCTGTGCATCAGTTGGCATCAGGCGGAAAGGTCCGGCCTCCACCGATTGTGTCCCTGTCCTGGTCCTCGCGTCGCCGGCTCAGCACGTCGATGAGCGTCTGCAGGGTGAAGGTCGAATCCTCGGCGCTGGCGGCCGAGGCGCGCTCCTGAATGCGATACGTCAACGCGCACCCAGAACGGCGTGTCGCGGGCAGATTCGGCCAAGCGACGCCAGCGGCACGGTGACGTTGTCGAGGCACCAGTCCTCGGCGGCGCGCGCCGTCAGATGCGAGATCGATCGCGGCATCGGTCCGATGCGTGTGACCGCGAACCGCTGTTCCCACAGGTCGAAGCTCAGATTGAAGCTCTGTTGCGTCCTGGTGATGAGTGCGCCGTTCGGCTTCTCGAGCACGGTGAGCTCGAAGTCGACCCGCACCGATCGACCGTCCTGCAGCCGCTCCGAGCACCGGTCCTGCGATGAATGCCAGGCCCGATGACCGCACGTGCAGCGCGTCGGATACCGCGCGCACCGTCATCGTCTGGCGCGGCCGCAGCCGCAGAGGCGACGCGATCAGCACCATGGACGACCAGTGACCAGGTACGCACGCCCGCGCAGCGGGCGTCAAAACCGTACCCCCATCGTGAACGTGACGCTGAGGTCGTCGGCGTTCAGCGGAAACGCCAGCGTCACGAACGCGTTGTCGCGTCTGGACGCCGAATCCCGACGACAGACGGAATCGCATCTCGGCGTTGTGGTTCCACACCGAGCCGCCGTCGAGGAACGCGCCGATGCCGCGGTAGCGATACTCGAGCGAGCTGTAGAAGACGCGGTCGCCACCGGCGGGTGCGATGTCGAACTTGTTCCAGCCGCGCAGCGTCGCCGAGTCGCCGAGCGTGAATCGCTCGAAGAGCGGCGCGTTGCCGGTGATGCCGCCGAGGGCGACATCGCGCAATGACCGTGCTCGTGCCGCTGCGTATAGCGATAGCGCACCTTCGCCGAGATGCCGCTGGTAGCTCAGGTCGCTCTCGAGCGCCTCAGCCGACGCTCGCAGCTCGTAGCTCGCCTCGACGCGCTGCGTGACGTCGCTGGCCTGATACCAGCGCTGGTCGTAGTCGACGCGCGTCACCACCGCGTTGGCATTCTGCGAGTCGGGCGAGCGCGATCAGCGATTCCAGCTCCGACATGCTGACGCCGCCGGTCACGCGGACGAAGGGCGTCGAGCGCAAACGTCACCGACGGCTCGACGGTCAGGCGCGTGCGATACGGCTCGGGGATCGTCGGATCGGCGGCCAGTGCAAACAGCGTCGCGTCGCGCCAGGTGTTGTTGAAGCGCGCGATCTCGATTCGCGCACCGAGCCGGTCGGTGGCCAGCTTCCGGCTTTCGAACGCCGAAGCGGACGCCCGAGTACTCCTCGACGAGGTCGTCGTTGTTGTCTGAAGGCGAATCCGGCGGTCACGCGATGGTTGCCGCCCGCCCATCGGGATATCGAGCGCGCCGCTCCAGCCCTGCTCGGAGTGGTAGACGAACTTCGATCGCGACGGCGTGAACGGAATCCACCGCGTGCCCTCTTTCTCGCTGAACTCGAACACGACGCGGATGCGGCCGCGCTCGCTGCCGCGGGAGATGCGCCGGTCGACGGAGAAGCCGGGGCGCTCGTCCTCGAGCCGGTCGTTCAGCTCGTCGGCCTCATCGTGATCGAGCCGCCGGCCGACCAGCGCCTGCAGCCGATCGCGCAGCGAGCGGCTGATCTCGGCTTCGGCAATGCCGCTGAATCTCGACGCTCTCGACGGTGTATCGCGCGTTGATGTTCTCGACCAGGCTGCCGTCGTCGCTGATCCGGGCGACGAGAAAGATGACGCGGGCCCGGCCGTCCGGTCGTGCGACGGAGCGCACCGCCGCGACGACGTCGGGGTGCTCGCCCTCGATGCGCGCGGCGATCTCGATGAGGCGCTGTCGATTGAGCGGCTCGCCGGTGAGCGTGTCGAGCTCGCGGCGCAGGCCGGGGCTCAGGCTGTCGCGCGGCAGGCCCGAGAGATCGACGGATTCGATGACGGCGCCGTCGCGCGGCTCGGTGTCCTGCGGCGCGCGCCGCGCGCGCCGCGTGCGCAGGCGCGCACGAGGACGAGGATGAGGAGGAGCAGTGACAGTGATCTCATGCGAGGGCCGAGGCAAGCGGCGCGCCATTTTACAAGTAGTTGATCGGCAAGCAGATCGGCGCGAAGCACCTGTGACTGCGGATTCACACCTGTGAAGGAAGTGGAGAAGTGGAAGAAGTGGAAAAGTGGAAAAGTAAGTGGAAAGTGCGTGGAGCTGGTTCGGACGCGATCGCGGCAGCAGACATGCACTGGCGGCGCGCGTTGAAAGGGAGGTTCCGATGAGACGAGGACTGATTGTCGTAGCCAGCCTGGCGCTCAGCGCCGTGACGTTCGGCCAGACCGCTGACCGCCAACACCATCGAGCAAGCCTTCTCCGAGGGCGGCATCGTCACCCTCAATCTGTCGTCAGGCGACTACACCGTGCGCGCCGGCGCGAGCGATCGCGTGCGCGTGCAGTGGCGCGCCGACGACGTCGGAGCACGAGAAGGACATGAAGAAGATTCAGGTCGTCTCCGACCTGTTCGAGCGTGTGCGCGACGATTCGCACGAAGGGACCGACCAACCACGCGCGCTTCACGATCGAGATTCCGGCACGATCGGACGTGCACCTGCGCGTGCGAGCTGGCGACGTCCGCATCGAGGGGATCGAGGGCAACAAGGACGTCCGCATGACGGCCGGCGATCTGTATATCGACGTGCAGCCCGATTCACTGCGGCATGTGCACGCGTCGGTCGACGATCGGCGATCTGAACGCGCGCAGCCTGGGGATCGAAAAGGACGGCTTCAGGAATTCGTCTGGATTGGTTCGGCGACGGCCAGTACACGCTCGACGCGCGCCTGTTCGCTGGAGACGTGCACCTGCGGTGAGCCGCATTGCAGATTTTGCGATTTGTGATGGTTGATTGGATTGTCGATTGTGAATGCTGATTCTCCGATGTGGAGCTGAATCGCGGCAATCGTGCGTGATCGGAGGTTGGTACACCGTAGCCACTGACAATCACGAATCAAGAATTACCATTCACCAACGAATCGCTGATCGACAATCGTGAATCACCAATCCTTCAGTCCAGCCGCGGCGGCACGCGACGCTTCGTGGCCTGTTCGAACGCGTAGGCCATTTCGATCAGCCGCGGCTCGCTGCAGGCGCCGCCGGTGAAGGCGACGCCGTAGGGTGACGGCTTGGCGTTGAATCCGGCGGGCATCCCGGCGCATTCGGGACGGTGCCGAACGGCACGATGACGGTCGGGTAGCCGGCCTTGGCGGCGATCGCCGCGCCGCTGCCGCCGGGAAAGATGAGCGCGTCGAGCTTGTGCGTCTTCATCACCGCGTCGATCCCGCTCGCCGCGCGAGAGCGCAAGGTCCTTGGCGCGGTCCGCCTCGTAGCGCGCGCGGTCGGCGGTGAGATCCATTTCGTCCGAGTTGTCCAGCTGCACCTGTCCGTACTTCAGCGTGCCGGCCGACTGGTGCGCCCGGTTCCACTCGCGCAGCGCGGTCAGCGATTTCACCGGCGCCCGATCGCCGAGCGAGGCCAGCCAGGCGTTGAAGTCGCGCTTCATCCCGTACTTGAACACCACCGAGCAGTCCTCGTCGCGGCCCTTGGCATCGTCCGGTCCGCTGCACACGCCCCACGTCAGCAGGCTCCTCGCCGCGATCGGTCGTGACGATCGGACGGAATGTCCGCCGGGATCGACGATCGTCGCACCCTGCGCGCGCATCGCGGCGATCGCCTCGGTCATGACGCGCCTCTGCGCGTCGTTCAGGCCGCCGTTCGATCCACGTTCGCCGGGTGTGGCTGCGGCGTCGTAGTAGAACGCGCGCGGGATGCCGAGGCGCGCGCCCTTGAGTCCCTCGCGGCGCAGGAACTTCGTGTAGTCGCGCTGCGGCGGCGGCGTGCACGTGCTCGTCGCCGGATCGTTGGGATCGGGCTTCGCGCCCTCGAGCGCGCCGAGCATGATCGCGGCGTCGGCGACGGTGCGCGCCATCGGCCCGGCGTGTCCTGATCGGCGGCAATCGGGATGACGCCGTACCGGCTGACGCGTCCGACCGTCGGCTTGATGCCGACCAGCATGTTCTGATTGGAGGGGCTCAGGATCGAGCCGGACGTCTCGGTGCCGACGTTGGCCAGCCCAGAAGCTCATCGCGGTGCCGATGCCGGAGCTGGAGCCGCCGGTCGCGAGCACCGGCCGGCCGTCGCCGGTCGCCTCGCGCGGATCGCGGCGCGGATCGTACGGGTTGAACGCGAAGCCGCTGAGCGAGTTGTAGTTGGTCGGCATCGCCGCCGCCACCCAGTTGGCCAGCTCGGTCATCGTCGTCTTGGCGATGATGATCGCGCCCGCCTCGCGCAGGTTCCTGGTCAGCGTCGCCTCGTAGGGCGGGATGAGCCCGGCAAACGCCAGCGCGCCGCCGGTGGTCGGCATGTTGGTCGTGTGAATGTTGTCCTTGAGCGCGATCGGGATGCCGTGCAGCGGACCGCGGACGCGTCGCGGCGCGGCGCTCGCGGTCGCGCTCGTCGGCCTCCTCGAGCGCGCGCGGGTTCACGTAGAGCGCCGCGTGCAGACGATCCTCGTACAGCGCGATCCGCATCAGCGATTGGGCCACAATGTCCCGTGACGTGACGCGCCCCTGTTCGAGAGCGCGTCGCGCATGTCGGCGATGGTCGCCTCGACGATCGAGAAGGACGGGCGCGGCTGCTGTGCGTCGACCGGCGCCGGGACCGGACGATCGCGGCAGCCGACCATGCCGCCGCGACCATCAACGCAGCAGTCGGGCCATGGGAGGGAATTCTACGTGAACGTCGCGCAACTGCATCCCGCGTGCACTCGCGAACCGCGTTGATCACCGGCGCCTCGTCTGGCATCGGCGAGGCGTTCGCCGAGGTGTTTGCCGCCCACGGCTTCGACCTCGTCATCACCGCGCGCCGTGAGGACCGCCTGCGCGCGGTGGCCGCTCGGCTCGAGGAGCGCTATCGGCATCCAGCGTGCTCGTCGATCGTCGCCGACCACTCGCGCGCGACACGCCGGCGCAGGCTGTGCGCCGAGATCGCGTCGCGCGGGCTGACCATCGACGCGCTCGTCAACAACGCCGGCTACGGCGTGCCCGGCACGTACATCGCGTCGCCGTGGGAGCGGCACGACGCATGCTGCAGGTGATGGTCGTCGGGCTCGCCGAGCTGACGCATCGCCTGCTGCCCGGCATGATCGAGCGCGGCTACGGCCGCATCATCAACGTCGCGTCGCTGGCCGGACTCGTCCCGGCGCCCGCCGGGCACACGCTCTACGCGGCCGCCAAGGCGCTCGTGATCAAGTTCTCGGAGGCGCTGTCGCACGAGGTCAGGCGCCACAACGTCCACGTGACCGCGCGTCTGCCCCGGCTTCACCTGCAGCGAGTTCCACGACGTCACCGGCACGCGCGACCAGATGAACAAGCTGCCGTCGTGGATGTGGCTGGACGCGCCGACGGTGGCGCGTCAGGGATTCGAGGCGGTGATGGCCGGCACGCCGATCTACATCAACGGCCGCGTGTATCGGACGATTGCGCTGCTCGTGCGCTACGTCCCTCAGCGGATCGTCAAGGCTGTCGGACGGCGTCTCGGGCGCTCGTATCGAAAAACGTAGTCCGGCCGAGGCCGGACCGTAGTCCGGCGGAAGCCGGACACTACGATTGCGCGAGGAACTGTCGCGTGAGTCGCTCACGAACTGTGCGGAGTCGCATGATCAGCGTCGAGCGACTCGCCGTCGAGCGCGAACGTGGACGACTCGGACCGCCACGCCAGCTTGTAGCTGCGCGACATCGCCGACACCCAGATCTGACGCACGGGCGCGTTGGGGCTGACCACGAACTTGGCCGGCGAGGGATCCTCGAAGACGATCTGCAGCACGCCGTTCTGCAGCTCCACCTCGAAGCCGTGCTCGTCGGCCAGCGGCAGCAGCGAGTGCTGGAGATGTTCCAGCGCGCGATCGGCCTCGAGCCGGAAATCCTGTTCGGAGAGCGTGACCGTCATTTCTCTCCGCTCAGACGGTCCGCGGAGGCGATGTAGCTCTTGCGCGCCCGGCCGGCGTGGCCGGCCTGCTTCATCTGGACATCGAGCCGGTGCTCCTTGTTGTCCAGCGCCGTCGGGCTGAACCCGATCGTGTACAGACTGTGCAGCTCCGCCGCCACTCGCGTGAACGTCGGCGCCAGCTCGGTCGTCTTCTTCAGCTCGAAGTAGCCGCCGCCGGTTTCGTCGGCCAGCTTGCGGAGGCCGCGATCCGGACGCGTGCGCTGCATGCGCCCGGGCCCGATCGCGAACTCGGACTCCAGGCCGATGGCGTAGATCATCGTCTCGGTGGCCTTGGCCTTGTCCAGGACGGCGCCCATCCCTTTCTTGCTCGCCGTGTCGTCGCCGTCGGTGAAGACCAGGACGATCTTCCGGCCCTCGACCTCGTCCAGGATGTCGATGCTCGCGTCGATCGCGTCGTAGAGGCGCGTCGGGTTGCCGAACTGCAGATCCCTCAGCGCCGCGACCAGGTCGTCGCGGTCGTTGGTGAACTCGCCGCTGAACTGAATCTTGTCGCTGAACGCACCGACCTGCCCTTTGTCGGCGGGCAGCATCCGCAGGATGAACTGCTCGGTCGCCGCCTTGAGCAGGTCCAGGTGCGTGTTCATGCTGAAGCTGAAATCCAGCATCACGACGACGGTGAAGGGCTGCGTCTCGTTCTGGAAGAGCGTGATCGTTTGAGGCTTCCCGTTGTCGAGAATCGTGAAGTCCTCCTGTTCGAGGTTCGGCACCAGCCGCCCCTGTGCGTCGGTGACCGTCGTCAGCACCGGCACGATGCTCGTGCCCGCTTTGAAGGTGGCTTGCTGGCCAAGGACCGATCCGGCGGTCAGGAACACGGCGCAGATGATGGCGAAAGCGCGCATGGAACGAGCTTAGCAACCCCCCTGCTCCGAGTAAACCCACGAACGCCCCCGATCTGCGCGCAATCGCGTTAATATCTCCCCCTATGCGCACAGCCGCTGTTTTTTGCTCTCTCTCTGGCACTGGCGACGGCTGCCGCGGCCTCGGGCGCCGAAGCGCCAAGCGCGAAGGCGGCCCAGTCCGCCGTCTCGGGCATCGTCAGGGACAATTCCGGTGCGGTCGGTGTCTGGTGCGTCGGTGATTGTGACTGGCACGAGCGGTCCCGAACAGCAGACGATGTCGGGTCTGGACGGACGGTTCACGATCGCGATGGCGCCGGCCGGCGATCTGACGCTGATCGTGCGTGCGGGCGGCTTTGCCGAGTGGTCCCAGTCGGTGCCGGCGAGCCGCGAGGTCGAGGTGGTGCTGGCCGTCGCCGGGCTGTTCGAAACCGTCACGGTGACGCCGACGCGCACCGCGAAGCGGCTGGGTGACGTCCCGGTCAGCGCGAACATCATCGAGAAGGAAACGATCCGGCAGTCTCCGGCTGTCGTCGCCGACGACGTGCTGCGGCTGGTGCCGACCTTCAGCCTCTTCCGGCGGAGCAGCAGTCTGTCGTCGCATCCCACCGCGCAGGGCGTCTCGCTGCGCGGCATCGGTCCGAGCGGCGTGAGCCGGACGCTGGTGCTGGTCGATGGCATGCCGTTCAACGATCCCTTCGGCGGCTGGGTGTACTGGACCCGCGTCCCGATGGAGAGCGTCAACCGCATCGAGGTGATCGACGGATCGAGCTCGAGTCTCTACGGCAACTACGGCATGGGCGGCGTGATCAACATCATCTCCGCCGCGCCCGCCCGGCGCACGGTGGAGTTCAAGACGCAGTACGGGAACCGGAACAGTCCGAAGGGGGACTTCTTCGCCAGCGACGTGTGGGGCAAGCTGGGCGTGGCGGTCGAAGGCGGCGCCTTCAACACCGAGGGCTTCCCGATCGTCACCGCCAGCCGAGCGCGGGATCATCGACAACAACGCCGAGGTCGATTTCAGGAATCTCAACGTGCGCGCCGACTATCGCGCGAACGACCGCGTGAGCGTGTTCTTCCGCGGCGGCTACTTCAAGGAGGATCGCGTCAACGGCAAGATCGACGAGGTCAACGACACCAAGTGGACGGCGGTCGGCGGCGGCGTGCGTGTGCGCATGCCGGACGACAGCGACTTCCAGGCGACGCTGTTCACCGACGACAACACGTTCCACAGCACGTTCCTCGCCGTGACCGCGCCGAGTGCCACGGTCCCGGCGCGAAGCATCGTCCGGCTGGCGACCGATCAGACGGTTCCCGCCAACGCGGTCGGCACGATGGTGCAGTGGTCGCGTCCGATCGGGCGCCTGAATTTCTTCAGCGCCGGCTTCGACTGGCGCCAGGTGGACGGTGACAGCCTCGAGGATCGCGTACATCGCCACGCCTGGTGCGCCGATCGTGCCGCCGACGGCCCCCGCGACGCTCTCGCTGCGCCGCGACTCCGGCGGCACGCAGGACAGCGCCGGTTTCTTCCTGCAGGACGTGTTCAGCATGAACAACGTCGTGGTCACGCTGAGTGCGCGTGTGGACAGCTGGAAGAACCACGACGGACACATCTTCGAGAACTCGGCGACCACGGGACTGCCGAGCGCCGGCAATCGCGGCGAGCTGCCCGACAGGGAGGACACGGTCGTCAGTCCCCGCGGCGCGCTCCTCTATCGCTTCTCGGATCGCGTGTCGGTCTGGGGCGACGTGGGCTGGGGATTCCGCGCCCCGACGCTCAACGAGCTCTATCGCCAGTTCGCCGTCGGACTCGTCCGCACGCTGGCGAACGAGAACCTCGGTCCCGAGCGTCTGTTCGGCGGCGAGGCCGGCGTCAGACTCGAAGCCGCCCGCAACGTCTCGGTCCGCTCGACGTGGTACGACAACACGCGTGAAGGACCCGGTGTCCAACGTCACCATCGCCACCAATCTCCAGCAGCGCCAGAACCTGGGACGCACGCGCATTCGCGGCTGGCAGAACGACGTGGAGATGCGTGTCGGCTCCTCGATGCGCGTCGCCGCGGGCTACCTGTTCAACAACGCGAAGGTCACCGAGAACCCGGCGAACCCGGCGCCTGCGTGGGTCTGTATCTCCCGCAGGTGCCGAAGCACCGCGGCTCGGTCAGCTTCTCGTACTCGAGTCAGCGCTATCGTCAACTTCGCCGTCGACCGGCATGTTCTTCGGCCGCCAGTACGACGACGACCTGAACGTGCGCACCAAGCCCGGTGAGACCGAGCCCGGCCTGCCGCCGTACGGCGTGATGGACCTGAGCGTCTCGCGTGACATCGGCCGCAACCTCGATGTGTTCTTCGGGGTCCAGAACCTCTTCGATCAGGAGTACTACGTGATGCTCCTGCCGACGACGACCGGCTCGCCGCGCCTGCTCAACGGCGGCATCCGCGTCCGCTTACGGACGGTAGCGGGTACGTGGTCGGTGGTTCTGGTCGGTCGTCTGGTCCGTCGCTCTGGTGCTCTGGTACGGTCGCAGTTGCGGCGGCCATGACCGCTGACTCAGGACACCACGGCGCGAACCAGCCCAGGACCAGCCTCGAGGAGTCTACTGGCTCGCGCGGGCGCGTACGTCGAATCCTTCCAGCGCAACTTCGGTTCCGTCGTCGCCGAGGAGCGATACGAGCAGACGATCCGGCGCGCGCCCGGCTCGAACACCACCAGCGTGCAGCGCGGCGGAAGTGGTCCGACCGAGACGGTGCTGGTCTCCGACTTTCTTCTCGTCCAGGTTCCAGGTGAGGGCTGGCTGCCGTTTCGCGACGTCTTCGAGCGCGACGGCAAGCAGGTGCGCGATCGAGAGGAACGGCTCGCCAAGCTGTTCCTGGGCGGATCGCGGAAGCGCTGTCGATCAGGCCCGCGCGATCATGAATGAGGGTGCGCGCTACAACATCGGCAACGTCGAGCGAAACATCAACACGCCGACGCTGCCGCTGCCATTCCTGACGTTGCTCAAGAAACGATTCACGTTCAAGCTCGTGAAGCGCGAGGATGACGATCCCGGTGAGGTGATCGAGTTCAAGGAGACCGGGCGGCCGACGTTCATCACCACCGCCGGCAACCGCGACCTGCCGGTCAGCGGGCGGTTCTGGGTGGACGCGCGCGATGGGACAATCCTGCGTACCGAGCTTCACGCCGTGGATACGAGCGTCGAGGCGCACATCGTCGTCCGCTACGAGATGGATGCCGGCATCGGCCTCCGCGTGCCGGTGCGGATGGAAGAGCGGTATCGGCGCGGTCGCGACCCGAACGAAGTGCGCGGCGTGGCCACGTATTCGCGGTTCCGGCGGTTCCAGGTCAGCACCAGCGAGGAACTCGTCAATTGAGACGCCTAGAGCTCGGCGATCGTATGATCCGAGCCATGAGGAACGTCTTCTACCTGACCGTCCTTGTCTCTCTGTTTGCCTGTTCAGCGGCCCCGGCCCAGCAAGCCACCGACCCCGCGGCCCGGATCGGCAACCGGACCGTCACGACGAAGGAGCTCGACGATCGCTGGCGCGCGGATGATCCGGCGTCGCAGGCCGAGGCGACGCAGAAGCTGTACGACGGCCGGCGCGCGGCCCTCGACGCGATCATCGCCGAGACGCTCCTGACCGAAGCGGCCAAGAAGAAGGGAATGACCGCCGCCGCGTACGAGCTCGAGGAAGTCGGCAAGCGGATCAAGCCGGTGACCGACTCCGAGGTGGTCGCGTTCTATCAGGCGAACGCCAATCAGATGCAGGGTCGATCGCTCGAGGTCATGGCGCCGGCGATCAATCGGTATCCTCACCGAGCAGCAGCGCGATACGGCGCGGACAGGCGCTGATCGCCGAGCTGCGCAAGGCCGGCCCCGAAGTCCGGGTCCTCATCGACGCGCCGCGCCGCCAGGTCGAGGTGGAGCCACCGATCCGTCGCTCGGCCGCGCGTCAGCGCCGGTGACGCTCATCGAGTTCTCCGACTTCCAGTGCCCGTTCTGCCAGCGCGTCGAGCCGACGCTCAAGCGTCTGCGCGAGACCTACGGCGACAAGGTCCGCATCGTGTGGAAGGACTTCCCGCTGACGCAGATCCATCCGCAGGCGTTCAAGGCCGGCGAGGCCGCGCACTGCGCCGGCGACCAGGGCAAGTACTGGGAGTATCACGATCGTCTGTTCGCGAATCAGCAGCTCCTTCAGCCCGAGGATCTCAAGAAGCACGCCTCGGAGCTCGGCCTCGACGCGGCGGCGTTCAGCGCCTGTCTCGACATCGTCGAAGTACGGGGAACGCGTGCGGGACGGCGTCGCCGAAGGGCACGCGCCTCGGCGTGAACTCGACGCCGACGATCTACATCAACGGCCGCATGCTCTCCGGCGCGCAGCCGTACGAGACGTTCGTCAGCGTCATCGACGAAGAACTGTCGCGCGGAAAATAAGTCGCCACCCGTAGAGCGCACGCTTCAGCGTGCGCGTAATGCGAGCAGCGTCCCTGCAGTCACCAACAGGCCGCCGCTGGCGCGATTCGTGGCACTGACGAATCGCGCTTCGCGCGCGAGCGCCGCGGCACGTCCGGCGAAGTAGCCGTATCCGGCGAGGATCACGAACTCGACGGCCGCGGACGTGACCGCCAGAATCAGCATCTGCGGCGCGATCGCCTGGCGGACGTCGATGAACTGCGGTAGCAGCGCGACGAAGAAGAGCAGCGCCTTCGGATTCGCCGCCTGCAGCACAAACCCCCGGGCCAGCATTCGCCAGCCATGCACGCGTGGCTGCGCGGGTGCATCGGTCCTGATCGCGAGTCCTGCGCCTCGAATGGTCTGAATCCCCAGCCACACCAGATAGGCGGCACCGGCGTACTTCACGACCGTGAAGACCTCGTGCGAGCCGAGCAGCACCGCGCCCAGGCCGAACGCGGACACGACGAAGTAGAACGTGTTGGCGGACAGAATGCCGGCGTTGCCCCACAGCGCTGCGCGGCCGCCGCGCGCCAGGCCGCACGAGACGACGAACAGCACGGCCGGGCCCGGTGTGAGGCACAGCACCACTTCGGTGACGACGAAGAAGAACCAGAGGCGCAGACTCACGGCACGACCACTGTGCATCGGAACGCGAACGATCAGCGATCGTCTCGCTGATACCAGAACATCTCGTCGTATCGCTCCGCCGTGTGCGCGACTCGCAGGTACGCAGCCGAGGCCCGCAGCGGTGGCGTCGGCAGAACCGCAGTGTTCGTCACGAACACGCCGCCAGGCCTGAGCATCGCGGCCACGTTCGACGCCGCCAGCGCCTGCTCGAAGACGTCGTAGTAGACGAGCACGTTGGTGGCCACGATCAGATCGAATCGCTGATCGTCGAGGCTGACGATCAGTCCGATCGACGACGATGTTGAGGTCGCGAGGAGCAACGGACGAGACGACGTCAGCGCGAATCCGCACCGCCCGCGTGCTGGACGGTGCCGGCCACGGCAGGCGGAGCGGTGGTCACGACCTCGTCGCCGATCGCGGTCTCCCCACTGCTTCCAGTATCCGAGCAGCGCGCCGGTCCACGCCTCCTGTCCATCGAGCGGCAGCGTGACGACATAGCCGGATGCGATGCCGCACGCGACGCCGCATTCCGCAGATGGTCGTTCACGCGCGCGTTGATGTCGAAAGTCGTCAGCCTGCAGATCGGCGGCGGCGAGCCCCAGACGGCGGAGCGCATCGATGAGCGCGAACGGCTGGATCGTCTGCTGCGGATAGTAGTCGTAGCCGTCGGCCTTGTTCGTGAAGTCGAGACCCGGGCCGACGACCGCGACCCGGCGCACGCTGCCCGGCGCGAGCGTGCCCTGGCGGGCGATCGTCTCGAGCGCCACGTGGACGCTGTAGTCCGCGAGGATCGACGTGTCGGATGAGAGGCCGCGGTCGCGGAAGATCGTCGCGTTCGCCGCTGTCAGCGCTGCGGCTCCCCCGGCTTTCGCCGCGGCCAATGCCTGGTCCGTGCCGGCGAACTCGCGGATCATCCGCTGTCGTGCGTCGAGCAGAAACGCGCGCGCCCGCTCGCGGCCGCCGGTCTCGCGCGGGTCGGCGTTGTGCGCTGCGAGCACGCGATGGGCGAACTGCAGCCGCTCGTTGTCGCGTGGAGTTGTCGACGCGATCGAGCAGATCGTTCAGGCGGCCCGTTGACGATGTCGTCGAGCGCCGATGCCGACATCGGTGACGCGCGCGCGATGGCGGGCGGGTGGGTGGTGAAGCTGGTGCCGTAGAGCCAGAAGTTGACGAGCGAGTCTTCGTCGCCTCGGGCGAGGCGCGCGCGCACGTCGCGATCGTGCTGCTCGACCCACGACGGCCACTGTCTGGCGATCTCCTCCGTCGAGAGGCCGCGCAGGCCGGGCGGCAGATTCGACGGCAGCGCGGTGAAGACCGGCGCCGCCTGTTCGAATGTGATCCGAGATTGTGCGAGGAGGGCCGTCGAGAGGACGACGAGCGCGACGGCCCCGGCGGCTCTACTTCTCGCTGGGATCCTTTCCGTCGCGTGGCGCGCCGATGCCGGACGAACCCATGAACATCTTGCGGCCGTCGGTGAAGGTGAGGTCGCGGCCGTTCGCGCGGTTGCTGCCGTTCTTGGCCTTGTAGCCGTCCACGACGAGCTCGGTGCCTTCCGGCAGCGAGGTCTTCGTCAGTCCACGCCGCAGGAGGGTGTTCGGCGTTCCACCCTCGATCATCCATCGCTCGGTGGAGCCGTCGGCCTTCTTCACGTCGAGATGAATCCACGTGTGCGGGTTGATCCACTCGACCCTCACGACCGTGCCGCGAAGCTGTCACGGGCTGGTTCGCATCGAATTCGGCCGCGAACGAATGGTGCGCGCTGAGGGCTGCGCCGCTGACGAGCAGCAGCAGCGCGCTGGTGATGAGCAGGCGACGTCTCTGGTCCAATCATTTCTTGGCCTCCGCTGCTTTCCGTTCTTCTTCGCGCGCGCCGCTGAGGATGCCTTCCATGCCGTAGTTGCCTTCGTGGCAGGCGTATTCGAACAAGTCCTCGCCGATGTTCACGTACGGAATCGCCACCGTCCACGGCCGCGTGAACGTCGTCGGGTCGTTGACGGTGACGCGGTAGTCGAGCTCGTCCGGGCCGACTCGCTTGATGCGTTCGACGAGCTGAAGGTTCTCGGCGGCGCCGCGATACAGGATCTTGTCCGTGAAGTTCGTCGTTTCGATCGACCAGCGTGTCGCCTTCCCATCGGCCGGTCGAGTGTCCCAGCCACTGACGGATCGACGAGCTGACATGCTGACGTCCGTCGGTCGGGATGACGCGTGCGCCGCCGAGCATCTCGATCTGGATGGCCACGTAGCCCGGGCTCTGAGTGATGCGGTAGTTGTTGTTGTAGGCCGTCGGGCTCATGGCACCGGGCAAGCCGCGCGTGATGCAGCGCTCGAAGGTGCTGCGATCGAGCCAGGTGTCGGTGCCGCGTCCGTTCGCGCCCGCGCCGCGAAACGCGGGCCGCTTCGCTTCATCGGCCTGCACGCTTGCGCGCGTCCTCGGTCAGCGGCGGCACGCGGCCGTCCGGAGGATCGACCACCAGCGACGTGCGCAGCGTCGTCACCTTCGTGCCGCGATCCCACCAGAAGTCGTTGTAGGCGCGCTCGACGTCGCCGCGCGTGCCGCGGTTCCGGCCCTCGTCGCCGCCACGGCCGGCGGCCGCTTTCTCGATCGCCGCCACTTCCTCGGCCGTGTAGAACTCGCGGCCGTTGACGTTGGCCGGACGCTCGAACGGTGTGATCGTCCGGTTGGAGAACGTGCCCTGCAGATCGGGCTCGCCCCACGGCGTCTTCGGCGTCGTGTATGGCTTCGCCGGTGGTGCGCCGGGGCTGCCATTCTGGGCGACGACCACGGCTGTCGGCAGGAGAACGCTGACGACCGCAACGATGAGGACGAAGTTCTGGTCGCGCATGATGGGGCTGCCGTCGTGAGACCACTAGAAATCCACCTGCGCGGTGATCTTCGCGAACCGCGCCGTAAGAATGCCGGTCGGCGTCAACCATGCGCCGCCGGCAATGAACGCCTGGTTGTACGTCTCGATCGGGTTGGCGTTCAGCGCATTGTACAAGTCCACCGAGATCTGTGTGCGGAAGTTGCGGAACCGAAGAATCTTGCCGACGCGGAGATCGACCTGGTTGATGCGATCCCCGATGACGTCGCCGGGCTCGACGAGATTGATCAGGGCGAACTGCACGTTGCCCGAGAGCGGCCGGCCCAGCGATGCCGCCGCGGTCGCCGACGGCAGGTTGTAGTCGGCGTTCAGCGCGTCGCCGGGGAGGCTCTGGAACGTGCCGGCGACCTGCACGTCGATCCTCGGGATCGTGTAGGACGCGAGCCCCTTGAAGTCCTTGTCGAACTGCGGCTGCGTGCGGCAGTAGGGCGTGATTCTGGCCTGCGCGCCGAGCGCGACCTCCGGGACGGCCGCGCGGATTTCGCAGTTGTCGTCGGTCCGGCGGCCGATGCTCGTGCCGCCCTGGAACGTCAGCCCGTCGCGCACGCGCGCGGTGAAGTTGATCTCCAGGCCATTCCAGTGCCGGATCTGTTTCCCGTACACGTCCGAGAACGTCTGGAAGTTGTTCGTCACGCCGGCGAGCGTCGGCACCACGTCAATCAGATTGGAGACGGTGTATCCGCCACCGCCCGGCAGCCGCGGATCCGACGGTGCGGTGATGCTGAATGTGGTGTAGTCCGTCGCGCTCGTCGCCAGATTGTCGGTGACGAAGAAGTTTCCGAAGACGCGACGGAAGTACCCGACGTTCACGGACACGCGCGGCAGCAGTTCCTGCTGGAGCTGGACGCCGAAGTTCCAGTCGTAGCCCCGCTTGCCCCACCCTGTCAGCGTGTCCGGGTCGTAGGTGGTGCTGAACACCGGTCGGCCGAAGTTCAGGTTGCTGCTGAGGCCGCAGAAGTCACCGCCCGACGCACTGAGGTCCTGCGCCTGTGGGTTGAGCAGATCGCAATCGGCCCGCCAGTTCCGGTTGGTATCGGTCCACGTGCGGTTCGCCGACGTGGAGACGCGCGTCAGCGGATTGAGCAGTCCGCCGGTGATCGAGCTGCCATCGGCCGCCACGAGATATTTGCCGATGTTGACCTTGAGTGCCGTCTTGCCGTTACCGAACACGTCGTAGGCGGCGCCGAAGCGTGGCGTGATGTCGTTGTACGAAACGCCGTCGGACGGGTCGTAGGTGACCGCGGTCGGAAAGAAGGGATTCGGCCCGAGCTGCTGCTGCGGGAAGTGGCTCCACACGTGGTCGTAGCGAAGCGCGCCGGAGACCGTCAGCCGCTTGCTGGTCCACTGATCCTGCACGTAGAACGAACCGGTCGAGACGTGCGTGTGCACTTCCGCCGGACCGGCGGTCATGGTCAGCTGGTTCGGGATTCCGTTGTTGACGCGGTAGTTCAACCACGCATCGTTCATGCGCGGGTTGGGGAACTTGTTGTCGATGAACTGCGCCAGATAGCCGATCTTCGCGCTGTGCCGGCCAGTGACGTAGCGTTGCCGCGGCGCGCCAGTTGAATACGCCGCTGTCGGCGATGTACCAGTTGTTGGCTCGGTAGTTGAGGTTCGCAATCCCGCCGTTGTTCGGACACCCGGCCGTGCACTGTTCGGTCACGCGGATCAGCAGCGTTGCTGTTTTCAAGGTTTGGTTTCGGTCCGTAGTTGAGGATCAGATTCGTTCCAAATCCCGCTTCGTACAGCAGACGGCTCGTTGCCGGAGAGGTCCAGGTCGCCTGCTGCACGCGCGGCGGCGACTGGTTGTTGTCGCGTGCCTCGGGTGAAGCGGTCGGCGTGCCGCCGTCGTTGCAGAGCGTGCAGTTGCGCTGCTCGTCCCAGTAGAAGTTGAACTTGTTCCTTGGCGAGGCCTGCCACGTCAGCCGCGTGCTCACGTTCTTCCAGCTGCTGTCGGATTCGGCCTGGTGGCTCTCGTCTGCCACGTAGTTCCAAGCGTTGACGTCGCCGGCGTTGCGATTGCGAAACATGCCGCCGACGAGCCGATGGTTGCCCTGATAGCGCGTCGCCGAAAAAAACCACAGACGATCGCGTCTGAGCGGGCCGCCGACCGAGAGGCTCGTGTCCCAGATGCGCGACAGCGCGTTCGGCGCGCGGAGGCCGGCACGCCGGATCTCGTCGCTGAAGTTGTTGCTCTGCATCGACCCGTTGGCCCAGTTCCCGAAGAAGTTTCCCGAGAGCCGGTTGCCGCCCTGACGCGGCACCAGGTTCATCGCCGGCCCCGCATTCTCGGCTTCGCCAAGACCACCCGCGGTCGAGAAGACGACTTCCTGCGCGTTGCCGACGTCGGCCACCGTGTAGGAAACACCCGTGCCGTTGAGCGACGCGCCGAGCGACAGGCCGTCCACGGTGAGGCGTCCTTCGTTGCCAGGGCCGCCTCGCATCGCGAACGTCACCGTCAGTGGGCCGGCGAGACCGCCGACATCCTGGCTGCCCGAGAGGGACACGCCCGGTACGAGCGTGACCAGACTGTGGTAGAGCCGCGCCGTCGGAATGGCGGCGACGACTTCGTTGTCGAGCACGCTCTGTTGTTTCGCGTTCACGACGTCAACGATCGGCGACTCGCCTTTGACGGTGATCGTCTCTTCGAGGGCGCCCACGCGCAGCTCGGCGTTCACCTGCGCCGCAATCGAGCCGGACAGCTCGATCCCTTCACGTCTGACCGCACTGAATCCAGTCAGCGTGAACGTGACTACGTAGGATCCCGGGCGCAGGTCTTCGATGCGGTACTGCCCGGAGCTATCGGTCACAGCCGATCGGACTTTCTCGATCAGCGCCGGGCTCGACGCCTCGACGACGACGCCCGGCAGCACAGCCCCCGAGGTATCGCGGACCGCGCCGGTGATCGATCCCTGGGCGGACGCAAGAACCGGCATGAGCCAGGCCACGAGGACAATCAGCGCTAGACGGCACTCGAGACGCATGAGACACTCCTTCTGATCGACACGGGTGATGGCCGATAAATGCGAGAGCCGAAACTATTTGCGATATCAGTTGTCGTGGGCGGTTTTATCGCTGTGGCAGCTGGCTGTCAACTCCCACATTTGGGGAGAGATTCAATTCCCAACCGCCAATTCCCAACTCCCAGCCACTCCCAACGCCCAACTGCTAACCCCCAAGCGAAAGTGCCGCCGAACGATGCGGCGGGTTGGGAGTTGGGACCTGGGGGTGGTTGGGCGTTGGCAGTTGGGATTTGGGAGTTGACGAGATCTAAGGCACCAGCACGATCTTTCCGTAGGCGCCGGACTCCATCACCGCGACGTGCGCCTTCGCCGCCTCGGCGAGCGGGAACTCCTTGCCGACGACGGGATTCAGTGTGCCGTTCTCGAGGCCGGCCACGAGCCCGGCGTGAATCTCGCGCAACTCGTCCGGCGTGGCGTTGAAGAGCGTCATGCCGAGAATCGCGCCGTCGCGCGCCATGGCCTTGCGCGGATCGATCTCGACGCGGCCGCGATTGCCGATGACGACGACGCGGCCGTTGCGAGCGAGGACGTCGAGATCCTGATCGAGATTGACGTTGGCGAGCATCTCGAGCACGACGTCCACGCCGGCGTCGCCGGTCAGCGGCAGCACCTGCTGCAGATAGTCTGCGTCGCGATGATTGAGCACGTGATGTGCGCCGTGCTCGCGCGCCAGCTGCCACTCCCTCGGCAGTGCCGGCGGTGCCGATCACGCGCAGACCGTGCGAGCGTCCGAGCTCCACGGCGGCGGTGCCGACACCGCCGCTCGCGCCGTGCACCAGCAGCGTTTCACCGGCACGGGCGCGGGCGCGCATGAAGAGCGCACGCCACGCCGTCGAATACGGCACGCCGAGCGCAGCGCCTTGCGCGAAGGACACGCGCGCCGGCAGCGGATGCGCCAGCGCTTCGTCGCAGACGATCAGCTGCGCATAGCCGCCTGAGGCGCCCTGCGTGTAGACGCGATCGCCGGGCTTGAACGCCGGTCGACGTCGGAGCCGATCTTCTCGATCGGTGCCGCCGACGTCAGAGCCCGGCGTGTAGGGCAGGTTGGGTTTGCGCGCGTAGGTGCCGGCGCGGATGTAGGTCTCGACGGGATTGACGCCGACGGCGTGGACGCGAATGAGGATCTGTCCGGGCCCGGGTGCCGGGTCGGACACGTCCTCGAGCTTCATCACATCGGGCGCACCAAACTCTCTGACGACAATCGCCTTCATCCGAGCGATTGTATTCCGTAGGGCCGGTCCTTTCGGACCGGCCTGGATCCGTTGGACGAGCCTATTCCTGGCCCGTCTTTGCCTTGTCGAACTTCTTCGCCGCCGTTTCCAGATGCAGCTTCATCTGCTCGACGCTGCTTCCGCAGATCGACGATGCGATAGTCAGACGGGACGGTGAAGAGATCGGGCGGCGGCTCGGCGCGGACGATGTTCGTCAGGCGATAGACCGTGTCGCCCGAGCGCGGGTCGCGCCGCGTGATGAGCACGGCCATCTGCAGTTCCTTCGAGAACCATCGCTCGGTCACGATGTTGATCGGATTCAGATTGCCGATCTGCCCGGCCGGAATCGTCGTCGTCGATCCGCGTGCCTTCGGCGCTGACGCCTTCGATCTGGCGCGTGCCGAGCGATTCGACGATGCAGCGCAGTTGGCGCCTGCTGCCCGGCCTGACGTTGACCAGCTTGTCGTTGATCTTCTTCACTTCGAGAGCCTGCAGCGCCGAGATCTTCGACGGGTTGCGCCGCGCTTCCTTCGTCCGCTCGTCGAGCGTGTAGGTGACGCCGTCGACCGGATCAGTGATGACCGTGAAGCGAGGCGGCTCACCATGTGTGGTGGCGACGGGCTGGCCCGCCGTCCAGTTCATGCCCTTGCCGTTCTGCAGCACGACCAGCGGACCCAGCATCGCGACGTCCTGCTCGCTGCGGGTGCGGCCCTTGCCGTCGCGCGCAAGCGACGTGCTGAAGCGGCGTTCGATGCGGTTGCCGTCCGAGAGCATCTGGGTGAACTCGGTGACCGCGTCGGCAGTGAATGGCGCGCCGGCGATCGCCGGCACGTTGTCCATCGGCTCGACGTTGACGATCTCGGTCGTGCCGACGTGGAACACCGCCGTACCGCGTCCACCGCCTTGAGCGGAGGCCGCGGCTGGTGCGATCAGCACGGCGCCGCAATAACAGAATTCCGATGTGTCGATACATGCTGCTGTCTCCCCAGGCGGGTCTGAAGACCCGCCTCTACGACCCGCCTCTACAACTCGCTGATTGGCACGCGCACGCCGCGCGCGACGCCGTCTTCACCGACGAGCACGTCGATGTCCACTGTCTCTGCCAGCGCTGCGCCGCGCTGTGCCGACGAGGGAATGCCCAGCTCGCCGAGCACCGATCGCGCGACCCGCATCCGCACGACGCGAATCGGCTCGTCGGCCATGAGCGGACCGCCGACAACGGCGACGGTCGTGTACGTCGTGTCCGGCTTGAGCCGGACCGTGTCCGTAGTGTCCGGCTTGAGCCGGACCGTTTCGCTGCGCGTCGCGCTGCCACGCCAGCCCGCCGACGAGCGTGATCCCCGCTGCGACCGTCGTCGCTCCGCGCACGAACGTCTGGTCCGCGCTCGTGCCCGCTGGCGCTGGTCGTGCTCGGCATCCCAGCGCGCCATCACCGCGGTTTCGACGCGAGACGACGTCGAGCTCGCGGCTTCGATCTCGGCCAGCATCTGCAGCGCTCGCGTGAGACGGTCGTCGCCTCGTTCGGAGTGCTTCATACCTCGCACCTCACGCTTCACACTTGATGGCCGGCTGCCGCGCCATGTCTACGCAGGCGAGCCCGCGCTGCAGCTTGTCGGCGAGCAGATGCCGGGCGCGGTGCAGACGCGATCGAACGGTGCCGATGCGCGCAGCCGAGCGCCTGCGCCGCATCGGCGTAGCTGACGTCCTGCAGGTCGCACAAGCACGATCACTTCGCGATACCGCGCCGGCAGACGGACGATCGCGCGGCGCAGGTGCTGCACGTCGCGTTGCTTGATCAGTTCGTCGGCGACCTGGCCGACGTCGCCGGCAGACAGAGATCGGCCTGGTCGTCGAGCCGGACGAGCAAGCGATCGCGCAGCAGCCGCCGGCGCGTGTGATGCCTCGCCGATCCGTAGAGATAGGTCGTCAGCGACGCCCGTGCCGGGTCGTAGCGGGAGGCGTCGCGCATCAGGGCCAGGAACACCTCCTGGACGATGTCCTCGGCGATCGTCGTCGAGCCGGTCATCAGCCGGGCGAAGCGGTAGACGGTGGCGTGATGCGTCCGGTAGAGCGTTGCGAATGCCTCGCGGTCGCCGGCGGCCGTGCGCCGCATCAGGTCGACTGTCCGAGGACGGAGCCGCATCCTGCATTCGACCCGTGATTGCGGGGAACGACAGGAAAGTTCCCGAGAGTCTGAGCCACGCGCCTTTAGACGGCGGCGCACGGCACCTGGCTATATCAATTCCCCACTCCCAAGTCCCAACTCCCAACCACTTCCAACTCCCAATTCCCAACGATCCGAGCTATTGGGAGCTGGTGTTTGGGAGTGGTTGGGCGTTGGCAGTTGGGCGTTGGGAGTTAGGGAGCGAAGATCCGCTCGAAATTGCCGCCGAGGATCAGGGCCTGATCGGTCGGCCGGCACACCAATCGCGGTGAGCGCGTCGTTCTGCGCCGTCGTAGATCCCGCGCTGCCAGCCGCGCGGAAAGAAGGACGAGTCGGTGCCGAAGAGCAGACGTCGAGCGCCGGCGACCGTCTAACGCGGTCTTGAAGACTGCGTCGAGCGTCAGGCCCGGCGTGTAGCGGATCCAGCTGTTCGAGCTCGACGTGTCGAGATGGATGTTCGGACACGTGTCCGCCGCCATCAGCGCCTCGCGAAACATCCCGGCACCGAAGTGCGGAATGATGAACGGCAGGTGCGGGGTAGGCGAGCGCCAGTCGCGCGACGCCGAGCGGATCGCCAAGCCGCAGATCGAATCTGCTGGGCAGACCGAGCTTGCGCCTGACGCCGACCGACAGGACGCCGCAATGGACGAACACCGCCGTTCCCGGGTGCGCCGCGGCGATCTCGACGACCTGCTGCACGCGGCTGTCGGTCGAGCGGCACGTGATGCATGGCCGGAAAGAGGCACAGTCCCCGCAGCCCCAACTCTCCGATCGGCGCGCCGCGTGCGTTCGACGGCGTCGCTGCCAGAGGGATCGAGCATGAAGAATCCGACGAAGCGCGATCGGATGGCGTGCGATCGCCGCAGCGACCGACGCCTTCGTCGCCGGGCACGCTGGCGATCAACGCCGCGCGGCGCGACGCCGTTGGCGTCGAGCTCACGCGATCCACCGGTCGGCGAGCGCCTCCGGCGTGCCAGGGTCTTCCCACTGCAGTTCGTCGACAGAGCTGTCGGACCGAGTCGCCCTTCCCGCGCTGGCGCGACAGCGTCGAGAAGAACTGATTCGAGAAAAAGTGACAGTGGCGTCGTTCACGCATGAGCATTCGCTGAGCCTGTCTTCCACCAGACGGCAGTGAGTACCAGCGCGGTGAAGATCAAGCCGATCGACAAGCCGATCCACAGACCCGAGTACGCCCCACGCATACCAGAAGCACAGCGCGTAGCCGACCGGCAGGCCGAAGACCCAGTGACCGATGACGTTGATGATCATCGGACTGCGCGTCTCGCCGATGCCGCGCAGTACGCCGGTGACGACGGCCTGCGTGCCGTCGAAGAGCTGAAACGCCGCCGCAATCGCCAGCAGACGCACGCCGATGTCGATGACGCGCTGGTCGGTGGTGAACGCCGAGATGAGCAGCGACCGGCCACAGGAACAAGCACGAGCCCGATCGAGCGCCATGATCACACCGCCGGTCGCCAGCGCCGTCCAGCCGGCGAGGACCGCGCGCGGTTCGTCGCGCGCGCCGATCGCATGGCCGACGCGCACCGCGCCGGCCGACGACAGGCCGAGCGGCACCATGAACGCCAGCGCGGCGATGTTGAGCGCGATCTGGTGCGAGCCCGACGACACCGGATCGAGCTTGCCGGCCAGCGCCGTCGCGGCGGCGAATACGCCGACCTCCAGCGTGACCTGCGACGCGGCCGGAAATCCCGAGCGCGACGAGTCGCTTGATGCGGCCGACATCCAGCGACCAGGGCACGTGCGGCTGTCGATCGAGACGACGCCGATGCTCGAGCTGAATCGCCACCAGCAGGAAACCGGCCATCCACGTCCGCGCCAGCGTCGTGGCCCACGCCGAGCCCTCGACGCCGAGCGCCGGCACGCCCAGATGTCCGTAGATGAGGATCCAGTTGGCGATCGGCGTTGATGACGTTGGCGGTCACCAGCGCGAACATGATCGGCCGCACCAGGTGCATGCCCTGCAGATAGCGCCGGAACGCGGCGTAGAAGAGCAGCGGCAGCGCGCCGAACGAGAGGCCGCGGAGATACGGTCCGACCAGCACGCGAATCTCCGGATGCAGCCCCCACGCGTCGAGCGACGGCGTAGAGCAGCCACGTCAGCCCGATCGATCAGCGGACGCGACGATCGCCGCGAGCCAGACGCCGCTGTGCAGCCAGCGGCGGCATTCGGCCTCGTCGCCGGCGCCGTGCGCCTGCGACACGTAGCGCATCGAGGCCGAGCATCAGGCCCATGCCGAAGATGGCGATCGCGGTGAACACACCGCTGCCCAGTCCGGCCGCGCCGATCGCCGCGGGGCCGAGCGGGCCGACCATCATCGTGTCGACGATGCCCATCACCATCCAGCCAATCTCGGCAAGGATGACCGGGCCGGCGAGTTTCAGCAGTGGAGGGAGTTCTCGCAGCACTTTGGAATTCAAGATGCAAAATGCAAAATGCAGAGTGGGGCTGCACAAGACGGGCACTGGACTGATCTGCAATATTGGCATGTTGAATTTTGCATTTTGCATTACATGACTGCGAATCCCTACGGCAAGTACGTGGACGGTCTCGACGTCCTGCAGTGTCTCGAGGACACGCCGAAGCGGATCGAGGCGCTCGTGCGCGGCTGGCCGCGCGAGAAGGACGAACAGATCGCACGCGCCGGGCAAGTGGACGGCGCGCCAGGTGCTGACCCATCTGGCGCACGATCGAGATGGTCTTTGCCAACCGTCTGCGCTTGCGCTGGCCCAGGCCAACTACGTCGTCCAGCCGTTCGAGCAGGACGACTGGATGGCGAACGAGTCGTCAGCCAGCCGGCGCTGGCCGCGCTCGACTACGTACGTCGCGCTGCGGCGGCATGAATCTCGCGCTGTGCCGATCGCTGACGCCGGCGCAGCGGGCGAAGACGTTCACGCATCCCGAATTCGGCGTGCTCGACGTGAACTGGATGATGGCGTGGGCGGCCGGGCACGAGCGCAATCACCTGCCGCAGATCGACGCGGTCGCGAAGGCATGAACACGGCTGCTGGCGATCTATCTGGCCGGTGTGGCCGTGGGCCTGTGGCGCACTGATGCACCGCTGCCGACGCGCGTCCTGCTGGCGGTGCTGTGGCCGATCGGCCCGCTCGCCTTCGTGGTCGTTGTCGCGATCCTGGTCGCCGCGACGCCGATTGCCTTTCTCGGACGCCAGGCCTCGATGACGCATTGTTGATTGCTGATCGTTGATTGGCGATTCGTTGTTGATTGGTGATTGTTGATTGCCGATGTCCGTGCGATTCGAGCAGCCGGGCGATGCGCCAGCCATTCACGAAACGAACGAACTCGGCCTTCGAGTCGCCGCTCGAAGCCGTCTCGTCGATGCGCTGCGGAGCTCCGACGACTACCTGTCGCTCGTTGCCACGATCGACGGGCAGGTCGTCGGCCACATTCTCTTCACGCCAGTGACTCTCGAGCCACCAGTCGATCGGCGCATCGCCGGCCTGGCGCCGATGGCTGTGCGGCCGGAGCATCAGCGCTCGGGGATCGGCGGTCAGCTGATACGCGCGGGTCTTGGACGAGTGCCGGCGAACGTGGCTACGCTGCTGTCGTCGTGCTCGGACATCCCGAGTACTACCCGCGATTCGGCTTCGTTCCCGCGCACACCTTCGGTCTGATCTGCGAGTTTCCGTCGCCGCCAGAAGCCTTCATGGCTATCGAGCTCGACGCCGGCGCGCTCGCCGGGAATCAGCGGTGTGGTGCGCTATCTACCGGAGTTCTCGAAGCGTCGTGACGACGAACCACCGAACCACCAACCAGCCTTCAGGGCACGATTCGGCTGGTCAGCGCATCGCCGCCCATCGACTCAGGCGAGATGTTGTTCTCCTGGCACACGTATTCGAACAGGTCGAGCCCCTTCGACCACCCGAGCGTGTAGCCGCTCGTCCACGGCGCGGTGTAGGCGCCGGGATCGTCGATCGTCACCTCGTAGTTCAGTGTCTCGAAGTTCGTGCGCGTCAGCCGCTCGACCAGGTGCAGCTGCGACGTGTGCGGCAGGCCGTCGCGGTTCATCCAGGCGTTCTCGCTGAAGCCGACCGAGTCGATGACCAGCGTGTCGCCCTCCCAGCGGCCGACCGAGTGACCGAGGTAGGTCGGCACGAGGTCCTTCGGATGGCTGCGGCCGTCCATGTAGATCCGTGCGATAGCTCATCGCGTTCGAGATGTTGAAGATGAAGATGAGCTTGAGCTCGGGCATCTCCACGATCTCGAGCCCGTACGGCGACATGAACTGACGCGGGCCCCCGGCGGGCTTGCAGCGCGTGTACGGCTCGCTGGCGAGCGAGATGGCGTGACGGTAGTTGGTCAGCTCACGCGCCCACGGCTGCAGCGGCACCTGATCGATGTGCACGCGCGCGGTCTTCGTCGCGTCCGCCTGATACGACTTCGGATTGATGACGAGGTGCTCGTTGCGCCGCTCCCAGACGCCGTTCTCGCCCAGCGGCGCGCCGAGGTTGATGCGGCCATCCGGCCAGCGAGGCGCCGGAGCGGCGGGCGGACGCGGCTGCGCCGCCGCCACGCTGGGCCAAGACGATTGTCGTGGAAACGCTGCCAGGACAGCAGCGCGAGTGATCGTCGAGTGCGATGAAGCGTCGCATACGAATGCAGACGTCTTATAGCACGCGGTCTGGCTGCACGCGCTACGCTCCGGCTGAAGCCGGACACTACGGCTACTCGTTCGCTTCGGTGTAGTTCTTCAGCAGGAACTGCTGCGCGTTGAACCGCTCGGTCGAGTCGGCCGGCCGCTCGTATCGCCCGCTCGAGTCGAGCACCATCGCGCGATCGGTGTCGCGCAGGTAGGCGCCGAGGACGACGTCGCGCAGGTGCTCGAGGATCTCCGGATCGCGGATCGAGGCCAGCGTTTCGACGCGGCGGTCGAGATTGCGCTCCATCAGGTCGGCGCTGCCGATGAACATCTCCTCCTGCCCGCCGTTCTGGAACCAGTAAATGCGTGAGTGCTCCAGAAAACGCCCGACGATGGAGCGGACGCGGATGTTGTCGCTGATGCCGGGAATGCCGGGACGCAGGCTGCAGATGCCGCGGACGATGAGGTCGATCGGCACGCCGGCCTGCGAGGCGCGATAGAGCACCCGGATCATCTGGTCGTCGGTGACCGAGTTGACCTTGATGACGATGCGGGCCGGTCGCGCGCTGCGGGCGTGCTCGGCCTCGCGCTCGATCAGCTCGGTGAGCCGGTTGCGCAGCTGCACCGGCGCCACGAGCAGGCCGCGGAACTCCCGCTGATTCGAGTAGCCGGTCAGGTAGTTGAAGATGTCCGAGACGTCGGCGACGATGTCCGGATCGGCGGTGAACAGCCCGAGGTCCGTGTAGACCTTCGCCGTCTCCGGGTTGTAGTTGCCGGTGCCGGTGTGCACGTAGCGCTGCACGCCGTCGGCTTCCTGCCGGACCACCAGACAGAGCTTGGCGTGCGTCTTCAGCTCGGCAAAGCCGTAGACCACGTGGATGCCGTGCGACTCCAGCCGCCGCGCCCAGAGGATGTTGTTGCGCTCGTCGAATCGCGCCTTGAGCTCGACGAGCACCGCCACCTGCTTGCCGGCCTCGGCCGCGGCGATGAGCAGCGGAATCAGCGGCGAGTTGGGGCCAATGCGGTACAGCGTCATCTTGATCGCGATGACGTGCGGATCCTGGACCGCGGCGCGCAGGAACGTCTCGACCGACCCGAAGGACTCGAACGGATGATGGACGAGGACGTCCTGGTAGCGGATCCAGTCGAAGATCGCTTCCGGGTCCTCGTCGGCGCGCCACAGGCTGCGCGGCGAGAACGGCGGCGTCCTTCAGCTCGGGCCGGTGAATGCGCGTCAGCTGCGACCAGTCGCCGAAGCCCAGTCGATCGTTCGTCCGCTGCACCACATCGTCGGTGACCTCGAAGTTCTCGACGAGGATGTTCAGGACACGCGTCGGGATGTCGGCTTCGACGTGCAGCAGCGCGATGGCGCCGCGGCGGAGCTGCTTGAGGCTGCGGTCGATGCTCTCGAGCAGATCGTCGGCCTCGTCCTCCTCGATCTCGAGGTCGGCGTCGCGGATGATCCGGAAGAGGTGCGCGCCCTTGACCTGCGTGCCGGGGAAGAGCTCGTGGATGTTGGCGCGGATCACGTCCTCGAGGAACACGAACGTGTGAGCGTGCCGGGCGCGGACAGCGGCTCAGGAATGGCGATGAACCGCGGCAGCGTGTCGGGCACCTTCACGCGCGCGAACTTGGTCCGGCCGCCGTGGCGGACGACCACCGCGAAGTTCTTGCTCAGGTTCGAGATGAACGGAAACGGATGGCCCGGATCGAACGCCAGCGGCGTGAGCACCGGGCAGATCTCGCGCGAGAAGTAGCCGGTCAGATGTTCGCGCATCTCCGGCGTCCATTCGTCGCGCTCGAGCAGCGAGATCTTCTCGGCGGCCAGGAGCTGACGCAGCTCGTTCCACACCGTGGCCTGATCCTGCAGCATCTGCCGCGCGCGCTGCCGCATCGCGTCGAGCTGCTGCTCGGTGTTGTAGCCGTCGGGCGCGACGTCCTCGATCTTCCTCGCGGATCTTCTTCAGCGTCGTCGAGACGCGGATCATGAAGAACTCGTCGAGGTTGGTCCCGGTGATGCCGAAGAACTTCACCCGCTCGAGCAGCGGATGCGACTGGTCGCGCGCCTGCGCGAGCACCCGCTCGTTGAACTCCAGCCAGCTGAGCTCGCGATTGATGTAGAGCGCCGGGTTCTTCAGGTCCGTCGATTCGAGCTCCGGCGCGGGCACGCCACACGCAACGCGGCCGCGCCGACGACCGACGCCGCGGCGAGCGGCGATCGGCCTGCTGCCGAGGTTCGACGACCGTATCGCGCGGAAGAGTCATGGGATTTGTGATCCCGGGCGAACGCGGGATCGGCATCATATCAAACGGATGTAACAGCGCTAAGATCGGCCTGAAATGCACATAATCCGTGGTGCAACCCTCAGGCCAGGCGGGACCGTTCAGGATCTGGCGAACGGCCGATCAGGCCGAGGTCGCCGAATGCGCAAAAACGCCTCATCCGTGGCAAGGCCCTGATTTTCTGGGATCCGACCCTTGCCGGCACCAAGTACGGCAGGAAGCGCGACGCCATCGACACCGACCAGATCACGCCGGCCGCCGACTGCGTGTCCGAAACGCTCGAAACGCTCGACGAGCGATGGAAGGCTGGCGCGTTTCGCTACCTGATGCCGGACTTTCGCGCCCGCGTCCATCGCGGCGAGACGTTCGTCATCGCCGGCGATCGGTTCGCGATCGGGTCGTCGCGCGAAATGAGCCCGGCCGGCTTGAAGGCGGTCGCCGAAGAAGTCGGGCTCGAGATGGTGATCATCTGCGGCGACAACATGGGGGACATCTTCCGCCGCAACGCGCTGAATCTCGGGCTGCACGTCGTCCAGAGTCCTGAGGCAGTTGCCGATGCCCGGGACGGGGACGAGTTCTCGTTCGATCCCGAGTCGCGGCAGATCACGAACATCACACAGGGCAAGACCTACGATCCGAAGCCGCTGACGCCGAAGGAAGACGAGCTTCGCAGGACGGGCGGCATCGTCGCCGCCGGCCGTCGCGAGTTCCGCGCCTCGATCGATCGTGCAGCCGCTCGATCGAGTTTCCCGGACGACGCGGTCGCGCGACACCTGACGACGACCGAGCAGATCGTCTGGGCGCATCGCGTGGACAAGGACCAGCGCGTCGCTGAAGCCGGGCGACACGCTGCGCGTGTACGCCGATCTCCTGCCGGCATCCGACGGCACGGCGCCGTTTGCCATTCACACGTTCAACCAGATCACGCGCGGCGCGTATCTATCCGCGGCAGGCGGCGATCGCCAACGACCACTTCGTCTTCACCGGCCGCGAAGACGATGACAAGCAGACCGGGATCGGCCGGGCGTTCGCGCGCGAGCAGGGGCTGAAGCCGCCGTACTACGCGACGCCCGGCGACGGCATCTTTCACTTCTACTTTCCCGAGCAGGGTCTCGTGCTGCCAGGTCAATTCATTCCTGGCGCCGACTCACACAGCCGCGCGTACGGCGCGTATGGCGCGGTCGGCATGGGCGTGGGTTCGACCACGCTCGGGTTCGGCTGGGCGACGGGCTACATCTACTTCACGCTCGCGCGCGCGCGTCGCGTCGTGTTCAGCGGCGCGCTCGAGCCGTGGGTCAGCGGCAAGGACATCGTGCTCGAGCTGCTGCGCCGCTGGGGCACGAAGCAGTCGCAGGGCATGTCGGTCGAGTTCGTCGATCGCGATCGGCAGCTGCCGATCGCCTATCGCAACACGATCGCCAACATGATGGCCGAGGCCGAAGCGCTGAACGGCATCTTCGCGGCCGACGAGATCACGCGCGCGTGGTATGCGCGCGAAGGGTCTTGGGCGACCTGCCGTATCCGCCGGTGAGCCCGGGCGAGACGCGCGGTACGAGATCGACGAGGAGCTGTCGCTCGGCGATGTCGCGCCGATGATTGCCAAGCCGTTCAGCCCGGGCAATGCGTATCCCGGCGGATGACGTCGCGCGCGAGCGGATTCAGTTCGACAAGGCGCTCATCGGATCGTGCACCAACGGCAGCTACGACGATCTGCTGCAGGCCGCGCTCGTGATCTTTCACGCGCGGCGAGCCGGACTCTCGACGCAGCGGCGCGGCCGCTCGTCGTGTTTCCCGGGTCGGGCGGCGTCGGCGCGCCAGATCGAGCGCGCCGATCCGCGTCTCGGCGGCGAGTCGGTCGCCGACGTCTTTCGATCGGTCGGCGGCGAGATCCGGCAGTCGTGGTGTGGCCCCTGTTTCGGCCAGGGCCCGGACGCGCTGCAGCCGGGACAGCGCGCGATCACGACGTTCAATCGCAACTGGCAGAACCGGATGGGCGTCGGCGGCGAGGGCTACCTCGCCAGCCCGGCGATCGTCGCGGCGTCAGCGCTGGCCGGTTACATGGCCCCGCCAGGGGAGCTCGGCTTGAAGTGGGATCCGGAGATCTACGGCGTGTAATGCAAAATGCAAAATTCAAAATGCAAACAGTCGCAGACACGATTTGCATTTTGCATTTTGACTTTTGCACTTACTTCGGTGCCATAGGCACCTCCACCAAGCCCCTTCACCTTCACCTGCTCGGCGCGAAGCGGCCGCCTGCGGCGAGTCCACCGGGCAGCGGCGCGTAGAGCTCGATTGCGATCTGCGAGACGGGCAACTGCACGCCTGAGACCTGCGGCTGCTTGCTCAGCGTGATCGACGCGATCGCGAGAATCGGGTTGCCGTCATCGGGAACATCGGCCATCGGCGTGCGACCAGGATTGCCGCCGGATGCGAGTGTCTTGACCAACTTCTGGTGACCCTCGCTGTAGTACCAGTTCAGCGCGGCCTTCTTGTTCTCGAACCAGGCGAAGATGACCTGCTTGCCGCTCATGGTCTGGCCGCATCGACACCAAGCACGCCGGGCGTCGCCTTGAGCATGCCAATCAGATCGGGCATTCCGGCCGGCGGACCCTGCGGCGGCGGTGCCTGCGCCAGGAGCACGAGCGCGCCGGGGCTGAAGATCACGAGCGCCAGCGTCAGCACGATCGCGACTTCACGAGCGAATCGATACGTTCCCTTCATCGCGTCCTCCTTGGGACTCGCGCAGGCTGAAGCCTGCGCTCTTCGGGAACCAGTGTGGGCCACTCGTCGTCGGCTCCGCATGTGCCGGAGGTCACGACCGCCGTCCATGACTTCCGGCACACCCGTCCGCCGCGACCGCCGACCAATACAATGGCGACGCGATGCGCATCGAGCGCTGGCTCACCGTCGCCGGATTCGTGACGTGGCTCGTGTCGGGTCTGCCGACGCTCCTCAGAATCGTCAACGGCAACATGAGCGCCGGCGGGATGATCGTCTGGGCGATCGCCTTTCCGTTGTTTGGCCTGGCATTCGGTCTGATGTGTCTCGACCGTCCAGGCATCTGGCAGCGAACGACCGGTCCGCCGCGCGTCTGCTCGCACTGCAGGCCGGCGCGGGGCTGGCGATGACCAGCACCGCGCCCGACGTCTTTCCGGCCGGGACGCTCGTCGTCGTCGCCGGACAACTGGACGAAGTTCCCGCCGCGGGTGGCAGCGGCCTGGATCATCGTGCAGACGCTCGCGCTCGCACGTCATCGGATTCGCGTTGGTGAATCCGGTGCTGGCGTGGGCGATCGCCGGTGCGTTTGGCGGCTTCCAGCTGTTTGCGTTCGTCACCGCGTCGCTCACGTCGCGTGAACGCGACGCTCGCGAGGAGCTGACGCGCGCGCAACGCGCAGCTGCTCGCGACGCGCGCGCTGCTCGCGGAGAGCAGCCGCGACGCCGAGCGGCTGCGCATCTCGCGCGATCTCCACGACACGCTCGGCCATCACCTGACCGCACTCAGCCTGCAGCTCGACGTCGCATCGCGGCTCACCGACGGCAAGGCCGCCGAGCACGTGCGGCAGGCGCACGCCATCACGCGTCTGCTGCTCAGCGACGTCCGCGACGTGGTCAGCGAGCTGCGAGCCAGCAGCCGATTCGATCTGGCGCAGGCGATTCGAGACGCTCGCCGCCGCGCCGAGCGCACTGCCGATCCATCTCGAGCTGCCGGACGTCCTCGACGATCGAGGACGAGGCACGCGCCGATGCGCTGCTGAGGTGCGTGCAGGAGATCATCACCAACACGACGCGCCACGCGTCGGCGCGCAACCTGTGGATCACGCTCGAGCTCGCGACACCGACGGCATCGCGCATCCACGCGCGCGACGATGGCCGCGGCGCCAAGGCGATCGCAGCCCGGCAACGGACTCACCGGCATGCGCGAGCGATTCGAGGCAGCTCGGCGGCCGCGTCGAGTTCCGCGGCGGCGACGGACGCGGGTTCGAGGTGCACGGCTTCATGCCGCCGCCGACGGCCACGTCATGATTCGCGTCGTCCTCGTGGACGATCAGACGCTGGTCCGTCAGGGCATCCGGTCGCTGCTCGAGCTCGCCGGCGACATCGCGATCGTCGCGGAAGCGTCAGACGGCGAGGACGGCATCGCGGTCATCGCGCGCGAGCGTCCCGACGTCGTGCTGCTCGACGTGCGCATGCCGCAGGAAGGGCGGGCTCGACGTGCTGCGCGAGCTGCAGTCCGCGAACGCGCTGCCGCCGACGATTCTGCTCACGACGTTCGACGATGACGAGGCGCTGCTCGAGGCGGTGAAGGCCGGCGCACGCGGGTATCTGCTGAAGGACGTGTCGCTCGAGCAGCTGACCGATGCGATCCGCGCCGTGGCCGCCGGCGGCACGGTGATCAGGCCGGCGATCACCGAGCGTGTGCTGCGCGGGCTCGAGCACGTGCCGCGCGACTTCGACGCGCTCAGCCCTCCGGATCCGCTGACCAAGCGCGAGATCGAGGTGCTGCGGCTGATGGCCGGCGGCTACAGCAACCGCGAGATCGCCGAGGCGCTCGGCACGGCCGAGGGCACGGTCAAGAACCACGCCTCGAGCATTCTGTCGAAGCTCGGCGTGCGCGACCGCACCCGCGCCGTGCTCAAGGCGCTCGAGCTCGGCTATCTGTGATCGCTGGGCATTGGGCATTGCGCACTGGCATCGAGCATTGCGCATCGGGCACTCGGATCGGCGTAGGATCCGCGCTTATGAAGTCCCTGCTCGCCGCCCTGCTTTCGGTCGCCGCGCTGGCGGTCGTGGCCGCGCCAGAGCCCCGTCAGGGCCAGCCTCCAGACGACTCAGGCGCCAGCAGACACCGCAAACGCTCCAGCACCTCAGACGCCGCCGGCCAGCTCAGACGCCGACCCGGTCCAGGGACCGACGTTCCGCACCGGCGTCGATCTCGTCGCGATCGACGTCGCGGTCGTCGATCGCAATGGACGTCCGGTCGAGGATCTCCGCGCGCCGGACTTCGCGGTGAAGATCGACGGCGAGGTTCGCCGCGTCGTCTCGGCCGAGCTGGTCAAGGTCGATGTCGAAGCGGCGAAGAAGCAGGTCGCCGACAAGAGCGAGACGTTCTTCACGAGCAACCTCACGCCGCCGAACGGCCGGCAGATCATCATCGCCGTCGATCAGATCAACATCAGGCCCGGATCGCTGCGGCCGATCATGGCCGCCGCGCAGCGATTCCTCGATCGCCTGAGCCCGCTCGATCAGATCGCGTTCATCACCTATCCCGAGCCGGGACCGCGCGTCAGCTTCACGAACGACAAGCTGCGGCTGAAGCTGGCGATGCAGGGGCTCATCGGCCAGCAGCCGCGCACCACCGCCGGTCAGTACAACATCGGCGTGTCCGAAGCGATCGCGATCGAGGAGAAGCGCGATCAGCTGACGCTCGTCGCGGTGATGAACCGCGAATGCCGCTCGACCGATCCGCAGCAGCGGGCGCAGTGCGAGCGCGACATCATCTCCGAGTCGTCGCAGATCGCGCGCAACGTTCGCGAGGACGCCGACCAGTCGCTGATCGGCCTGCGCCAGATCCTCGAGCGCCTCGCCTACATCGACGGTCCCAAGTCGCTGATCCTGATTTCCGAAGGCCTGGCCGTCGACGACACCAGCGAGCTGCGTTCGATCGTGCAGATTGCCGGCATGGCGCGCACCTCGATCAACGTCATGCTCGTCGACCTGCAGCGCGGCGACGTCACGATCTCCGAGCAGCCGCCGACCGAGCTGCAGGATCGCCGTATTCAAGTGACGGGTCTCGAGGCGCTGGCGACGATGTCGCGCGGCAGCCTGTTCCACATCGCGGGCACGGGCGAGCCGATCTTCGATCGACTGGCGTCGGAGATCTCCGCCTCGTACATCCTCGGCGTCGAGCAGCGGCCGAGCGACAGCAAGGGCGACCGCCATCGCATCGACGTCGAGGTCCGGCGTCAGAACGTCACGATCCGCTCGCGTCAGGCCTTCGTGCTGTCGCCGACGCTCAAGAAGCGATCGGCCGAGGATCATCTTCGCGACGCGCTGTCGTCGCCGTTCCCGGTGTCCGGGTCTGCCGGTGCGCGTGACGACGTTCGCGCAGCAGGATCCGGCCAGTCAGAAAGTCCGTCTCACCGTCGTCGGCGCAGGTCGGTGCGCCGGGCGCCAAGCCGGCGCCCTTCACCGTCGGCTACATCGTCATCGACGATGCGAATCAGGTGGCGGGAAGTTTCGTGACGCAAGGCGACGCTGTCGCCCGGCGCGGGTAGTCCGAACGAGCCGCTGCACTTCGTCGGCGGCGTCGTCGCTCGATCCGGGGATCTACTCGCTGCGATTCGGCGTGGTCGACGCCGACGGGCGGCGCGGGAGCGTCGTCCGCGACGTGAACGCGTGGAAGATGGCGGGCGAGTCGCTGGCGATGGGCGATCTGATCGTCGGAAATCTGCCGCGCGTCGGGACAGGGGCTTGCGCACCGAGGTCGAGCCGTACGTCGTCGACGACCGGCTGGCGGCGTACATCGAGTTGTATTCCAACGCGGAGGCCACGTGGAACAGGCGCCACGGTGACGTTCGAGATCGCCGACAACCAGGACTCGCCGGCGCTCGCGTCGCTGCCGGCGCAGCTCGCGACCGGGCAGGCAGCCGACGTGGCGCGTGGCGACCGGCGTCATGCCGGCGCAGGCGCTGCCGCCGGGCCGCTACGTCGCCCGCGCGCAGATCACCCGCGACGGCAAGGCGGTTGGCGTGCTGGTGCGGCCGTTCGTGCTCGAGCGCGCCGCCGGCGCGCGGACCGTGGCGCCGACGGCGGTGACGGCGGCGTCGCTCTCGTTTGCCTCGTCGCTGCCGAAGTTCGACACGGCGGGCGTCGATGAAGGGCGAGCTGCTCACGCAGCTGCTCGACATGGTGGAGAAGCGATCGCCGACGCTGAAGGACGCGATGGTCGAGGCGCGCGCCGGCCGATACGGCCCGGCGGCGCTCGAGGCGCTGACCGCCGGCGATCAGACGGTGGCGGCGTTCCTGCGCGGCGTCGATCTGTTCGCGCAAGGGGCAGCTCGATCAGGCCGCGACGCAGCTGCAGCTGGCGGCCGGTCCGCGGCGTGATTTCTTCCCGGCGGCGTTCTATCTGGGCGCGATGTATCGCCGTCGGTCGGACGCGACCGTGATGCCGCGGGTGTGTGGCAGATCGCGCTCGGCACCGAGCCGCGGCCGGCGGTCGTCTACACGATGGTCGCCGACGCGCGGCTTCGCGACGGACAGCCGGCGTCGGCCATCGACGTGCTCAAGCCTGCCTACGATCGCGGATCCGGCCAACGACGAAATCGCCAGACGCCTGGCGATGGCCTACGCGATGACCGGGCGGTTCGCCGAAGCGCTGCCCGTGGCGGACAAGTATCTCGAGCGGCACGCGACCGATCAGGACATGCTGCTGGCCGCGATCACGTCGCAGTACGAGGTGTTCCGCGGCGGCCAGGTGCTCTCGAACGTCGATCGCGCGAAGATGCGCAAGTATTCGCTCGCGTACAAAGGCGCCGAGCGCGCGCTGCTCGACAAATACGTGACCACGATGGAGGCGCGCTGAACGACAAGGTCGCAATGCTCAATGCTCAATGCACGAATGCTCAATGCAGAATGGGTTCAGGGTTCGGCGTTCACGGTTCGTCGTTCGACTTCTCGCGGTCCGACCTGCGGCGTTTGTTCCTGTTGCGCAGCGCGTTATGAACGATCTGTGGCGAGGATTCGAACCAGTTCGTCTGATTCACTGACGAGCGCGATCGAAGCGCGCGTCGAGTAAATCGCAGCGGCGGCACACGCGAAGGCGGAATCGGGTTTCTTTCGCCTCCTTCAACGCGATGCGGTTCTTGGCGATGAAGTCGTCGTGACTCGATGCGCCGTCGGCTTCTTCAGCGTTCGCGCCGGCGGACGTTCCCGCTGAAAGCAACTGATAAGAAAATGCGCGAGCGATAGGGCCTCGACTGTGCAGGAACTGCACTGCTCGCACGATGTCGCAGGCGAATTCCAACAGACGCTCGTGGATGTCGTAGGGTTTTCCACTGGGTGTCAGTCGTTTTTCATTCATGACATAAGCAATGGGCTGGCCAAGCCATCTTGACATTGACCATTGAGCATTCGGCATTGAGCATTCGGCATTGAGCATTGAGCATTGAGCATTGAAACGTTCTGGCACGGGTGTAACTACCCGTGGTCGACTGACGGGACGACGGTCTTCTACGCGACTGGACTTCGGCGCCAACGTGTGGGGATCGCATCTCGGCGTGTCGACGCGGCGCGCGGCGGTCGCGGCGCGACTTCGCGCGCATGGCGGCGCTCGGCTTCACCGTGGCGCGGTGGTTCGTCTTCGGCGACGGCCGCAGCGGCATTCTCTACGACGATCGCGGTCTGCCGACCGGTCACCGATTCGCTATCTGTTCACCGACCTCGACGCCGCGCTCGAGATCGCTCGAGACGCGGGCATCCGACTCGATCTCGTGCTGCTCGATCACCGATGGATGTTCGAAGGCGTCACGCGAGACGATTGCCGATCCGGCGACCGGCGCGCTCTTCGAGGTCGCGTCTGCCGGATGGCCGTTCGAACGTGCTGCTGCGCGACGGATCGGCCGCGAGTCGCTGCTGCGCGGCGTGTTCGAGCCGCTGCTGCGCCGCTACGGCACGCAGCGGTGAGCGCGCCGATCTCGCCGCGCAGATCTTCGCCGTCGAGTTCATGAATGAGCCGGACTTCGTCGTCGAGGAATGGGAGCGCGATCTCAGCTCGCGCGTGTCGCGTCCGCTGCCGTTCGCACGTGCTGGCGGAGCTCGTCACGCGTGTGAGTGCAGATGGTCCACGCGCATACCGCGCCCTGACGACGATCGGCTGTGCGCGCCTGCACAATCTGTGGGCGTGGGACGATCCCGCGCTGGAGCTCGATTTCCTCCAGCTGCACTCGTATCCGGATCTGAAGCATCCGGAGCGCGACGCCGACGTCTTCGGCAGGCCGGTCGTCGACACTCGGCGTGCGCAAGCGCGTCGTGCTCGGAGAGTTTCCCGGCTGACGGCGCACGCCGGCATCCTCCCGGCGTGTCGCATCCCGAGCGGACGACTCGACGAGTATCTCGAGTTCGCCGTGGACGCAGGGTACGCGGGCGCCTGGCCGTGGAGCTTCAGCGGCACCGACGACTACGGGACGCTGCCGGAGCTGCCGCTGCACGAGTTCGCGCGGCGGCACGAGGAGCTCGTGAATCCGCGGTGTCTGGCGAGGTCCAGCTGATGGGAACAGAGACGGTCCGACTCAAGCCGGACACGACAGACAGGTGCGATTCGACACGCCCTCGCTTCGCGGCATCTCCTGGCTGGTGTTCTACGACGTCAATCGCACGCTCGGCGGTCATGGCGTCGATGGAGCTGCTGCGCCGACGCTCGGCGCGCGCGGCTGGATGACCGACGAGGGCCACGCGCTGTTCGTCGCCGTCTCGCGCGCTGACGCCCGGCACGAACATCCTCGCCTACTGCGTCGCGCTCGGCTGGCAGCTCGGCGCACTGGCGCGGAGCGCTCGTCGCGCTCGCCGCGGCGTCGGTCCCGGCCTCGGTGCTCATCGCCCTGCTCAGCGCGACGCTGGCGCGGTCGATCGAGCATCCGATCGTGCGCGCGGTGATCGCCGTCGCGCTCATCGTCGCGACGGTGCTCGTGCTCCTGGCCGCCTGGAATCTGCTGCGTCCCTACGTGAAAGGGACGAACGCGATTCGCACCGGCATCATCGCCGCCATCGTCGTGGCGCTGGTGCTGATGCGCGTGACGCCGATACGCATCCTGCTCGTGGCGGCGGTGTTCGGCGTGGTGATGGCCTCGCCCGGCGGCGCCGCCGGTCGCCGAGGTCGATCGATGAGCATCGTCGCGCTGTATCTGCTGCTGCTCAAGGCGACCGTGACGTCGTTCGCGGGCATGGGATCGCTGCCGCAGATCCGGCAGGACTTCGTGGTGACGCACGGCGTCATCACCGACGAGGAGCTCAGTCAGGCGGTGGTGATCGGACGCTCGGCGCCGGGTCCGGTGGGCGCGTACGTCGTGGCGATCGGCTACTTCGCCGGCGGCTGGCCCGGCGCGGTCGCCGCGTGGCTGGCGATGATCACGCCGGCGCTGCTGGTGATTCCGCTGCTGACGCTGCTGCGCCGCTGGCTGCACCTGCCGCGCGTGCGCGCCGCCGTCGATGCGGTGGTCATCGCCAGCGCCGTGCTGCTCCTCACGTCGGTGGTCGGATGGCGATGGACAGTTCGAGAGCTCAGGCGCGTGTTCGGGTGACCGCTGTAGGGGCCGCCTTCAGGCGGCCCATGAGGAAACGATCACGCAGGCGACAGCCGCGACGAGCCGCGCTCGCAGACGAAGCTCGCGGCCTTGCTTTCGGTATCCGAGCGCTGCGCGACTGTCGGCACGTGATACCACTCGGCCTGGATGACGTTCGCGCGTCACGTCGAGCAGCGTGTAGCCGTTCTGCTCGCCCTCGAGGAACTTCAGATGCCGGGCCAGCGGCCGAAGCTTGGCGGCGCGTTCACGCAGTTCGGCCGAGGCGAAGAACGGTGGCGAGCTGATCGCCGGCGTCACGAGCTCGACCGCGACCGACCCGGCGCCGGTCGTGGGGTCGTAGCCGGTCCACGGATTCCGCGGCACGTCCATCGCCCACGAGCTGTGGATGTCGCCGGTGAGAATCGCGACGTCGGTGATCTTCTCGCTGGCGAGCAGGTCGAAGACGCGATTCCGCGCCGGTGCGTAGCCGTCCCACACATCGGGGTTCGCGCACCGGGAACCCGGGAGGCGAGAGCGGCGTGAACAGGATCTGCTGGCCGAGGAGGCGCCACCGCGATCCCGCTCGCTGCGACGCTGCGCAGCTGATCGAACAACCATGCCTCCTGCGCCGCGCCGAGCAGCGAGCGCGTCGGATCGGCGAGCGTCTTGGCGTCGGTGCCGAGCGCCTGCTGCGTCGCGCAGACCACGCGTGTCGAGCATGACCAGATCGGCCAGGTCGCCGAAGCGGAACGAGCGATACAGATGGATCGCCGGTGTCGCTCGATTCGCGGATCGGCATCCACTCGAGATACGCGCGATATGCCGCGGCCAGACGCGTGCGCCCAGTCGCCCTTCGACTGAGTCGTGATTCCCGGCGCCGCCGGACCAGGCATCGTTGGCCGACTCGTGATCGTCCCAGACGACGATGAACGGATGCAGGCGATGCGCGTCCTGCAGGTCGACGTCGCTGCGATAGGTCGCGTAGCGGTTGCGGTAGTCCTCGAGCGTCGACGGCTTCGCCGGCCGGCAGCGGCACGCGGCCGGACGCCGAGCCGTCGCCGTAGCGCCCGTTGGCGAACTCGTAGATGTAGTCGCCGAGGTGAATCACCGCGTCGAGATCGGCACGGTTCGCGAGACAGCGATAGACGTTGAAGTAGCCGGCGGGGTAGTTCGAGCAGGACACCGAGGCGAACGCGCAGCCGATCAGCGCGTTCCGGCAGCGTCTTCGTGCGGCCGATCGGCGATCGCTCGCCGCCGGCCGTGAACGCGTAGTAGTACGTGCGACCCGGCTGCGAGACTCCCGGCGTCCACCTTGACGGTGAAGTCGCGCTCGCATCGCCGCCTGCGCCGTGCCGCGGGCGACGACCTGCTGCAGCCTCTCGTCCGACGCGATCTGCCCACTGCACGTCGATCGGGCCGGTGGCGCTGCGCGTCGGCGGCGGCGTGACGCGCGTCCACAGGATCACGCGATCGGTCAGCGGATCGCCGCTCGCCACGCCGTGCCGGAACAGCCGCAGCGCCGGATCCGGCGCCGCCTGCTCGGCGCGAACGACGAGCGGAATGAGTGCAGCGGACGCAGCGGCGCCCTGAATGAACTTCCGGCGCGTAATCGACATGGCTGTCTCGTGATCCTAATGCACGTGCGTCACGGCCGCACGACCGGCGTGGTCCCCGCCGATAGCGCAGAAACACGTGGAACGAGACCGGCGCGCCGTACGCCTCGCGCAGATTGTCCGGGACGAGATAGCCGGTCACGTCGCCGCCGACCCCGAACCGCGCGTCGCTGAGTCGTCCAGAGATCGCGGACGTAGCCGATCGTGAGCGCGCCGACCTGCGACTGGCGATGACGATGAAAGGTGCCGGGCGGATGGAACCCGGCATCGAGAATGCTCTTGGCGACCGACTCGACGCGCGCGTAGACGGCGTCGCGCGGCCGCGAGCTGCATCCGTCCCTCGAGCAGATAGGCCTCGAGGTTGCCGTGAATCTCGCGGTTCTGTCCGAACGCGGCGGTCCACGCGAGACGCTGATTCGGGCTGCGTCGTAGCTCGACCGACGCCGACAGCTTCTTGGCGTCGTACGGCGTGACTCGCCTCGGGCATGGTGAGCTCTGCGCCCGACGCCTGCGCGCTCCACGCGCCGCGCGCCCAGCCGAGCCGCACCGAGTACGAGTCGAGCGGGCCGAGATCGAGGTCGGTCCGGTTCTCGTCCGGCTCGCGACCTCTGAACCAGCGAGCCCTCGAGCGTCCACTCTCGAGCGGTCACACCAGCAGTGACGACGCCAGGTGTGATGTGCATCGGAGTCGAGTAGTGATGCGCGAGCGGCGCCTGCGGATTGTCGGCCGCCGACGGACGATGCATGAAGACCAGCGGTCCGAACGCCGGCGTGCCCGACGATGGCGCCGGAGAAGCTGCCACGTCACGCGCCGCCAGGGCACGTCGTAGCCCGGCGCCGAGGCCCATGATCAGATCGTGCGGATGCTGGTAGTCGATGAGCGGCGCGCTGCGGAACGTCTCGCCGGTTTGAAACGCCTGCGGCGATCCGATGTCCTTGAGCGTCCACGGCTCGAGCGACAGCATCGTCGACGCCGCGAACGTGCCCGATCCGCATCCGTCGCGTGCCGCCGGCCATCAGCCAGTTCTGCGACTCCCACGCCGAGAAGTCGCGTGAACTTCCGGTACTGGTAGTTGAAGCCGAAGAACACGCGTTCCCTCGACCGTCCACTGCCAGTGCGTCGTTGCCGCGGCCGAGGTCGGCTGCGTGATCGTGCGTTGTTTGCGCATGTGCGGCGGCGTTCAGCCCGCAGGCGAGCAGCAACGACCGCACGCAACCGTTGCGCAGCGCTGCGCACCCGCTCAGCGAATGACAATGCGGCCGGTGAAGATGGGCGCATGGTTCTGATGGTCGTGATAGTCACACGTGCGGGCCACAGGCAACGGCGCCGTCTGACGGCTCTGTCCCGGCGCGAGGAAGCCCACCGCATCGATCTCGCGGCAATCGGGAGTCGCCGGATCGGGACCGCCGGCGATGTCGTGCGGCTGCACGTCGTTGTTGATGAACGTGACGCGCTCGCCGACGCGCGACGATCAGCTGCCGCGGGTCGGCGCCGGTCGCCGCGATGCGGATGATCGGCGGGTCGACCGGAGGAGGCGGCGTCGGACCGGGGGATGGTCCGGTCGAGGCGACTTCCCGATGAGCCGCCGCCGCAGGTCGACGCCGCGACGGCCAGCGCGCTCGTTACCAACGAGGAAAGGATCTTTCGCCGCCAGTAAGCCCGGCGCGCTCGCATCGCCTCGTCGGCGCGGTGATTTGGCCCGTCCTGACCTGCTGGTGCACGCGCACGCTTCGATATTAGCCAACTGCGTGCCGCGCCGCCTTCCGCCGAGCGCTCGCGGCGCCGCAAGTCGTCTTGACACCTCGCGCGCGGATGTCAGTCTGGATGTCTGATGCTGCAGTGGTTCCGCGCGCGGGCACGGTCGGTTGTCCGCGGCCGCGCTGGTCTCGCTGGTCACGCTCAGCGTCTGGTCGGCCATGCCGCACCAGGACGACTGCCACGACGCGCTCTGCGCGGTCGTCGTGCCGCACGATCCGTCGGCGCACAGCGTCGGCCGCGCCGACACCTCGCACGACGATCGCCCGCTGCACTGCGTCCTCTGTCACTGGACGCGCATCGTCCGGCCGTCGACGAACATCGCGCATCATCTCACCCCGGCCGTCGAGCGCAACGGTCCGAATCCTCGTTGACATCGTCGCTCGCCGCAGGCGTTCTTCGCGGCGCAGCCTCCGCTTCGCGCCCCGCCGTCGTCTCCATCTCTCGACGTGTAGCTCGCGTTCCTGACGGAACGCGGAAAGCCAATTTCGTTGATTGTGGAGATGCATTCATGCATGTACGTGGGTTTCTGCCTGCGTGCGTCGTGCTTGCGATGGCCGTGGCGATGTCGCCGCACCTCGCCGCGCAAGCCGGCACGCAGCTGTCCGGACGATTAGTCAATTCCCTGAGCGGCGATCCGATTGCCGGCGCCACCGTCACGCATCGAAGAGTTGAAGCGTGAGGTGACGTCAGGCCCCGATGGCACGTTCACGTTCGACAACGTGCCGCCCGGGTCGTATCACCTGTCGGTGCGCGCGCAGGGGTATTCGTCGCGACGCACCGAGGTCGCGGCTGCCGCGGGCGGCCAAGCCGGTCGACGTGACCGTCGATCCGGAGCTGCACTTCGAGGAAGTGCTCTCGGTCGGTCCCGATGCGCGCAGTCAGTTCGAGTCCTTTCAGCCGACGTCGGTGCTGGCGGGGCAGGAGCTGTCGAAGCAGCTCGAGATGTCGCTGGGCGCGACGCTCGAGAGTCAGCCCGGTGTCGCGTCGCGCAGCTTCGGTCCGGCGCCGGCGCGTCCGGTCGTGCGCGGACTCGACGGCGACCGCGTGCTGATTCTGCAGGACGGGCAGCGCATCGGCGATCTGTCGAGCCAGTCCGGCGATCACGGCGTGCCAATCAATCCGGCCGCGGCACAGCGGATCGAGGTGGTGCGCGGTCCGGCCACGCTGCTGTACGGCGCCAACGCCATCGGCGGTCTGGTGAACGTGATCACCGACGAGATCCCGACGCAAGCCGATGATGGGCGCCAGCGGCAACTTCACGTTCGATCTCGGCATCGGCCGCGAACGAAGGCGGCGGCCGCGGGCGACGTGCACGTCGGCAACGGCACGTTCGCGCTGCATGCCGGCGGCGGCGGCCGTCGATCGGGCGACGTCGCGACGCCGGAAGGCGATCTCGACAACTCGCAGTCGCGGAACGGCTTCGGCAACGTCGGCCTGTCGTGGACCGGCGCGAAGGGCTACTTCGGCGGCAGCTACGGCTACGACGACACGAAGTACGGCATTCCCGTCGTCGAGGACGGCCAGGTGCAGCTCACGCCGCGGCGCCACGCGTTCTCGCTGCGCGCGGGTGCGCAGCGGACTGACGGGCGCGATCGATTCGTACCGGGCGACGCTCGCGGTGCGCCGCTACAAGCACGACGAGCTCGAAGGCGACGAGGTCGGCACCGCCTTCACGAACAACACCGCCGAGGTCGAGGTGATGGGATCGCATCGGGCCGTCGGCCGGTTGAAGGGCAGCGTCGGCGGCTGGTTCCTCAATCGCGCGTTCGACGCGGTCGGCGAAGAGGCGCTGTCGCCGGCGGTCGATCAGCGTGGCTTCGCGGCGTTCCTCTACGAGGAAGTCACCTGGCCGCACGTCACGTTCCAGTTCGGCGGACGCGTCGATCACACGCGGTACGAGCCGGACGGCGAGACGCGACCGCAGCTTCACGACCGGTTCGGGATCGCTCGGCCTGCTGCTGCGTCCTGCGGCGGCGAACGATCGCGTGACCGTCGCGCTCAGCCTGGCGCGCGCGGCGCGCAACCCGGCGCTCGAGGAGCTGTTCTACTTCGGGCCGCATCCTGGCAACTTCGCGTTCGAGGTCGGCAACCCGGACCTGAATCCGGAGCACGCGCTCGGCTTCGACGTCGCACTGCGCTGGCGATCGGCGCGCGCGTCCGGCGAGGTCACGTATTTCCGCAACGACATCAGCGACTACGTCTTCCGGGCGCCGATGACGGAGGCCGAGTTCGAGCAGCGGCTGCCGGAGTTCGCGGCCCGATTCCCCGGGCGCGGCATCGACGAGGAGCCGGTCGTCACCGACGAGTTCCCGATCGTCGAGAACATCGCCGCCGACAGCATCCTGCAGGGCATCGAATCGCACGCCGATTTCCAGCTCGGACGTCGGGCATCGCGGTGGAGCTCGGGCTCGACTACGTCCGCGGCACGCTCAAGGACACCGACGAGCCGCTGCCGCGGATTCCGCCGCTGCGGTTCCGCGGCGGGCTCCGCTATCAGCGCAACGCGTTCCAGGCCGGCGGCGAGGTGACGGCGACGGCGACACAGGACCGGTTGTTTCCGACCGAAACGCCGACGGACGGCTACCAGCTGCTTCGTCTCTTCAGCTCGTACTCGTTCATGACCGGCAAGGCGACGAACACGATCACGGCGCGGCTCGACAACGCGACCAACGAGCTGTACCGCAATCACCTGTCGCTCATCAAAGACCTGACGCCGGAGATGGGGAGGAACTTCAAGCTGCTCTACAACGTGAAGTTCTGAAGCAAGGCCAGGGCGACGCATGCGTCGCCGCTACGCGTCGATGAGCGGAGCGCATGTCGCGCGGGATCGGGGCTTCGAGCTCGATCGGTTGTCGAGTGATCGGATGCGGGAAGCCGCACGCGCCAGGCGTGAAGGGCCTGGCGCGCGATCGCCGCGCCGGTGACGCCGTACGACGCGTCGCCGACAATCGGCCAGCCGCGGGACGCCAGATGCACGCGAATCTGATGCGTGCGTCCGGTGACCAGCTCGCAGCGCACGCAGGGAGACGTTGTCGTGAAGCCTGGCGATCACCTCGTACCGCGTCTCGCTCGGCGCGCCGGCCTCGGTGACGACGACTCGCCGTCGATCGGCGAGATCTCGTCCGAGCGGAAGCGCGATGGTACCGGTGGCCGGCTCGGGCGTTCCCTGCACGACGGCGAGGTATTCCTTCTGGACCCGTCCAGCAGTCTGATCGCGCTGCATCGCCGCATGCACATCAGGCGTGAGCGCCATCACGACGAGACCCGAGGTGTCCTTGTCGAGCCGGGTGAGGATGCCGGGCTGAGCGCCGACGCGCTCGCGTACGCGCCACAGCACGCTGTTGAGCAGCGTGCCCGACCAGTTCTTGTAGGTGGGATGAACGACAATACCTGGCGGCTTGTCGAGCACGATCATCCACTGGTCTTCGAAGACGATGGAGAGCGGACCTTCCTCTGGCAGAGGTCGCCGCCGCTCAGTGGATTGAAACTCCGTGCTCACTTCGGGCATCTTAGGCGATGCGCACGTCGGTCTGGCTCCCGGGGCAGGTTCGGCATGGCACGCATGCTGCGACTGAAGCTGGCATGATGTTCAGCAGTCCGATGAATCTCCGTCTGCCGCGTCCCGATCAGGCGCTGCCCGGCCGTCAGACGCCGATGCCGGTGCCCGAGCACCACGCCGTCAACGGTGCGCGCATCACGCCGCCGTTCCCGGCCGGCCTCGAGCAGGTGGTGTTCGGCATGGGGTGCTTCTGGGGTGCGGAGCGCAAGTTCTGGCAGGCGCCGGGCGTCTACTCAACCGCGGTCGGCTACGCCGGAGGCTACACGCCGAACCCGACGTACAAGGAAGTGTGCTCAGGCATGACCGGGCACACCGAGGTCGTGCTCGTGGTCTTCGATCCGAAGGTGACGAGCTACGACGCGATGCTGACAGCTGTTCTGGGAGAACCACGATCCGACGCAGGGCATGCGTCAGGGCAACGATGTCGGCACGCAGTATCGTTCCGCGATCTACACCTCGACGCCCGAGCAGAAGAAGACCGCCGAAGCGTCGCGCGCGTTCGTATCAGGATCGGCTGACCGCTGCCGGCTACGGCCGGATCACGACCGAGATCCTCGAGGCTCCGCCGTTCTACTACGCCGAGGACTATCACCAGCAGTACCTTGCACAAGAATCCCGATGGCTACTGCGGCATCGGGGGAACGGGAGTGGCCTGTCAGGTTGGAACGAACGCGTGAAGAGATCTGTCGTTCACTCTTCCGGGTTCTCGGTGCTCAGTTCGTGTTCAAGTTCTGGTTCGGTTCAGGGTTCGCTGGTTCGGGGTTCGGGGTTCGGTTCACCGCTCCGCACGGGCGGTCCGGCGACCGAGTCTTCGAGCTGTCTCCGTTTCTTGAAGTCTGTCGCGAGCGGCGCGAGCAGGCTGAGTGCCAGGGCGAAATCGACGCATTGGCGTCAGGTTGGCTCCGAGCCGTAGCGATTCACGAAGACCCGCCGGCAGGGCATGTACGCACGAACCGCGAACCCGAACCCGGAACCCCGAACCGAACCCTGAACCTGCACGCGAACCGAGAAGCGAGAACCTGGAAGCGTGAACGATATAGAATCACTCCCCAATGAGCCGAGTTGTTTATACCGACACCAAGGACACCGCCGACCAGGAAGCGCTGCGAATCGCCCATCAGGTTCGCCTCGTGTCGTCTCCGGAAGAGGGCACGAGCGTGAGCAACCTTCCCGGCGGCGTCTACGGATACACGTATTCGCCGGGATTGACTGGAGCGCCGCTCTTCGCGGTACGCCGGTATCGCAGCTACGAGACACACAAGCTCCCGAGCGGTGATGTGTTCGTGATCGGATTCGCGAAGTCTGATGTGGCTCGTGCCCTGTCCACGGCGAGCGAGGAGATGACGCTGCAGATTCATCCGCAGCCCGAGGGCGAGTATCAAACGCTGGTGACCATCCCGTATTCGAGAGTCCGCCAGCACCGGCAGTACGCCGCGCCGAATCAGGATGGGTTCACGGTCACCGTTCGGCCCTAGACTCGCTTCTCCTTCCAGGTTCCTTTCGTAAACAACCACGCACTCACCGCCGACATCGTCGTGAACGCGACGGTGACGGCGATGAAGACGCCGGTCGGCCCGAAACCGAGTGGGACAGCGAGCGCCCAGGCGAGGGGAATCTCCCAGGCCCAGAAACAGGCGATGGAGATCAGCGTCGGCGTTCGGGTGTCGCCGGCGCCGTTGAAGGCGGCGGTCAGCACCATCGCGTACCCGTAGAAGAGGAATCCCGCCGAGACGATGCGCAGGCAGTTGACGCCGTAGCGGGCGACCTCGGGGTCGTTACTAAAGAAGCTGACGATGAACGGGGCGAAGATGAGAAAGATCAGGCCCACCCCGCCAAGAAAGATCGTGTTGTAGAGGCCGGCTTTCCAGGCCGCCGCCTCGGCGCGATCGGGCTTGCCGGCGCCGAGGTTCTGGCCGACCAGCGTCGCCGCGGCGTTGGCCACGCCAAACGACGGCAACAGCGCAAACAGGATGATGCGAATGCCGATCGTGTTGCCGGCCACCGCCGCACTGCCGAAGCCGGTGAGGATGCGCACCAGGCCCATCCACGACGCCGTATTCACGAAGTTCTGAAACGTGGCGGTTCCCGAGATGCGGAGAATCGTGCGCATCACGTCGAGATCGAACCGCCAATGGCGGGCGTGGATTTCGATGCGTCCGCCGCGCCGCGTCAGGTGATACAGCTGATACAGCACACCGCTGCCCCGCCCGATGGTGGTTCCCACCGCGGCGCCAGCCACGCCGAGTTCGGGAAACGGTCCGATGCCGAAGATCAGACATGGCCCGAGGATGACGTTGATCGCATTGGCGAACCACAACACGCGCATCGCGATCGCCGCGTCGCCTGCGCCGCGGAAGACGGCGTTGATCAGGAACAGCATCACGACCGTGCCGCTGCCACCCAGCATCACCCGGGAGAACGTCGAGCCAGTGCGCAGGACATCCTCGCTCGCGCCCATCAGGGCGAGCATCCGCGGGCCGAAGATCGAGCCGATGGTGCCGAAGAGCGCCGCCGCAACCAGGCCGAGAATGATCGACTGGACCGCCGCCTTGGCCGCACCGTCGGGGTCCTTCTCACCGATACGCCGCGCCACCGTGGCTGCCCCGCCGATCGACAGGCCGATCGCCAGCGCATACATGATCGTCATCCACGACTCGGTGATGCCCACGGTCGCTACCGCGTCGGCGCCGAGACGACCGACAAAGAACACGTCGGCGACGACGAACACCGACTCCATGAGCATCTCGAGCACCATCGGCACGGCGAGCAGCACGACGGCCCGCCCGATCGGCGCCTTGGTGTAGTCCTGGTGAGAGCCGCGTACGGCTTCCTTGACAGTCTCCCAGACGGAGGGAGAGTGCTCGGGTGTGGTGGATGTCACAGGTGAGTCGCTGTGTGGAATCGACGATTGACGAGGGACGCTCGACGAATTGACGTGAAACCGACTATGCGAGATCCGTCAATCGAACTTCGTCAATCGTCACTGCTCTGGTATCTACCGCGTCGCGACGGTCGCGAGCACGCGGTAGAGATACTCGGTGCCCCAGCCCAATGATGACACCGGCACGCGCTCGTTGTCCGCGTGCATGCGGAGCTCGTCGACCTGCTCGAGTGGCAGGGGCAGAATCCCGTACGTGGGAATGCCTGCGGCGCGCAGCGCGGCGCCGTCGGTCGCGCCGGTCGACAGCATCGGCACGACGGCGGCGTCCGGAGCCATGGCCGTACCGACCGATTCCATCGCCAGATAGAGCGGCGTCTTTGTGCCCGAGACCGGCGGTGCCTTCTGCGGCTCGCGCTGAATCGCAAAGGTCACTTGCTTCTCGCCGCCGATCCGATTCAGGTCGGCAATGAAGGCTCTGATGTCGCTGTCAGGCAGGATGCGCGCATTGAGTGTGGCGGTTGCGTCGGACGGAATAATGTTTGCCCGAATCCCGCCGTTCACCATCGTCAGCGACGCGGCATCGCGAAGCACGGCGTTGTGCACCGGGTCGCGGCTCAGGACGGCGGCAGCCTTGTCGATGTCGGCTTGAGAGCGGGCGCTGCCGATCGTCTGCATCGCCTGTCGCATGGCGGGATCCTGCTCGACCCGGGCCAGCCCGCCGAAGTACGCGCGCGTGACGTCGCCGACTCGCGCCGGCTGTTTCGAGTCGTGCACGCGGGACAGGGCTCGCGACAACGCCGCGATTGGATTGTCCGGCAGCGGCACCGACCCATGGCCGGATGTGCCGCGAGCCGTGGCGGTGACGACGTAGGAGATCTTCTCGGTGACTTGGATGTTGATCGAGAAGACCTTGCCGTTGCGCGCGCGGACGCGTCCGCCTTCGTTCAGCGCGAACTCCGCGTCTTTGATCAGGTCGAAATGCTTCGCGATGACAGTGCCGATGCCCTGATCGCCGCCTTCTTCCGCGGCGGTGCCGAGCAGGATGACGTCGCGATCGAGCGAGTCGCGGCGAGCAGCGAGCAGGCGCATGGCCACCGCGGTCGCTGCGAGCGCGCCTTTGTCGTCGATCGTGCCGCGCCCGTACAGATAGCCGTCGCGTTCGGTGGGCTGGAACGGCGGCGAGGTCCATTTCGCGGCGTCAGCGCCGACGACGTCCATGTGGCCCATGACCAGTACGGCGCGCTTGGTCGGTTTGGTGGCGCGCAGGCGCGCGATGAAATTGGCGCGGCCGTCGCCGGGATCGAGGATCCGCGTCTCGATGCCGGGCACGTTGCGCAGAAAGCCATCGAGATGACGCGCGACGATGACCTCGTTGCCCGGAGGGTTCTGTGTGTCGAGCGCGACAAGCTCTTTGAGCAGAGCGAGCGTGTCGCGCTGTGCCGCGGCGCGATCGAAGCCGGTTCCGTTCTGTGCCGAGACGCCGGCGACAAGGAAGACGACGAGGAGCAGGGCCCGTACGGTCAAGGTCCCATGGTAACTTGACCGGGCCCAGCCCGCTGTAGTGTCCGGCTTCAGCCGGACCCGCTCATCTGCGCGAGATTGAAATCCCGCCGTTGACGGCGGAGAGGCTGATCCTGGCGCCGCCGGATCCCAGAGTGCCTCGAATCTGGCGCCGACTGTTGATCAGCCCGCTGACGGTGATCGGGAAGTCCACGGAGATGCCTCCGTTGGCCGTGCGCGCGTCGAGCTCGCCCGAGAATCCGTTGGGCACCGCCAGCACGACGCCCCCGTTGACGGTTTTCAACTCCAATCCCGGTCCGTCCCATTTTTCGTTGGACAGTTCGGCGCGCACGCCGCCGTTGACAGTCTCGCCCCGGATGTCACCGTTCACGTCGCCGAGCACGATGCCGCCGTTCACGGTGTGAGCATCGATGCGACCGCGAACATCTTCGACCACGATGCCGCCGTTGGTGGCATCCACACGGACGTCTGCCTTCCGCGGCACCTGCAGCTCGTACGCGACGGACCAATAGCGGTCGTCGTCCCAGTCGCGAGACCAGCGGCGGTCGCGGCGGTCGCGCGGGCCGTCGGCGCGGATGCGTCCGCCCGTTGTGGTGATCTGTATCTGCTTCGCGACCTGCGCGGCGGCATCGCGGCTGTCGTCCCGGACGGTCACGCGTGCGCGCATCTGGACGTCGTTGCGGTCCCATCCGCGAATCACGACGCCGCCGTTGCCACGTGCATCGAGGTCGATCGTGCTCTGGCTGCTCAGCGTTTCTTCGCGAACCTCGCAGAAGTCCACGCGCCGGGCCTCACGGCACCATTCCTCTTGAGTGAGTCCGAAACGGCGGTCGCGGTCGCGATCTCGCTGGGCGGTACAACAGCGGCCGTCACGGTCAGCAGTACGGCGGTCACAAACAGGGCGCGCATATCATCCTCCGGCCTTCTTGGACGGAGTGCGGGGGCGAGGGGTTTACGTGCGGGTGGGACCTTTTTCGATGGGTCGTGACGGATCGGCCGACCACTCCGACCACGATCCGGGGTACAGCCGGGCCCCTGGCAGACCCGCGTGTGTCATCGCGAGCACATTGTGGCAGGCGGTCACGCCCGAGCCGCAATACATGACGGCCTGCGACGGCTCGTGCGATCCGAGCACGTTCTGGAACTGCTCCCGCAGCTCCTGCGGAGAAAGCAGCGTGTAATCCTCGGCCGCATTCGATCGGTAGTGACGGTTGACGGCTCCCGGAATGTGGCCGGGAACACGGTCGATGGGCTCGGTGCGCCCTTCGTATCGTTCGGGCGCACGCGCATCGACGAGCAGCGTCTTCGCGCTCCCGAGTTGCGCAGTCACCTCGTCCACGCTGACGCGCATCTCTGATCGCGGCGCCGCGACGAACGTCGCCGGCGGACGCGTCTCGTCACCACCGCGCGATGGCCGGGTCTCGCGGATCCATTTCGCCCAGCCGCCGTCGAGCACCGCCACCGCATCATGGCCGGCATAGCGAAGCAGCCACCACAGGCGACTCGCGTACATGCCCGAGTCCTGATCGTAGGCAACCACCTGCGTGCCGCGTGTGATGCCGAGGCGACCCAGCGTCGCGCTCAGAGCCTCGATCGAGGGCAGAGGATGCCGGCCGTTGCTGCCGGTCTTCGGTCCGGCCATGTCGTGGCTCAGGCTGGCGTAGACCGCGCCGGGAATGTGCGCGGCCAGATACTGGTCGCGCCCCCACTGCTCGTTCTGGAGATCGAAGCGGCAGTCCACGATCACCCAGTCGCGACCGAGATGGGCGGCGAGGGTGTCGGTCGAGATGATGGTCGTCTGCACGGCGTGTAGGGCCGGTCCTTTCGGACCGGCCGTCGTGTTATCGCTGATTCTGCAGCGCCGCGATGCGAGCTTCGAGCGGCGGGTGTGTGGAGAAGAGCGTGGGCCCACCCGGTACGCCGTTGATCTTCATCGTGGCCAGCGCCTGATGGCTGGTGTCCACGAGGTCGCGGTTCGCCGCCAGGCGCTGCAGCGCGCCCAGCATGCGCTCGCGGCCCGCCAGGTGGGCGCCGCCAGCGTCCGCCCTGTACTCACGATAGCGCGAGAACCAGGCGGTGATGAGCGACGCCAGGATGCCGAGCACGATCTGCAGGACGATGACGACCATGAAGTACATCCCGCCGCCGCCGCGACGGTCGTCGTCCGAGCGCGTCACGACCGAGGCGATCACGCGCGCGAAGAACATCACGAATGCGTTCATGACGCCCTGCAGCAGCGTCATCGTCACCATGTCGCCGTTGGCGATGTGCGCGACCTCGTGCGCGAGCACGCCCTCGACCTCTTCCGGCCGCATGCCGCGAAGCAGACCGGACGACACCGCGACGAGGCTGCGGCTCTTGCTCGGGCCGGTCGCGAACGCGTTCACTTCCCCCGACTCGTAGACGCCGACTTCCGGCATCGGCAGGTTGGCCTGTCGGGTCAGCCGTTCGACGGTCTGGTGCAGCCAGTCGAGCTGAGAATCGCCGGAGCGGCCGTCGATCAGATGAACGCCAGTGGCGCGCTTGGCGATCCAGCGCGACAGCTGCAGCGAGATGAACGCGCCGCCCATGCCCCAGACCAGGCAGAACACCGCGAGCGAGCCCATGTCGGAGCCGACCGACGACGCCGAGCACGGAGACGACGACGGTCAGCGTGAGGACAATCGCCAGGTTCGTGAGGAGAAACAGAAAGATCCGTTTACCCATGATGAATTGAGAATAGCACCTCGTCGAGTATGACGCCGAAGCCCGTGCGGACGTTCCCGCCGATTGTGTTAGTAGGACATGTGGATTGTTAGCGCAGCAATACGTATATTGCGGTAATGACAATGTGGCTGCCGAATCTCGAGTCTCGTAAGGGCCCCGTGTACCGGGCCATTGCCGACGCCATCGACGAAGACGTGCAGAGCGGGGCGCTGCGCGCCGGGTCGAAGCTGCCTCCTCACCGCGACTTGGCCGACCACCTCGGTGTCACCGTCACGACGATCACCCGCGCCTACACGGAGGCCGCACGGCGCGGGCTCACGAACGGGCACGTCGGCCGCGGGACGTTCGTCCGCGGCCAGGAGCCGTACGACGACACGAGCAGTGACAACGGCGTGCTCGATCTCAGCATCAACTTCCTGATGCCGGACAAGGAAGTCGCGACGCTCGGCGCGCATCTCTTCCAGCGCCGCGCGTTGCCGTGGACCCAGCTGTTTGGCTACGCGCCTCGGCGCGGCCATCAGCGGCATCGCCAGGCGATGGCCGCGTGGCTGCAGCATCTCGGCATGCCGGCCGACCCCGAGCAGATCGTGCTGACAGCCGGGGCGCAGCATGGTCTGACGACGGCGCTCGCGTCGGTGCTCGCGCCGGGTGACACGCTCCTCATGGAGGACCTGACCTACTCCGGCGCGCGAATGATCGCCCAGCAGATGCAGTTGAAGATGCGCGGCGTCGCCATGGACGCCGAGGGGCTTCGTCCCGACGCGCTCGAGACGGCATGCCGCTCGACTCGTGCACGCGCGCTCTACTGCATGCCGAGGATGCAGAACCCGACATCCGCCGTCATGTCCGAGCGCCGCCGGCGCCAGATCGCGGCCATCGCGGAGAAGTACCGGCTGATCGTCGTCGAGGACGATACGTACGGATTCCTCTCGCCGGAGCGCACACCGCTCGCGCCGCTGATCCCGCATCGCACGCTCTTCGTCACCAGCCTGTCGAAGAGTCTGTTTCCGGGTCTCCGGCTCGGCAGCGTCGTTGCGCCGCCGGCGTTTCTCGACAAGGTCGCCGGCGCGGTGTGGACGACGATGATCAGCACGTCGCCGATCGGAGCCGATCTTCTGAGCGGGTGGATCGAGGACGGCACCGCCGCGCGTATCGCCGAGTGGAAGCGTCACGAAGGCGCCGCTCGGCAGATCATGGCCAAGCGGCTGCTCGCCGGCGAGCGGTATCAGACGCATCCGATGAGCCATCATCTCTGGTTGTCGCTGCCGCCGCGATGGTCGTCCGATGGGTTCGTCGCGCAGGCGCGTTCGCGCGGCGTGGTGCTCAATGCGTCCTCTGAGTTCGCGGTGGGCGATCAGCATCCGAAGGCGGTTCGGCTGTGCCTTGGCACGCCGCGTACGCGCGACGGTCTCGAGCAGGCGCTCACGCGGGTGGCCGAGTGCCTGAACGACCGCGCCGCGCTGGCAGTCGGCGCGGCGTCCGTAGCGGGGTCTGACCCTAACGCAGCGCTTCGGCCAGCCGATGGAGAAAGAGTCCGACGTCGGTGACGACCCCGACCGTCTGTTGTGATCCGCGATCGCTGAGCTTGGTGACGACGGCAGGATTGATATCGACGCACACGACGCGGACCCACGACGGCAGCATGTTGCCGACGCCGATGCTGTGCAGCATCGACGAGAGCATCAGCACCAGCTGCACGTTGTTCGACAGCGCCGCCGCATACTGCTCCTGCGCCTCGACCAGATCCATCATCGTCTCGGGCAGCGGCCCGTCGTCGCGGATGCTGCCGGCCAGGACGAACTCGACGCCGTGCTTCACGCACTCGTACATGACGCCCGACTTCAGCACGCCGCTCTCGACCGCCGCCCGGATGCTGCCGGCGCGGTTGATGGTGTTGATGGCCGCCATGTGATTGCGGTGCCCCTGTTCGACCGGGGCGCCGGCCACGAGGTCGATGCCGAGCGAGGTGCCGGAGAGCGCGAACTCGATGTCGTGGACCGCGAGCGCATTGCCGGCCAGGACGACATCGACGTAACCGTGACGGATCAGCGCGGCAGAAGTGCTCGACGCCACCGGTGTGCACGACGACCGGACCGGCCACCACGGCGATGCGACCGCCGGCGGCTCTTGACGTCGCGCATCATCTGCGCGATGCGCGCCACGCTGCCCTCGACGCGCCGCTCGGACGAGACGTCGTTGCTCATGAAGGCGAAGCCGAGCCGATCGCGTTCGCGGAACTCGGGCGTCACGCGGATGCCGTCGTGGCCGCAGACGATCGCTTCGCCGGCCCTCACGTCGCGCAGCTTGCGGCAGGCGGCCGTCTGTCCCGCTGACGACGATGACGGCGTCCATGCGCTGGCTCTCGACCTCGACCCACTGGCCGCCGAGGCGAACATGGGTCCGGTGGTTGGTCGTCGAATAGAAGTCGTCGGGGACGCAGCGGTCCTTTTCCGCCGGTTTGACCAGCGACGTCGCGCTCGCGCACCGGATGTGCGCCGAATGTCGTGAGCTGCTGCAGGAGATCGTCGAGCGCCGCGCGTCCGGCGCGGTGATGCGCATCTGGATCCGCGACGCGTCGTCGTTGGTCCGGCCGATGTCGAACGTCAGAATCTCGTACGACCCCTTGAACTCGATGATCTTGTCGAAGATGGCGGAGAGCAGGCCGGAGTCGATCAGATGGCCCTTCTGCTTCGATCGTGTCGCTCGCAGACATGACCTGCCATTCTACCGGCTGAGCTGTAGGGCGGGTCCTTCGGACGCGCCAGGCGGGTCCAAAAGGACCGGCCCTACTCACAGGACCCGGCCCTACTCCGAAGGACCGGCCCTACGACGTGACGAACTTGTAGCCGACGCCGCGTACGGTGAGCAGGATCTTCGGCGACGCCGGACGGTCCTCGAGATACCGCCGCAGCCGCACGATGAAGTTGTCGATCGCCCGCGTGTCGGTGCTCTCGTGCAGTCCCCAGACGTCCTCGAGAATCGTCGCCGCGCGACACGGCCTGCCCGGCGTTGCTGCACCAGATAGCGGAGCAGGTCGCACTCCATCTGCGTCAGCCGGTGCGACTTGCCGAGCGCGCGCACCTCCATCGCGCCGAAGTCGAGCGTGCGGCCGGCGAATGAATAGACGTCGCCATGCGCGTCGCCGGGTTGCGGCGCATCCTGTTCGTTCCAGCGACGCCGCCGCAGCAGTCCGTGAATGCGCGCGAGCAGAATCGTGAGCTCGAAGGGCTTGGGCAGGTAGTCGTCGGCGCCGGCCTCGAATCCCTTCAGCACGTCTTCGGGGCGGCCGCGCGCGGTGAGCATCAGAATCGGCACGAACTGCTCGGCGGCGCGCAGCTCGGCGGCGACGGTGAAGCCGTCCTTGCCCGGCAGCATCACGTCGAGGACGACGACGTCGAAGGCGTGCCGCTCTTTCAGCAGCAGATCGAGCGCCTGCTCGCCGTCGTGCTGCGACGACGGCCTCGTGGCCTTCGGCTTCGAGGTTGAAGCGAGGCCGTCGGCGATGTGCTGCTCGTCTTCGACGATCAGGATTCGGCTCATGCGGACTGCAGCGCGTCGGCTGCCGGCAGTCGCGGCAGCTCCAGCGTGAACGTGGCGCCGCTGGCCCTCGCCCTCGCTCTGCGCGAACACGCGGCCGCCGTGCGACGCGCGCGATCGAGCGCACGATGTAGAGCCCGAGCCCGGTGCCCTTGACGTGGCTTGCAGGCCGCGCGCCTGCACGCGGTAGAAGCGGTTGAAGATGCGCTTCAGCTGCTTCTTCGGGATGCCGACGCCGCGATCCTGCACGCGCACCCAGACGGTGTCCGGCGCCGGCGCCGCCACGGCCACGGTGACGCGCACGGTCTGTCCCGAGTACTTCACCGCGTTGTCGAGGAGGTTGGCCAGCGACGGTGCGCAGCTCCTCGGCGTCGCCGCTCACCATCGAGCGACGCGGTCGGGCGACTCGAGCACGATCGCCGTCGGGCTGCAGGTGATGCCGCAGCGACGGCCAGCTCGACGCACTCGCGCGCGAGCGCCGCCATGTCCACGCGGGCCGCGCGCCGACGGTCTCGCGCTTCTCGCGCAGCGACGCCGGCCTTGAGCACCTGGTCGACGGTGTGATGCAGGCGGTCGGCGTCGGCCAGCATGATGTCGTAGAACTCGCGGCGCTGCGCGTCGCTGCACGGCGCGCGACTGCAGCGTCTCGAGATAGAGGCGGATCGAGGCGATCGGCGTCTTCAGCTCGTGGGTGACGGCGTTGATGAAGCTGTCGTGCTCCTCGTTGCGCCTGATCTCGAGGACGAGGAACACGGTGTAGACGATCAGGCCGGCGATGATGAGGCCGAAGAGGACGATGCCCAGAACGACCAGCGGCGCAATGCCGGCGGCCGTTGATGAGATCCAGCCGACGTTCAGCGAGACCGCGGCGGCGACCAGCAGCACGCACAGCGCGACGAAGAACGCGATCGCCTTCTGGCGGCGGGTCACTCGCCGATTCTAGAAACTCGAGAACTCAAAAGGCAAAACTCAGACAGTGTGCGTGTACGCGCGAACGGGGTGGCAGGCGCTGCGCCTTCCACCCCGTCCCAGTCGTCTGAGTCTCGACCGTTTCGAGTCTGGAGTCACCGTTACGCCGACGGCTTCGTCGGCCGGAACCACCGTCGTTCTCTTCGTGCGGCACCGGCTGCTTGATCTTCGCCACCTTGACGTCCCAGGCGAGCCGAGCAGCTGCAGCATGCTGATGCCGATCCAGTTCAGGTCGAACTCGTACCACGCCAGGCCGTGACGGGCGCTGGTCGGGTGGGCGTGATGGTTGTTGTGCCAGCCCTCGCCGAAGGTGAGGAGCGCCACCCACCAGTTGTTGGTGGAGTCGTCGCGGGTCTGGAAGCGGCGCGAGCCCCAGAGGTGCGTCGCCGAGTTCACGAGCCAGGTGGCAGTGCAGGCCGAAGGTCGTGCGGAAGAAGATGCCCCACAGCACGTAGGGGATGCCGCCGAACGCGAGCAGCGCGAAGCCGACGACGACGTTCGTGATCCAGTGCCAGTTGGACAGCCAGACGTGGAAGGGGTCGCGCGCGAGGTCGGGCACGTAGCGCGCCAGGACCGAGGCGTCGTGATGCAGCCCCTCGCCCGTGAGGATCCAGCCCATGTGCGCCCAGTAGGTGCCTTCACGCGGCGTGTGCGGATCGCCTTCCTGGTCCGACTTCTGATGATGGATGCGATGCGTGGCGACCCAGAAGATCGGTCCGCCCTCGAGCGCGAGCGTGCCGCAGATCGTGAGGAAGTACTCGATCCACTTGTGGGTCTTGTAGCTGCGGTGCGTCAGCAGGCGGTGGTACGCCATGCCGATGCCGAGCATGCCGCCCGCGATAACGTAGAGGACGAAGGCGGCGAGCGATGGCCCCGTAGTCGATGAAGAAAAGGGCGGCAACGGCGCCGATGTGAAACGCCGGTCATCGCGATGGCGGTGATCCAGTTCACGCCCTGCTGATGTTTGCGCCCGTACATAAGCATCGGTGTCGCCATGGACGTATGAATGTCCTCCTGGGTGCTGTCGGTTAGAGAAATCGCGCAGACGATAGCAGGGGCTGCAGCCGGCGCACTGTAATAGTTCTGTACAGGGATCGAACTCATTGAGGAATCAATTGGATGTCAAAGACATGTCGTTCGCGCTCGAGCATTCACGCCGACTACCGCTGCCGCCACTCGGGCGACTGCTGCACGGTGGACTGGGACGTGCCGGTGGAACTCCCGGTCTATCGGTCACTGCAGCGAGGCCGCTCGACAGCGGGACGTCTGCAGCGTCGCGCCGACGCCGGCGCGGCCTCGATCCGTTCATCGTCGAGCCCGGATCTGCCCGAGGACGCGGCCGCGATGCTTCGAGCGCGACCGACGCGGGCGCCTGCGTGTTCTTCGAGCGCGACTCGCGGCTGTGCATCGTCCATCGCGATCTCGGCGAGCCGGCGCTGCCGACGACCTGCCGCCACTTTCCGCGCGTGGCGGTGCACGACGCGCGCGGCACGTTCGTCACGCTCTCGCACTTCTGTCCGACGGCCGCGTCGATGCTGTTTCGCGACGACGTGCCGCTCGAGATCGTCGACGAGCCCGCCGGCGTTTCCGCCGGCCGACTACGACGGCCTCACCGTCGACGCCCGACGATCTGCCGCCGCTGCTGCACCCACGCGTGCTGATGGACCTCGACGGCTACACGGCGTGGGAACGGCACATGGTGGCCGGTGCGCCGACGTGCAGCGCGTGCCCGAGTCGGTCGCTGGCGACGCTGGTGCGCGACGCGCGATCGACTGCGGCGCTGGCGGCCGGGCGGCGCGCACGCTGCGCCGCGGCGGTGTGCGCGGCTGCCGCGCGATATCGTGCGACGGCGCCCCGCACGACGTCGCTGGCGACCAGCCTGCGCCGTGCACGACGAGGTCGATGCGTGCGTGTCCCGGACGATCTCGAGCCCGAGCCCGACGAAGACGGGCTCGAGAGGCGTTCGCGGCCAGTACGTCGGTGCCGTGAATGGCACGACTGTGCGCGCGCCGCTCAATCGCTATGTCGCGGCCAAGGCGTTCGCGTCGTGGACCGCGTATCAGGGACGCGGCGTCGCGACGATCGTGCGCGGGCTCGAGGCGGCGCTGGCGCTCGTGCGCGTCGAGGCGGCGCGCCAGTGCCGCGATGCGGCGCGCGCCGCTCGATCGCCGAGCTGCTGCTCGAAGGCGTTTCGTCAGGCCGACTTCATCCTCAACCACCTGGCGGTGGGCGAGGAGCTGGCGGAGGCCTGGTCGGTGGTCGAGGACGTGTAGGGCCGGTCGTAACCTCCGTCGACCGGCCGGTCCGAAAGGACCGCGCCCTACGTCGCTCGTCGAAGATCGCGACGACCGGGCCGTGGTCGCTGGTGCCGAACTCGCGCTGCACCACGCACGACGTAGCGCGCGAGCCGCGAGCGACTGGCTGGCGAGCACGTAGTCGAGCCGCCAGCCGATGTTGCGCTGCCTTCATGTTGCGCCACGGCGCCCACCACGTGAACAGCTCGGCGTTGTCGGGGTGCAGCGTGCGCTGCACGTCGACCAGCCCGCGGCCGATGATGCGCTCGAGGAGCGCGCGCTCCTCCGGCACGCTGGCCGATGGCGCCGCGGCTTGCGCTCCTTCGGGTGCACGTCCATGTCGGTGCGCGCCACGTTCAGGTCGCCGCACAGCACGAGCGGCTGGCCCGGCTGCCGCGAACTCGGCGGCGTAGGCGTCCATCGCCTCGAGGAAGCGCATCTTGGCGGCGAAGTCCTTGCCGCCGTTCGGCACGTAGATCGACGCGACGGTCGCCCGCGGCAAGCGTCACCGTGACGATGCGCTGCTCGTAGTCGAACGGCGGGATGCGGGAACTCCGGCTACTCCGGGCACGTCGCCTTGCGCACGCGCAGCCCGACGCCCGAGTAGCCCTTGCCGCCGTGCCAGTAGCACCAGTAGCCCTCGATGTCGCACAGCCAGACCGGCAGCTGATCGAGCGACGCCTTGATCTCCTGCAGGCAGAGGACGTCCGGGCGCTCGCGCTCGAGGAAGTCCTGCAGCTCGCGCCTGGCGCGCGCGGATGCCGTTCACGTTCCAGGTCGCGATTTTCATCGGACTAGAGGTTATATGTCTATCAATGCTCCAGGCGACGCTGGACTGCGCGGCGAATCGACGCGCCGAGATCGACTTCTGTGCGTTGGCGGCCGGCGCCGGCCGGCCCGACGGCGCCGCGTCGCTCGAGGTCGGCGGCGGCCGCGCGCTGTGTGCGTCAGCGGGCTCGCCGCTGAACAAGGTGCTCGGTCTCGGCCTCGGCGTGCCGGTCGGCGACGAGGATCTCGACGCCATCGAAGCGTTCTACGACGAGCGCGAGCATCCCGGTGCAGATCGAGCTGTGCCCGCTGGCCGTCGGCCGGCGTCGTCTCGGCTGCACGCATCGCGGCTACAGCTTGCAGGGCTTCGAGAACGAGCTCGGCGGCGCGATGCCGGACGATCGCTTCGCGGCGCCGGCGGGCCTGCGCGGTCGACGTGCTCACCGGGAACTAGCGAGGACGAGCCGTTTGCTGCGCGCCACGGTCGACGGGCTTTGCCGTTCCGGACACGATGCCTCATCCACCCGACGGACCGGCCGCCGGACATCCTCGACCGATCGGCCGCGCGATGCGGCAGTTCATTCACCCCGATTTCGAGCGGCAGCTCGTTCGGAGCGACGGCGAACCGGCCGGCGCGGCGGCCAGCGTGATCACCGACGGCGTGCTCGGGATCTGCGGGCACCGGCACGCGGCCCGCGTATCCGGCGCCGCGGCGTGCAGCCGGCGATTGTCGCCCAGGCGCTCGAAAGCGGCAATCGGGCGGGCCGATCTGGCCATGGCGACCGCCGAACCCGGCAGCATCTCGCAGCGGACCTTCGAGCGTTTTGGCTTCCAGGTGCTCTACACCCGTGCGATCCTCTTGCGGACCTGAACCGACCCGCAATGCTCAATGCCCAAGGCTCAATGCTCAATGCACAACGCGCGTTGATCGTCGCGCTGCTGCTGCTCCTGCCGGTTCCCCGGGCGAGCACGCAGTCGACGGCCGCTCCGGTCAACTCGCCTGCGTCGGCGTCGATCACGGCGCCGACGCAGCAGTTCGGCGCCGACGATCGGCGACGACTACTTCCTCGCCACCTACACGCAGCTCGAGGAGTACTGGAAGACGCTCGACGCGCGAGTCCGACCGCATGCAGCTCGTGGACATCGGGCGAACCGAGGAAGGCCGCGACGCAGTGGATGGCGGTGATCTCGGCGCCCGAGAACCTGGCGCAGCTCGATCGCTACCGGGACATCTCCCGCCGGCTCGCGCTCGCCGAGGGGCTGAGCGACGAGCAGGCGCGCGCGCTCGCGGCGGAGGGCAAGGCGGTCGTCTGGATCGACGGCGGCCTGCACGCCAACGAGGTGCTCGGCGCGCAGCAGCTGATCGAAACTGGTCTATCAGCTGGTCAGCCGATCCGACGCCGAGACGCTGCGCATCCTGCGCGACGTCATCGTCCTGGCGGTGCACGCCAACCCCGACGGGCACGAGCTGGTGGCGAACTGGTACATGCGCGAGCGTGATCCGCTGCGGCGGACGCTCGCCGGTCTGCCGCGCGCGTATCAGAAGTACGTCGGCCACGACAACAACCGCGACTTCTACCTGTCGAGTCAGGCCGAGACGATCAACATGAACCGCGTGCTCTACCGCGAGTGGTTTCCGCAGATCGTCTACGACCACCATCAGACCGGACCGCCCGGCACGGTGATGTTCGCGCCGCCGTTCCGCGATCCGTTCAACTACGTCTTCGATCCGCTGATTCCGGCCGGCATCGATCTGGTCGGCGCGGCCATGCACGCGCGCTTCGCCGCTCGAGGGCAAGCCCGGCGTGACGATGCGCGAGCGGCTCGACCTACTCGACGTGGTGGAACGGCGGGCTGCGGACGACCGCGTACTTCCACAATCAGATCGGCCTGCTCACCGAGACGATCGGCAGCCCGACGCCAATCGACATTCCGTTCGTGCCGGAGCGCGCAGCTGCCGAGCGCCGATCTGCCGTATCCGATCGCGCCGCAGCGCTGGCACTTCCGCCAGTCGATCGACTACTCGGTGACGGCCAATCGCGCGGTGCTCGACGTCGCGTCGCGCTATCGCGAGACGCTGCTCTTCAACGTCTACCGGATGGGGCGCAACGCCATCGAGCGCGGCAGCCGGGACACGTGGACGTTCTCGCCGCGGCGTCTGGCCGCGCTCAAGCGTCGCCGGCGCGCGCGGCGCGTCGCCGCTGAGCGCCTACGAGCAGCTGCGCGATCCGCAGCTGCGCGATCCGCGCGGCTACATCCTGCCGGCGGATCAGCCGGATTTCCTCACCGCGACGAAGTTCGTCGACGCGCTGCTCAAGACCGGCGTGACCGTGCATCGCGCCACGGCTGCGTTCACGGTGAACGGCCGGACGCTATCCCGCCGGCTCGTTCGTCGTGAAGACGGCGCAGGCGTTCCGGCCGCACGTGCTCGACATGTTCGAGCCGCAGGACCATCCCGACGACATCCCGTACCCGGGCGGACCGCCGACGCCGCCGTACGACAGCGCCGGCTGGACGCTCGCGTTTCAGATGGGCGTGAAGTTCGATCGGGTGCTCGACGGCTTCGACGGTCCGTTCGAGCGTGTGTACACCGTGCTCGCATCCGCCGGGACGCGTCACCGGCGTCGAGCAGCCAGCCGGCTATCTGGTCAGCCACCATCAGAACGACGCGTTCATCGCCGTCAACCGGCTGCTGAAAGCGGGCGAGGCGGTGTACTGGCCGGGCGATCGCCGAATCGGCGGCGCGGCCGACGGAGCCGGCGCGATGTACATCCCGCGCCGTGCCGGAACGCCGACGCTGATTCAGCAGGCGGCCATGGACTTCGGCCTCACGTTCACCGGCGTTGCGGCGCCTCCGCAAGGGCGGGCGCTGGAACTGCGGCCGGTGCGCGTCGGCCTGTGGGATCGCTACGGCGGATCGAGCCCGAGCGGGTGGACGCGCTGGCTGTTCGAACGCTACGAGTTCCCCTTCGAGGTCGTCTACGCGCAGACGCTCGATGCCGGAAATCTGGCGAGCCGCTTCGACGTGATTGTCCTGACGAGCGATGCGTCCCTGTCGCGTGCGCTCGACGACGTATCGGCGCCAGACCGCGCTGCCGGCGGAGTATCGCGGCACGACCGGCGCGATTTCGCGTGGCGCGGACGTTGCCGCAGCTGAAGCAGTTCGTCGAGGACGGCGGGACGCTCATTGCTATCGGCGGCGCCTCGTCGATCGGTGGCGCATTGGGCTTGCCGATCACGAATCATCTCGCGGCGATCGACAGCAATGGTGCCGAGCAGCCGTTGACGCGTGAAGTGTTCTACGTGCCGGGATCGGTCCTGCGGTTGCGCGTGGACAACACGACCCCGCTCGGATACGGGTTCGATCCGGAGGTCGATGTGTTCTTCGAGAACAGCCCGGTGTTCCGGTTCGAGCCCGATCCGGCACGGCGCCGCGTGGCGTGGTTCGGGCGGGGCGCCGCTGCGGAGCGGGTGGGCGCTCGGTCAGTCGTTTCTCAACGAAGGTGTGGCGGCGGTCGATGCACAGCTCGGACGCGGACGCGTCCTGCTGTTCGGGCCGGAGATCACGTTCCGCGCGCAGTCGCACGGAACCTTCAAGTTTCTCTTCAACGCGATCTACTACGGCAAGGCGGTGCCGTCGGCGAGGATGCCATGATTTCCAGACGTGAGCTGTTGGTCAGTACCATCGCGGCATCTCTGGCAGACGTCGCACTCGCCCAGCCTCGACCATCCAGGAAAATGACACTCTCCATTCATCAGAACACCTCCCGCGCAGCCGGCTACCGCCGGTCGCTCGAAGGCTGGGCCAAAGCCGGCATCACGTTTGTCGAGATCACCGACGTGATGCTTGACGAATTCCTGAAGAACGACACCATCGCCGCGGCGAAGCGCGTGCTCACTGACCTCGGTCTCACGCCCGTGTCGTCGGCGGCCGTGCTCCCCGACATCTGGATCCCCGGCGACGCGCGGGCCGCATCGCTCGAGACCTGGCGGCGGCGCTGCGAGCAGTTCGCGACGATCGGCCTCGAGAAGATCTATTGCCCGTCGATCACCAACCGCCGCGTAACGGCCGACGACTTCAAGGCCACGCCCGGTTGTATCCGTGAGGCAGGAGACATCGCGAAGCAGTTCAATCTGATCGCGATGATCGAGTTTGCGCGAACGTCCACGCACCTGTCGACGCTGCGCTCATCGCTCACCGTGATTCGCGAGGCGGCGCATGCGAACGTCCGCCCGATGCTCGATTTCTTCCACTTCTGGTCCGGGATGAGCAAGTTCGAAGACCTCGACATGATCCGACCGGGCGAGATCGCGCACGTGCACTTCCAGGACATCCTCGACACGCCTCGCGAGCTGATCGACAACAACGGGCGCGTCATTCCCGGAGACGGGAACGCGCCTGTGGTCGCGATTCTGAGGAAGCTCGTGGAGAAGCAGTACTCAGGACCGCTCTCGGTGGAGCTGTTCCTGATGGAGCTGCAGCAGGGCGACCCCTACGAGGTCGCCAGCCGAATCAAACAGAAGTGCGAAGCGGTGATGAAGCGGGCCGGAGTGTATTGACGATTGACGAGGGACGATTGACGTATTGATGGACGATCGAGCCCTCGGTCAATTCGTCAATCGAACTTCGTCAATCGTCAATTTCATCGTTGCCCGGGCGGCGGAGCGACGGTGATGTTCACGCCGGTGACGTCTCCCGCGCCGACCGTGAGACCCTCTGCCACGTCCAGTGCGCCGAGTCGCGCCGAGCCAAGCGTATAGCCGGGGGGCAGGCCGCCCAACTCAATCCTGTGACTGGCCGGCTGCACCTGTGCGCTGAATGAGCCGTCCGCGCTGGCAGTCGCCGTCACGTAGCTCCGTTCCGTGGAAAACCCGATCAGCACGCGCCGCAGCACCGCGGGCGGTGCGACGATGCGGCCCGATACGGTGCGCAGCGTCGGCCGCACGAGATCGACACGCGCGTCGGTCTCGCTCACCTGAACCGCGCGCGACGGCATGCCCGGCGGCGTGGGAAAGAGGCTGATGAAATACGCGCCCTTCGGAAGATGGCCGAAGGTGAACGCGCCGTCCGGTCCGACGGGCGTCTCGAGCAGCTCACCAAGCTCCAAGCCTGACAGGATCGCTTTCTCCGGGGAATTAGGTGTGGGCGGTGTGCTGACGCGGCCACTGACATTTCCACCAGGCGGCAATAGCACGGTGAAATTCACTCCCTCCACCGGACCCTCAGCGCCGACCGTGATCACTGTCGCGCCATCGGCGCTCGTCGTTGCCGGATAGTAGGTGGGGTAGCCAAACACGCTCGCGATGATGAAGTAGCGGCCGGGAGCCAGGTTCGCGAGCCGATAGCGTCCCTGGGCGTCGCTCAACGCCGTGCTCGCGGGAGGGACAGTCGCGTAGTAGTTCTGGCCGTCTGAGGGGCGGATGTTGGGCGGTGGGGCCGGCAGCGCGGAGATGCGTATCGCCCTTGCGGGCATACCTTCCTTCGTCTGCAGCTGACCCGTGACCACGCCGGGGCGTACTGCTGTTGCCTGCAGCAACAGCAGCAGCGCCACGACTGCGTTCATCATTAGTTGGCCAGAGGATCGGGCCGCACCTGGAACTTCACGACCTTCCCTCTGGTGCCCTTCCCGCCTTCGATGTGCCAGACGAAGTGCGTCCCGTAGTTCGCATAGAGCGCGCGACCCTTCCAGTCGCCCTTCGGGTTGTCGATGCGGCCGTCGAGACCGCGCGAGTAGAACCCGAGCGGGTACGGCACGCGCAGTGTGGTCCACTGCCGCGTGTTCGGATCGAGCACGAGCAGCGAATCGGAGTTAGACCCGTTGGCTATAGGTTTGTTCGCCCCGAGTCCTAACACGTTGTGTTGATCCACCCAGTTGTAATAGTGGAAGTCGGCCGGAACGTTCGTGCCTTTGAGCTTCGGTCCGGTCGTCTGATAGAGCGTCCAGCCTTCGGGGCACTCGCTGCCGTCAACCTTGCGCGGGCCGGTGATCGCCTTGCACTTGCGGCGATCGAAGCTGGCGAGGTGGCTGCTCGCGGCGAGCGCGGTCCACACGACGCCGTTGGTGTCGATGTCCACACCGCGCGGATCGTAGCCCGGCTCCGGCACCTTGTAGATCTCGGTGATGCACGACTGCGGTGGGTTGTTGCCGCGATCGACACGAACGAGATAACCCGGATAACGTTCCGCGACGCCCCAGACCGAGTTGTCCACCGGGCTCGGGACCACGCCGTAGAGGCTGAAGCTCACCATTGTGTCCAGTTTGGGGTCAGGGCCGCCGGCACCGGTCACAGGACCGGCTCCTGCAGGCCGGCCAGCTGGCGCCGGGCCGCCTGTCGTGTCACCGGAGTAGAGGATTGATTCGCCGCGAGCCGTGATGCGATTCCATGGCGGAGCGGTGATGCGGCCGTCACCGTTGGTATCGACGACCTGTCCGCACCAGCCGACGGCCTTCTGCTCGTCCTTCGTCTGGTCGTACACCTTGGTGTCGATCCAGCCGACGATCGGGCCACTCAGCTCATTGAAGTACACGGTCTCGTTCGCATCGTTATCGAACTGCAGGTGGTGCGTGGCGTAGCAGGTGTCGATGAGCACGAACTGCTTGGTCCTCGGATCGAAGTAGGACGCCTGCCGGCCGCTGTTGCGCAGCGGGAACCAGGCGGCGAACTTGTTCGCCGGGTCGTAGCACCAGGCCGGGTCGGCGTTGGGGCGTATCTTCGATGTCATCCACACGCGGCCCTTGCTGTCGAGCATCGGGTTATGCGGATCGGCCGGGTTGTACGGCGGGTTGGCCCAGAGATGCGTGTCGCCCCACCACAGCGACGGGCGATTCGGTCTCGGGAAACGTGACGGCACCTCGGCTCGAGGCGCGCGAGTCGGGATCTCGATCTCGTCGGCCGAATTCGTTTTCGGGTCGAGCACCACGAGCGACCCGTGCCCGGCGGAAACCGCATAGATCGCACCGTTCGGGTTCACCGTCGGTCGATTCTTGTCGGTCGAGGCCAGGTCGTGCATGAACGAGTGGTCGTCGCCGACGTCCCACAGCGTGAGCACCAGATTGCGCTCGATGCCACTCGGACGCGCCGGTGTCGTTGCCGGAACCTCGCCTTTGGCAACGCGCTCGGTCCAGTCCGAATACACCTTCAATGCGCTGGTCGGGCCCTGGTTGGTCGAGAACGCCGTACATCGAGTTGCCGCGGACGCCGGTTCCCAACCTCCACTCCCACGCTTCGGCATGCGTCTTCAGCTCCGGCTTCGCCTTGAACACGTGATCGACCGATCGCGTCAGCTGGTTGCCGAGCTGATGACAGAAGTTGCAGTCGGACTTGAGCGAGTTGATCCAGTGGCTCTGTGACTGCATCGCGACGCCGACGCCGTTCCCCTGCGGACCCGTGCCGGGGAACATGCTGGGAGCGGGTGGCTCGAGCATCGACAGCCAGTAGTCGCCGGGGTAAATCTTCGCAGCCTCCTGCGGAGTCTTCGCCGGAGTCGCGCGCAGCGTGACCTGAGTCGGGCCCGGTTTGAGCGACTGCGGCTTTGAATCGACGAGTCCATAACCACGGACCCATACGTTGTAGGTCGCGTTCGGCAGCTCGGGGAGCAGGAAGCGGCCGCGATCGTCGGTCACGACGATCTTGATGAAGTTCGTCGGCAGGTCCTTGGTCTCGGCGATGACCCACACGCCGGCTTCCGGGCCTGACGCTCCCTGGACGACGCCGGTGATGATGCCGGTCGGTGTCTGTCCATGGACGCCAACTGAGATCACCGCCGCGGCGAACGCCGCGAGCGCGATCCCCATAAGACTTCGTCGTGTATTCATGACCCGCGATCGTAGGCGAAATATTTGCGGCAAGTCCAGCGATTGACGGCAATTTGATCCCCGAGATCACCGGGAATCTGGAGGCCACAGAATTTTCCAACGAGGGTTCACAGAGATCGCAGAGATGAATGTGCCAAGCTGAATCGGTGAGCGACGAGCAGCTCGACCTGCTTGCGACTCGGCTGAGGCGCGCGGAACGGGTCACGATACTGACGGGGGCCGGGGTGTCGGCGGCGAGCGGCGTGCCGACGTTTCGGGGCAACGGCGGATTGTGGCGGCAGTTTCGTGCTGAGGACCTTGCGACACCCGGCGCGTTCAGCCGCGATCCGGTCCTCGTCTGGGAGTGGTACGCGTGGCGCCGGGAGCTGATCGCCGCCTGCAGGCCCAATCCGGCGCACGAGGTCATCGCCCGCTGGTCGAAGGCGTTCGAGCTTTGCACGGTCATCACGCAGAACGTGGACGATCTCCACGTGCAGGCCGAGACGGCGAACCTGCTCCGTGTCCACGGGTCTCTCTGGGAGCTTTCATGCTGGCGCGCGTGCGGAGCCCCGCCCTGGCGCGACGAGTCGGTGCCGTTTCGGACGCTGCCGCCTACGTGTCCAACGTGCGGAGGGCTCGCGCGTCCCGGGGTGGTCTGGTTCGGGGAGGCACTGCCGCCCCGTGAGCTCGATGCCGCGGCCGCCTCGTGCGACTGCGACGTCTTCCTGACCGTCGGCACATCGTCTCTCGTGTATCCGGCGGCGGGATTGGTGCACGAGGCCAGGCGCTGCGGCGCGTTTACCGCCGAGCTCAACCTTGAAGCGACTCCGGCATCCGGCGAGGTCGACGTGGCCATTCACGGCCCAGCGGACCAGCTGCTCCCGAATATCGCCCGGCGCCTTACACCATAGACCCCTCTTGCAGCAAGTATCTTCATGTTTGAGATACTTGTGGTTTGAGAATCCCTATGCCGAAGTCTCTTCCCGCCCGCGACGAGCTGCTGAAGAAGCTGGACGAGACCCTCAGGAAGGTCAGCGCCCAGTCGGTGTTGCTGAACGACACCGTCGCAAAGCTGGTGGGCGCCAATCCGACCGACCTCGAGTGTCTGGACCTGCTCGGCCTCGGCGGGCCCACCACTGCCGGAAAGCTGGCCGCCCACACCGGTCTCACCACCGGGGCGACCACCGCCGTCATCGACCGGCTCGAACGAGCCGGCTTCGCCCGACGTCTTCGAAGTACTGAGGACCGGCGCAGCGTGCTGGTCGAGGCGATGCCCGACCGGCTGCGTCAGATCGAGGCGCTTTATCAGCCTCTGATCGCCGCGGTTGCCCGGCTGAATGAGGAATACGGCGATCGCCAGCTGGCGGTCGTCGTCGACTACCTGTCGCGCGCTGTCACATTGGCGGCCGAGCATGTCGTCTGGGTACAGACGCAGCCGCCATTGACGCCGCAGGCTCCGGCCCGTCGGCCGAGGCGGCGGCGCACCGCTGCCGCACCGCCGGCACCGCGAGCGACGCACGGCCTGCGGGAATGACCCGCGTCCAAGAGGAACGTCGCGAAATCGTTCCGGGAGACAACACGCCGGGGCCGTTTGTGCGGGTCACGGCGTCTCAACAATCTGCACGAACCACGTTCACCGAGAAGGACTCATCCAGCAATGCCCAATCGACGACGGATCTTTTTGCGAGCAGGGGGAATGGTGTGCCTGCTCGCGATCACGAGCGCGGCGGCGTACGCGCAGACGCCGCCGGCGGTGCCCTCGGGACCGTTGACGCTCGAGCAGGTGTTGACCCTGGCCGAGCCGCGCAGCGAAAGCGTGGCGATCGCGCAAGCCGGTGTGCGGCGCGCGGAAGGCGCGCAGATTCAGGCGAAAAGCGGGGGACGTCCGCAGCTGTCGGCGTCGGCGAGCTACGACCGCGCGCTGGCGTCGGAGTTCGAGGGCGTCTTCGACGTCGCATCGGGGCCGACGTGCCCGCCGTTCACCGTGAATCCCGCGGCGGCCATCGATGCCCGGGTTGCCGAGATCGAGCGTGCGATCGATTGCGGCGCGGTCGGCGGCGGTGGATTCTTCGGCGGATCGGATACGAGTGACGGCGGCCTCGAGGATCTGCCCTTCGGCCGCAAGAACACCTGGCGCGCGAGCCTGTCGTTCTCGCAGAACCTGTATTCAGGCGGTCGAATCGGCGCGCAGAAGGCCGTCGCCGATCTTGGTCACGAGTCCGCGGGTCACACGCTCACGACCACGCGCGCCCAGCTGCTGTTCGACGTGACACAGGCGTACTACGACGCCGTCGCTCAGCGAGCGCCTCGTCGCGATCGCCGCGGCGACGCTCGAACAGGCCGGCGCCACGCTGAAGCAGACGCAGGCCGGCTTCGACGCCGGCACGCAGCCGGAGTTCGAGGTGCTGCGCGCGCGGGTGTCGCGCGACAACCAGACGCCGCTGTTGATTCGTCAGCGCGCGAATCGCGAGGTCGCCTTCCTGCGCTTGAAGCAGCTGCTCGAGCTGCCGGCGAACTATCCATGGAGCTCGCCGACGTGCTGAGCGACGAGAGCCTTGCCGCCGGCTCCGGCGTTCGCCGAACGCGTCGTCGCCGCCGAGCGCGCGCTGGGAGCGGCCGACAGGGCGACGGCCGTGTCCATCATTCAGAGCACGCCGCTGCCCGAGCGAACCGCTGTCGCCGAGGCGGCCACGTCCGTCCGGCTTCGCGAGGCCTCGCTGAAGCTCGTCGAAGCGCAGAAGATGCCGCAGGTGTCGTTCAACTCGATTTACGGCGCGTATCGCGTATCCCGCCGGCACCGTGCCGACGTTCGATCGCACGAACTGGACGATCGGCGTCAGCATGAGCGTGCCGATCCTGACCGGCGGCCGGCAGCGCGGCGACGAAGCGGTGGCCCGTGCCGAACTGGCGCAGGCGCGCGCGCAGCGACAACAGGTCGAGGAGCTGGCGGCGCTCGACACGCGCTCGGCGTGGGCGGAGCTGGTGGCCGCGCGCGCGGCGTGGGAAGCGACGGCCGGCACGGTTCAGCAGGCGCCAGCGCGCGTACCAGATTGCCGACGTCCGCTTCACCAACGGCGTGTCGACGCAGCTCGAGCTCTCGGACGCGCGGCTGTCGCTGCAGCAGGCGGAGGCGAATCGGCGCGTGGCCGCGCGCGACCTCCAGGTGGCGCGCGCGCGTGTCGCGCTGCTGCCCGAACCTTCCGCTGTCGGCTGGCACCGGAGCCGGCGTGCCGACTCGCGTGCCGCAGCCGCAGTCGCCATCGGTGCCCGCGCCACAACAGCCGCAGAACGGCGGGCAGATTCAGAAACGCGTCCGCGCAGGGAGCACAGACACAAGTGGGGATTCAATGAGGACGAGGGCACAACTCGATACCCAAGACTCGAAACTCGAACGTTGTCGCTCTGGTCGCCGCGGCCGGCATCGCGAGCGTCGCTCTGCTCGCGACACGGCTGCCAGGCCGAGGCAGAGAAGAGCGCGGACCCTGCAGCGGCGGTCGTGCAGATCGGCTCGGAGAACGTCGTGCCGGTCAGGACGCGGCACGATCGTCGTCGGTCCGATCATCTCGGGTGAGCTGAAGGCCGAGCACGAGGCGACGGTTCGCGCCGAGCTCGGCGGCTCGATGGTCGAGGTCACGGTCGAGGAAGCGCAGCCGGTCCAGAAGGGCGCGCTGCTCGGGCGCATCGAGACGCGCACGCTCGAGGACGCGAAGCAGTCGGCGCAGTCGGCGGTGCGCTCGGCCGAGAACCAGCTGGCGGTCGCTCGCCGCGAAGTCGGAGCGCACCGAGCAGCTGGTGAAGGCCGGCGCGCTGGCGGCGCGCGATCTCGACCAGGCGCAGAGCAGCGTCACGGCCGCCGAGGCGCAGCTTGCCGATGCGAAGGCGCGTCTCGCGCAGCGCCGACCGCGGCGCTCGGCGACACCGTCATCCGCGCGCCGATCCAGGGCATCGTGTCGCGGCGCAGCTGTCAACGCCGGCGACGTCGTCAGCTCCGGGACGGAGCTCTTCACGATCATCGATCCCTCGTCGATGCGGCTCGAAGCCGTCGGTGCCGTCCGACGATCTGCGGGCGCTGCGTGTCGGCGCGCCGGTCGAGTTCACCGTCCGCGGCTACGACAGACGTTCCAGGGACGCATCGAGCGCATCGCGCCGCAGGCCGACGCGACGACGCGGCAGGTGCCGATCTACGTGGCGATTCCGAACGTCGGCGGCCGGCTCGTCGCCGGCCTGTTCGCCGAAGGCCGCGTCGTCAGCCAGTCCGCCGACCGGCATCGTCGTGCCGACCAACGCCGTCAACACCGACGGACGCCGATGCCGTGGGTGCTGCGCGTGACGGACGGCAAGACCGAGCGGGTCGAACGTCACGCTCGGCCTGCGCGATCCGCGCACCGAGCGCGTGCAAGGTCGCGTCGGGGCTGAACGAAGGCGACATGCTGCTGCGCGGCGCGTCGCAGGGCATCACGCCGGGCACGCCGGTGCAGGTCAGTCACCGACGTAAGTCCAGGGCTGCTGACATGTTCATTTCAGATACCGCCATCAAACGCCCGGTCCTGACCGTCGTCGCGATGCTGATGCTCGTGGTCTTCGGCATCGTCGCGCTGTTGCAGCTCGACACCGACGAGTATCCCGGAGATCGACGCGCCGGTCGTCGTCGTGGCGATTCCGTATCCCGGCGCGTCGCCCGACGTCGTCGAGCGCGAGGTCATCGATCCGATCGAGGAGGTGATCTCCGGCATCAGCGGCATCGACCGCATGCGGTCGAGCTCGCTCGACAGCTTCGGCAACATCATCGTCGAGTTCGACTTCGAGAAGGACCCGCAGCAGGCGACGCAGGAGATTCGCGACGAGATCTCGGGCATCCGCAACGACCTGCCGCCGGAGATGGAGGAGCCGATCCTCACGCGGTTCGATCCGGCGGATCGGCCGATCGTGTCGCTGACGCTGTCGTCGCCGGGGCTGACCGGCGCCGAGCTGACGCGCATCGTCGACCCCGACATCACGCGCCGGCTGCGCGGCATCCCCGGCGTGGCGCCGGTCAATCTCGTCGGGCGGCATCGAGCGCGAGCTGGTCGTCGAGATTCGGCCGCGCGACCTGCAGGCGGCCGGCGTCAGCGTCGGCGCAGGTGGTGCAGGCGCTGCAGTCGCAGAACCTGGCGTCGCCGGTCGGCCGGCTCGAAGGGCGAGCTCGACGAGCGGACGATCCGGCTGAAGGGCCGGCTCGACTCGCCGGCCGACTTCAAGCAGCTCGTGGTCTCGCAGTCGCACGGCCGCATCGTCCGGCTCGGCGACGTGGCCGACGTGCGCGACGCGCACCGAGGAGCCGCGCTCGTCGGCGCTCTACAACGACGAGGAGGCCGTCGGCATCGACATCGTCAAGTCCACGCGGCTTCAGCACGACGGCCGTCGCCGACGACGATCCGCGCGCAGGTCGCCGAGATCCAGCGAGACGCTGCCGGCCGGCGTGACGCTGCGCGTCGTGCGCGACGCCGGCGTGCGCGTCGAGAACTCGGTGTCGAGCGTGCAGGAGGCGCTGCTCGAGGGCGCGGCGCTGACCGTGGTCGTCGTGTTCCTGTTCCTCAACTCGTGGCGCTCGACGGTCATCACCGGCCTGGCGCTGCCGGTGTCGGTGCTGGCCTCGTTCGTCGCGGTCTGGGCGTTCGGCTTCACGCTGAACACGATGTCGCTGCTCGGCCTGTCGCTGGCCATCGGCATCCTCATCGACGATGCGATCGTGGTGCGCGAGAACATCGTGCGGCACGTCGAGATGGGGAAGGACCATCTCCGGGCGGCGTTCGAGGGCACCGACGAGATCGGGCTGGCGGTGACGGCGACGACGTTGTCGATCGTCGTCGTGTTCGTCCCGATCGCGTTCCTCGGCGGCATCGCCGGGCAGTGGTTCAAGCCGTTCGGGCTGACGATCGTCTGCTCGGTGCTGGTGTCGCTGTTCGTGTCGTTCTCGCTCGATCCGATGCTGTCGGCGTACTGGCCGGATCCGCACAAGCCGCTCGAGGAGCGGCCGCTGCTTGTCGCGGCTGCTCGGCCGGTTCAATCACTGGTTCGATCGGCAGGCCGAGGGCTACAAGCGGCGTGATTGCCTGGGCGCTCGACCATCGGTCGTCGATGGTCGAGCCTGGCGATCGCCGACGTTCGTCGGCGGCGCTCGCGCTGCCGGCGATGGGCGTGGTCGGCGCCGGCTTCGTGCCGGAGACCGACGACTCCGAGTTCCCGATCGACCTCGAGACGCCGCCCGGGTCGAACCTCGCGTACACGCGGCTGAAGGCGCAGGAGGTCGCGCGCATCGTCCGCGAGCGGCCCGAGGTGGCCTACACCTACACCACGGTCGGCGGTCAGGGCGACGCGGTGGACGAAGGCATCGTGTTCGTCAAGCTGCTGCCGAAGACGGAGCGGACGCGCAGTCAGCAGGTCGTCGTCGCCGATCTTCGTGCCGCGATCGATGCGAGCTGAGCGGCGTGAGCGCGTCGATCAGCACCGGCTTCAACGCCGGGGCAGAAGCAGATCCAGCTGCAGCTGTAGGGCACCGACGCGACAGGAGCTGACACGCTGGCGCAGGCGGTTGCCGCAGGAGCTCGATCAGGTGCCCGGCGCCGTCGACATCTCGCTGTCGACGAAGGGACAGAAGCCGGAGCTGGACGTGCAGGTCGATCGCGGGCTCGCCGGTTCGCTCGGCGTCACCGTCGGCCAGGTGGCGCAGGCGCTGCGTCCGGCGTTTGCCGGCATCGACGTCGGCGACTGGATCGATCCGTCGGGCGAGACGCGCGACGTCACCATCCGACTCGCGCCGGAGTCGCGCACGGTGGTTGCCGACCTCGAGTCGCTCCCGTTGCCGGTCGGCGGACCGGAGCAATCCGGGTGCGAGCATTCCGCTCGGCCAGGTCGCGCGCATCACGCCGTCGATCGGTCCGGCGCGGATCGATCATCTCGATCGCGATCGCGTCATCACGGTCGAGGCGAAACACCGAGAACCGTCCGCTGTCGGAAGTGATCGGCGACATCACGGCGCGGGTGGCCGCGAATGTGGTGCGTTCCCGCCGGGATACGGACTGAGGCAGGGCGGCGAAGACCGAGGAGCAGGCCGAGATCTTCACGCAGATGTTCGTCGCCATCGGCGTGGCGATCATGCTGATGTACTTCGTGCTCGTCGTGCAGTTCGGCTCGTTCCTCGAGCCGTTTTCGATCCTGCTGTCGCTGCCGCTGTCGCTCATCGGCGTGATGCTGGCGCTCGTCGTCACCGGCGAGACGCTCAACATCATGAGCATGATCGGCGTCATCCTGCTGGTCGGCATCGTGGCGAAGAACGCGATCCTGCTGATCGACTTCGCCAAGTGGTCCGAGGAGAAGGGCATGGATCGGCGCGAGGCGCTCATTCAGGCCGGCCGCGTCCGGCTGCGGCCGATTCTGATGACGACGTTCGCGCTGGTCGCCGGCATGGTGCCGGTGGCGATGGGCGGCGGCGAGGGCGGCGACTTCCGCGCCCCGCTCGGCATCGCGGTGATCGGCGGCGTCATCACGTCGACGCTGCTGACGCTGCTGGTGATTCCGACCGTCTACGAGATCCTCGCCGACTCGCGCGACTGGCTGTCGCTCAAGTTGTTCGGGCCGAAAAAAGAGCGGGAGGAGCTTCTTCAGGCTCCATCAAGCCGGCCGGCGACTGAGCCCTGATTCCTACTAGGATCGCGGAATGCACAACCCGTTTGTCCCAGAGTCTCTCGAAGGGTGGAGCGTGCTCCACCTGATGTATCGCGTCAGGTGGGATCGTCTGCGATCCAGCGCGTCCGCCGACATCCAGCGAATGGCCGACGAAGCGAATCGTGCGCTGGCCGTTCCTGACGCGGGCGCGACCGCCGCGGTGCAGATGCTGGGACACAAGGGCGACCTGATGCTCGATCTGCTTCCGCCGGGGCTTCGAGGCGCTCGCGCAGGCGCAGCTCGCGTTGTCGCGCACTGAGCTGCACGACCACCTCGAGGCGACGACCTCCTACGTCTCGATCGTCGAGCTCGGGATGTACGAGATGACGGCGAAGATTCACGAGCAGCTTGGTGCCAAACACAAGCCGGGCAGCGAGGAGTTCGATCGCGCGTTCGATGCCGAGATGGAGACGCAGCGGCAGCGCGTCATGGGCCGCCTGTTCCTCGAGATTCCGAAGTGGCGCTACGTCTGCTTCTATCCGATGAACAAGCGGCGCGGCGAGACGCAGAACTGGTACTCCGAAAGCTTCGAGCGCCGCGCGTCGATGATGCGCGAGCACGGCATGATCGGCCGCCACTACTCGGGCAAGGTCACGCAGGTCATCTCCGGATCGATCGGCTACGACGACTGGGAGTGGGGCGTCGATCTGTTCGCGCAGGATCCGCTGGTCTTCAAGAAGCTGATTTACGAGATGCGCTTCGACGAGGCGAGCGCCAAGTTCGCAGAGTTCGGCCCCTTCTACACCGGACTGCAGTTCGACCCGGGACAGCTGTCGTCGTTCCTGGCTGGCAACGTTCCAGCGCTCGAATAGGCCAAGAATCTGGCCCGCCCGAGCTGTAACCGTATCCAAACGAGGAATCACGGTTGTAGGCTCATCCCTAAGTTCGGCATCGAAAAAAGGCAGAAAACTGTAACTTTCAGGCTTACTTCCGGACATTTCCCACTACGGCACAGCTGCTAAATCGTGCCGGCTCAAGAAGAAGCAAGAACGAGGCGATCTCAACCGCTCGGGCCCGGGAATTGCTGTGTCTCTTCAGGCACGGTTGGAGATCACATGAACCCGCAGGAGACGTTCGTTACTCGCCTTCGCCGGCAGCGTATGCGTGCCCGCGTGTCAATCGAGCAGATCGCCGACTCGCTTCGAATCAAGCCGGAGATCATCGCGGCCTTCGAAGCCAACGATCTGTCGGAGTGGCCGAAGGGCCTCTATTCACGCGCGTGGATTCGCGCCTATGCGCTGGCGGTCGATTTGGACCCCGTGGACACGGTGGATGAATTCTGCCGCTTGTTTCCGCAGGGCGACCGGCGAACCGGCGGCACCATCCAGGAGATTGCCGCCATCGTTGCGTCGCCGTCGGAGTATCGCGACGAGTTCGGACACCCCGAGGGCCGTCGTGCCAGCGACCAGACGCGAGGTTGTTCAGAAGACCGCCTGGCACGCATTCCTCACACAGCCAAGCCGCGCGCTGTGGACACGGCTGACCCGCGTTGCGCCCGAGTTCCGCGAGCGCCGCGCGCCCCGCACGCCGTAACGACAGGAATCAGGGGTCAGGAATCAGGAATCAGCGACTAATTCCTCGTTCCTGGCCCAGCCCTGACTCCTGATTCCCGATCCTGACTCCTGATCCCGATCCCTGTCCGATTCCTCTCTATTCGGACGGCAGCAACGGACGCTGCGACTCGATGAAGCGCGCGTGCAGCGCACGGACGACGTCGGCCGTGCGATCGCGCGGCACCATCCAGGTGATGCGGAACGACGAGGTCGCGAGGCCGGCCGGCGTGATGCCCAATCCCGCCAGCGTTGCGGTGCCTGCCCGCACGTTCTCGTAGGTCGCGTTGATACCCGCACCAACCACGCTCACCGCGCCCAGACCATCGATGAGACGGGCGCGTGTTCCCGACTCTCGTCGCGAGCGCTTCGCGAAGCCGATCTTCGTCGTGGAGATTCTCCCGCGAGATGACGACGGTCGTCGCGGTCGCCGAAGACGTGAAGCTGCTTGCCGGGGACGCGGCGCTCGGCGAGGACGGTCAGGAGCTCGCTCGGCGCGCTCTCGCCGTCCAGCATGACGATGTCCTTTTCGCTCGCGACGCCGACGACGGTGCCGGGCATGCGCGGCGGACTGCGGCGGACCACCGTCCCGTCGCTGGCCGGGTCGCGGCCGGGCAAGTGGTCCTTCCGTGGCGCGCGCGTAGATCGCGATGCCCTTCTCCTTGGCGAACTCGACCGCCTGCGCGTTCAGCACCTTGGCGCCCGCCTCGGCCATCTCCTGCGTCTCTTCGTAGGACAGTGTGCCGATGCGCTTCGCGGCTGACACGACGCGCGGATCGGCTGAATACACGCCATCGACGTCGGAACAGATCTCGCAGTACTCCGCGTCGAGCGCGGCCGCCATCGCGACGGCAGTGGTGTCGCTGCCGCCGCGGCCGAGCGTCGTGACCTCTTTCTTGTAGGAGACGCCCTGATAACCGGCGATGACGACGATCTTTCCTCGCGCGAGCTCGTCCTGGACGCGGAACGGCCGCACCTCGATGATGCGTGCGTCGACGTGCCGGTCGTTGGTGATGATGCCGGACTGGCTGCCGGTGAAGCTGATCGCGTCGCCGCCACGCTCGCGAATCGCCATCGAGAGCAGCGCCATCGAGATGCGTTCGCCCGCCGAGAGCAGCATGTCGAGCTCGCGGCGATCGGGGTTGGCCGACACTTTCTTGGCCAGCGTCGAGCAGATCGTCCGTCGTGTCGCCCATCGCCGAGACGACGACCACGACATCGTGGCCGAGCTTGCGGGTGCGCCATGACGCGCTCGGCGACCTGGCGCAGCTTCTCCACGTCGGCGACGCTGCTGCCGCCATATTTTTGAACGACAACTGCCATACGCACATATAATCCGCTTTTTCGCCGTTGAAGGAGGCTCATGACTGCTCGCCGCATCGTTCTCTGTCTGGCGATCCTGGCTGCCTTTGTCGTCCCCTCGTCCGCCCAGCAGCCGCTTCGCTCACCCGACGTGATCTTCGTACCGACGCCGCAGGAGGTCGTGGATGCGATGCTCAAGCTGGCGAAGGTCACCAAGAACGACGTCGTTTATGACCTCGGCTCTGGCGACGGTCGTATTCCGATCACCGCGGCGAAGGCGTATGGCGCGCGCGGCGTCGGCATCGACATCGATCCGCAGCGCATCAAGGAGGCGACCGAAAATCTCAAGAACGCCGGCGTCGGCGATCGGGTGAAGTTCCTCAATCAGGACCTGTTCACGACCGACATCAGCGAGGCCACCGTCGTCACGTTGTATCTTCTGCCGTCGCTCAACCTCAAGCTGATGCCGAAGCTGAACAAGGAGCTGAAGCCGGGTACCCGAATCGTCTCGCACGCGTTCGACATGGGCGATGCGAAGCCGACGGAGACGCTCAACGTGAACGGCCGGACCGTCTATTTCTGGACGACCCCAATCAAGTAGCTCCTCCGCAGTCTCAACCACGCCCAATCACCGAGTCGCGGTGTCTTCGGTCCGGCGCTCGACTTGCTCGCAGAACTGGCCTTCGCCGGTTGGAGTCGACTTATACACTGAGACTCGTTCTCATTTACGGGGACTTCTATGCTCCAGGCATTCGTCATCACGCTTCGGGAAGGCCTCGAGGCCTTTCTCATCGTGGCCATCAGCCTCGCGTATCTGCGGAAGACCGGGCGCCCGCAACTCGTCTCTGCTGTGCACTGGGGCATCGGCGTCGCCGTGTTGTTGAGCATTGGCGCGGCGATCCTCTTCCAGCAGGCCAACAACCAGGCGCTGTGGGAGGGCGTGCTCGCCCTGACCGCCGCAGTGCTCGTCGCGTCGCTGATCGTGCACATGTGGAAGCACGCCAAGCGCATCAAGAAAGACATCGAGGCGCATCTCGAGTCCTCGGCGATGAAGGTCGGCGGGAAGGCGATGGTTGGCGTGTTCCTCTTCACGCTGCTGATGATTACTCGCGAGGGCATGGAGACTGCGCTGCTGATGGGCACGCTGCTGTTCCAGGAAGCCGGCACGAACATTCTGATTGGAGCGATCGGCGGCACGTTGTCCGCGGCGTTCGTTGCGTGGTTGTGGTCGCGCTATGGCCATCGCGTAAACCTCGCGCTGTTCTTTCAGGTGACCGCGGTCTTCCTGTCGGTCTTCGTTGTGCAGCTCGTGATCTACGGGTTCCACGAGCTGACCGAGGCAAACCTGTTCCCCTACAGTGAACCGTTGCACTGGGCCACAGAACCCTACGGGCCGGACGGGCGATACGGCCAGTTCCTCAGCTACGCGCTGCTCGCGCTCCCGCTTGGATGGCTGGCCTTCGCGGCGCTGTTCGGCAGCAAGAGAAATTCCTCCGCCGGTGCAGCAGACAGCCGCGCGATAAAGTAAGAGTGCGAAGTCTTCTCGGTCCAGACTTCGCACTTCTTCTGTGTACCCCATCGATGTCGCCGGCCTTCGCGGTCTCCTAGTTCGGCGGTCGCGCTCCCTCACGCGTCCGGCGATCGCGCCTACCGTCTGGCTGCTCGGCCTCGTCAGCTGCTTCACCGACATCTCATCGGAAATGATCGCGAGCATTCTGCCGGTGTATCTCTTCGTGCACCTGCAGTTGTCCGCTGTGCAGTTCGGCGTGATCGACGGCTTGTACCAAGGTGTGACGGCCGTCGCCCGGCTCGCCAGCGGGGTCGTCGCGGACCGGTGGCGCCAGTACAAGCTGGTCGCCGCGCTTGGCTATGTCCTGTCGGCGGTCTGCAAGATCGCGCTGCTCACCAGCGGCAACGCGTGGACCACAGTCGCCGCGATCATCTCCGCCGATCGACTCGGGAAGGGTATCCGCACCGCGCCTCGCGACGCGCTCATCTCCCTCTCCACTCGTCCGCAGGATCTGGCCGCTGCGTTCGGGGTGCATCGGGCCATGGATACCGTTGGCGTGCTCGTCGGCCCGCTGCTGGCCTTCTGGATCCTGTCGTCGATGCCCAATCGCTTCGACACGATTTTCGTCGTCAGTTTCGCGATCGCGTTGATCGGCATCGCCGCTCTCGTCCTGCTGGTGGACGATCACAAGGGCGACGTGGCCGGTGAGCGTCATTTCACCATTGACCTTCCCGGCCTCCTGCGCAACCGATCGTTCCTCGCCGTCACGACTGTCGCCGCTCTGACGAGCTTCGTCGTTGTCAGCGATGCGTTTCTCTATCTCCTGCTGCAATGGAAGCGGGGAGGCGACGCTGCATCGATCCCGCTGCTTTTCGCGGGCACCGCCACATCGTACCTGGTGCTTGCCGCGCCACTGGGCCGTCTCGCCGATCGCGTTGGTCGCGTGGCGGTGTTTCTGATCGGACAGGCGTCCATGGTGCTGGTCTACGCTGGAATCGCGATGCTGGACGTCGGGCTGTGGACGCTGCTGTTGGTCCTGCTGCTGCACGGCGCCTATTACGCCGCGACGGACGGCGTGGTGGCGGCGCTGATCAGCGGCTCGACGCCGTCCGAGGTCCGCGCCAGTGGGCTTGCCGCGCTGAATACGGCGACCAGCCTGACGCGGCTCGCGAGCTCAGTCGTCGTCGGCATCATCTGGAGCTGGCGCGGCCCGGGAACGGTGGTGACGCTGGCGCTGTTCGCGACGATGGCTGCGCTGGTCGTCAGCGTGTATGTGCTGAAGGGGACAAACGGGCGTAATCTCGAAGCAGGCACCGCATGACGTCGGCCACCCGGCTCACCATCTTCACGGTTGTCGTCGCCGCTATCGTGGTGGCTGCGGGTGCCTATCTCTACCTCGCTCCTGTCGAGTCGTCCACGACGTCAACCGGTCCACCTCGTCTTGCCGACGACGCCAGCGAGTTGGAGGTCGTCGCCAGGATTCGGAAAGGCGCGCATGTAGCGTTCAGAGATCTGGCGCCCGGCCCGACGTACGGGCATCTGACCTTTGCGCCACTCGAGAATCGTGCCGATCGCATCGTGACCGCCGCTGACATGCAACCGCCTGCATTTCAGCGAGACGGACGGACTCTGTCTGGCAATTGGCACAGACCCCGCCGGGTTTTACGGACATCTGATTGACGGCGAGCTGAAGGTGACGAAATCGGTTGATCTGCCCGGGATGCCCAGCCGGACACGAGTCTCTCGCAACGGTCAGTTCGCCGCCTTTACGGCGTTCGTTGCCGGCGACTCCTATCTCGCGTCCGGACTCTCGACCCGGACCCGAATCCTGCGGCTGCCTTCCGGGGACGATGTCGCTGATCTCGAGTCGTTTGCGGTGATGCGCAACGGCAAGGAGATCTTTTCCGTCGATTTCAACTTCTGGGGCGTGACGTTCACCCGAGACCCCAATCGCATCTACGCCACGCTCGGGACGGGCGGCCGGATTCTGCTCGTCGAGGGCGAGGTCGCCGCACGCGAGTTTCGCGTGATCGCCGAAGACATCGAATGTCCCTCGCTCTCGCCTGACGAGACGCACATCGCATTCAAGAAACGGTTCGGCAAGGGACTCGACGCATGGTGGCAACCGGCAGTGGTCGATCTCGAGACGATGACCGTGCGTCAGCTGCCGGAGCCCAAGCACATCGACGATCAGATCGAGTGGCTCGATGACCGGCACATTCTCTACGCCGTGGGTCATTCGACGAGTTCGAGCGTACGGCGCGCGGACGTCTGGCAGCTCGCGATCGACGGTGCGACTCCGCCGTCGATATTCCTGCCCGACGCTGAATCACCTGCCATCGTGAGGCGGTGAGTCTACAATCTCTCCGGAATGGCGAAGCCTCCGGTCGTTGCTGATCTCGTCTGGACCGAAGCGCTCCGCTTCGACGCCAGCAGCGCGCACATTACCGCCGTCGTAGACGGCGACAGCAGCGCCGGGCCTTCGCCGGTGCAGATGCTGATCTTCGGGCTGGCCGGCTGCATGGCCGCCGACGTCGTCGACATCGTGCGAAAAGGGCGGCATTCGCTGACTGGATTCAGCGCCCACATCCTTGCGGAGAGGGCCCAGGACCCGCCGACGCGTGTCGTGCGCGCGCAGCTGCACTTCCACGTCCGCGGTGACGTGCCGGCGACTGCCGTCGAGCGCGCGATCGCGCTGTCGCGCGACAAGTACTGCTCGGTGTGGCATTCGCTCCGCCAGGACATCGAGCTGACCACTACGTTCGACGTCACGCCGGGGTCCGCCTGAAGACGGAGGCTGCCGGAACGGTCGGCAGGCGCGCCTACCTCGACTGGCTGCGCGGCGTCGCCGTGCTGATCATGATCGAGGCGCACACGCTCGATGCGTGGACCCGCATCGCCGATCGTGACCGCAGCGATTACAAGTGGGCGATCGTCGTCGGCGGGCTCGGCGCGCCGATCTTTCTGTTCCTCGCCGGGGTGGCGCTCGCGCTCGCTGCCGGATCACGCCTCGACAGAGGCCTGGGCGAAGCGGAGGTGTCGGCGCGCGCCCGGCGCCGCGGCTGGGAGATCTTCGGTCTGGCGTTTCTGTTTCGTCTGCAGTCGGCGCTGCTCGGCGGCGGCGGCGTTCGATCGTTCCTCAAGGTCGACATCCTCAACGTGATGGGGTTGTCGATGCTGGCGACGGCGCTTCTTTGGGGGCTGGCCCGGCGCGCCGCCACGCGAGTGGCCGTGCTGGTGACCGCGGCAGTCGCGACGGCGATGCTGACGCCGATCGTCCGCGGGACCGAGGTGCTCGACTGGCTGCCAGATCCAATCGAGGCCTACTTCAAACCGATTCCCGCATACAGCGGCTTCACGCTGCTTCCGTGGAGTGGATTCGTCCTGGCTGGCGCGGCCACGGGACTGTGGCTCGGCACCGCACGCACACCGCGCGACGAACGTCGCGTGATCGTCTGGTTGGCACTGCTCGGGCCGGCGCTTGTCGCAACCGGATATGGCTTGTCTCTGCTGCCGCCGATCTATCGGGAGACCAGCTTCTGGACCAGCTCACCGACGTTCTTCGTACTGCGGTCGGGAATTCTGATCGCCGCGATCCCAATCGCCTATGCCTGGACGGCGGCCGTTCGCGGCCGTTCGCCGATTCAGGAGCTCGGCGTCGCCTCGCTCTTCGTCTACTGGATCCACGTCGAGATGGTCTACGGCTATCTGACGTGGCCGATTCACCGGCGGCTGGCGTTCGAGCAGGCGCTGGTCGCATTCGCCGCCTTGACGGTGCTGCTCTACTGGCTGGTCAAGCTGAAAGACCGCGTGCTCACCGCAAGGCGTCGAACATCCGGCTGATCTTCACGATGAAGCTGCGGTCGGCATTGCTCGGGCGGAACGGGCTCTCGTCGAGCAGATGCGAGTCGGTGTAGACGACGAACACGCCGGTGTTGGCCTGCTGGAGCCAGCCAAATCGGAAGTTGGACGACCACGTGTTGGCGCGGTCGTTGTACTGCACCAGACTCTGCACGAAGACGCGCGGGGAAAACGAGTAGGACAGGCGGGCGCGTGCCAGGTTGGTCGATGAAGCGGCCTCCAGGGAGATCGACGTCGTTGCGAATCCAAGCTCGAGTCTCGATGCTGAACGTGTCGCCGACGCGCACGCGAAGCTCGGGCGGTCACACTCGACACGATTGCCGCCGAAGAACCCGCCCGCATTCATCTGCAGGCGGCCGTAGACCGGCGCACCTTGATTGGTCTGGACCGACGAGCTGCGCCTCGCTATGGTCGAACGCGCCAGCCGGCACCTGGACACCCGGATAGATGTCGAACGGCTCGACGACGCCTTCACGCGTCACGTTGACGCCGGTGCTGGAACTCGGCGCCGTTCTTCAGCTCCCAGCGACGAGTCGATGTGCCAGAAGCCGGTTTCCTGGAAGCCCGTCGTGATTCCAGTAGGCGCGGTAGATGGTGTGCGGGCGGATCTCCTGGAACTTCGACCAGGCTCTTCGGACGCAGGCGCGAGAACGCCAGCGCTCTCGATCTTGCGGAACCCGCCGAGCCGGCTCAGGAATCCGACCTCCGGGTTGAAGTTGCGGCCGGTCTCGGTGTAGCGCGAGGCTGAGCGTCAGCGGCTGGGTGTCGTTGCGCGCGCCGAAGCTGATAGGCGTGCTGGCTGGCGGTCGACACCGGCGTCGCGGTGCGCGCGACAAACCCGGAGACGAGACCGGTGCTGCCGATGCCCCAGCGGCCGTCGGCGGCGAACGACGGTTGTGGTTGTCGACGCCCGCACCGTCGCCGGTGGCCTGGCGTCCGACGAACATCGCGCCGAGGTTCGAGCGGCCGGCGAAATCGCGCCGCACGCGTGCGACCGTGAAGTTGTTCGCCGAACCCGAGGTCGGCATCGTCGGTCTGCATGTTGAGCAGCCCGACGTTCACGGGACCGGCACGTCCAGACAGCCGGCCGCCGGCGATGATGGGAATTTCCTCACCGGTCAGGAGCGATGCCGATGCGGCGGCTGAAGAACACCTCCGCCTCACCGGGACTGCCCGACGGCGAAGAGGCCGGCGTTCTCGAGGAAGAACGGCCGTTTCTCGGGAAAGAACAGGTTGAAGCGGTCGAGATTGACCTGCTGCTCGTCGACCTCGACCTGCGCGAAGTCGGTGTTGACGGTGGCGTCGAGCGTGAGGCTCGGGCGTGAGGCTGTACTTCGCGTCGAGCCCGACGTCGCCGAAGAACGTGGTGTCGCGACGTCACGGCACCGCGCTCGCTGGACCTCGCCGAGCGCGTACGGAATCAGCTTGAGGTTGCGCTGGCCGGGCAGGTCGAGTCCGGCCAGCGTCCCGGCCAGCGACACGCTGCATCAGATCGAACTGGAATCGGCAGCGGCGCCCAGTAAGGCCGTCTCCTTGCGCCGCCGGATCGTGCGCTGGAAGTTGACGCCCCACTCGCGTCCGGTACCCGGCTCGTAGCGCAGCGTCGCGAAACGGGATCTCGAACTCCGCGGACCAGCCGTCGTCGGTCGTGGCGGTGCGGACTTCGCCAGGCGCCATCCCAGTTCAGGTTGAACCCGCCGCCGGACCCGCCCTGCTGGCGTCCGCCGCCTCCGCCGCCGCCGCCAAATGGACTGTTGCCGCCTTCGCCGATTCACCTGGCCGTCGTATTCGAGCGCCGACCGGGTTGGTGGCGAAGACGAACCCGTTCTGGCGGTCGCTTGTAGGTGTCGAGGAGGATGCGGAAGCTGTCAGCGTCGTCGAGCGGGGAGTCGCGCCGCGAGTCCGAGACGCGTCAGCCCGTCGGGCTGCGATCGTAGCAGGATGACGCCGAAGTAGAGCGCCGTCCTCGGTGTAGACGATGCGCACCTCGGTCCGCTCGGAGGCCGGCTGCCCGGCGTCGGGGCCGTCTGCCAGAAGTCGGTGAGGGCCGGGACGGCCTGCCACGCGGGGTCGTCCAGCGACTCGTGCCGTCGAGGCACGGGCGCGGTCTTCGCGCGGGAGGCCGGCGCCACCGGGGCGGGCTGACGCAAACTGTTGAGCCTGATGTGCGCGGCCCTGCACGAAAATCAGGCAAAGGGTCACCAGCGCCCAGAGTCGGCCAAGGTGGCCCAGAATACATCATTAAGTTCCTGTCGCGTCTATGATTAGCTGAAGGCCCGAAGAGGCGGCGTAAGCACCCCGTTAGGCGCCGGCACGTGTGAGAAACGGGTTGAGATTCGAGGGGACAGGCCGCTACAATTCGCCTCTTCTGTCGCGTGGGGCAATCTCTGCCAGGACTAAAACTGAATGATTAACGTGGCCGCAATCCGGATGCAGCAGTTTGGGGTTCGATTCTATCAGGCCTCTCTCACTGCTGAGGACATCGATAAGCTGGTTCGATTCGAAGTACTGAGCTACGGCGAGGCAGGCCAACCGGTCCGTGGCGGCAACAAGAAATCGCCGTCGAAGGTGAACTGGGACCTGCTCGAGCGCCGTATCGCCTCGAGCGAGAAGGCGTATCAGCGGCAGATCATCAGGCGAAAGATCGACGAACTGGTTCAGTATTACGAGCAGTGCCGGCAGGCGCGCGATCTGCCGTCGATCGCCGGCGCCGTCATCATCTCCTGCGACGAAAAGCTCACGTTCGAACCGGTCGAGGCGGGAGCGTCGGTTGGACGTCTGAAGGTGCCCGAGCGCGAAGGGATCCTTCGGGCCATTGACGGACAGCATCGTCTGCTCGCGCTGCACGCCGATATCGAGAACATGAAGGACGACGAGTTCACGGTGCCGGCCATCATTTTCGATCGGCTGCCGGAAGACCACGTCGTTCAGATGTTTGTCACGATCAACGCGAAGCACACGCGGCTGAATGCGTCGCACCTCGTCAGCCTCTCGGGCCGGCAGCTGTACAAGGACGATGCGCTGGCGGCGGCGCACGATGTCGTGCGTGCGTTGAACGATCGCGAGGACTCACCGCTCGCACGGCGAGATCAAGCTGCTCGGCGTCGGCCACGGCCGAGTTGCACAGGCGCCGATCGCGCAGGAATTGAAGAAGCTGTTCGCGAGCGACGCGTTCGGCGGACCATCGCAAGTCGGCCGACTTCCGCGAGGACTCCAGGAAGTTCTTCGTGAACTACTTCAAGCAGGTCTCTGTCGTGTTCGGCGCGGCGTGGGGCGGCCGCAAATACAGCATCAAGTCGGCGACGGCGCTGCGGGCATTTATCCGCGTCGCGCCCGACGTCGTACGGCGGCTCGATCAGGAGCACGCCGATCGCAGCGACTTCCGCGCCATCGGCCGCGTGATCGCGCCGTGGGGCCGCCGTATCGGCAACATGCGGTTCGAGAGCGAAGGCGTGTGGAAGAAAACCGGAACGACGGTCGATTCGCTTGCCCGGGAACTCAAGCTGGCGCTGGAATATCCGGAGGGCGCGGGCGTCTGACCGCAGTCGGTAGCGGCTGGTTTTGGACTGGTCGGAGTCAGGTCAAAAAAATACAGGATGGAGCCCCCGAAGGTGCCCCATCCTGAAATGCCGGCCTGGCTCCCCCCAGCATTTACGGCGCCCTGCCGTAAACCACAGGCCGACGCTCTTCTTAATCGCAAGTGCCATGCCGGTTCATTTCCTTCGAAATCTGCGGGTTGCACGGTTTGGGCGGGGCAACAATGTGGGGAAGGATTACACGGCTGTTCGTGAAACGTTCGGTCCATGCAGATTGACCTGAATGGCGATGTCGGCGAGTCCTTCGGCGCCTATGAAATAGGCCACGACGAAGCCCTGATCCCGATTCTGACGTCGGTCAATATTGCGTGCGGCTTCCACGCCGGCGATCCAGGCGTGATGCGCGCTACGGTCGCGCTGGCGCGTGAACACGGCGCCGCGGTCGGAGCTCATCCGGGCTTCCCCGATCTCGTCGGCTTCGGACGACGGGAGATCAAGGCGACGCCGCGCGAGGTCGAAGATCTGGTTGCGTACCAGATTGGCGCTCTGGCGGCGATTGCCGCCGCGCAAGGCGTCCGCCTTGCGCACGTGAAGCCGCACGGCGCTCTCTACAACATGGCTGCGCGGGATGTCGATCTTGCTGACGCGATCGCACGGGCCATCGCGGCTGTCGATCCCGCGCTGAAGCTGTTCGGGCTGCCTGGCTCGAAGTCTCTCGAGGCGGCGCAGCGTCACCATGTGCGGGCAGTCAGTGAGGCGTTTGCGGATCGCGCGTATCGCCGCGACGGCTCGCTCGTACCGCGCAGCGAGCCCGGCGCTGTCATCGATGATGAGGAGATCGTCGTGACCCGCGCCGTCGCGATTGCGCGTGAGCGGATCGTCGTCGCCGCGGACGGCACGCGTGTGCCTCTGGATGTGCAGACGATCTGCGTCCACGGTGATACGCCGGGCGCGGCCGTGCTCGCGTCGCGGATTCGAATGGCGCTTGGCGACGCCGGTATCCAGGTCAGGGCGCCGATCTAGTTTCCGCGGCCAGCATGCGCCGTAGGACTTTCCCGACCATCGTCTTGGGCAGTTCCTTGCGGAACTCGACACGGGCCGGCACCTTGTACGGCGCGAGCCGTTCACGGCAGTAGGCGCGCAGCTCGTCCTCGGTGACGCTGCAATCCGGCTTCAGCACCACCCATGCCTGCGCGACCTCGCCTTTGACGGCGTCGGGTACGCCGGCCACGCCCACTTCGTGCACGGCGGGATGCGCGGCAATGATCTCCTCGATCTCACGCGGCCACACCTGGAAGCCGCTGGTCTTCATCATGTCTTTCTTGCGATCGACGAGGAAGATGTAGCCGTCGGCATCCATGTAGGCGAGATCGCCCGTCTGCAGCCACGATCCGCCCGAGTCGTAGGCGCGGAGCGCTTCCGCCGTCTCGAGCGGATTGTTCCAGTACTCGAGCATCAACTGTGGCGCGCGGAGTATCAATTCGCCGACCTCGCCGGTCTTCATCTCCTGCGACGGGTCCTCCACATCCACGATGCGCGCATCCACATCAGGCAGCGGCATCCCGATCGAGCCGATCTTGTTCTGGCCGCGCACCGGGTTGATGCAGCACGCCATCATCGCTTCGGTGAGCGAGTAGCCTTCCAGCATCACGGCGCCGGTTTTCGCTTCGAACTGCCGGCGTGTCTCGGCCAGCAGCGCCGACGCACCGCAGATGCACAGCCTGATCGATCGCAGGTCCACCTTTCCGGCCCGGACATCGGGATGATTCAACATCGCGTTGTACAGCGTGGGCACGCCGTTGAAGAAGGCAGGTTTGACCTGCTTGATCGTCTTCAACACGTCGCCGATGTCGCGTGGATTGGGAATCAGCGAGAGCGGGTTGGGTCCGACGAATGCCAGCGGCTGGACGCCGACGTTGGCGTAGACGTGAAAGAGTGGGAGCGGCAGCATGATGACGTCGGACCATGGTTGTTTCGCCGACTTCGTCCACTCGTAGAGCTGGAGCCCCGCCGTCACGTAATGCCGATGCAGACCGACGACACCCTTCGGCGTCCCGGTCGTGCCGCCGCTCGACAGAATCACGGCGCGATCGGCGCCGGTGACCGTCACGGAGGGCCGGGATGCCTGGCGATGCCGGGTCAGCAGGTTCTGCAGCCAGAAGTCATCGCTGGCGATGGTGATGCGGTGGCCTTCCTTGGCTTCCTTGAACAGCGTGAACAACAGGCGCAGCGCGGTCGGCAGGTATTCCTTGATCGACGTCGCGATGACCCGCTTGACGGCGGTTCGCCCCTGCACCGCCTTGAGCCGGGTGTACAACGGCGTTAGCGTGACGACGGTCTCGGCGCGTGTCGACTCGAGAACCTGCTCGATCTCGCGCTCGCTGTAAGTGGGATTCACGGCGACGACGACGGCGCCAGTCTTCCAGATGCCGAATTCCGCGACGAGGAACTGTGGGCAATTCGGGAGGAGGATCGCGACGCGGTCTCCCTTGCGCACACCCAGATCCCACAGTGCTGCCGCAAACGCCGTGCTCTCCCGGTCGAGCTGCCGGTACGAGACGGTGCTGCCCTTGAACAACAGCGCCGCGGCGTCGCCGTTCTGGCGCACGATGCCATCGAGGTAGTCCACCAGCGTCTTGTCGGGGTACGGGGACAGCGATTGACGGACGTCCGAGTCGTAGTGCGTGAGCCAGGGCTTCACGCACGGAATTCTACTCGTTCGGTCGACCGTCCGATTAGCAGTTGCAGGAGTGCTTTCTGCGTGTGGAGCCGGTTCTCGGCCTGATCGAAAACGACGGAGGCCGCCGAGTCGATCACCTCGGACGCCACCTCTTCGCCGCGGTGCGCCGGGCAGGCAGTGCATGAACAGGGCGTTCGAGTTGGCCGACGACATCAGGCCGCTGTTGACTTGGTACGGCGCGAACGCGTCGGCGGCGTTCCTCGGCTTCAGCCTCTTCGCCCATCGACGTCCAGACGTCGGTATAGACCGCATCGACACCCGCGACTGCCTGCCGCGGATCGGTGAAGCGCCTGACTTCGGCACCGTCGCGCGCAATCCGTGCGGCCGCGTGGATGACCTGATCCGGCAGCTCGTAGCCGGCGGGGGAGGCGACGTGCAGCGTGATGCCCATCATCGAGGTGACGTGAGCCAACGAGGTCGCGACGTTGTTGCCGTCGCCGACAAACGCGACCTTCCGGCCGCGGCAGTCGCCCCATCGCTCACGCAGCGTGAACGCGTCGGCCAGCGCCTGGCAGGGATGCTCTTCGTCGGTCAGCGCGTTGATGACGTGGAGCTGGCGGCCGGCGTCGGCGATGATCGCGGCTTTTTCCTGTGCGAAGGTTCGAATCACCAGCGCACGCACCCATCGCTCGAGGTTGCGCGCGATGTCGGCGAGCGGCTCGCGGACACCTTCCGCGAACTGCGCCGGCAGGTGCAGGGTGTCGCCGCCAAGCTCGCGGATCGCAATCTCGAACGTCGACCGCGTTCGCAGCGACGGCTTCTCGAAGAGCAGCGCGACGTGCAGGCCGGCCAGCGCGGGCGGCGACTGACGACCGACGCGGCGGTCGGCCTTCATCTGCGCGGCGATACCCAGCAGCCGATCGAGATCGACCGGCGGGAGATCGAGAATGGACAGGAAGTCCTTGGCGAATGCCACCGGCGGAGCCGCGTTGATCACGTCCGATACTCCCCGTTGATTCGCACGTACTCCGCGCTCAGATCGCAGGTCCAGATCGTCGCGCTTGCGCGCCTCCGCCGGTGCCGAGGCTCACGTCGATCCGCACGTCCGTGTTCTTCAGATACTCGCCGGCCTGCGGCGCGGCTTCGTCGTGCGGCAGGCCGTTCTCGAACAACAGAATCCCGCCGACATGCACGGTCGCGCGATCGATCTCGAAGGCGACGCCGGATCGCCCGGCCGCTGCGACGATGCGGCCCCAGTTGGGATCGGCGCCGTGGACGGCCGTCTTGACCAGCGGCGAATTGGCGATCGTGCGCGCGACCTGACGCGCCTCGTCCCGCGATCGGGCGTCGTGGACGTTCACCGCGATCAGCTTGGTCGCACCCTCGCCGCCGCGCACGATCCCGAGTGCGAGATCACGCGAGACATGGAGGAACGCTTCGAGCAGCGCGGGATACGAGTCGTCATCGATCAGCACGCCGCTGGCGCCCGATGCCATCGCGAAGAGTGAATCGTTGGTCGAACCGTCGCCATCCACGGTGATGGCGTTGAAGGTGTCGCGCGCGGATTCGCGGAGCGCCCGCTGCAGCAGCGCCGGTGGAACCGCGGCATCGGTCGTCAGGAAGCCGAGCATCGTGGCCATCTTCGGCTCGATCATGCCGGAGCCCTTCGCGGTGCCGCCGACCACGAACGATCCGCGATCGGTCTGGACCGTGACCGCGCACTCCTTCGGAAACGGATCGGTCGTCATGATGGCGCGGGCCGTGTCGCTGCCTTTGCCGCGCGTCAGTGCGGGCAGGGCGGCCTGAATGCCGGGGACCAGCTTGTCCATCTGCAGGTTGACGCCGATGACCCCTGTCGAGGCCACCAGCACCTGCTCGGCGCTGCATCCGAGGCCGGTGGCGACCTCTGCCGCCATGCGATCGGCGTCGGCCATGCCTTGAGCGCCGGTGCACGCGTTGGCGCAGCCGCTGTTGACGACGATCGCCCGCGCGACGCCCGTTGCTGCGCTCGAGATGACGCTTGGACACGATCACCGGCGCGGCCTGGGCGAGATTGGTCGTGAAGATCCCCGCCGCCGAGGCGTTGCCGTCAGCGGCCAGCACGGTCAGATCGAGGGCGCCGGCTTTCGCCTTGATGCCGCAATGAAGCGCCGCGGACCGGAAGCCCTGCGGCGCGGTGACGCCACCTGTCGAGGGAGCGATAGCGAAATCGTGCACGGTTGAAGACGTCTCAGCCATGGAGCGAAGTCAGCGGTACGCACGTCTGTCGTGCGCGTTCCAATGGAAGCATCACCGCGTACTGACCGCACGCACGGAACAGCGCGCAGGATCGACAGTCGGCTTCGATCTTCTCCGGCAGCCAGGTGTGGGGCACGATCGAGAACCCCATCTGTACGAAGTAGCCGGCCACATGCGTGAACGCGCACAGCGTCTCGAAGCCCGATGCTGCCGCACGCGAGGCGAGCTCGTCTACCAGCCGGCGTCCGATGCCTCGCGAGCGGACGGCGTCGCTCACCACGAGCGACCGCACTTCCGCCACATGCCGGCTGAGCGGCGCCAGATCGGCGCACGCCACGACACGCCGGCCCTGCACGGCGACGAGAAAACGCGAGGCATGCGCGGCGATTTCCTCACGACGGCGCGGCAGCAGACGGCCGTCGGCGACGTGCGTTTCGATCAGCCGGTGGATCGCGTTCACGTCGGCAGGCGACGCGGCGCGAATGACCGGCTCACGCGTCGCCGCTGACCCGGGTGCGCGGACGCGCCGGCGGCATCGCGGCTCGACGCGAACGGAAGACGCGAAGCGGGCTCGTGGCGTCTGTGCAACCCTCATGCGGGCACCTCCGTGGCGACAGTCATCAGCACCACATCGAGCACATCGATGCCGGCGTCGATATCCGCCGCTTCGATCGTCAGCGGCGGCAGGAGACGGACGACGGTTTCGCTGGTGCGGTTGACGAGCAGCCCCTGCTGCCGCGCCTGATCGATGACGGGTGCCGCGTCGATGCGCAGATCGACGCCACGCATCAGGCCGGCGCCGCGGACCTCGCGAATCACCGGATGCTTGAGCGCCAGCGTGCGCAGCCGGCGTTCGAGATGATCGCCAACCGTCTTCACGTGCGCGAGCAGGCCGTGGTCCATCAGCTGCTCGAGGAAGAACGCTCGCCGCGCGAGTCGCGAGCAGGTTCCCGCCGTAGGTGCTTCCGTGATCGCCAGCGGAGATCGTCGCCGGCCACTTTCTCCGAGACGAGCGCCGCGCCGACGGGCACGCCGGAGCCGAGCGCCTTTCCGACCGAGATGAGATCCGGCTCCCAGCCGAGCGCCTGCGAGTAGAACGGATAGCCGGTGCGTCCGAGGCCGGTCTGCACCTCGTCGGCGATCAGCAGCGTTCCGGTCGTCCGGCAGATATCCATGATCGCGTCCGAGAACGCCCGCGGCAGCGGCCGGATCCCGCCCTCACCGCGGATCGGCTCGGCGATGATCGCGGCCGTGCGATCGGTGACCGCGGCGGCGAGCGCGTCCGGCGACTCGGGATTCACGAACGTGACCGGTCCGAGCAACGGTCCAAAGGGTCCGCGATAGTGCTCGTCGTAGGTCACCGACAGCGCGCCCATCGTCCGGCCGCGCGAATGCGTGCTCCACGGCGACGAAGCCGACGCGATCGGTCGCGCCCTGGGTGTGCCAGTAGCGGCGCGCGAACTTGAGGCACGCCTCGTTGGCCTCGGTGCCGCTGTTGCAGAAGAAGACGCGGGCGAGACCCGAGAGCGCCGACAGCCGTCCAGCCGCTTCGGCCTGGAACGGATGAAGGTACAGGTTCGACGTGTGCAGCAGCGTGTTCGCCTGATCGGCGATCACCGCAGCCAGACCCGGATGCGCGTGGCCCAGCGATGCGACGCCGATCCCCGACACGAAGTCCAGGTACTCACGGCCATCGACGTCATAGAGACGCGGCCCCTTGCCGCGCACGAACGCCACCGGCTGACGCCGGTAGGTCTGCAGCACGTGCTGTGATTCGCGTTTCTGGATGTCGTCGAATGTGAGTGTCATCGCACCACCTGTGTACAGCCGGCGAGCGACGCGTGCGCGTCGGCCAGCGTCTCGAGCTTGACGTCACGTCCGCCGGCGATCACCACGTCGCCGACGCCCTGCTGCAGCGCCGCCCGGCACGCCTGCAGCTTGGCCACCATTCCCTTGTTCGCGGTGCCGGCTTTGACCAGCTGCGCGGCCTCGCGTCGCGTGAGCGTCGCGATGGTCTGGCCGTCCGCGTCGAGCACGCCCGACGTGCCGCCCGCAATCACCAGCCGCTTCGCGCCGATCGCGGCCGCCAGGTGCGAGGCCAGCGTATCGGCATTGACGTTGAGCAACTGGCCGTCTCGCGTCGCGCCTATGCACGCCACGATCGGCGTGTAGCCGCGAGACAGCAGGTCGGTCAACAGTTGCGGCGACCCGTTGCGGACCGGTGCGCCGACGAGCCCGAGGTCAACAGACGCGCCGCGCGACGCTGACGATCGGCGCGGCGCGTTTCACCGTGGCGACGGTTGCATCGGCTCCAGTCAATCCGACCGGTTTTCCTCCCGCTCGCCGCACCGCGGCAACCAACCGGGTGTTGATGGCTCCCGCAAGCACCGCGACGACGACGTCGAGCGTCGGCGCGTCGGTGACGCGCAGACCATCGACCTGCTGCTTGGGAATGCCGGCCGTCGCCAGCGCGGCATCGATCTCCTTGCCACCACCGTGCACGACGACGAGCGCGACGCGTGAGGCAAGACGCGGCAATCGCCTTGGCGACCCGCTCGAGTCCTGCGGCTGTTCGAGCAGCTCGCCACCGAGCTTCAGGACGAGGCGCGCTCGTGGCCTGGCGCGCAGCCGCGCTGTCACAGCAGGCCCGTCCGCTCGTCGAGGCCGAGCAGCACGTTCAGGTTCTGCACGGCCGATCCCGCGGCTCCCTTGACCAGGTTGTCGATCACGGCGACGAGGACGATGCGCCGGCCGTCGGCATCCACTTTCCAGCCGATGTCGCAGAAGTTGGTGTGCACGACGTGCTTGATCTCGGGCAGCGTGCCGCCCGTCAAGCGCACGAACGGCGCGTCCTTGATATGCCGCGTTCATTGCGTCGGCGACCTGCGCCTCGGTCGTGCCCGGCGTCAGCGACCCGTAGATCGTTTCGAGAATGCCGCGATCGAGCGGCACCAGATGCGGCACGAACGTGACCGCGCGTCCGAGTTCCTGCTCGATCTCCGCCGTGTGCCGATGCGAGAAGACGGAGTACGCCGCCACGCTGCCGTGATTCTCCGAGAAGTGCGTGCGATCCGACGGCGTCTTGCCGGCCCCCGAGATGCCCGACTTCGCATCCACGAAGACCGGGCCGTCGAGCAGGCCTGCGGCCGCCAGCGGCTCGAGCGCGAGGAGTGCGGCGGTCGGGTAGCAGCCAGGATTCGAGACCAGACGCGCCTCGCGGATGGCCTCCTGATTCCCTTCGGTCATTCCGTAGACCGTGCCCTCGGGAAGCGCAGCGGTCGCCGGATACCAGCGCTGCCGATCGGCCTGCGCCCTGATCCGGAACGCGCCCGACAAGTCGATGACCCGGACGCCGCGCTCGAGCAGCGTCGGCGCCAGTTCGGCGGATGCCGCCTCGGGCAGCGCCAGGAACACGACGTCGGCGTCGCGCACGAGGCGGTCGACGTCGAGCGGCACAACCTCGCCGTCCCAGATGCGCGCCAGCGCCGGCATCGGCCGCGGCGCGCTGGTCGCGGCCGACGACATCGCCGTGGTCAACGTGACCGCGGGATGGCGGGCGAGGATGCGCACCAGTTCCTGTCCGGCGAACCCGGTGGCGCCGGCAATGGCGACGCGGGTGACCCGGGCCGGCTGGCCGGACGAACGGTCTGACGCGAGAGGGGCTGCTATGGCCATTGTCTTATCCGACGGTGGCAAAAGAATATTTATACATTCCTATGTATAAACAGTCAAGCTTTCGTGTATGCTGGCGAGACGGGCTCCTCGCGCAGGGCGGGGCCTGAGGGGTTGAAGGCGATGAAAGCGCGACGTCAGGCGGTGATCCTCGACGTCATTCGGGAACAGCAGGTGCGCAGTCAGGAGCAGCTGCGCCGCCAGATGCGCGGCGTCGGCTTCGACGTGACGCAGGCCACGCTGTCGCGCGACATCCGTGAGCTCGGCCTGGTCAAGGGTGGACCGAACGGCGCGTATCAGCCGCCGCCGCGCGCCGAGGGCAACGGCCAGACGCCGACGGCGGTGTTTCAGCGCGCGCTCGGCTCGCAGCTGCGCCGCATCGACCGCGTGCAGCAGCTGGTGCTGCTGCGCACCGGACTCGGGCACGCGCAGTCGCTGTGCGCACTGCTCGATGGTGCGGGGCTCCCGGACGTGGTCGGGACGCTCGCTGGTGAAGACACGATTCTGGTCGATCACGCCGGACGTCCGGCGTGCGCGCACGCTCGTGAAACGTCTCGAGGAGATGTCGAACGCATGAAATCACCTGTTGTTCTGGCCTTCGCTGGCGGGATCCACGCGTCGGCGGCGATTCCCTGGCTCGTCGACACGATGGGTGTCGAAGTAGTGACCGTCACCCTCGACGTGGGTCAAGGCCACGAACTCGGTGAGCTGCGCGCCCGCGCGCTGACCTGCGGCGCCGTGCGCGCCCACGTCGTCGACGCGCGCGATGACTTCGCGCGTGACGTGCTGTTCCCGTCGCTGGCCGCGGCGTCGCACGCCGGCTCGCCCGCCTTCGCCGCGTTGCCGTGGCCGCTCGTCGCGCGAAAGCTGATCGAGATCGCCCGCATCGAGAACGCCGGCGCGGTCGCGCACGGCTCCATCGATCCCGCGTTCGACGAGGCGATTCGTGCCATCGATCCGTCGATCCCGATCATCGCCCCGGCACGCCAGTGGTCGATGGCCGACACCGATCTCGCGACCTACGCCCGTGCCCGTCGCCTGCCGGTCCAGGCCATCGCCGACGATTGCCAGATCGATCAGAACCTCTGGGGCCGGATCGTGGCGTGGAAGGGTGACGAGGCCCCGGCCGCCATTCGTACGCGCGTCGCCGGCCGTCGCCTGAATGAGCCAGCGACAATCGATCTCCACTTCGAGCACGGCGCGCCGACCTCAGTCAACGGCGTGCCGATGTCACCAGCCGAGCTCATTGAATGCCTGGCGCTGATCGGCGGTCAGCACGGGATCGGACAGAAGGTCGTGTCGGCGCAGGGACGACAGGTGCTCGTACGACGCGCCGGCGGCCACCGTACTGCAGGTTGCGGCGTCGGTTGCCGGACACAAAGCCACAGCCGACGTCTGCCTGAAGCTCGCCGACGGTGAGTACACGGTGTTGAGCCCGAGCGATCGTCACGCGCAACTGGTGAACGCGTGACGCTCTGGTCCGGTCGCTTCGACACCGCTCCCGATCCGGCGGCATTCGACTTCGGCATCTCCTTCGGCTTCGATCGCGCGCTCTTCGAGGACGACGTCACCGGCAGCCTTGCGTGGGCCGATGCGCTGGCGGCCGCCGGTGTGCTCTCCGAGGAAGACCGCGCCTCGATCGTGGCGGCGCTCCAGGCCATCCTCGAGGAAGGACGTCGCAATCCGGGGTGGGTCTCGGGTCCCGACGAGGACGTGCACAGCTTCGTCGAGCGTCAGCTGATCAGCAAAGTTGGCGACGCTGGCCGCAGACTGCATACCGGCCGCTCGCGCAATGAGCAGGTCTCACTCGACCTCCGCCTGTATCTGCGTCGGCGAGTACCGGTTCTGCAGCAGGCCCTCGTCAAGCTCGTGGCCGCATGCACAGACCAGGCGGAGAGCGGCTTTACCGCCATGATGCCGTCGTATACGCACCTCCGTCGCGCGCAGCCGGTGCTGGTCGCGCACTTCTTCCTGTCCCATGCATCCGCCTTGCGGCGTGACTACGAGCGGCTTCAGGCAGCGGCCGACGAGGCGGACGCGCTGACCCTGGGATCGGGGGCGATTGCCGGCACGAGCTACGCCGTCGATACCGGGCGTCTCGCCGGCGCGCTCGGATTCTCGCGTGTGGTGCTCAACAGCATGGATGCGTCGTCGGATCGCGACTTCGTGGCGTCGTTTCTCTACGCCGTGTCGGTCACGATGGTGCATCTGAGTCGCCTCGCCGAGGATCTGATTATCTTTACGGGAGAAGAGCACGGGTTCTTCGAGTTGTCCGACGCGTCGGCCACCGGCAGCAGCATGATGCCGCAGAAGAAGAATCCCGATCCGCTCGAGCTGGTGCGCGGCAAGACCGGCCGCGCCATCGGCCGTCTCACCGGCTGGCTGGTGACGATGAAGGGCCTGCCGAGCGGCTACAACAAGGACCTGCAGGAGGACAAGGAAGCGGTGTTCGACGCCGAATCCACGCTGTCTGCATCGCTGGATGCAACGCGAGCCGTCGTGGCACGCCTGTCGATCAACGAGGATCGGTCGGGCCGCGCCGCCTCCGGCCTGCTGCTGGCCACCGACGTCGCCGACTACCTGGTGTCGCGCGGGATGCCGTTCCGGCGCGCCCATGAAGTGGTGGGCGCCATGGTTCGCCGGCTGCTTGCCGAGGGACGCGACTTCAGTTCGCTGACGCCTCAACGAATGGCGCGAGGCGAGCGAGATGTTCGGGGAAGACGCGCCCCGGGCGGCCACCGCGCTGGCTTCGGTGCAGGCGCGCCGCACCCCGCAGTCCACCAATCCGGAGGCGGTCCGAGCCGCCCTGGAGGAGTGCCGGGTCTGGACAAAGAAGAGATTTCAGGTTTGAGGGGACTCTGCTAGACTCAATGCGCCTTCACATCTGATTTTCACCCACCCCACCCTGAAGGCATCGCTCCGGGGGAGTTCATGCAGCAACGCCGGGTTCGGCTCGGTGACATTCTGGACGACTACTGTCCGCGCGAGCGCCGCATCACGAATCATGCGGTCGTCGCGATGATTGAAGACGAGGTGAAGCAGACACGCTGCACCACCTGCGACGCGGACCACGAATATAAGCAGGCCAAGGTGCCGTCGTCGCGGCGCAAGAAGCCGGAGCCTGCGCTCGTGGCTGCCGGCACCGAAGCCGCGGCCTTTGCACGTCCGCCTGTGTCCGATCCAGAACCGCCTGTCGTCATCGACGAAGCGCTCGACGCGCCGCTCGATCTGATCGACGACGTTCCTGTGGTCGAAGCCAGCGAGCCCGACGCCGACGCCGAGCCCGAGCCGGATCCCGAATCCGAGTCGGAGCCGGAAGCGATCGAGCAACCGGATGATGAATGGGTCCACCGGCCGCTGATTCGGGCGACCCTGCCTCGACCCGAGGGCCAGGTTCCCGAACGCAAAGCACCGGATTTCACAATTCGTCAAAACGGCCGCTTCGACGGACGCAATGGCAACCGCCATCGCGGCCAGCGTCAGGCGCAGGGCCACTCAGGCGGCGGTCAGGGACGGTTTGGCAATCCGCGCTCGGCGGCTCCGGGCCCGGCGCGGCCAGGGCGGCCAGGGCGGACAGGGGCAGCGCCAGGGAAATCGCCAGGGCGGCCCTCAGGGCGGCCAGCGTAGCGGCGGCCGGCCGTCGGGCCACGGTCGCGGCCCGGGCGGCGGGCGTGGCCCGAAGCGCGGCCGATAACTCCTTCTACCTCCCATGACAGATTTTTCGGGCAAGTTCGGACTCATTGTTGGAGTCGCCAACAAGCGTTCGATCGCCTGGGCGATCGCGCAGGCCACGGCACGCCGGGGCGCCCGACTGGCCTCACCTATCAGGGCCGGTTCGAAGAGCACGTCAACGAACTCTCACAGGGACTCGAGCAGCCGACACTGGTGCTGCCCTGCGATGTGACGTCGGACGCGGAGATCGACGCCGTCTTCGCGAAGGTCCAGCAGGAATTTGGCGGTCTCGATTTTCTCGTGCACGGTGCGGCGTTCGCGCCACCCGATGAGCTCAAGGCGCCGTTCGTCATGACCAGCCGCGACGGCTTCCGCATGACGATGGATATCTCGGTGTATTCGCTGATTGCGCTCGCGCGCGGAGCCGCTCCGATGATGGAAGCGCGCGGCGGCGGCAGCATCCTCACGCTGTCGTATCTGGGCAGCGAGCGCGTGTTCCCCGGTTACAACGTCATGGGGGTCGCGAAGGCCGGGCTCGAATCGACGGTACGCTATCTCGCAGCTGACATTGGTCCGAAGAACATCCGCGTGAACGCGGTTTCAGCCGGCCCGATCAAGACGCTGGCGGCCGCGGGAATCAAGGGCTTCTCGAACATCCTGCACATCTACCCTGACCGCGCGCCGCTGCGGCGCAACGTCGAGACCTCAGAAGTGGCTGACGCCGCGGCGTTCCTGCTCAGCGATGCCGCCAAGGGCATCACCGGGGAAGTGCTGCTCGTGGACGCCGGATTCCACGCGACCGGCATGTAGTGTCCGCCTTCAGGCGGACGTGGGTGTCCGGCTTCAGCCGGACCGCACCTAGCCCGCGATTGCCGACGACGCATGACCGTCGCCCCGCGCGTGCGGACTTGCGCACCACCTTGTCGCGATACATACGGCTGTCGGCTTTGGCGAGCAGCGACTCGTAGCTGTCGCCGTCGTGCGGAAAGACCGCCGATCCAGCGGAGATCGACAGCGGAACTGGCGTTCCCGGCCGCGCCTCGAACACCGTCTCGCTGATCGCGTCCTGCAGTTCCTTGCGCTTGTTCTCGGCTTCGTCGAATCCGCAGCCGGCCAGGACGACGATGAACTCGTCACCGGCGTAGCGGACGCAGATGTCGTACGGGCGAATCACCGTCGCGCAGCACCTGCGCGACATCACGCAGCGCGCGGTCGCCGACATGATGACCGTGCGTGTCGTTGATCTCCTTGAAGTCGTCGAGGTCGAGCACGAGCATCGACACTTCCGTGTTGAGACGCTCGGCGCGGGCGAGCTCGGCGTTGAGATGCGCGATCATGAAGCGCGTGTTCGGCAGATTGGTCAGCGGATCGGTCAACGAGGCTTCATGTGTCCGCTCGTATACGATCGCGTTGTTGATCACTGCCGCCGCCTGTTCGCAGACGCGATCGAGAAGCCGGCGGTGATCTTCCTGATAGAAGCTCGCCGTCGTGTGATAGACGGCCAGCGTTCCAATGACGCGATCCTCGAAGACCAGCGGACAGACGAGCGCTGACTGCAACGCCGTCGGCAGACTCGATCCCGCCGCTTCGAGATCCGAGCTCGGACGCGCGTTGACGAGCGAGCGCCGGTTCCGCGCCACCCACCCCGTCAGGCCCTGGCCGTTCTTGAGCGTCAGCTGCTGCATCAGCTCGAAATCGGTGCCGGTCGCAAACCGGCAGCGCAGCGTCTCTGTCGCCTGGTCGTAAAGAAACAGCGTGCAGGCGGAGAACGGCACCAGCGTGGTCAGCTTCGAGGCGATGTGCGCCATCGAATCCGACACGCCGAGGCTCGTCCCCATCGTCTGGGCGATTTGATAGAGCGCGTAGATCTCGCCGTGTGCGACAGCGATGTCGTCGAAGACCGTGGATTTCGTCGCTCCGCGCGCAGCCACCGTGGTCTTGCCGGATCCTTCGGCCTCGTCACGAACCCGTGGCAGGACTCGTAGAAACGCCTCCACGGCCCGCGGATCGAGCGCCTTGCCGGCTTCCTGCTCGATCAGCGACACCGCTGCATCGACGGCCATCGGCTCGTGATACGGGCGCGCCGACGTCAACGCGCCAAAGTAATCAACGAGGCACAGAATCCGTGCGCCGAGCGGAATGTCGTCGCCCTTGAGACCGTGCGGATACCCGTGGCCGTCCCATCGCTCGTGATGGCTGAGGATGAGCGGCGCCACCGGATAGGGAAACGGCACCGTGGCAATGATGTCGGCGCCGACCTGCGGGTGCGCCTGGACCTTCTGGAATTCTTCGGGCGTCAGCGGCCCGGGCTTGGCGAGGATGTGATCGGGTACAGCGAGCTTGCCGATGTCGTGCAGCAGCGCAGCCGTCTTGACCGCCTGCACCTCGAGCTCGGTCATCCCGAGCTCGCGCGCGACCGCAGTGGCGTAGATCTGAACGCGGCGAATGTGGTTTTCCGCCGTGCCGTCTTTCGCGTCGATCGCGCGCGCCAGCGCTTCGATCGTGGCGAGATGCAACTCGGAGATCTGCTTGACGTTCCGGCGCTCGTGATCGAACCGCGCGAGCAGTACAAAATACGCGCGCAGTCCCAGATACAAGACCACCGGCACCAGCAGCAAGCTGGCGATGGGCCAGTATGGCAGCTGGTTCATGCTCCGAGGAATCCTTCCGTTACTACCGTGCGACTGGTAGCCAGATGATCGTAACGCGAGTTCTCATGGTGTCCTTCTTCTTAGAAAGAGCTCGCAGGCCACTTGACCTGCGAAAGAGTTGCGACGCTCCAGACGATGTTGCCGTCGTCGTTGACACTCCACACGATGTTGTCGTCGTCGTTGACACTCCAGACGATGTTGCCGTCGTCATTCACGCTCCAGACGATGTTGCCGTCGTCGTTCACGCTCCAGACGATGTTGTCGTCGCCGTTGACACTCCAGACGATGTTGTCGTCGTCGCCGGTGCCCATTACCCGGCCGTTCTTGGTCGATCCCCAGACAGCTTTCTTGCAGTCGGCGCCACCGCAATCGGTGCCCCAGACGACGTTCTGCAGCGCGGACACGCTCCACACGATGTTGCCGTCGTCGTTGACGCTCCACACGATGTTGCCGTCGTCGTCCACGCTCCAGACGATGTTCCCGTCGTCGGAGACGCTCCACACGATGTTGCCGTCGCCGTTCACGCTCCAGACGATGTTGTCGTCGGTGTCGACGCTCCAGACGATGTTGTCGTCGCCGTCCACGCTCCAGACGATGTTGCCGTCGGCGTTGACGCTCCAGACGATGTTGTCGTCGTCATTCACGCTCCAGACGATGTTGTCGTCGTCCTGGCGCGCGCCCCACACCACGGGCTGACCAGCCTGCGTCTTGACGGCGCCCCATGTCTGATTGGTCGCCCACGCATTGCTGCCGGGTAGCGGCACGCCGCCCTTGATCAGGTAGTTGCCCCAGACGATGTGACGGGCCCAGTTGATGCGCTCGCCGTCGATGGTGTCGCGCATGTAGCCGATGCCGTTCTGCGGCGCGGCGAAGAACTTGGCGAGGCGCACGGCGCCCTTTGCGTTGAGGAAGCCGGCGCCCTGGGCAAGCACGTTGCTGCCCGAATGCGATTCGGCGGTGTACTGCAGGATGGCCTTGACTGCGTTCGGCGTCAGCGTCGGATTGGCCTCGAGCATCAGCGCGACCGTGCCGGCGACGACTGGCGTCGCCATGCTCGTGCCGCTCAGGCTCAGATATGGTTTGTAACCAACCGGAATCACGCCGTTGAGCAGGTACGGCTTCAGCAGCCCGTAGAGCGTGCTTCGCGGATCGCTCAGTGACTCGATGCCGACACCGGGCGCAACGATGTCCGGCTTGGCGGCGAAGTCGAGCCACGTCGGGCCATGCGAGCTGAAGTTGGCGACGACGTCGTCACTACGGCGCACGGTGCCCTGATGGCTCGAGGCACCGACCGTCAGCACCCACGGCGCGTTGCCGGGAGAGGTGACGCCGCCCCACTGCGGCGCGATCGTTGGCGTCGAGACCGAGGTTGCCGGCCGCAGCGACGACGATGATGCCGGCGTCGGCGGCGCGCTTCGCGGCGAGCGTGAGCGGGTCGTTCCAGTACCGACTCGAACACACCGGACGCCACCGAGAGATTGATGACGCGAACGTTGTAGGTGGCTTTGACGGCGACCGCGTAGTCGATCGCCGCAATCACATCGCTGACGTACCCGTTGCCTTCGCCGTCGAGCACCTTGAGGCCGAGCAGCTTCGCGCCCGGAGCAACGCCCGTGCGGCGGCCGTTGGAGTCGTAGCCGCTGCCGGCGATGATGCCGGCTACGTGCGTGCCGTGGCCGTAGTCGTCCGACGCCTGTTCGCTGAACCAGAGGTTCGGGCTGACATCGCGGGTGAAGTCCCGGAAATGCACGACACGGCGCGAGGAATTGCCGCTCGCCGAGCGGTAGAGGTCGTCGTGGTAGGCGGTGATGCCGGAGTCGATGATCGCGACGCCGATGCCCTTCCCGCTGACGCCGTACTGACTGCGCGCGAGCGTTGCGCCAATCGCCTGCCCGGTGCGTTCCATCGTGGCAAACGCCGGGCGATCGACCATGACGCGCTCAACGCGCGGATCGGAGGCGACTGCGGCCAGCGTGATGTTGTCCACCTCGCCGACCTGCGCACCGCGATCGAGGCGACGTCCCGCAACGCCGCGTCCGAAGACACGGACGTCGGCGTCGCCCCGGAACTGCACGATAACGCGTGAACGTCCCGCCAGCTGTTTCGCGCGAAGACGGAGAACAGAATCCAGCTTGTCGCCCCGCCGGCCGTTGGACTGCGCTGAGACAGTCGATGCCGTGAGCCCGACCAGTGCAATTGCGAGACAAGCCGAGAAGACCGAACGCAGTGAGAGTGTGAGACGCATATGTAACCGCAGCTGTATGGGCAAGACCGCTGCCGGGCTAGGTGGCGGGTGCGGTTGTGCTGGTTAACTCGTTGAGCTTGGACCGCTTAGGGTGTGTAGCGCCTCGCGGCGTTGATTCGCGTCAGATGCGCACGTGTGCAGAAGCTGCACACAGGTTTCGTAGCTGGATCTTCGTAAATTGCTGTGGCTCTTGGAGTAGAGCCGTGAAACGCGATCTGTTCCGGATCGGAACCCGGATCACGCTCTCGGCATCGACGAGCAGATCTCCGAGTGTTTTGCTGAATTGCGCTCTACTGCACTGCTCTGTTTCGCGACAGCCGCGGGATTTGGCTCGAGGCCGTACTCGACGATCTTGCGATAGAGCGTCCCTCGGCTGATGGCAAGAAGGCGGGCGGCCTCCTTCTTGTTCCAGGCTGCCGCGTCGAGCACGCGAATGATATGCGCCCGTTCGGCCTCGGCGAGCGTCGGCAGGCGCGGCGGCGCTTCCGCGGCAGGAGCCGCTACCGGATGCAGGAATTCGATGTCGCTATCGCGAATAATCCGTCCGGGCGCCGAAAGCGCGGCTCGCGAGACTGTGCTCTCGAGCTCGCGGATGTTGCCGGGCCATGGATAGGTGTTCAGCCGCGCCAGTGCTTCAGACGAGAACGCCTTCGCGTCGAGCGGCAGACCGTTGGTCGCGCAGTAGCGCGCTATGAAACGATTGGCGAGTACGCCGATGTCGATCGGCCGTTCGCGCAGCGAGGGCAGCCGGATCGAGAACGCGTTCACGCGGTAGTAGAGGTCCTCGCGGAAGCGGCTGTCGCGCACGAACTGATCGAGAGGCCGGTTGGTTGCCGAGATCAGGCGGAAATCCACCTGCACCGATCGCTGTCCGCCCAGTCGCTCGAATCGCCTATCCTCCAGCACGCGGAGCAGCTTGGCCTGGGCGACAAGTGACAGGTCGCCGATTTCATCGAGGAACAACGTGCCGCGATCGGCGAGCTCGACTCGTCCTGGCTTGCGATCGTGGGCGCCGGTGAACGCGCCTTTCTCGTACCCGAAGATTTCCGATTCGAACAGCGTGTCGGGCAGCGCCGCACAGTTGACGGCCTGGAAGTTCTCTCCGCCGCGGCGACTCAGCTCGTGGATCATCCGCGCGACGACTTCCTTGCCGGAGCCGGTCGGCCCGAGGATCAGCACCGAGATGTCCGACTTGGCGGCGGTGCGGATCCACTCGAACACGATCAGCATCTTCTCGTCGCGGCCGATCATTTCGCGGAAGCGCTGGACCGACGGCGCCTGATCCTCCGTGCTGATATCCGCGCGGCGCTCCAGGAAGGTGTCGAGCAGCCGATTGATGGTGTCGCCCTCAGGGCGGACTGCCGTGAACTGTGCCGGTGGACCCGGCGCGCGCTGCACGATGCCGAACTCGACGAGCTCGCGAAGGCAGTTCTCGACGTCCAGTCGCATGCGCCCGAACGTGGCCATCAACGACTCGACCTCGAACGGCTCGCCGGGCCGCGCACTCAGGAATCGGAGCAGGCCGGCGCGCAGGGGCGACTGAACGAGGGTACGGAATCGTGCCTCGATGTCGCTCGGCGCATCGGTCCTCGAACCTAGTGCACGGTTGCTGGCAACGCTCATATTTCTCAAGACACTCGACACGTGTGGGGGCTCGCCAGGTTATCGGCGCAATCCCGTTGTTACCGACAGCGCGTGTGGCGGGATTCAGTGAGGTTGTGATGCTAAGCTACATCCCTGATGCCCCACCGTTCGCCTGGTGCACCAGAAAAACCCCGTTCCAACCACCTGAGTGGCAAGCCCATCCGGTACTACCGGCCGCGGGGCAGCGCTGACGTTCGGCAGCTCATCGACGACGGCTTTCAGGCGTTCAATGCCGCCCGGCTCGGTGAGGCCTGCCGCATCTTCACGGACAAGATGCTGCTGCCCGAATACGACACGACGATCGGGCTCACAGTCGCTGGCGCGTTGACGCCAGCCGGACTCGGCGGCTGCATGGTCGAGCTGATGGAGCGCGGGCTCATCGACTTCGTGATCAGCACCGGAGCCAATCTCTATCACGATCTGCACTACGCGCTGAACTTCACGTTGCACAGAGGATCGCCCTTCGTTGACGACGTGCAGCTGTACGAGGACGGCGTCATCCGGATCTACGACGTGCTGTTTCCCGCGACGGTGCTGCTCGAGACCGACGCCTATATTCGCGACTTCCTCGTACGGTCCGGCTTGAACGGGCCAGTCTCGACGGCCGAGCTGCACTACGCTCTCGGACACGACCTGATCGCGCGACAGCCGGGATGTCGAGCAGTATTCGGTTGTCGCTGCCGCGGCAGCCAACGGCGTACCGATCTTCACGTCATCACCGGGAGACAGCTCGATCGGCATGAACATCGCCTTTCACGAGCTGATGAACGACAGCCGCCTGATGGTCGATCCGAACAAGGACGTCAACGAGGTGTGCGCCTTCATCCTCGCCGGCAAGAAGAACGGCTGCGTGATCCTCGGCGGCGGATCGCCAAAGAACTTCTACCTGCAGGGACAACCGACGCTCTGGGAAGTGTACGGCATTCCGAAGGGCGGCAACGATTACTTCATCCAGATCACGACCGATCAGGTGGTCTGGGGCGGACTCTCAGGTGCGACCCCCGCCGAAGCCGTGAGCTGGGGCAAGGTGAATCCGGGCGTGCTTCCCGACACGGCGGTGGCGTACGTAGATTCCACGATCGGATTCCCACTGTTCTGTGAGTACGTCGTGGGTTCACCCAATGGCCGCCGGCCTCGCAAGGACCTCGTGCACAAGCGCGATCAGCTCGTCGCGGCGCTGAAGCAGCAGGCCAAGGAGGCCCAGCGCTAGTGGGCACGCTGGCGTCCGAGCTCGGCGGCCACGCCCAGCAGTTGTCCGGACAGCCGCGAGTCTACGTCGATGCGAACGTGCCAGCAGGCCTCGTGTCGTTCATGCGCACGTCGCTGTCGTGGGACGTGCTGTTCGTCATCGAGCACGACGATCTGCGCCGCGCGCGCGACGGCGAGCACTATCGCCTGGCGCGGCAACTGCGACGTACGCTGATCACGCTCGATCGCGACTATCTCGACGATCGCAAGTTTCCTCCCGAACGCAGCGGCGGCGTCGTCGTGCTGATGGCGCCGACGCAGGGCGGGTTCATCCATCTGCTGAAACGACTGGACCGCGAAGTGCTTCGCACGGCGACCGTCGCGTGGCCTGAGCACGCCGACGAATCCACTGCCCGCTCGAGGGCCGCAAGCTTCACGTGCACGTCGACTGGGACGGCCGATGATCGTCCTCTCGAAGGGCGACGTGGTGCTGCCGGACCGCGTCCTCAGCGCAGGGAACCATCGTCATCGACGCCGGCCGTATTGCCGCGATCGAGCCACGCGCGGTGGATCTCGAGCGGTGCCACGACCATCGATGCCACCGACTGCTACGTCGTTCCTGGATTCATCGATGTTCACGTGCACGGCGTCGAGGGGCACGACACGCTCGACGGCGGCGATGCGGTCGCCGCAGATCGCCTCGCGGCTTCCACGCTACGGTGTCACCGCGTTCTGCCCGACGACCGTCGCCTGTCCTCCTGGAGAGCTGCGCACGTTTCTGCATCAGGTCCGCGACGCCCGAGTCGCCGCGTGTCCGGCCGTGCGCGCGTGCTGCCCGCGCATCTCGAGAGCAACTTCATCAGCCCCGACTATCGCGGCGCGCAGCCGGCGTCATGTCTGCGCGCACCCGGGGCGACTGCGGCGGAGGGCGACTTCTCGGCACGCGACATCCTCGACACCATCGCCGCATCGCGGCCCGACGTCGGCATCGTGACGCTCGCACCCGAGACTGCCTGGCGGGCTCGATCTCGTCGCGTCGCTCGTCGCCTCCGGTCACCGGGTGTCGCTGGGGCACTCCGGCGCTGACTACGACACGGCGATCGCTGCAATCGATGCGGGTGCCCGCCACGCCACGCACCTCTTCAACCGGATGACGCCGATCGCCACATCGGGCGCCCGGGTCTGGCCGGGGCAGTGCTGTCGCGCGAAGACGTTGCGGCGGAGCTCATCTGCGATGGCTACCACGTGCATCCGGCGATGTGCCGTCTGGCGATTGCCGCCAAAGGCGCGCAGAGCGTGATGGCCATCACCGACGGAACCGGCGCGTCCGGGCTTCCGGTCGGCGTCATCGGCTCGCCTCGGCGGACGGCGAATCGAGGCCCGCAGCGACGCGGCGTTTCTCGAGGACGGCACGCTCGCCGGCAGCACTCTGACCATGGATCGGGCGTTTCGGACCATCGTGACCCGGCTGGGCAGCTCGATCGTCGAGGCGGCGACCATGTGCTCGACGACGCCGGCGCGCGAGCTCGGCCTGACCGGTTTCGGGGTCATTGCCGTCGGTGCCATGGCCGATCTCGTCGTGCTCGACCGCGGATTTCGCGTCGTTCGGACCTTCATCGGCGGGGAACAGGTCGGCCCATTGAACGGCCCTCGCTGTCACTCCCGTCTAAGGCCGCTGAGAGGAAGACATGCAGAAACTGACTCCCGTGCTCGTCGGTGCTCGGTATTTCAGTGCTGTCTATCGGGGCTGCCGCGTGCAGCATCGATGTGCGCGGCGAGGGAATCGTCACCCGGGAAGAGAAGCGGTTCATGGTCATGGCCCGGCTGACCTGAACCTGCGGACCTTCGACGGCTCGATTCAGATGAAGTCCTGGGACCGCAACGAGGTGCTCGTCGAGATCGAACGGCGCGGGCCGGATGAACAGACCGCGAAGGCCCTGGTCGTGAACACCAGCCAGGACGGCAATCGCATCGTCGTCGACGTGCCCGAACCGCGCGACAGGCGCGACGGCATTCACATCGGGTCGTGGCAGTCACCGTCGGTGAGCCTGGTGGTCACGGCTCCGCGGAAGGTCACCGTCGATGCGCGCACCGGCGACGGCTCGATCAGTGCCGACGATCTGACCGGCACCGTCGCACTGAACAGCGGCGACGGCAGCATCCAGGTGCAGCGCGTCGAGGGCAACCTGCGCGCCCGCACCGGTGACGGTTCGATTTCGACTGACCGACGCAGCCGGCCGCGTCGAAGCCGATTCCGGCGATGGCTCGGTCGAGGTGCGCGGGTCGACTCGAGTCGCTCGATGTCAGAACCGGCGATGGCTCCGTGCGCCTCGACGTCTTCGACGGCAGCGTGCTGAAGACGCGATTGGAGCGTCAACACCGGCGACGGTTCGATCACGCTCCGCTTGCCGCGCGAATCTGGACGCCGAGCTCGACGCACACACCGGCGATGGCGGTGTCCATGCCGACGGCCTGCCGGTGGCGGCCGAGCGAGACAGCCAGAACGACAACCGCGAGACGATCGCGAATCGCTCCGGGCACAAATCGGAAAGGGCGGCCGCACGCTGCGGCTTCGCAGCGGCGACGGTTCGATCAATATTTCTCGGTAGGGGCGACTGGGTCGCCTTCGCCGACGCCTGCGTGCAGCGGGCGAGGCATGCGTCGCCCCTACCGTCACCGAGCGGGCGTTGACGCGTATGCGGTGGGGTCGTCGATTCCCGCTTCGTGAAACGCGTCGCGCCGCTCGCGGCACTTGCTGCACTGGCCGCAGTGCAGCCCCCGCCTGCGGGTTCATGCACGACAGCGTCAGCTCGAACGGCACCTTCAGCTCGGCACCCAGGCGAATCACGTCGCTCTTGTGCATCGTCGACGAACGGCGCGTCGATGGCGATCTCGTGGGCGAGTCCGAGCGACAGCGCCTGCGCCATCGCCGCGAAGAACTCGTGGCGTCGCATCTGGAAACGGGTTGCCCGCGAGCGGGCCGATCGCGATGCGCGGCAGCTTCTGCTGCGCGCAGTAGATGCCGGCCTTGCTCAGGAGCACGATGTTGCGGCCGGTCAGGTAGACGTCCTCGTCCGGCGTGTCGAACGCCGGCGGCGTGCCGCGCAGCGCCCAGTGCGTCGGCGGATACAGGTCCTCGACGGTGAACGTCAGACGCGCGACCGGCGCCAGATCTCGATAGACGGGCGACGCGAGCAGGCGATCGACGGCGGCCAGCTCCTCGCCGTTCCCACGCGAGCCCGGCGCTGACGTAGACCGGATGGACCTGCGCGTGCGCGCCTCGGCGGCGGCGAGCACGGCGCTGTCGAGCCCCGACGAGAACAGGACGGCTGTCGGATTCCGAACTGGACCTGCGATAAGATACAGGCTATGTACTCGGTCACCAAGCGCATCGACTTCTGCTACGGGCATCGCCTGCTCGACTACGACGGCATCTGCAAGCATCCGCACGGACACAACGCCGTGGCAGAGATCGAGATTCGCACCGACACGCTCGACCGACGCAACATGGTCGCCGACTTCAACGACATCAAGCGCGTCGTCAAGACCTGGGTCGATCGCGAGCTCGATCACAAGATGATCCTGCGCCGCGACGATCCGCTGGTGCAGGCGCTCGAGGCGCTGGGCGAGCCGATGTATCTGGTCGAGAGCAATCCGACCGTGGAGCGCATTGCGCGTCTGATCTATGACATCTCGCGTGAGCAGGGGCTTCCGGTCTCGCGCGTCACCGTATGGGAAACGCCGACGTCGTGGGCCACCTACACCGCCTGATCGCGTTCGATCTCGACGGCACCCTCATCGACTCGCGGCGCGATCTCGCCGATTCGGCCAATCAGCTGATCGAGGAGCTTGGCGGCCAGCCGCTGACCGAAGAACAGATCGGCGGCATGGTGGGTGAAGGTGCGGCGCTGCTCGTGCGCCGCGCGCTCATGGCGGCCGGCCGCGGCGAGCGCGCGCATGCGCTGGAGCGGTTTCTCGAGATCTACGATGAGCGCCTGCTGAATCACACGCGCGTGTACGACGGCGTCGCCGACGTCGTGCGCAGGCGCGCGGCCGGGCCCGCCTGACCGTGCTCACCAACAAACCGACGGGGCCCACCGAACGCATTCTCGCCGGGCTCGGCCTGCGTGACGCGTTCGACGAAGTGATCGGCGGTGACGGACCCGCTCCGCGCAAACCCGATCCCGCCGGGCTCAACGCGCTGATGGCGTCAGCGAACGCGTCGCCCGCCGAGACGCTGCTCGTCGGCGATTCGGCGATCGACCTCGAGACCGCGACGCGGGCCGGCGTGACGTGCTGCCTGGTGTCGTACGGATTCGGATTCCGGCGCGAACTGCTCGAGCAGCAAGGCCCCGGCGTGCGAATCGCCGCGACTGCGACGGAACTGTCCGACGCGATCGACGCGTTCGTTTCGTCGTAGAGCGCGGGCTTTCGAGCCCGACGTTCGCGAGCGCCCCGCGGACAGGCGATGTCAGAGCGAGCGCAGGAAGGCGAGGAGCGCCGCGCGATCCTCGCCGGTCGCCTGCCGGTAGCCCTGGATGCGCCAGCGCGGCTTCGCCGCCGTGCCGGCCGATCGCGTCTTCGATCGTCGCCGCCGAGCCGTCGTGCAGCAGCGGACGCCGGAAGTCGCAGGCCCCACAGCGCCGGCGTGCGAATCTCCTCTGGCGCGCCCGACGCCTGTTGAATGCCGTCGCCGGTCCCGATGTCGTGCAGCAGCAGATCGGAGAAGAGCGGCACCGCCACGCGATTGAACAGCGGGTTCGCGCTCGGCCCGGTCGTCAGCGCCGGCGTGTGACAGGTGCTGCAGCCGATCGCGCCGAACACGCGCTCGCCGTTCCTGACCGTCTCGTCGATCGGACCGCGCGCGACCGGCGCCAGGAACTTCATGAAGCTGGCGAAGTTGTCGATGCCGCGCCGGCCGGTGCGCGGATCGCGGATGTCCTCGGGTTCCGGATGCGGATCGCACACGCGCATGCGCTCCTGCGAGATGCCGACCGCGACTTCCTGCGGGAAGAGATCGTTGGTGATGCCCATCTCGTTGCGATAGGCGTCGGCGCTGAACGCGAGCAGCGTCGCGTGCTGCGCCTTCCAGCCGAAGCGCCCGACCCGCCGTTCGCCCGACCCGATATCGGTGACGATCGCCGCCCGGCCGCTCACGCCGTCGCGATTGCGGTCGCCGGGATCTTCGAGGGCGAGCAGCGTCTCGTCGGGAATCGCTTCGACCAGCCCCGCGCCGAACACCGGGATCGGCACACGGCGGACGATGATCGTGGCATCGGCCGGAATCACCGGCTGGCATGCGTGGCCGGGAACCGAGAAGAGGTGGAAGAGCGATTCGCCGGATGGATCGAGCGCGATGAACTCGCCGCCGGGGCCGCGTCGCCCGGCGCGCACTTCGGCGATGGCGCTCGTGCCGCCGACCGCGGGCACGCTGTGGCACACGGCGCAGCTCGTGCCGTTGAACGCCGGACCGAGCCCTTCATCCGACGTCTCGACTTCGAGGAAGTCGTCGAGGCCCGAGCCGGAACTCCTCGAACTCCACCGGCGTGATCGCCAGGCAGCGCGTCGCCAGGCACGGGCACGCGTACCTGAGCAACGAGCATCGCTCCGGCCAGCGCGACAAGACAGACAAGCGCAGTCAGCCGTGACAGAACCACAGGGTCTCGCAGTCCAATGACGTCACTCCGCGATGATGACGCCGCGCATGAACTCGTGCCCCGCGCCGCAGACGCGCGAGCACTCGAACGTGTAGCGGCCGGCCTGCGGCTGAAAGTTCACCGTCGCGACGCCGCGGCCGCGCTTCGGCAGCTCGATGTCGACGTCGGTTCCGACGATGTGGAAGCCGTGGGCGGTGTCGTCGCTCTCGCAGCCGAATCTCGAGACGTGTGCCGGCCTTGACGCGAATCTCCGACGGCGTGAACGCGAATCGCTCGGCGGCGATCTCGATGACGCGAGCGTCCTGTCGCTTGCGGTTCAGCGCGCACGCCTCTCGGCCAGCACCGCACCGGTCAGGACGACGAATGCCAGCAGCCTGATTGAGGTGCCGCATCAGAACCACCATCCCAGTCCGACGTTGAACGAGTTCGGCGCGCTGATCAGCGAGCTCTGGTTGCGGACGATCGAGTAGTCGACCTTCACCGCGATGTCGGGGTCGGGCCAGTAGTTGGCGCCGACGACCCAGGCGTCGCGATCGAACTCCTGCAGCGGCACGTAGCCGGACGGCATGCGGTACTGCGTGTCGAAGTTCTCGTAGCGCACGAACGCGCCCACTTCGCCGAACCGCGGGCCCGAGAAGAAGCGCCGGCTGCCCTCGAGCGAGAAGCCGCGAAGCGCGCTGCGCGATGTTCGGGTTGACGCCGACGCGCAGCGCCAGCGTGTCGTTGAGCAGGTCGGCGTTGTCGATCCAGACCTGCGCGAACTGTCCGCGGAGCTCGAGCCGCCGCCGCTGAATACCGCGCATCGGCTTCGACCAGCGACACCGGCACGTCGAAGCGCGGACGGAACTCGAAGCCCGAGCGCCCGGACCACGCGCTGGCGCCGAGCGTCAGACCCCGGTAGCCGACGTACTCCAGCCGGCCGGTGACCGCGGGCCGCCCGACGTTGGACTCGGAGCCCTTCTGCCGGCCCTCGCGGACGCCTTCCTCGGCGTTGAACTCGGCGGCATTGAGCGGCGCGGTGACGAACGCGCGATAGCGCCAGCCGCGCCCGATTTCGCCGTGCACGCCGGCGCCGACGTCGAACCACGTCGTCGGGACGATCACCGTGTCGATGAACGGCCGCTCGACGCCGTAGAAGACCGGCGGCTCGTGCCGCTCGTTGATGATGCCAATCGGCATCAGCATCATGCCGGCGCGCACGTTGAAGGATCGATCGAGCAGGAAGTCCACGTAGGCCTGTTCGAGCTCGAGCTCGCCGGCTTCCTCGAGCCCTTCGACCAACGCGTGCTCCAGCTCGAGCTCGCCGACGAACCGGATGCGCGGCGAGAACGTGTGCGTGACGAGCAGGACGAAGCGGTGGAAGTCGAGACGCCGTCCGCGAACTCCGTCTTTGTTGAAGTGGAAGTCCATGTAGCCGGACAGGTTCGTCCGCGGCGGCTCGCGGCGTTCCGGCGTCGGTCTGCGCGAACGCGGGCAACGCCAGCAGGCAGAGGAGCAGCACGCTGCGCGACCTGCACCAGGAGCTTCGACGCCGCCCGCGTGCCGATCGTGATGCGCTGATCGTTCTTGCCGCGGACGCGCACGCTGTCGGCCGCGGCGTCGCGCGCTTCGACTGCGATCGCTTCGCCGGGCTTGAGATGGTGCTGCTCGATGAAGCGCAGGAACTCCTTGTCCTGATCGATGACGCGCGTGACGGTGACCGTCGTGTCGAGCGGACACGAGAGCAGCGTCTGCGCTTCCTGCGGCTTCACGAGTCCTTCGGCGTTGGGGATCGGATCGCCGTGCGGATCCGTCTCGGGCCGTCCGAGCATCTCGTCCATGCGGTCGATCAGCCGATCGGTCACGACGTGCTCGAGCAGCTCGGCCTCGTCGTGCACCTCGTCCCACGAGTAGCCCATGACACGCACGAGAAAGAGCTCGATCAGCCGATGACGGCGGAGCACGAGCGCGGCGAGCTTCTGTCCTGCCGCTGTGAGCGCGACGCCGGCATACGGCTCGTACTCGACGAGCCCCGACTCGGCCAGCGTCTTGACCATCGTCGTTGCGGTGCCCGGGGTGACGCCCACGGCGGCGGCGAGCTGGCCCATGGGCAGGAGCCGCTGACCGTCGCCGAGGCCGGCGACGCCTGCGTAGATGGCTTTCAGATAGTTCTCGACGGTGCTGGACGCGAGCATGCTCACCCGATCGAATTTAGTTTGAGTCGTAAAAGTCTGAGCATGCTATCATCAACATCATAATTTTGAAAGCTCAAAATCCATTGAATCCAAATGGCTTCTGACCACGAAACTGAGGCATCCCTGACCGGCAGACCGCGTGCCGACGCCTGAGTCCAAGCGGCGGGTGGCGAAGCGCGCCTGCGGCGCCGAGCCTGCGCGAGGTCCATGGCTCGATCGTCGTGCCGTTCGACGCGGGCTTCTGGCGGAAGCTCCTGGCGTTTGCGGGCCCGGGCTATCTGGTGGCCGTCGGCTACATGGACCCGGGCAACTGGGCCACCGACCTCGCGGGCGGCGCGCGCTACGGCTACACGCTGCTCAGCGTGATCCTCATCTCGAACCTGATGGCGATCCTGCTGCAGGCGCTCGCCGTCAGGCTGGGCATCGGCAGCGGACGCGATCTCGCGCAGGCGTGCCGCGACAGCTACTCGAAGCCGGTCACGATCGCGCTGTGGATCATCTGCGAGATCGCGATCGCCGCCTGCGATCTGGCGGAGGTCATCGGCGCAGCGATCGCGCTCAACCTGCTGTTCGGCCTGCCGCTCATCTGGGGTGTCTGCATCACGGCGCTCGACGTGTTCATCGTGCTGTATCCTGCAGAACAAGGGGTTCCGCTACGTCGAAGCGCTGGTCGTCGCGCTGATCGTGGCGATCGCCGCATCGTTCGCGATCGAGATCTGGTTGGCGGCGCCCAGATCTCGGCCGACGTCGCCACCGGCTTCATCCCTCGGCACGGAGATCCTCACCGACCCGGCGATGCTCTACATCGCGATCGGCATCCTCGGCGCGACGGTGATGCCGCACAACCTGTATCTGCACTCGTCGATCGTGCAGACGCGCCGCTACCTCGACACGCTCGCCGGCAAGACCGAAGCGATCCGCTTCGCCACGATCGACTCCTCGGTCGCGCTGATGTCGGCGCTGTTCATCAACGCCGCCATCCTGATCGTGGCGGCGGCGGTGTTCCACGGCACCGAGTACGAGTCGGTGGCCGACATCGGCGACGCCTACAAGCTGCTGTCGCCGCTGCTGGGCACGACCGCCGCCGGCGTGCTCTTCGCGGTGGCGCTGCTGTGTTCCGGCCAGAACGCGACGCTCGACCGGCACGCTGGCCGGGCAGATCGTGATGGAAGGCTTCGTCAACATCCGGCTGCGGCCATGGCTGCGGCGGCTCATCACGCGTCTCGTGGCGATCGTGCCGGCGGTGATCGTGGTGATTCTCTACGGCGAGCGAGGGACGGGCGCGCTGCTCGTCCTGAGCCAGGTCATCCTGAGTCTGCAGCTGCCGTTTGCGGTGTTTCCGCTGGTCAGCTTCACCAGCGATCGGCGCAAGATGGGCGACCTGGTCGCGCCGCGGTGGGTGCAGGTCCTGGCGTGGATTGTCGCGGTTATCATTGCGGCGCTGAACGCGTACCTGCTGTATCAGACGTTCACCGGGTAGCGATGTATCGATCGATTCTCGTCGCCGTCGAGAACTCGCCGGCCGATCGCACGATCCTGACGCACGTGCGCGAGCTGGCCACGCTCACCGGCGCCGAGCTGCTTGCTCGTCCACGTCGCCGATGGCTGGGCCGCACGCCACTTCGATGAGCTCAAGCTGCGCGAGTCGGAGGAGATGAAAGCCGACCGCGCCTATCTCGATCGGCGTCGCCGCCGAGCTGACCGCGGCGTCGCTGAAGGTCTCCACCGAGCTGGCGATGGGCGACCCGGCGACCGAGCTCATTCGACTGTGCGAGGAGCGCAAGGTGGATCTGATCGCGATGTCGACGCACGGCCATCGCTTCTTCAACGACCTGCTGCGCGGGACGACCGTGGACAAGGTGCGGCACCTCGTCAAGATTCCCGTCCTGCTGCTGCGCGCGCAGTGACCCGTCGATTGGCCCTCGGATCATCCTGAGCGAGGTCGAAGGATGACCCTGCGCGCCGCGATTGCCACGCCCGACGGCAAACGCCGCTACGTCCGTCGTCTGTTTGCCACCATTGCCGATCGCTACGACTTCATCACCGGCTTTCTGTCGTACGGTCAGGACCGGCAGGTGGAAGCGGCGGCTGATTCGAGATGGCGGAGCTGCGCGCGAGCGATCGCGTGCTCGATCTCGCGTGCGGGACCGGCGATCTGCTGTTCTCGGCCGTGCCGCCGGCACGGTCCGGCGTCGGTCTCGACGTCACGCACCGGATGCTGCAGCTCGCACAACAACGGCGGAACGATCCACGCGCGCCGCTCGTGACGGCCGACATGCTGGCGCTGCCGTTCGGTGACGGCCACTTCACCGTGGTGACGACCGGCTACGGTTTGCGGAATGTCCCCGACCTCGATCAGGCGCTGCGCGAGATCCATCGCGTGCTCGCGCCCGGCGGCCGTCTGCTATCGCTCGATTTCAACCGGCCGGACAATCCGCTCGTGCGCGGCGTCTATCACGCGTATCTCACCGCGTCGGCTCGCTGCTCGGCCTCGCGCTGCACGGCGATCCGGACACCTATCGCTACATTCCCGAGTCGATTCGCAACTATCCCGGTGCGAAGGCCGTCGCCGGCGCTGATGACGCACTACGGTTTCATCGACGTGCGCGTGGTGCCTGTGCTGGGTGGCTTGATGGCGATTCACGTTGCGAGGAAGCCGTCGGCAACTCCCAAGCCCAACGTCCAACCTCCAACCATCCCCAACTCCCAACTCCCAACTCGTGAACGCTTGGACTTGGGAGTGGTTGGGCGTTGGGCGTTGGAGCTTGGGATTGAGTTACCGCTCGAGCCAGGGTTCGAGCGCGGTGGCGAGGAACTCGAGCACGTCGTCTTCGCTCAGCTGATCGGGTGACGCGCCCTGCCTTGATCGGACGCTCTTCTTCGATCGTGCGCGAGCCGCGCGTGCGACGGATCCGTCCGATGACGGTTGGCTCGCTCGGCGTCGGTCTCGAGCGCGAGCTCGATGAAATCGTCGCGCCCGCGATCGAGCGCCAGTCGCAGTCCGCGTCCTGGCGTCGAGACGGTGAACGCGTAGCCTTCCGCCTTCAAGCGCGTTGGCGATCTGCCGGGCCAGCGGTGTGGCGACCTGCGCGAGAAAGCTGTCGTAGGCAGCTCTCGGCGTCGCGGCGTGCTGCGCGTCGTCCGCTTGCGCGCGTTCGCGCGCAGCTCGTCATCGCCGCCTGCAACGCGTCTTCTGACCTGCGAAACTTCCACCAATCCTCCCTGAATTAGATCGCGCTCGCGCGGCGCAGGTCTTCGATCTCGTCGATCGTCATGCCGATCTCGGCGAGCACCTGCGCAGTGTGCTGACCCAGCGTCGGCGGCGCCGTGCGTACGCTGCCTGGCGTCTCCGACAGCTTGATCGGCACACCCAGCACCTTGATCGTTCCGGCGGCGGCATGCTGCACGGCCTCGATCATGTTGCGCGCCAGGAGCTGTGGATCCGACAACGCGTCGGGCACGTCACGCACCGCTCCGCACGGGACACCGGCGCGACGTCAGGACATCGCTCCAGTGTGCGCGCGGATGCTCGCTGCAGTATCGGCACGAGCCGTTCGCGCAACTCGCGATGATGGACGACGCGTGCCGGGTTGGTCGCGAAGCGCTCGTCGACGAGCAGCGCCTGCTGCCCGGTCACCTCGCAGAAGCGGCGGAACTGATCGTCGTTGCCCACCGCGAGAAACAGCTCGCCGTCGGCGGCGCTGAACGTGTCGTACGGCGCGATCGTCGCATGACGATTGCCGACTCGCTGCGACATCGTCGCCGTCGTCAGGTGCATCGACGCGTGATACGTGAGCAGCGAGACGACGCCGTCCAGCATGCCGACATCGACGTGCTGTCCTCGTCCGGTCCGATCGCGTGAGTACAAGCGCCAGGACGATGCCCTGGGCGGCAAGCAGGCCGGCGACGAGATCGGCGATGGCCACGCCGACGCGATACGCTGGACCATCGGCCGCGCCGGTGACGCTCATCAGCCCGCCTTCGGCCTGCATCACCGCGTCGTAGCCCGCCTGATGCCGCCGCGGTCCGGTCTGGCCGAATCCGGAGATCGAGCAGTAGACGAGACGAGGATGCGTCGCCGCGACGGCTGCGTATCCGAGCCCGAGACGGTCGAGCGTTCCCGGCCGAAAGTTCTCGACCAGCACGTCGGCGCGGTCCAGCAGTCGCTCGAGCGCCTGCGCGTCCGCCTGGCTGCTTGAAGTCGAGCGTGACGCTTTCCTTGTTGCGGTTGATGCTGAGGAAGTAGGCGCTTTCGCCGGCGACAAAGGGCGGTCCCCAGGCGCGCGTCTCGTCGCCGCGACCGGGCTGCTCGATCTTGATGACCCGCGCCCCCATGTCGGCCAGCAGCATCGTGCAGTAAGGCCCTGACAGGACGCGCGTCAGGTCCAGCACGGTCAGGCCGGCCAGCGGCCCACTCGGCCCCTTCGACTCGCTCGCGCTCACTCAGGGCAGGAGGCATCCGCCCATTCTAGTGGCCCGGGACCCAACTCTCCGGGCGGTTTGCTCGTCCCAACTGATATGCACGCGGCCCCGCCAACGGCCTTCCCGTCGGCTTCAGCGAGGCAGGCCTTTACTGGACGTCCGTTACCACCTACCCTTTGACTTTCGTCAATGACGGCTTCTGATTACGCGAAGGCCCGGCGGGTACTGGCGCGCCGCGACCCGGTGATCCGGGACTTGATGCGCCGGCCATGGCGCATGCGGCCTGGCCACGGCGCAGCGCACCGATCCGTTTCGGGCGCTGCTCCACGCGATCATCGCGCAGCAGCTCTCGACGAAGGCGGCGGCGACGATCGAGGCTCGCTTCGCGGCACTCTTCGATGGGCGTCCGACGGCCGCGGCGATTGCGGCGACGCCCGACGATCGGCTTCGTGCGGTCGGCATCAGCCCGCAGAAGCTTGGCTACATCCGCGACCTGTGCACGCGCACACTGGACGGGTCGCTGGCCCTCGACGCGCTCGAGGCGTTGCCGGACGAAGACGTCATTGCCGCGCTCACCAGCGTGAAGGGCATCGGCCGCTGGACGGCTGAGATGTTCCTCATGTTCCGCTTGCATCGGCCCGACGTCCTGCCGGTCGGGGACCTCGGCATCGTCAAAGCCGTCCAACGTGCATATAAGCTGCGCCTCGCGCCGACGCCGGTCCGCCTGACCCGCCTGGGCGAGAACTGGCGGCCGTATCGTTCCGTCGCCTGCTGGTATCTGTGGGCGAGTCTCGACAACAAAGCGATCGTAAGAGAAGAGTCACTCGTCATGTATACACGAGCGTTCATCTCCCTCCTCGCCGCTCTGCTGCTCGCGATCGCGGGCCTGACCACCTCGTTCGGCGCAGAACCGCGGTGCCGCGTCCTCGGCCGACATCCCGCGTCTGCAGTTCGAGAAATACACGCTGCCGAATGGACTCGAGGTGATTCTCAGTCCAGAAGCGCGGGCTGCCGATGGTGGCGGTGAATCTCTGGTATCACGTCGGTCCCGCCAACGAGGACGAAGGGCCGCACCGGCTTCGCGCATCTCTTCGAGCACATGATGTTTCAGAGCTCGAAGCACGTGCCGGCCGACTCGCACATCCGTCTGCTCGAGGCCGCCGGCGCGAGCGACCTGAACGGCACGACCGACTACGACCGCACCAACTACTTCGAGACCGTTCCATCGAACCAGGTCGAGCTTGCGCTGTGGCTCGAGTCCGATCGCATGGGATACCTGCTCGAGAAGGTCGATCAGGCCGCGCTGTCCAATCAGCAGGATGTCGTCCGCAACGAACGGCGGCAGAGCGTCGAGAACGAGCCGTACGGTCTGGCCGAGGAAACGCTCATCCAGTCGCTCTTCCCGGCCGGGCATCCGTACTACGGCAACGTCATCGGCTCGCACGAAGACATCCAGGCCGCGAAGCTCGACGACGTGAAGCGATTCTTCCGGCAGTACTACGCGCCCAACAACGCCAGCCTCGCCATCGTCGGCGACTTCGAGCCGGCGCAGATGAAGGCGCTCGTGCAGAAGTACTTCGGAACGCTGAAGCGCGGTCCGGCGGTGCCGCCGATCAAGGCGGAGACGCCGAAGATCACCGTCCGAGCGCCGCAAGGTCGTGACCGCTCGCGTCGAGCTGCCGCGGGTGTACATGGCGTGGCTGACCTCGCCGATCCTGAAGCCCGGCGACGCCGATGCAGACATCGCCGCGACGATCCTCGGCGGCGGGCGCTCGAGCCGTCTGTACAAGAAGCTCGTCTACGAGAAGCAGATCGCCCAGGACGTGACGGCGCAGCAGTACTCGCTGATGCTCGGATCGATCTTCCAGATCCAGGCCACGGCTCGTCCGGGACACACGGTGGAGGAGCTGGAGAAGGCCTCGAAGAGGAGCTGTCGGTCTTCCGGTCGACGCCGACCGACGCGCGTGAGATCGAGCGCGCGCGCAACATGATCGAGACCAACATCATCGGCGGTCTCGAGCGGCTTGGCGGCTTCGGCGGCATCGCCGATCGCCTCAACAGCTACAACCACTATCTCGGCAATCCCGATTACCTGCAGCAGGACATCCAGCGCTATCGCGGCGTGACCGCGTCGACGTTGCAGACCTTCGCGCGCGATCAGCTCGCGCCGACCGCGCGTGTCGTCATGCACGTCGTGCCCGGAGAGCCGGCCGCACAGCCGCAGGTCGCCACGCCGCCGGCGTCGAAGGCGGCCGCCGGCGAGGGCAGCGAGTCGATCAACGCCGACGAACCGTGGCGCAACGAGATGCCGAAGCCGGCCGCGGCGCGGCCGCTGCAGCTGGCCACGCCGATGTCGGAGACGCTGCCGAACGGTCTGACGCTGATCCTGAACGAACGGCGCGGTCTGCCGATCGTCGCCGCCAATCTGGTGCTCCGGACCGGCAGCGACGCGAACCCGCTCGACAAGCCCGGGCTGGCGAACTTCACCGCGGCGATGCTGGACGAGGGCACCGCCACGCGGAACGCGCTGCAGATCGCCGACGAAGTCGCACAGCTCGGCGCGTCGCTCGGCATCAGCAGCTCGATGGACGCGACGACGCTGTCGGTGCGATCGCTGTCGAAGAACTTCGCGGCGACGGTGGATCTGCTCGCAGACGTCACGCTGCGTCCGTCGTTCCCGGCGCAGGAGATCGAGCGGCAGCGCGCCAGCCGTCTCGCGCAGCTCGTGCAGCAGCGTGACAACCCGAATCAGGTCGCCGCGCAGGTGACGGCGTCTGCGCTCTACGGGCCGCAGCATCCGTACGGCTACAGCGAGATCGGCACCGAGGCGGCGCTCAAGAGCGTTGTCGCGCGCCGACATGGAGGCGTTCTGGAAGCAGAACTTCGTGCCGAACAACGCGGCGCTCGTCGTCGCCGGCGATATCTCGATGAGCGAGCTGAGGGCGCTGGCGGAAAAGGCCTTCGGCGGCTGGCAGCGCGGCACGCCGGCACAGCCGGCGCTCGGCGCGCCCGGCGACGACGCCGGCCCGCGTCGTGATCGTCGACAAGCCGGGCAGCCCGCAGACGCAGCTGCGCGTCGCCAGCATCGGCGCGCCGCGGTCCTCGCCCGACTTCCGGCCGATGCAGGTGATGAACCTCGCGCTCGGCGGACTCTTCTCGAGCCGCATCAACATGAACCTCCGCGAGGAACACGGCTACACCTACGGCGCCAACTCGCAGTTCTCGTTCAGGCGCGCGGCCGGACCGTTCCAGATCGCCTCCGGCGTTCGCACCGATGTCACCGCTGCCGCCGTCGACGAGATCTTCAAGGAGGTCCGCGGCATGGTGGACAAGCCGGTGTCGGCCGAGGAGCTTCAGAAGGCGAAGGACTCGCTGGCCAACTCGCTGCCGGGTGCGTTCGAGAGCAGCGCGAATGCCGTCGGCAACTTCTCGAACGTCTTCATCTACAACCTCGGCCTCGACTACTACACGCGCTACGCCGAGCAGGTGAACGCCGTGACGCACGGATCAGGCGCTGGCCGTGTCGAAGAAGTACCTGGTGCCGGCCAACATGGTGGTCATCGCGGTTGGCGATCGCGCAAAGATCGAACCCGAGCTGCGGAAGTTGAATCTCGGCGCCGTCGAGATTCGCGACGCGGAGGGAAAGCCGATCTCGTAGCGCGGTCCGATTGCGCGGACGCGGTCTACGGTCGACCGCGATCCGGTCCGACCGCATCTCGTTCTCTGTCTGCCGGAGCTGCGTGAGCGTCGAACGCTGCTCCGGCGTCAACCGTCTGTAAATCGCAAATCGCATCAGCGTGCGGCGGACGTTGTGCTGCGCGCGCAGCGCTTCGACCTGCTCGCTGAGACGCTTCACGGTCGCGTCCTCAGCGTTGCCCCGCAGCAGGACGCGGCGCAGCAGGCGATCCATTTCGGCGATCTTCCGTCGCAGGGCAACGCGCTCAGGCCGACCCCTCTCGAACACGGTGTCCAGACGCTCGACCTGAGTCGTCGTCAGGTTCAGCCGCTGCTGGACATCCAGCTTCCGCCACCATCGAAGTGCAACCTGACACCGGACCGTCACCATAGCCCGTGGCCGTCGCACGTCGTATCCCAGCGTGACGGTATTTCCGCCTCGGGGAAAGTCCGTAGTTTACGGTTCTCGAGCGAGATCGACCGCAATGAGCCTATCGTCAGCCTCAGCGCGCCGATCACGATCATCGTTCCTCGCTGAGCCACGATCGTCCTGGCCGGTCGGTATTTGCGACCCGAAGAACCGGTAGCGCGTGCGCTCCGCGAGTCCGAATCGGCGTTACGATGCGACGTATGGGCTCGGGTCGTCGAACGGTTGACGATTCGCACCGTGCTGCTCGCCGGCTTCGGATTGATGCTCGGGCTGTGGCTGTTTGCCGGCTATCAGGTGACGCAGCGCGTGCGCCAGGCGCAGCGCAACAGCGCCGGCATCGGCACGCGCTACCAGCAGTCGCAGGAGCTGCTCGCGTCCGTGCGCACGCAGGTGCTCGAGGCCTCGGTGCTGCTCAGAGACGCGCTGCTCGATCCCGGACGTGACCGCGCAGGCCGAACATCGGCGGAGCATCGAGGCGGCGTACGCCGCGATCGACACGCTGCTCGACGCAGTACGTGCCGTTCCTCGACTCGGCGGCGGAGCGCGAACGCGTCGATCGTCTGCGCGCGGAGATTCGCGAGTTCCGACTCGGCGTCCGACGAAGTGCTGGCGACCGACAGCAGCCGCTGGCCGGCCGAGGCGCGGACGCTGCTGCGCCGCTTCATGCCCAAGCGCGAGTCGGCCATCCGCGTCTCCGACGAAGTGCAGGCGCTCAATCGCGCGGCCTTCATCGATCAGCAGCGCGAGCTGACCGAGATGCAGGCCGAGATGCAGCGTCAGGTCTGGACGGTCTTCGGCGTGGCGCTCGCCATCAGCCTGGTGATCGGCTGGCTCGTGTCGCAGCACGCGGCGTCGCTCGAGCGGCGACTGACCGAACAGCAACGATCGCGAAGAGCGCATTGCCAGCGATCTGCAGCGGCTGTCGGCGCGGCTGGTCCACGCGCGCGAGGAAGAGCAGCGGCGGATCGCCCGCGAGCTGCACGACGAGGTGGGACAGGCGCTGAGCGCGGTGAAGGTCCAGCTGGCGGTCGCCGAACGGCGTATCGAGCGGATGGGCGCGGCGCGGGCGCTGCTCGCCGATGCGCAGACCAGCGCCGACAGCGCGCTGCACAGCGTTCGCGACCTCTCGCATCTGCTGCACCCCTCGGCGCTCGACGATCTCGGCCTCGTCGCCGCGCTGGAGTCGCTCGTCGCGGATTTCCGACGCCGGCATCAGATCGCCATCGAGTTCGTGCACCAGGGACCGGATCGCCGTCTGCACGCCGAGACCGAACGTGCCATTTACCGCATCGTTCAGGAAGCGCTCACCAATATCGCCCGCCACGCCGAGGCGACTGCTGGCACCGTGCAGCTCATGTTCGATGACTCGTCGGTCAGGTGACGATCGAGGACAACGGCATCGGATTCGACGTGGCCGACGTCGAACGGCCAGGCAAGCGGCGCGGTCTCGGTCTGCTGAGCATCCGCGAGCGTGTGACAGGACTGCGAGGAAGAGTGCGCATCGAGAGTACGCTCTGGAAGGTCACGAATCGACGTCGAGTTGCCCGCCGTTGCCGCCGACTCGGATCGATGATCTCGACCCGGAACTCGTCGTGTCGTTGCTCGATTCGGAGGTGAATCGTGGATGAACTGCGCGTGCTGCTCGGCGACGACCACACGGTCCTGCGGCAGGGCCTGCGAAAGATTCTCGAGGACCGTCGCGACTGGCGCGTCGTGGCCGAAGCCGGCAACGGACGCGACGCGGTTCGCGAGGCGATCGAGCTGAATCCCGACGTGGCGGTCCTCGACATCGGGATGCCGCTGCTCAACGGGATCGAAGCGACCCGGCAGATCGTTCGTCGTGCGCCGTCCGTGCGCATCCTGATCCTCAGCATGCACAGCGACCAGGCGTATGTGACGCAGGCCGTTCAGGCCGGCGCTCGCGGTTATCTCCTGAAGGAGTCAGCGGGCGCCGAGTTGATTGCGGCGATCGCTGCAGTCGCCGCCGGCAAATCGTTCTTCAGTCCCGCGGTCGCGCAGGTGGTGTTCGACGATTACGTCAGAAGCCTGACCGAGCGAGGCATCACCGATCGATACGACGCCCTCTCCGAACGCGAGCGCGAAGTGTTGCAACTGGTCGCGGAAGGCAAGAGCAGCAAAGAGATCGCCGACGTGCTCTCGATCAGCCCTGCCACGGTGGAAACTCATCGGACTCATCTGCTGCAGAAGCTCGGCCTTCGCAACACGGCAGAGGTCGTTCGCTACGCTGCTCGGCGCGGCATCGTGCACTGACACGTAGCTCACCGACATCTGAACGGACAAATACAGGGAAGACCCGATAGCGAACCCGGCCGGTCTCCTTGAGTATCTTCGGAATCGCGGTTGAGATGGCGATGCGAATGGTCGAGGTTCTGCACAGTCGAGGTTGCGTGAATTGGCTGAGTGACTACGATCCCAGGATGGTGCCTGAAGTGCTGGCGGCAATCGACGCGCGGCCGCCTCGAGCTCATCTGGTGGTGCTGTCCGACTTCGACGGAACGCTCGCGTCGTTCGACGTCGATCCGTCGGCGCCCCGCGTCTGAGCGACGAGACCAGACACGCACTCGAGGCGCTGGCCTCGCGCGACGACGTGACGGTCGGACTCGTCAGCGGCCGGCGTGTCGACGATCTCGCCAAGCCGCACGCAGTTGCCGCGAGCACGTCTACCTTGCCGGCCTACACGGTCTGGAGATTCGACATGGCGCTCGCGCCTGGCATCATCCCGATCTCGTCGAGTCGCATGAGCTCGTCGATCGTGTTGCCGATGCGATCAACGCCGCCGTCGGCACCGTGCCGCGGCGTGAGGCTCGAGCACAAGGGCGTGTCGCTCACGGTGCACGTGCGCGCCGTGGAGACGGCGCGCCGGCAGGACGTGCTTCGCACGGCGATCGACGTCGCTCGCCCGTGGCTCGACTCGGGCGCGCTCAAAGTCGCTCGACGCCAGCGAAGCCGTCGAGTTGCTGCCGAACATCGCCTGGAACAAAGGCGACGCGGTGCGCTGGATCGTCGACGACGTCGAGACGCGCGCGCAGCAGACGGCGTGGTGCATCTTCTTCGGCGACGATGTGACCGACGAGGACGCGTTTCGCGCCGTTCGCGACGGACTCACCGTCGTCGTCGGACAACGGCCTTCGCTTGCGCGTCTGCGACTGAACTCCCCAGCCGACGTCGCAGCCGTCCTGTCGGGCGTGACCACGCAATGGACACGGAAAGGAGCACCGACGATGACGTCTGCTGACCTCGTGCGGACGATGGCCGATCGGCTTCGCGACACCAAGCTCGTCGTCGTCGCGAATCGCCAGCCCTACGTGCACGAGAAACAGGTCACGAGCCGGACCGGGCTGAGACGCTGGGTTCTGCGTCAGGGCGACAAGGTGCGGATCAACTGGAAGCAGCCGGCGAGCGGACTGGTGACGGCGCTCGATCCGGTGATGCAGGCGTGCGGCGGCACGTGGGTGGCGCACGGCAATGGCAGCGGCGATCTCGAGGCGTCGGATCCGTCCGGCCGGCTCGCGGTTCCGCCGGATCAAGCCGAAGTACTCGCTGCGCCGCGTGTGGCTGAAGCCGCAGGAAGAGAACGGCTACTACTACGGCGTGTCGAACAACGCGCTCTGGCCGCTGTGTCACATCGCCTACGCGCGGCCGGTCTTCAATCAGGGCGACTGGCGTCACTATGTCGCCGTCAACCGACGTTTCGCCGACGTCGTGCTCGAGGAGATTGCCGGTACCCGGGCGATCGTCTTCGTGCAGGACTATCACTACGCGCTGCTGCCGCGGTTCGTGAAGGCGGCGCGCCCCGATGCGGTCGTCTGTCAGTTCTGGCACATTCCGTGGCCGAATCCGGAGGCGTTCCGCATCCTGCCGTGGCAGTCCGAGGTGCTCGACGGATTGCTCGGCAACGATCTGCTCGGCTTCCACCTGCAGTATCACTGCAACAACTTCCTCGAGACCGTCGATCGCTCGATGGAGGCGCGGATCGATCAGGAGACGTTCTCCGTCTACTGCCGCGGACATCGCACCGCGATCCGGCCGTACCCGATCAGCATCGATCCGTCGACGTGGAACGGCACGTCGCCCGGGCTCGGCGTGGACGAAGGAGGTGGCGGCGACGCGGCGCCGTCTCGACGTCGGCGATCGGCGCATCGTCATGGGCGTCGATCGGCTCGACTACACCAAGGGCATTCCGGATCGTCTGCTGGCGTTCGATCGGTTCCTGGAGCGATATCCGGAGTGGCGCGGGCGCGTCGTGCTCGTGCAGGTCGGCTCGCCGACGCGCGATCGGATCGATCGGTATCGCGACTTGAGCCGCGAGATCGGCGAGCTGGTGGAGAAGATCAACGCCCGCCACGGGATGCCCGGCTGGATCCCGATCGTCTACCGTCGCGAGTACCACACTCCGAAGGACGTCGCCGCGCTGTACCGGGCGACGGACGTCTGCGTCGTGTCGTCGCTGCACGACGGGATGAACCTGGTGGCGAAGGAGTTCGTGGCTGCGCGCACCGACAACCGCGGCGTGCTGCTGCTGTCGAAGTTCGCCGGTGCGGCCCGCGAGCTGTCCGACGCGCTGCAGGTCAACCCGTTTGCGCCGGACGAGTTCGCCGACACGCTGCACGCGGCGCTGTCGATGGGTCCGGCCGAGGCTGAGCGGCGGATGCGGTCGCTGCGCCAGCAGGTCTGCGGGCACACCGTCTTCGACTGGGCGGCCCGGATCCTGTGCGACGCCTGCAAGGTGCGCTGACGGGCGCATGAAGGTATAATTCCGGACTGAAGCAGTCGGATATGCCCGTCGCCTCTCCAGGATTCCTGCGTACCGCCTCGTCCATCGTTGATTTGATTGGCAATACGCCCTTGATCCGCCTGTCGGGCTTCGAGGACGGGCTTCGTAATGTCGAGCTTTACGCCAAGGCCGAGTGGAAGAATCCGGGCGGGTCCGTCAAGGATCGGGCGGCAGCCCGAATGATCGCGGAGGGGGAGCGGTCCGGGGCACTGACCCGCGACAAGATCATCCTCGACGCCACGTCTGGGAATACCGGCATCGCCTACGCGATGATTGGCGCCGCGCAGAGGGCTATCGGGTCCGGCTGTGCGTGCCCGGAGAACGTGACGCCGGAGCGGAAGCGGATTCTCAAGGCCTTCGGCGCCGAAGTGGTCTTCACCGATCCCATGCAGGGATCCGACGGCGCGATCATCCGCGTCAAACAGATGTACGAAGAGAGCCCGGGGCTCTACTTCTACCCGGACCAGTACAACAATCCGGGCAACTGGCGCGCGCACTACGACACGACGGCGCCGGAGTTGATCGAGCAGACCGGTGGCCGTCTGACGCATTTCGTGGCCGGTCTCGGGCACGAGCGGCACGTTCGTCGGCGTCGGGCGGCGGCTTCGCGAGTACAACGCCGCCATCCGGTTGATTTCGGTGCAGCCCGATTCACCGCTGCACGCGCTCGAAGGGTTGAAGCACATGGCGACGGCCATCGTGCCGGGCATCTACGATGCGACGCTTGCCGACGAGGACATCGGCATCAGCACCGAGGAGGCCTTCAGTCTGACTCGCCGTCTCGCGAGGCAGGGACTGTTCGTCGGCATCTCGAGCGGCGCCAATCTGGCTGGTGCGCTGCGTGTCGCACGGCAGACGTCGGATGCGGTGGTCGTCGTGGTGTTCTGCGACGGCGGCGAGAAGTACCTGTCCGAGCGTCTGTGGGACGAGACCGACGAGGAGGCGAGCTGATGGCGCTGTCACTTCAGGCCGGGGTGGCCGAGGCCATTCGCGCACACGGGTCCGAGACCTATCCGAACGAGTGCTGTGGCGCGCTGTATGGCCGCGACGGCGTCGTGACCGCGACGTTTGCGCTGCCCAACACCACCGAAGAAGGACCGCGCCGGCGGTTTCTCGTTCGTCCGCAGGACTATCGCGATGCCGAGAAGCGGGCGACCGAGCTGAAGGTCGATCTGCTCGGCTTCTATCATTCGCACCCGGATCATCCCGCGCGGCCGTCGCAGTACGATCTCGACCACGCGTGGCCGTTCTTCTCGTACATCATCGTTGCCGTCCGCGCCGGCACGCCCGAGGACATGACGTCCTGGCGATTGCGCGAGGATCGCTCTGCATTCGACGAGGAACGCCTCACCCATGCCGAACACAATCAACATCCCGACACCGCTTCGTCCGTTCACGGATAAGAAGGAATCCGTCGAGGTCAGCGGTGCCACGGTTGGCGAGCTGCTCGCCGATCTGACGACGCGCTACGAAGGGCTGCGCAAGCATCTGTATGCCGACAACGGCAAGCTGCGGAACTTCGTGAACGTCTATCTGAACGACGAGGACATCCGCTACCTGCAGAAGGAGCAGACGCCGGTGAAGTCCGGCGACACGCTGAGCATCGTGCCCGTCGGTGGCGGGTGGCGCGCCTACGGCTGCCCCTCCGTCCACGGATCTCTCGCCGAAGAGATCAAGCGCTACAGCCGGCATCTGATCATGCCGGAGATGGGCATGGACGGTCAGCGCAGGCTGAAAGCGTCGAGCGTGCTGTGTATCGGCGCCGGCGGACTCGGTTCTCCCGCGGCGATGTATCTCGCGGCGGCCGGCATCGGCCGTCTCGGCATCGTGGACTTCGACGTCGTGGACTTCAGCAACCTGCAGCGTCAGTTGCTGCACACGACGAACGACGTCGGCCGGACGAAGCTCGCGTCGGCGAAGGACAAGGTCGTCGCGCTGAACCCGCACGTGCAGGTCGATACCTACGAAGAGGCGCTGTCCTCGGAGAACGCGATGCGGCTCTTCAAGGGCTACGACGTGATCCTCGACGGGACCGACAACTTCCCGACGCGGTATCTCGTGAACGACGCCTGCGTGCTCTCCGGGATTCCGAACGCCTACGGCAGCATCTTCCGGTTCGAAGGACAGGCGTCGGTCTTCGCGACCAAGGACGGCCCGTGCTACCGCTGCCTCTATCCCGAGCCGCCGCCGCCCGGACTCGTGCCGAGCTGCGCCGAGGGCGGTGTGCTCGGCGTGCTGCCGGGCGTCATCGGCGTGATTCAGGCGACGGAGAGCATCAAGCTGGTGACCGGCATCGGCGAGCCGCTGATCGGGCGCTTCCTGATCTACGACGCGCTGAAGATGCGCTTCCGCGAGCTGAAGCTGAAGAAGGATCCGGAGTGCCCGGTGTGCGGTCCGAATCCGACGGTGACCAAGCTGATTGACTACGAACAGTTCTGCGGTGTGCGGCCCGAGCCCGCAGCAGACGCAGACGACGGGAGCCGCCGTGAACGATTGGGAAATCACGCCGGTCGACTTGAAGAAGAAGCTCGACGCCGGCGAGACGCCGTTCATTCTCGACGTGCGCGAGCCGAACGAGTACCAGATCAACCGCATCCCGGGCTCGACGCTGATCCCGCTCGGCGAGCTGCCGCGGCGGTATCAGGAGCTGCCGAAGGACCGCGAGATCGTCGCCCACTGCAAGATGGGCGGCCGCAGCGCCAAGGCCCAGGATTTCCTGAAGTCGGTCGGGTTCACGAACGTGAAGAACCTCAAGGGCGGGATTCTGGAGTGGATCGACAAGGTCGATCCGTCCCAGCCCAAGTATTGAGCTGCGTAGCTGGTCCGGCTTTCCGGCCAGCCGGACGTCAGGCTAGGCGGGTCTTGTTCTTTAGACCCGCCGGAACTAGAATACCGACTAGAGTAGTCGTATTTAGAAGAGCTCATGCTGAGGCTGTCGAAAAAGGCGGATTACGCGCTGATCGCGATGAAGCACCTGTCCCACAAGGACAGCGGGGCGACGTCGACGAGCGCGCGTGAAATCGCCGAGCAGTACGACATCCCGATCGAGTTGATGGCCAAGGTGCTGCAGCGTCTCGTGCGCACCGGGCTGCTGGTCTCCACGCAGGGCACGCGCGGCGGCTACACCCTGAGCCGGTCGTCGGCGTCGATCAGCGTCGCCGACGTGGTCGAGGCGATCGACGGGCCGTTCACGGTGACCGCCTGCTCGTCGGACAAACACGACTGCGAGCAGTACGGCAAGTGCAGCGTTCGCGGCCCGCTGTGGCAGATTCGCGAGCGGATCGTCGCGACGCTCGGGCACGGTGACGCTGGCCGACATGGCCGCCGACCACGAGCCGACATTTGCTGCGCCGTCGCGTCGTGCGACGCGGTGCGTGCGGACTCGTAGGGCGCGTCCATTCGGACGGCCACGGAACGAGATGAAGCTTCCGATTTACATGGACTACCACGCCACGACGCCCGTCGATCCACGGGTGCTCGAGGCGATGCTGCCGTACTTCACGCAGCACTTCGGCAACGCCGCCAGCCGCAACCACTCGTTCGGCTGGGAGGCCGAGGAGGCGGTGGAGACTCGCCCGCAAGCAGGTGGCCGATCTGATTGGCGCCAGCGCGAAGGAAGTCATCTTCACGAGCGGCGCGACCGAGTCGAACAACCTGGCCATCAAGGGCGTCGCGGAGATGTACCGCGAGAAGGGCAACCACATCATCACCTGCGTGATCGAGCACAAGGCGGTGATCGACACGTGCAAGAAGCTCGAGAAGCAGGGCGCGCGCGTCACCTATCTGCCGGTGCAGAAGGACGGCCGCATCAGCCTCGACGAGCTGCGCGCCGCGATCACCGACAAGACGATCCTCATCACGATCATGACCGCCAACAACGAGATCGGCGTGCTGCAGCCGATCGCCGAGATCGGCGCGATCGCGAAGGAGAAGGGGATTCTGTTCCACACCGACGCCGTGCAGGCGGTCGGCAAGGTCCCGGTCAACGTCAACGATCTGAAGGTCGATCTGCTGTCGCTGAGCGCGCACAAGATGTACGGCCCGAAGGGCGTCGGCGCGCTCTACGTGCGTCGCCGCAATCCGCGCGTGCTGCTCGCCGAGCAGATCAGCGGCGGCGGTCACGAGCGCGGCATGCGTTCGGGCACGCTGAACGTCCCGGGCATCGTCGGCCTCGGCAAGGCGGCTGAGATCTGCGAAGAACGAGATGGCGTCGGAAGGCGAGCGGCTGCGCAAGCTGCGCGAGCGGCTGAACGCAGGCCTGCACAAGAACCTCGACGAGCTCTACATCAACGGCTCGATGGAGCACCGGCTGCCGCACAGCCTCAACGTCAGCTTTGCCTACGTCGAGGGCGAGTCGCTGCTGATGGGCATCAACGACGTGGCCGTCTCGTCGGGCTCGGCGTGCACCTCGGCGAGCCTCGAGCCGTCCTACGTATTGAAGGCGCTCGGCGCCGGCGATGACCTGGCGCACTCGTCGATCCGCTTCGGCCTCGGCCGGTGGACGACGGAAGAGGAAGTCGACTACGTCATCGAGAAGCTGACGACAGTCGTGCGGCGCTGCGCGAGATGTCGCCGCTCTACGAGATGGTCAAGGAAGGCGTCGACCTCTCGAAGATGCAGTGGGTGACGCACTAGGCTTCGGCTCGCAGGCTAGGACCGGGCTCTGAACGTAGAGCCCGAAGCCGTGAGCCGAAGCCAGGAGAATGAAGCAATGGCTTATTCGAACAAGGTCATCGATCACTACGAGAACCCGCGCAACGTCGGGTCGCTGCCGAAGGACGACGCGAACGTCGGGACCGGGCTCGTGGGCGCGCCGGAATGCGGCGACGTGATGAAGCTGCAGGTCAAGGTGAATCCCGACGACCGGCGTCATCGACGACGCCAAGTTCAAGACGTTCGGCTGCGGATCGGCGATCGCGAGCTCGAGCCTGGCGACCGAGTGGCTCAAGGGCAAGACGGTCGATCAGGCGCTGGCGATCAAGAACACCGACATCGTCGCCGAGCTGTCGCTGCCGCCGGTGAAGATTCACTGCTCGGTGCTGGCCGAGGACGCGATCAAGGCGGCGATTGCCGACTACAAGGCGAAGCAGGACAAGGACAAGGGCGTGCCGGCGACGGCAGGCCACGCGCAGCCGAACGCCTGACAGCGTAGCTCGCAACGGCTAGCTGTCAACTCCGACTGAGCGTTGGTACCGGGACTGGCTAGCAGCTACTGGCTAGAATTGACATGATTCAGATCTCGCGAAGGCGCCGCGAAGAAGATTCAGACGCTGATGGCCAAGCAGGGCATCAGCGATGGCGGTCTTCGTGTCGGCGTGAAGGGCGGCGGCTGCTCGGGGTTGAGCTACACGTTCGCGTGGGAGAAGGAAGCCCGGACCGGTGACGAGGTCTTCGAGGGCAACGGCGCCAAGATCTTCGTCGACAAGAAGAGCTATCTGTTTCTGAAGGGCACCACGCTCGACTACGACACCGCGCTTCTGACCCAGGGCTTCGTGTTCCACAACCCGAACGCGAAGCAGACCTGCGGTTGCGGCAGCTCCTTCGGCGCGTGACGCGCCGGGGAGCGGCCACCGACATCCAATGACTCCCGACTCGATTCCCGTGAGCCCCGTCTCGACGCTCGAGTGCCGCAGCTGCGGCGCCGGGCGCTCCTGTGGACGAGCACTTCTGCCCGCAGTGCAGCCGCATCCTGGCGCTCGGCCGTCACGGCGACTACTTCACGTTCTTCGGCCTGCCGCGCAAGCTGACGATCGCGCAGGACGAGCTCGAGCGGCGCTTCCGCGAGTTGAGCCGCAAGTTTCATCCCGACTACTACTACAACGCCTCGCCCGCCGAGCGGCTGGCCAGCCTCGAGCGCTCGTCGTATCTGAACGACGCCTATCGCGCGCTGCGCACTCCGGCAACCCGCATCGAGCATCTGCTGGCGATCGAAGGGCTGCCGTCGACGAAGTCGGAAGGGGAATCGGGCGCTGCGAAGGTGCCGCCGGCGCTGCTCGAGGAAGTGTTCGCGCTGAACGAGGAGCTCGACGAGATTCGCGAGCAGCGGGAATCGGGCGCCGACGCGGCGGCGCTGGCGGCGCGTCTGCAGGCCGCGCGCGAGCCGATCGACCGCGAAGCGCGAGGAGCACGAGCGGCAGATCGAGGAGTTGAGCGCGCGTGGGACAGCCAGGCGGACGCCGCGTCGCCCGCCGATCGGCGCGCGACGCTCGAGGCGCTGCGCGAGCGGCTGCTGGAGCGCAACTACATCAACAACCTGCTGGCGACGATCGACCGGGAGGTCGCGAGTCTGGGCTCTGGACTTTCGACCTGAGCTCGGCCGGAGACAGCGAAACCCAAAGCCAAAAGCCGAAAGCCATGGGTAAGGTCGTCGGCATCGATCTCGGCACGACCAACAGTCTGGTCGCCTACGTGCGCGACGGAGAGCCGCGAGTCATTCGCGACAGCTCCGGCGACGCGCTCGTGCCGTCGGTCGTGTCGCTCGGCGAGGACGGGACGATCTTCGTCGGCCGGGAGGCGCAGCGCCGCCTGCTGACCGCCCCGTCGCGCACGGTCTATTCGGTGAAGCGCTTCATGGGCCGCGGCATCGAGGACGTCAAGGACGAGGCCGGCGCTGCTGCCGTTCAGCGTCGGCGGCGATGCCGGCGGCGTCGTGCGCATCGGCATCGGCGACCGGGAGTTCACGCCGCCGGAGATCTCGGCGTTCGTGCTGCGCGAGCTGAAGCAGCGCGCCGAGGAGCATTTCCGCGAGCAGGGCGAGTTCGATTTCGAGGTCGATCGCGCCGTGATCACCGTGCCGGCCTACTTCAACGACGCGCAGCGCACCGCCACGCGCGATGCCGGGCGTCTGGCCGGACTCGAGGTGCTGCGCATCATCAGCGAGCCGACCGCCGCGTCGCTGGCCTACGGCCTGGACAAGAAGAACCGCGGCACGATCGCCGTGTACGACCTTGGCGGCGGCACGTTCGACATCTCGATCCTGAAGGTCGAGGACGGCGTCTTCCAGGCGCTGGCGACGCAGCGGCGACACGCATCTCGGCGGCGACGACATCGATCGGCTGCTCATCGAGCTGGTGCTGCGCGAGATTGGCGGGGCATCGCCCGCCGGTCCGGCGGGCCCATAAAGCAGGACCCGCCCTACGCTGCAACGCCGAGACCATTCAGGCGATTCGGAAGGCTGTCATCCAGGCCAAGTGGGATCTCTCGGACCACGAGCAGGCCGAGATCCGCGTGGAGCCGCCGCGCCGACCTGCCGGAGGGATATCGACGCGTCAATCACCCGCGCCGAGTTCGAGGCGCTGATTCGTCCGCTCGTCGATCGCACGCTCGGCCCGGTCCGCCAGGCGCTCGATCGACGCCGGTCTCGAGCCCGGCGAGATCGACGAAGTGGTCCTCGTCGGCGGCGCGACGCGCACGCCGCTGGTGCGCCGGCTCGTCGCCGAGCTGTTCGGACGCACGCCGCACAGCGATCTGAATCCGGACGAAGTGGTCGCGCTCGGCGCCGCGGTGCAGGCCGACATCCTCGTCAGCGGCCGCCGCGAGATGCTGCTGCTCGACGTGACGCCGCTTGTCGCTCGGCATCGAGACGATTGGCGGCGTGGTCTCGAAGATCATCATGCGCAACTCGACGATTCCGGCGAGCGGCCGCGAGATGTACACGACGAGCGTGGACAATCAGACCTCGGTGGACATCCACGTGCTGCAGGGCGAGCGCGAGCTCGTCGCCGACTGCCGCTCGCTGGCCCGGTTCAAGCTGCGCGGGATTCCGCCGATGCCCGCCGGGCTGCCGCGTGTCGAGGTGCGCTTCCAGATCGACGCCAACGGCATTCTCAGCGTCGGCGCGCGCGAGCTGCGGACCGGCATCGAGCAGTCGATCGAGGTCAAGCCGTCATACGGCCTGACCGACCAGGAGGTCGAGCGGATGCTCATCGAGTCGTTCGAGCACGCGCAGGCCGACTTCGACGCCCGTCTGCTGATCGAGGCGCGCAACGAGGCCGAGACGGTGATCAACGCGACCGAGAAGTCACTGCGGCGTCCCGATTTCGCCGCGATCACCGGCGGCGAGTTGACAGGCCGACGAGATCGCGCAGATCGAGCGCGCGCTGGCCGAGCTGAAACAGGTCATGGCCGGAACCGATCGCGAGGTCGATTCACGAGAAGACGCACGCGCTCAACCACGCCACGCGGCATCTCGCCGAAGTGATGATGAACCGCAGCGTGCGCGAAGCGCTTGCCGGCCGCAATGTGAAAGACGTCTGATGCCCAAGGTCACGTTCATCAAGGACGGCAAGGAAACGACCGTGGAGTTCGAGCACGGCAAGCTCGAATACTCGCATCACGGTCTGCCGGAGTCGTTTCTCGACGTCGCGATGAATCTCGGGATCCCGCTCGAGCACGCCTGCGGCGGCAGCTGCGCCTGCACGACATGTCACCTGTTCGTCAAAGCAGGGCGAGCAGAATCTGAGCGAGGCGCAGGACAACGAGCTCGACCGCCTCGACACCGCATGGGACCTCCGGCCTGAATTCACGGCTGGGATGCCAGGCCGTCATCAAGGGCGATGTCGTCGTCGAGTTCCCGTTGTATACCCGCAACTACGTACAAGAGGGCGGAGCCATTCAGCTCGGCAAGTCCGACGTCAATCGCGAGGACGAGAAGGCCGGGGTGCGCTCGTGAAGTGGACCGATTCCGAAGACATCGGCATCGCGCTTTTCGAGAAATTTCCCGCGGTCGACCCGTTGACCGTGCGGTTCACCGATCTCCGCGAGACGAGTCATGCAGCTCGACGGGTTCGACGACGACCCGAAGGCCTCGAACGAGCCCAAGCTGGAGGCTATCCAGATGGCTTGGTACGAGGAATGGAAGGAAGGCCAGTAGCAGTCAGCGGATCGTCTCAACCGACATGCGCACCAGGTGGATCGGCCCAACGGCGGTGCTTCTCTTCAGCCTGACACAGGCGACCGGGACGTCTGCGCAGAGCGGCTCGAGCGATCAGCCTGTGCCGGCGTCTGGGAAACCGGTCGAGCCCTCCATCGACGTCAGCCGGCTGCCAATCAACCTCGATCGCATCCAGCGCCAGCTCCGGCAGTCCACCGTTCGCGACGAAAGCGACGGCTTGCGCCTTCGCTACATCGTCGACGTCTTCGGTCAGGCCCCGCAGCATCGAGCTGTTCGGCAACCGGGATTATCTCGCTCACCGGTCCGGCTCCTTACGGCGCGCCAACTCATAGCGACATCCTGCGCTCATCACGCCCCAGGAACATTCCGCTCCTGCCGCCGACTTCGGCAATCTCTTTCGCTGGCTCGCTGACAAGGCGAGGGACAAGTAAGACACGCCGCGTGCGCATCCTTCTCGTCTCCGCGACCGCGGCCGAGATCGGCCCCGTCACGGGCGGGCTGCGTCGCGAGGGCGATCGCGGCCCGAGGACGACGCGACATACCGGCTACGGTCATGACATCGACGTGCTCGTCACCGGCGTCGGCATGGTGGCGACAGCGACGTGGTGCGCGCATGCGCTCGGTCGCGAGCGCTACGACGTCGCATTCAATCTCGGTGTCTGCGGCAGCTTCGATCGCTCGCTGACCCTCAGGCGCCGTCGTCCACGTCGTCACCGACCGGCTCGCCGAGCTCGGCGCCGAGGACGACGACGCGTTTCTGCTCGATCCACGAGCTACACCTGCTCGACGAGAACGAGCCGCCGTTCGTGAACGGCTGTCTCGTCAACCAGGCGCCGCCGACCGGCGCCACGCTCGCCAGCCTTCCCGCGGTGAGCGGCATCACGGTGAACACCGTGCACGGTCGCGATCAGTCGATCGCCGCTGTGACCGCGCGTCTCGCGCCGCAGGTCGAAAGCATGGAGGGAGCGGCGTTCATGTATGCCTGCCTGGTGCATGGACAGCCGATTCGCCCAGGTCCGTGCCGTCTCCAATGTCGTCGAGCGGCGCAATCGCGAGGCGTGGAAGCTGACCGAAGCGATCTCGAGCCTGGGAGACGTGTCGTTGCGTATGCTGGAGAGAGCTATGACGCTGACGCTCGGGTTCTCACCCTGCCCGAACGACTGCTTCATGTTCGACGCGATCGTGCACCGGCGCATCGATCTCGAAGGTCTCGACTTCAGCGTCCGGATGGCCGACATCGAGGCGCTCAACGCGGCGGCGTTTGCCGGGCAGATCGACGTCACCAAATTGAGCTTCCACGCCTACGCCTACTGCATCGATCACTACGTGCTGCTCGACGCCGGCAGTGCGCTCGGGCGGAACTGCGGTCCGCTGCTGATCTCGAAGCGAGAGATCTCCCGCGACGAGGTGCGCGCGGGGTGGTCTGAAGATCGCGATTCCCGGCAAATACACGACCGCGCATTTCCTGCTGTCGCTGGCGTTTCCGCGCGCGACCGACAAGAGCGAGCTGCTCTTCTCGGCGATCGAAGGCGCGGTGCTCGACGGGACGTTCGACGCCGGGCTGATCATTCACGAGAACCGTTTCACCTACGCTGCAAAGGGCCTCAAGCAGATCATCGATCTCGGCGAGTACTGGGAATCCGAGACCGGCGCGGCGATTCCGCTCGGCGGCATCGTCGTCAATCGCGCGACTGCCTGAAGACGTCCGCGCAGACGGTGAACCGCATCATGCGGCGCAGCGTCGAGTACGCGTTCGCGAATCGCACGGCGAGCCTGCCGTTCGTGCGCGCGCACGCCCAGGAGATGAGCGAGGACGTGATGTACCAGCACATCGACCTGTACGTGAACGACTACTCAGTCGATCTTGGACGGGAGGGGCGACGGGCGGTCGAGGTGCTCTTCGAGCGGGCGAAGGCCGTCGGCGTCATCCCGCCCGCCGCGGCGGATCTGTTTCTCGACGCGTGACCGCGCGGGCGCCGATCGCATGCGCGACGTTCGGCTGATGATGTGGTGCAGTCTGCCGGATGCCTTCGGTCAGCGCCGCCGGACCCGGCTGCAGGATGTACGCGGACTTGATCTCGTAGATGTGTCCGTCGCGAATCGCCGGCACGTCGTGCCATCCTTCGCGTCGGGTGATCTTCTCGCGCCGCACCGCCTTCCCGCACCAGGAGGCGATGATCACGTCTGGCTGACGGCGAATGACGTCCTCGCTGCTGACGATGCGCTGCTTGCCGAGCTTGGCGTCGCGGAGCTCGGGAAAGATCGAATCGCCGCCGGCAATCTCGACGAGTTCCTCGACCCATCGGATGCCCGAGATCAGCGGGTCGTCCCACTCCTCGAAGAAGACACGCGGCCGCAGCGGCAGCTGCGCGGCCGCGGCGCGAATCGAGTCGAGCTCGAGCTCGAGACGTGAGACCAGGCGGTCTGCGCTTGTCGGTGCAGCCGACGAGCGCGCCGAGGATGCGAATCATCTGCAGGATCTCGGCGACGCTGCGCTGATTGAAGACCATCACCGGGTAGCCGCGCTTGATCAGCTCGGCGGCGATGTTGGCCTGCAGGTCGGAGAAGCCGAGGATCAGGTCCGGCTCGAGCGCCTCGATCTTTTCGTACTTCGCGTGGATGAACGCCGAGACGCGCGGCTTGCGCCGCGCCTCCGGCGGCCGCACGGTGTAGCCGGACACCCCGACGACGCGATCGCCCTCGCCAAGAAGGTACAGAGTCTCCGTCGTCTCCTCGGTCAGGCACACGATGCGCGACGGGTAGCCGCTCATGATCTGCTCACCGGGTCAGACCCGGGGTCTGACCCCAAATCGCAGTTTCTGCGACGAGTTGCAGATCCCGCCACACGAAGGGCTCGCGCGTGACGACTTCGCCGGGCTCGAGGGTGAGCGGTTCCTGGAACATCGGGCCGGCATAGACGCAGGTGTGGAACTCGCCGTTCTCGCCACACGGGTCGATGCCGGACGGCAGATCCTGCGAGCAGACTGCGATCGAATTCGCGGCCGACGAAGGACGCGTCGAGCATCCGCGTGTCCACACACGCGACTCGCGCGCGGAGACCGACTGCGCACCATCTCGCTCAGCCAGTCGGTCTGTCGGAATACCCCAGACCGGGAACAGCGGCTCGAGACCCGTGCCGGCCAGGCGCTCGACCCGATAGCGGCGCACGTCCTCCAGAAACAGATCGCCGAACGCGACGTGAGTGAATCCATCCGCGACTGCCGCGTCGACGGCGACCCGCATCCGCGCCTCGTAGATCTCATTCGGACATGGATGCGGAATCGGCACGACGACGAGCGGCAGCCCGGCAGCGCGCGCCTGCGCCTCGAGCACGTCGCGTCGCACGGCGTGCATCGCCACCCGATCGACGGCCTCATTCACCGTCGTCAGCAGCGCCTGCACCGCACCGGGATACTGAAGATTCAGCATGTGCAGCGCCCACGCGCTGTCCTTGCCCGAGCTCCACGATAGAAGAATCTTCATTTGAACGCGTCCGGATGAAGGGCTCGCGCGAACGCTTCCGTGCCCTGCACGACACGCGGACCCGGCACGACCAGGTGATTCTCCGTTGAAGGATCTGGATGCGCCCCTGCTGCACGGCCGGAACGGACGCGAGCGCGCCCCAGACGCGCTTCGCCTGCGTCGATGTCGTCCGCCGGCGCGAGCAGTACCCGTGGCGCGAACTTCGAGGATGACCTCCGGCGCCCGCGCCAGCATCGTCTCGACCGACGGCTGCACCGACTCACGCTGCGACGTCGGCAAACACGTTCACGCCGCCGGCGATCTCGAGCATGTCGTGAAGAAAGCCGACGCCACCGCTGACGTACACCCCGCGCAGCGAGGCCGGATCGCGCTCGAAGACGAGCAGCGTGCGCGGCCTGGGTCGTCCGCGCACGCGCGCCTGAATGGCGTCGAGCCCGCCGCGGATCTCACGCGCCAGGCGCTCGCCGTCGCCGCGGTCCGGCCGACCGCCGCACCAAGCTCCTTCAGCGTGGTGAACACGCCGGTCGAGGCCCGCGTGCCGATAGCTGAACACGCGAATGTCCGCGCGCGCGAGCTGCGTCTGCAGATCCGTCTGTGATCCGTAGCTGATGACGAGATCCGGACGCAGCGCGAGGATGCGCTCCATGTCCGGATCGAGCAGCGCGCCGACGCGCGGCAGCGACTTCACCTCGGGCGGGAACTCGTCGTAGCTGCTGACCGCAACGACCTGCGGTCCGGCACCGATTGCAAACAGCATCTCTGTCAGCGCCGGAACCAGCGAGACGATGCGCGCTGGCGGACGTCGGTCGCGCGTGTCTGCATCGTCGCCGGGCGAGGCGCCCAGACGACGACGACGGCGACGAAAGCGACGCCGATCAGCCTTTTCGGACCAGCAACCATAAGAAGAACGGCCCTCCCAGCATGGCCGTGATGACACCGACGGGAATCTCGAGCGGCGCCAGCAGCGTGCGCGCGGCGAGATCGCACACGACGAGGAACGCGGCGCCGAACAGCGCCGATGCCGGCAGGACGATGCGATGGTCCACGCCGACCATCAGTCGCACGAGATGCGGCACGACGATGCCGATGAAGCCGATCGGTCCGGCGAGCGACACCGCAGCCGCCGTCGCCAGCGAGGCGCTGACGAACGCCAGCCGCTGGGTCCGGCCGACATCCACGCCGCGAGCCGCCGCCGCATCGGCGCCGACGCTGAGCAGGTTCAGCGACGAGGGCAGCCACGCGAACATCGCGAAGGCGATGACCATCATCGGCAGCGCGGCCACGATCGGCTCGAAGCTGCCGACGTCGAGGTCGCCCATGATCCAGCGCGTGGCGCGATAGACCTGCGCGAAGTCGGCGATGTACTGCACGAAGAGATCAGCGCCGAGAAGAACGAGTTCAGCGTCACGCCGGCGAGCAGCAGCACCGTCGTCGACATCGCGCGGTCCTGCATCGTCGCCAGCCGGTAGACGATCGCCGCGGCGATCGCGGCACCGGCGAGACTGGCCAGCGGTACCGCCGAGAACGGCCCGGCGCTGATCGTCGCGCCGAAGACGATCGCCAGCATGGCGCCGAGCGACGCACCCGCCGAGACGCCAAGCGTGAACGGCGTGGCGAGCGCGTTGCGCAGCAGCGCCTGAAAGACGACGCCGGCTGCGGCCAGCGCGGCGCCGACGAGCGCCCCGGCGAAGACGCGCGGCATCCTTGCGACGAAGAAGATCTGCGCGTCCACGTTGTCGCTGAACGGGATCGACCGATCGAAGACGCGCGCCAGGCTGATCGGCGAGCTGCCGACCAGCGGCGCGACGAGGCAGGTGACGACCGCGAGCACACCGAAGCCCGCCGACCGTTTTCAGCGAGCCGAGTCCGGATCGGACTCGGAAGCGCCGCGGGCGACGCGTCGCCGCGCTGCGTGCGTGTTTGCCGACGCCGCACCGAGTCGAGCGCCTTCATTGACTCCGCCTCAGCGGCGTGACGGTCACGTGGCCGGCGGCGCCGTGGAAGCTGACATCGGCCTCGACGTCGTAGATGCGCCGGATCGTCGAGGCAGTCAGCACGTCGCGCGTCGGACCCTCAGCGACGACGCGTCCGTCCGCGCATCAGAACCAGGCGATCGCACAGCGACGCGGCCAGATTCAGGTCGTGCGTGGCCAGCACCATCGTCACGCCACGCTCGCGATTCAGCCGTCGCAGCAGCGACGCCACTTCGAGCTGGTAGCCGAGATCGAGCGAGGCGGTCGGTTCGTCGAGCAGCAGGACGTCCGGCGACTGCGTCAGCGCGCTGGCGATGACGACACGCTGCTTCTCGCCGCCGCTGAGCGTCATGTAGGCGCGTGCTGCGAGGTGCTCCGTGCCGGTTGCGGCCAGCGCCTCGTGCGCGAGTGCGAGATCGCGCGGTCCTTCGAGCTCGAAAGCGCCGAGATGCGGATGACGGCCCATCAGCACCATCTCCATCACCGTGTAGTCGAAGGCGGGATGGGTCTCCTGCGGAACGACGGCGAGATGTCTGGCGATGTCACGTCGCGATCGGCCGGCCAGCGAGGCGCCGTTCAGCGACACGACGCCGTGATGCGGCTGCAGCACGCCGCTGAGCAGATTGAGCAGCGTCGTCTTGCCGCAGCCGTTCGGGCCGAGCAGGCCGGTGAGCGATCCGCGCTCGACGGTCACGCTGACCTGGTCGAGCGTGAACGACCGCGCGCGGCGTCCGCCGGAGCGCGTAGCCGTACGACAGCTCAGAGGCGAGCAACATGAGATGCCTCGGTCGAGCTGTGATCGTTCAGGGCCAGATCGACTGCCCAGCATCCGTCGCGGCACACCTGTTCACGCGCTGACGAAGTCGATCGGTCTCGAGAACAGCGGCGCGTCGACGACCACGGTGTGGTATTCGCCGTGCTCACCACAGGGGTCGATGCCAGCGGTCGTGATCTCGCTCAGCAGATCGAGCGTCAGCCGCCGCCCAAGCCACGACGGTTCGAGCACGCCGTCGCGAACGGTGACGATGCGCGCGTCGGCGCCGGTGTGCGACGAACTCGCGATACAGCGCGTCGGTCGGCTCGCCCCAGAGAGGTTCGACCGGCAGTCAGCCCTTCCGCGGCGCAGACGCGATCGGGGAATTCACGGTTCGACTCGTACATGATGTCGCCGAAGATCACGTGCGCTGATGCCCGAGCGCCCGCGCGTCGGCGAGGGCTCGCCGATAGCCCTGCCTCGTACGTCACCCACGAGCCGAGGCCAGGACAGAGCGTGAGACCAAGCCGCAGCGCCTGCGCTTCGACGATCTCTGGTCTGAGCCCATGCGACCGGCTTCGTGTGCCGTCCTCGTCGAACATCGTGATCATCGCCACCACGTCGTAGGACGAACGGCTGCGGTGCAGCGCAAGGTAGCTGTCCTTGCCGCCGCTCCAGGACATGGCTGCGCGCGGCTTCATGGCCGGTCTGCGAGCGATGAGAGATGTGGAATGAGAGTGAGCAGTCATAACGTCCTCCTCGGCGTCCATCGCGCCGGCGCTGCCTTGTCGTAGCGTCCGGCTTCAGCCGGACATCAACGCGAGCGCAAAGGGACAAGGCGCCGGGGCAGGTGTCCTGACTCGCGGAGTCTGCGCTCCGCTTACAGTGGCGGGACCGCGTGGGCTTCTCACCCACTTCCCCTGATCACCCGGGCGGTGTCAGTTATCACCGTAGCGCGCGGTCTTCGCACCGCGCGTCCGGTTGTTGGCTCGAGTATACCACGCTAGAATTTCGAAGGATTTTCGATGTGAAATCACGACTGCGCGCGGCCGGACTGGCCGACATCGACGACAAGCTGGAGCGCGGCGAGCGGCTGACGTTCGACGAGGGCGTGCGTCTGTTCGAGGCGCCGGACCTGCTCGCCGTCGGCTGGCTCGCCAATCGCGAGCGCGAGAAGCGACACGGCGCGCGCACCTACTTCAACTACAACCTGCGACTCGAGCCGACCAACGTCTGTCAGGCGAGCTGTCTCTTCTGCTCGTTCGCGCGTCTGCAGCCCGGGATGCCCGAGGCCTACACGATGTCGCTCGAAGAGGCCTGGGACAAGCTGCGCAAGCGCGCCAATCAGCCGCTCACCGAGCTGCACATCGTCAACGGTCTGAATCCGGAGCTGCCATTCAGCTACTACACGGACCTGCTGCGCGGGTTCAAGCGGATCCGCCCAGGCATCCATCTGAAATGCTTCACCGCCGTCGAGATCGCGTTCTTCGCCGATCTCTACGGCATGACCGACACGCAGGTGCTGCGCGAGCTGATGGACGCGGGGCTCGATTCACTGCCTGGCGGCGGCGCCGAGATCTTCGCCGAGCGCGTGCGCAAGAAGATCTGCCACGACAAGTGCGACGCCGATCGCTATCTCGCGATTCATCGCATCGCGCACCAGCTCGGCATGCCGACCAACGTCACGATGCTCTACGGCCACATCGAGACGATGGGCGAGCGCGTCGATCACATGCTGCGGGCGCGGGCGCTGCAGGACGAGACCGGTGGCTTCCAGGCGTTCATTCCGCTGGCGTTTCATCCCGACAACAACCAGATGCGCAAGCTGCCGGCGCCGAGCGGCACCGACACGCTGCGCGTCCACGCGGTCGCGCGGTTGATGTGCGACAACATTCCGCACATCAAGGCGTTCTGGATTGCGACCGGAGTCGAGCTGGCGCAGGCGTCGCTGTGGTTCGGCGTGGACGACCTGGACGGGACGGTCCAGGAGGAGAAGATTTACCACATGGCCGGATCGGCCACGCCCGAGGGCATGACCACGGCGCAGCTGAGCCGGCTGGTCAGGGCCGCCGGCCGGGAACCGTTCGAGCGTGACACGCTGTACAACATCGTGAATATCCCGGCAGCCGAGACCGGCCGCAACGCTTCCTTCGTAACGCTGGCCCCTCGCGATCTATAATTACGGCAGGTCCAAATGCCACCGGGCGATACGCCCGGGATGGGGTTTGGGCCTTTTTCACGTCCGCACTTTGCGAAAAGTTTCACAAAGTGGGCGATGAGGACGCCGAACGAAGATGAGCTCGATCATCCCGTTGCTGACCGAATACGAGAAGCAGCACCTCTCCGAGCGGCAGGCGCTTCCTGAGAAGTATCTCGGACTCTCGGACGAGGAGATGATGCGCCGCATTGCCGCGGCACGTGCGACGCTCGGAGACCGTCTCGTCATTCTCGGCCATCACTATCAGCGCGACGAGGTGATCAGGTTCGCCGACTACACCGGCGACTCGTTCCGTCTCGCGCGACAGATCGCGCAGCGGCCCGACGCCGACTACATCGTGTTCTGCGGCGTGCACTTCATGGCCGAGAGCGCCGACGTGCTGTGCGCCCGCATCAGCAGGTCATCCTGCCGGACCTCGCGGCCGGCTGCTCGATGGCCGACATGGCCGCGCCCGAGCAGCTCGAATCGTGCTGGGAAGAGCTCACGCAGATGGGGATCCAGGGCGTCGTGCCGGTGACCTACATCAACTCGGCGGCGTCGATTAAGTCGTTCGTCGGCGAGCGCGGCGGAACCGTCTGCACGTCATCGAACGCGATGGCGACGCTGAAGTGGGGCTTCGCGCACGGCGAGAAGATCCTGTTCCTGCCGGATCAGCACCTCGGACGCAACACCGCGTACAAGATGGGCATCCCGCTCGACGAGATGGTCGTCTGGGATCCGAACGAGATCTTCGGTGGACTCGATCCGGAGCAGGTGCAGCGCGCGAAGATGATCCTGTGGAAGGGACACTGCTCGGTCCACGAGCGGTTCACCGCGAAGCAGATCGAAGCAGGTCCGCCGTCAGCATCCCGGCATCCGCGTGATCGTCCATCCCGAGGTGCCGTGGGACGTCGTGCAGGCGGCCGACGACAGCGGCAGCACCGAGTACATCATCAAGACGGTCACCAACAGTCCCGAAGGCTCGATCTGGGCCGTCGGCACCGAAGTCCACCTCGTCAATCGACTCGCTCAGCAGCTCGCGCCGAGCCGAACCGTCGTCTCACTCGATCAGTTCGGCTGTCTCTGCTCGACGATGTTCCGCGTCTCGCCAAACCACCTGCTCTGGATTCTCGAAGAGCTGGTCGAAGGACGCGTCCACAACCGGATCGTCGTGCCCGACGAGCAGAAGCACTGGAACCGCGTCGCGCTCGAGCGCATGCTCTCCATTTCGTAGAGGCGGGTCTTCTAGACCCGCTCTTTGACCCGTAACTCTTGGAGTACGATTCCATTCTTCTGTAGGAGGAAGAATGGCTCACGAACTGCCAAAGCTCCCGTACGACTACGCCGCGCTCGAGCCGCACATCGACGCGCAGACGATGCAGATTCATCACGGGAAGCATCATCAGGCGTACGTCACCAATTTGAATGCCGCGCTCGAGAAGGCGCCCGAGCTGCAGGGCAAGAGCATCGAGGATCTCTGCCGGGGCATCAACAGCGTTCCCGAAGCCATTCGCACGGCGGTTCGCAACAACGGCGGCGGACACTGGAACCACAGCATGTTCTGGAACGTGGATGGCGCCCAATGCCGGCGGCGCGCCGACCGGCAAGGCCGCCGATGCGATCAACGCGGCCTTCGGCAGCTTCGACAACTTCAAGACCGAATGGGGCAAGGCCGGCGCCGGTCGTTTCGGCAGCGGCTGGGTGTGGCTGATCGCCGACGGCGGCAAGGTGTCGATCACCAGCACGCCGAACCAGGACAATCCGCTGATGGACGGCAAGAACGCGGTGCTCGGTCTCGACGTCTGGGAGCACGCCTACTACCTGAAGTATCAGAACCGTCGTCCCGACTACATCACCGCGTGGTGGAACGTGGTCAACTGGGACGCGGTTAATAAGGCGCTCTAGTCAACTCCCAACGCCCAACTTCCAACTCCCAAGTCCCAATTGGGAGTTGTTGGGAGTGAGTTGGGAGTCGTTGGTAGTTGGGCATTGGGAGTTGATCAAGCGCCGCATTTGCCAGCGCTTGATGGCCTCGATCGGCCAGACCAGCATGATGACGTTCAGCGTGAGGTTGTCGCGGATGATCATTGCCACGACGACCTCCGCTGCGACGACCCACGCCAGCGTCCACCACCATCGCAGACGGCTGGCGAGCAGGAACCCCAGCATGCACGCCAGGATGTCGCTCATCGAGTTCAGCACGCTGTCGCCGTAGTACCCCAGCGCAATGGTCGCGGCGCGATAGCGGTTGATCACGGTGTCGGTGTTCTCGTACGACTCCCACGTCGCCTCGATCGCCACCGCCACGGCTGCGCGCAGTCCCGAGCGAGTACGGTCCCATGGTCAGGTGCGTCACGCCGTAGAACAGCGCGCCGTGAATGATGTGGCTGAACGTGTACCAGTCGGAGATCTGCTGCGAGTTCTCGTCGCTGTGGACCTCACTGATCCACGGCCGGACCGGGCCGTTGCGGTAGGTCAGCGTGCGGCCCATGGCGATTTCGAGCAGCGCCGTCACGCACACGATCGCGATCGCCGCAGCGAGGTCGGCGCGCCACTGGCGTCCGCCGCGGCGCACGTAGATCTGGCGGCACCAGAGCAGGAGCGCCGCCGCAGCCGCGACGATCAGCGGCGGAACCAGTCCGTTCAGCATGCGGTGAAGATTATCGGAAGGTGCCCTCTACTTCAGCAGCGGTATGTTCGTCGGCGGCGCCGGCCGCGCCTGCACGAACGCGTAGATGTTGGCCAGGTCGGCGTCTGACACCACCTTCACCGTGTACGGCGGCATCTGGCCGGTGGGCTGACGGACGTAGCGGCTGAACGCTGCGAACGCGATCGGACGCGGGCCGAGGCGTGGGCCGGTCGCGCTCGATCCCTGCGCCTCGTAGCCGTGGCACTGATAGCAGCCGTAGCTGACGTACAGCTTCTTGCCGGTCTCAGCGTTTCCCGGCGGAGCCGTGTTCGGTTGCGGCGCCGGTGTCTGCGCTGAAACAGCCGTACCGATCACAACGCAACGAGCAGGGTCTTCATAGCTCTCCGGCACGTCCAGATAGCATCGTGCCCTACAACGGGCCGTCGAATAGGACGGGCCCTGCAACGGGCCCGTAGGGCCGGTCCTTTTGGACCGGCCAATTACCGTGGCTGCGTGACGACGTCGATGAGCGACGGCTCGCCGCGCTTGACGACGTCGATCGCCGCGCTTGATCGCCGGACCCAGATCGTTCGGGTTGGTGATCGGTCCTTGCGCGTGCACGCCCATCCCCTGCGCGATCTTCGCGAAGTCGACGTTCGGGTCGTCGATCGTCGTGCCGATGTGCGCGCGCGTGATGCCGCGATTGTGCCGGTTGGCCATGCGCTGCAGGTGCATGACTTCCTGGTGGTAGGCGCGGTTGTTGTGCATCACCGCGAGCAGCGGAATCCGGTGATGCGCCGCCGTCCACCAGACGCCGGGCGCATAGAGGAAGTCGCCGTCGCCCTGAATCGTCACCGACAGCCGTCCGTGCTTCTTGTTGGCGAGCGCGGCGCCGACCGCCGCCGGCGCGCCGTAGCCGACGCCCGCGCCGCCCGATCCGCCGAGGGACTGGTAGTGCTTGTCGAAGGACCACAGCCGCGACGTCCAGTCGCTCATGATGCCGCTCTCGGCGACCAGCGCCCAGTCCTCGTTCTTGATCTGCGCCCACAGCTCCGTCGTCATCCGCGCCGTGCTGATCGGCGAGGCGTCCCACGCGTACGCCGCTTCGGCGCGCGCGCGCTCGAGCGCGGCGCCGTGCGCCTCGGCCAGCCGCTTGCCGCGCTCCTCGAACGCGCTGCGGCGATCGGCGTGGTGATCAGCGCTTGCAGGCCTCGATCAGCGCCGGCAGCGTCGCTTCGGCATCGGCGGCCATCGCCACGTCCACTTCGGGATAGCGCTGGAAGTCCTGATAGTTGCCCTTCGTGGCGAGATCGAGCGCGGTGATGCTGATCAGTTTCGTTCCCGGCTTGACGAGCGATCGCGACGTCCGCGTCGAGCCCATCGCGAACCGCGCTGACCGTGCCCCAGAAGTCGGTCAGCTCGAGGCCGAGGATGACGTCGGCATCGGCGACGAGCTGACGCGCGTTGCTGCGTCTGGTTGAGCGGATGCCGCGACGGGAAGTTCATGCGGCCGCCCTGATCGACCACCGGCGCCTGCAGCGTCTCGGCGAGCTCGATCGAGGTGCGCGATGCCGGCCGGCGTGCGCGCCGCGCGATCGGCGACGATCACCGGGTTCTGCGCGTTGACGAGCAGGCGCGCGGCTTCGGCGACCGCGCCCGAGTCGCCCTGCGGCGGCGTCGCCACCGTGAGCCTCGGCATGCGCAGGCGCGAGCTGACCTCGTGCGAGATCGGATCCTCCTGCAGACCGCCGTCGATGACGAGCAGCACCGGCATCATCGGCGGCGTCATCGCGATCTTGTAGGCGCGCACCGCCGACTCGGCGAAGTGCGGCAGCGAGATCGGCTGATCGTCCCACTTGATGAAGTCGCGGACCATCGCCGCCGCGTCCTGCACGCTGTGCGCCCACTCGACGCCCGGCCGCCGCAGCGTCGCGTCGAGCGAGTTGCCGGCGAGGATGTAGACCGGCACGCGGTCGCAGTAGGCGTTGTAGATCGCCATCGCCGCGTGCTGCATGCCGACCGTGCCGTGACACAGCACCGCCATCGGCTTGCCCTCGGCCTTGAAGTAGCCGTGCGCCATCGCCACCGACGACTCTTCGTGCAGGCAGGTGATGAACTCGGGCGCTGCGTTGTCGCCGTAGTTGATGATCGACTCGTGGATGCCGCGGAAGCTCGAGCCGGGATTGGAGGCGATGAACTCGAAGTTCAGCGTCTTGATGCACGTCGACCATGAAGTCGCCGCCAGGCCGGTCGGTCGTCAGGACTTCGACGGTGCCGGTGGGATCGACTTCGCGCGGCGCGACGGGCGCGCTGGCTTGAGCGGGCGGCGCCGCCTGGGGCGGCGTCGTTCGCGGCGGCCGCGCGCGCCCGCGCCCAGTGCCGCCGCGCCGGTCGACGGCGGCGCTCTTCAGGAAATCACGACGATCGACGGAATGCTTCTGGGACATCGCCGCCTCCGAGCGGCGACAGTCGACGCGATTATAGGTCCGGCTAGAGCCGGACACTACGGAAAGAGGGTGGAGGCGACGCGCTCGGCGAGGTGACCCACGGGGCGGGATAGACGCCGATGCCGACGACGCCGATGACGCAGACGGCGATCGCCGCGCCGAGCAGACCCGGCATCGGCACCGGCTCGCGCCGCATTGGCGCTTCGATGTACATCCGCCGCGCGACGAGCAGGTAGTAGTAGAGCGCGACGACGGTCAGGACGGCGCCGAGGAAGACCAGACCATACATGCCGCGCTCGGCCGCGGCGAGGAAGATGTACAGCTTCGCCCAGAAGCCGGCGACGAACGGAATGCCGCCGAGCGACAGCAGGAAGACGAGCATCGCCAGCGCCAGCAGCGGCGAGCGCTGCGCGAGGCCCTTGTAGGCGTCGATGCCATCGGACTGTTCCGACCGCGCGACGGCCTCGACCACCAGGAACGCGCCCATGTTTCCGAACAGGTACGCGACCAGGTAGAAGAGCAGCATCGCGACACCGGTGCTCGAGACGGCGGCGACGCCGATCAGCATGTAGCCGATGTGCGCGACGCCGGAGTAGGCGAGCAGCCGCTTGATGTTCCGCTGCGGGATCGCCATCAGGTTGCCGGTGACGATCGTCATGCCGGCGAGCGTGGCGAGAATCGGCATCCAGAGTTCCGCTGTCGTGCCGAGGCCTTCGACGATAGATGCGGATGATGGCGACGAAGCCCGCGGTCTTCGGCGCGACCGACAGCCAGGCGACGAACGGCGTGGTCGCTGCCTCGTAGGTGTCCGGCGCCCACATGTGGAACGGGAACGCCGCGATCTTGAATCCGAGTCCGGCGAGCAGCAGGCCCATGCCGAGCAGCACGGCCGGATGGCCGTCGCGCACCGCCTGCGGAATCAGCGCCAGCGCGGTTCCACCGGTGGCGCCGTAGATGAACGACATGCCGTAGGCGATCACCGCCGACGAGACCGTGCCGACGAGGAAGAACTTCAGCGCCGCTTCCGGTGCGACCGCGTCGCGCTTGATGAAGCCGGTCAGCACGTAGAGCGGAATCGACATCAGCTCGAAGGCGACGAACAGCAGAATCAGCTCGCGCGCCGACGCCAGGACCATCATGCCGAGCAGCGAGACGAGCATCGCGAAGTGATACTCGCTCGCGCGCCGATCGAAGTTTGCGTGGCCGATCGTCAGCGAACCGAGCAGGCTCAGCGCAGTGGCGCCGACGAACAGGCGCTTGGAGAACAGCGCCAGCGCGTCCTGCACGAAGGCGCCGCCGAACAGCACCTGGCCCTCCGGCACGACCATCAGCAATCCGAAGATCGCCAGCAGACCGACAAACGCGATCCATCCGATCGCGCGGCCCGGCCGCACGAGTCCGGCGAGCAGGACGAGGACGGCCGAGCGCGAACAGCGCCAGCTCCGGAGCAAGCGGCATGCCGAGGTTGACCGTTCATCGTGATGCCTCGACGCTCGGTGCCACGATGCGCTGTAGCAGCGGCACGGTCGCAGTGTCAACCGGCTTCAGCGCGAGGCCCGGCGCGACGCCGAACAGCACGAGCACGAACACCAGAATCCCGAGCGCCGCCCATTCGGTGCCCTGTGCGTCCGGCAGGTGCTGGAAGTGCGGGTCGTCGCTCTTCGGCCCCAGAAGATCTGCTTGGCGACGCGCAGCACGTAGATCGACGTCAGGAACGCGCCAATCACGCCGGGAAAGAGCCACCACGAGTAATTCGACGTCCACGCGCCGAGGAAGGTGAGGAACTCGGCGACGAAGCCGGCGGTCGCCGGCAGGCCCAGCGACGAGAGGCCGGCGATCGTGAAGGCCGTGGCGATGCCGGGCATCATCACGCCGAAGCCGCCCATCTTGAAGATCTCGCGCGAGTGCGCCTTCTCGTAGACCAGACCGACGAGCGCGAAGAACAGGCCGGTCATGATCCCGTGCGCGAACATCTGGAAGACGGATCCGTTGAGGCCGGTGACCGTGAGCGTCGCCGCGCCCAGCATCACGACGCCCATGTGCGACACCGACGAATACGCGATCACGTACTTCAGGTCGGTCTGCGCCATCGCGCTCAGCGCGCCGTAGACGATGTTGATGCAGGCGATGCCGCCGACGAGCCAGGCCCATTCAACGGTGGCATCCGGCAGCAGTCCCATGCCGAGCCGGACGACGCCGTAGGCGCCAAGCTTCATCAGCACGCCGGCGTGGAGCATCGACACCGCGGTCGGCGCCGAGGCGTGGCCGTCCGGCGACCACGTGTGCAGCGGCCAGATGCCGGCGAGGATGCCGAAGCCGATGTAGAACGCGAGGAAGACCCACGTCTGCACCGTCGGGATCGAACTGGATCTCGTGCAGTGTCAGGAACGAGAAGCTGCGCGCGCCGCCGACGACGTAGAGCGCGAGGATGCCGACGAGGATGAACGCCGATCCGAAGAGCAGATACAGCGTCAGCTTCATCGCCGCGTACTCTTTGGTGCCGACGCCGGTGCGGCCGAACGCCCAGCCGAAGATGCCCTGCGGCCGCACTTCTCCGCGTCGATCCCCAGATGCCGATGAGCAGATACATCGGCAGCACGGCGATCTCGTAGAACAGGAAGAAGACGAAGAGGTCGAGCGAGACGAACACGCCGTAGACGCCGGTGACGAGGAGCAGCAGCAGCGCGTAGAACTCCTGGCTGCGCTCCTTGACCGTCCACGACGCGAACACGCCGGCGAAGATGATGATCGACGTGAGCAGGCACATCAGCGCGCTCATGCCGTCGATGGCGCAGCAGATACGAGATGCCGAGCGACGGGACGAGGTCGAACTGCTCCTGGAACTGGAAGCCGGCCGCGCGACTGGTCGTAGGCCCAGTAGACCCACAGCGACGCGACGAGCGACACCGTCGCGCCGGCGAGCGACGTCCAGCGCACGAGCAGCGGCCGATGGCGCGCGAACGCCATGACGATCAGCGCCGCGATGAACGGCGCCCAGGTCATCACCGAGAGGATCGGGAATCCGGTCACGCGAGCGCCCACCGCATCCAGAGGATGAGAATCAGCAGTCCGACCGCGACGCCGTAGACGTAGTCCTGCGCGCGGCCGGTCTGCACGGTCCGCAGCACGTCGCCGGTGCTGACCGTCCACGCGCTGACCACGTTCAACACGCCGTCAACCAGATAGCGATCGAGCCAGCCGACGATGCGCGAGAACGCGAAGAGCGCGAGCGCGAGGACGCCTTCGAAGATGTCGTCGATCCAGAACTTGCGCGAGCGCCGCGTGGCGAATCGGGCCGAACATCGCGGCGAGCCGGTTCGGCGTCGATGGCCCGGCGCTGATAGACGAGCCACGCCAGGCCGATGCCGGCGATCGCGACGCCGACCGCGGCCGGCGTCAACCACGCGGGGCAACGTGTTCGCCTTCGGCTGGTCCGAACTGCAGGACGTGGCCCGGTGAACGTCGAGTAGACGCCGACGCCCAGCGACAGCAGCGCCAGCACCCACAGCGGCACCATCATCACTGGCGGCGGATCGTGCGGTGCGTGCGTGATCGGCTGTCAGGCCGGACGCGATGCGCTCGTCGCGGCTGGACCGGCACCGACGTGCAGGGGCGACGCATGCGTCGCCCTGACAGCAAAGAACGCCAGGAACACGACGCGGAACATGTAGAACGCCGTGAGGAAGGCGACGATCATCAGCAGCACGAACGGGCCGGTCTGATGCCCGGCCAGCGTCGCGCCGAGGATCTCTTCCTTCGACAGGAATCCACCGAACAGCGGGATGCCCGCCAGCGACAGCGTGCCGATCACGAACACGATCGCCGTCTGCGGCATCTTCTTCGCCAGCCCGCCCATGTGCGGCAGGTCGTTGCTGTGCACGGCGTGGATCACCGCGCCCGCGCCGAGGAAGAGCAGCGCCTTGAACAGTCCGTGCGTGAGCAGATGGAAGAAGCCGGCGGCCGAGAAGCCGGCGCCGATCGCCGCCATCATGTAGCCGAGCTGCGAGACCGTCGAGTAGGCGAGCACGCGCTTGATGTCGTCCTGCACGCACGCGAGCACCGCCGCGAGCAGCGCCGTGAACGCGCCGATCCACGCGACGACCATCAGCACATCCGGCGGGAACAGGAAGACTGTCCGGTGCAGCAGATACACGCCCGCCGTCACCATCGTCGCGGCGTGGATGAGTGCAGAGACCGGCGTCGGGCCTTCCATCGCGTCGGGCAGCCAGGTGTGCAGCGGGAACTGAGCCGACTTGCCGACCGCGCCGAGATAGATGCAGAACGTGATGAGCGACAGTCCCTCGACGGGCAGTGCGCCGCTCGTGACCAGCGTCCTGAGCTCGCCGAGATCGAACGTGCCCGTCACGCGCCACAACAGGACGATGCCGATCAGCAGCCCGACGTCGCCGGCCTTCGTCGTCCAGAAGGCTTTCACCGCCGCGCGCGCCGCTTCGGGCTTCTGATACCAGAAGCCAATCAGCAGGAACGAGCAGAGGCCGACCAGCTCCCAGCAGATGAACAGCTGCAGGAGGTTGGGCGCGAGCACGAGGCCCATCATCGAGAACGCGAAGAGCGAGTGATACGTGTAGTAGCGCCCGAGCGCCGCCGGCGGCTCGTCGTGCAGATACTCGAGCGAATACAGCTGCACGAGGAACGCGACGAGCGCCACCAGGATCAGCATCAACGTCGAGTCGCGATCGGCGAGGATGCCGATCGTCGGCGAGCGACATGCCGTCGCGACGGCAGCCAGTCCCAGGCCAGCCTCGTGACCTGCCCGCCGGCGTGACCGCGCCACGAGCAGACCGCCGCGACGAGCGAGCCCGCGGCAAAGAGGATCGACGTGTACGCCGCAGGCCGGCCGCTCTTCCGAAGCGGCGCGACGATCGCCAGGATCAGGAAGCTGATCGCCGGCAGCAGCAGCGAGACGAGGGCGAGACCGCCGGGATCGCTCATCATCCCTTGAGCAGATCCAGATGATCGGCCATCACCGTCCGGCGCACGCGGAACAGCAGGATGACGAGCGCCAGTCCGATCGCCGCCTCAGACACGGTGATGCAGATGGTGAACAGCGTGAAGATCATGCCGGTCGCGTTCGCCGCTGAAGTGCGAGAACGCGACCAGGTTGATGTTGACCGCGTTCAGCATCAGCTCGATGCCGAGCAGGATGCCGATCGTGTTGCGCCGCGTGATGACGCCGAACAGGCCGATGCAGAACACCGTTGCGGCGAGAATCAGATAGGCCTGAAGCCCACACGCTAGTCCTCCGGCCGCGCGAAGTAGATCGCCCCGAGCATCGCCGCCAGCATCAGCAGCGCCAGCAGCTCGAACGGCAGCACGAACGTCGTCAGCACCTGCTCGCCGACGAGCCGCGTGAGGTCGGCCAGCTGCGGCAGCGGCGTCATCGGCATCTGGCGCTGCATCAGCGTGCTGACGATGACCGCGAGCAGCGCCACCGCCACGACCGCGCCGCTGGCGAGGCCGCGATTGGTCTGCGACAGCCGCTCGCCAACGAGCCGCTCGGTGACGACGATGGCGAAGACGACGATCGTGATGATGCCGCCGGCGTAGAGCAGCAGCTGCACGGCGGCGAGGAACTCGGCGTTCAGGAGCAGGAACACGCCGGCCGTTCCGGTCAGCGCGAGCGCCAGCCAGAGCACGGCGTGGAAGAGATTCTTCGACAGCACGACGGCGAGCGCGGAGCCGACGAGGACGATCGACAGGACCCAGAAGGCGATGTCGCTGAACGTCACGCCTCGCCTCCGGCCGGCTTTGCGGCCGGCTGCCGCGGCAGCGGCGCGGCGTGCGCCGGCCTCGGGGCGCGCCATCTTCGGCGGCCCCTGCATGTCGCGCAGCTTGTTGCCGGTGGCCCAGGACTGCTGATGCTGCAGGCCGATGGCGTGCAGGCGGTCCTTGTCGAGCAGCATCTCGCGGCGATCGGCGGTGGCCATGTCGAACGACTTCATCATCACGATGGCGTCGGTCGGGCAGACCTGGACGCACAGCTCGCAGAACTCGCAGGCGTAGAGCTCGAGCGAGAAGGTCTTGGCGTAGTTCCGCTTCTCGCTCTTCAGCATCTCGACTTTGATCACCGCCGGCGGGCAGACGAACTCGCACAGCCGGCAGCCGATGCAGGCTTCTTCGCCGGTGTCCTTCTCGTAGACGAGCGCCAGCAGACCGCGGTAGCGATCCGGATAGGCGCGCTCCTTGTCCGGGTAGTGGACGGTCACCGGCTTGCGGAACAGGTTGAACAGCGTCACCCACATCGCCTTCGCGACGGCGCGAATGACGAACCAGCGGGCTCGTGTCCGTAGGGCCGGTCCTTCGGACCGGCCGGAGCGGTTAGAATCCACCGGCCCTCCAGACGACGACGAACGAGGTGGCGACGAGCAGCGTCAGCGTGGCCGGCAGCAGGAACTTCCACGACAGCGTCAGGATCTGATCGACGCGGATGCGCACGAAGCTCCAGCGGATCCAGGTGAGCACCAGGAACAGGAACATCGCCTTGATCAGCATCCAGATCGGACCGAGATACTCAGGGCCCGGCCCGGCCCAGGCGCCGAGGAACAGCACGGCGCCGAGGAACGACGAGCCGATGATGTGCGCGTACTCGCCGAGCTGAATCAGGGCGAACTTCATGCCCGAGTACTCGACGCGGAAGCCGGCGACCAGCTCCGATTCGGCTTCGAGGATGTCGAAGGGCACGCGGTTCTCGGCGGCGAGCGTCGACACCATGAAGGCGATGAACGCGAGCTGTCCGATCACCGGATAGAAGATGAACCACGCGCCGCCGGCCTGCGCGGCCGCGATGTCGGACAGCTTCAGCGAGCCGGCGAGCATCACCGGGACGAGCGCCGAGAAGATGAACGGCAGGTCGTAGGAGATGATCTGATTCACCGCGCGCATCGCCGACAGCAGCGCGTACTTGTTGTTCGAGCCCCAGCCGGCCATGAACAGGCCGACGATCTCCATCGACGACACGGCGAGGAAGAACAGGATGCCGATGTTGAGATCGGCGACGCCCAGCCCCGGCGCGAACGGAATCGTCGCGAAGATCAGCATGCACGGGATGAGGAAGACGATCGGCGCCAGGTTGTAGACCGGCTTGTCGGCCGCCGTCGGCACGACGTCCTCTTTCATCATCAGCTTCAGCGCGTCGGCTATCGGCTGCAGCAGCCCGTGCGGTCCGACCCGATACGGCCCGATGCGCGACTGCATGCGCGCCGCGAACTTCCGCTCGAGCAGCGTCACGTAGGTCACCAGTCCGATGACCACGTTCAGCACGACGAACGGCGCGATGAGGGCAGTGATCCAGGTGGGCATTCGCTCACGTCCTACGAAACGCGGAGACGCTGAGACGCGGAGAAGATCCGTCAGCGTCATCAGCGATCGACCTCACCAAACACCGGATCGACCGAGCCCATGATCGCCACCACGTCCGCGACTTTGTGGCCGGGGATGATGTGCGGCAGCACCGCCAGGTTCGAGAACGACGCGCCACGCCACTTCATGCGATACGGCTTGGCGCTGCCATCGGCGATGAGATAGCAGCCGACCTCGCCGCGCGGACCCTCGACGCGTGCGTAGGCCTCGCCCTTCGGAATCCTGATCTGCGCCACCGACTTCAAACCCGGCCGCGACGAGATTGGTCCATCGGGCAGCTTGTCGAGCGCCTGGCGGACGATCTTGATCGACTCGCGGAACTCCACCATCCGCACCCGGTAGCGCGCGAAGCAGTCGCCGGCGGTTTCGACCGGCACCGTGAAGGTGAAGTCCTCGTACGACGAATACGGCGCCGAGCGACGCAGGTCGAAGTTGACACCCGACCCTCGCAGCAGCGGACCGGCGATGCCGACGTCCTCGGCCAGCTCGCGGCTGATGTGGCCGACGCCCTGCGCCCGGGCCAGGAAGAACGGGTTGTCCTCGAGCAGTCCCTCGTACTCGCCGATGCGGCTGTCGATCTCGGCGATCGTCTTCCGGCACGCATCCGCCCAGCCGGGCGGGATGTCGTAGCGTGTGCCGCCGACCTGGAAGAAGCCGTAGAGCAGCCGCGCGCCGACCAGCGACTCGAACAGGTCGAGAATCGACTCGCGCTCGCGGATCGCATACAGGAAGATCGTCGCGCCGCCGCCGAGCGCGCCGCCCATGTCCATGCACCACGTGCCGAGCCAGAGCAGGTGCGAGGCGATGCGCTGCAGCTCCGCGGCAATCACGCGCAGATACTGCGCGCGCTTCGGCACCTCGATCTTGCCGATCGCCTCGGCCGCCATCACGTAGGCGAACTCGCTGGTCATCGCCGCGACGTAGTCGGTCTTCGAGGCGATCGACGGGTACTGCGCGTAGGTCAGCGTCTCCGACAGCTTCTCGTGACAGCGATGCAGGTAGCCAATCACCGCGTCGACGCCGACGACCGTTTCGCCCTCGAGCGTCAGGATGGCGCGGAACACGCCGTGGGCCGACGGGTGCTGCGGCCCCATGTTCATCGTCAGGCGCTCGCCGCCTGAGTAGTCGAGCTCGACGCGCGTGGGGGCCGCAGTGTTCATCGATAGGGTGGGTACGGCGTATCGACCGCGTAGGACTTCAGAAGGGGATGGCCGACCCAGTCATCGCCAAGCAGGATGCGGCGCAGGTCCGGGTGGCCGTCGAAGCGGATCCCGAACATGTCGTAGCACTCGCGTTCCATCCAGTCCGCTCCGCGGTAGACCGGCACGAGCGACTGACACTCGGACACTCCTGGGCCGAGCTTCGTTTTCATGAGGATCGACAGGCCCGTGTCCAGGTTGTCCACCCTGGCCACGACCTCGAGGCCCTGTTCCTTCCAGTCAACCGCGGTGGAGAAGGAGAAGAAGCGGCACCCGAGCTCGTCCTTCGCGAACCGCGCGAACGGACCGCCAGTCGCTGGCCGGCATGGTCACCGTGAGCGGCATGCCCTTGCCCGCCGTAGCTTCAGCGGAGGCGGGTTCGACCTGCGCACCGCCAAAGCGCTCGCCAATCAAGGTTGTCGCCTGCTCTCGGGTCACGGTGCTCAGTCGACCTTCGGGTTGGGAGCGGCGCGTTTGCCAGTGCGCCGGAATTGCGCGATTTGATCCTGGAGCAGCAGCAGGCCGTTCAGCAGCGACTCGGGCGGCGGCGGACAGCCGGGAACGTAGACGTCCACCGGAATGATCCGATCCACACCCTTGACGACGTGATAGCCGTGTCGGAACGGACCGCCGGAGTTGGCGCACGAGCCCATCGACACCGCCCACTTCGGATCCGGCATCTGGTCGTAGATGCGCTCGAGCATCGGCGCCATCTTGATCGTCACCGTGCCCGACACGACCATCAGGTCCGAATGCCGCGGCGACGCCCACGGCACCATGCCGAGACGCTCGACGTCGAAGCGCGAGGCAAACGTCGCCATCATCTCGATGGCGCAGCAGGCCAGGCCGAACGTGACCGGCCACACCGACGACTTGCGCGCCCAGTTGAAAAACGCGTCGGCGACGGTGGTGACGACGAAGCCGCCGGGGAAGCTGTGAATGCCTTCGGTGATCGACTCGAAGGCCGCCGAGTGCTTGTCGCCCTCGGGTCGCTTCTGATGGAGCTGCTCCCACTCCTGAAGGTCCTTGATGTTCCTCCAGATGGGCGCGGGAATTATGGGGACCGGCGGTTTTATTTCCACTCGAGGATGCGCTCCCGGTACGCGTAGACCCACCCCAGCGACAGAATCATCAGGAACGTCAGCATCGCGAGAATACCCCAGAGTCCGAGGGCCCGGACGTTCAGCACCCAGGGAAAGAGAAACACGGCGAGCGCGTCGAAGACGAGGAAGACCAGCGCGACGAGGTAGAAGCCGACCGGGAACTGCACCCAGGCCGGGCCGATCGGCTCGGCGCCGCACTCGTAGCTTTGCAGCTTGGCGGCGAACGGCCGGCGCGGGCGCAGGAACATCGCCGCGCCCAGCGACACGATCGCGAAGGCGAGGATGAATCCGAGATAGATGGCGACCGGACCGTAATCGCGCTCATGTGTCACGTCATGCATTCTTGAATCAGCGAAAGCTCTCCATGATCTCGTCGAGCGCTGCCTTGCCCGGCCGCACCTGCGACGTGTCGAGCGAGGCGAGCGGCTCGTCCACGAGTCCGAGCAGATCGATGAAGTCCTGCTTGTCCGGCTCGACGTAGAGGATGCCGGTCGCGAACTCGTTGCGTGACGCGGTCTCGCGCAGCAGCGACAGCGCGCGATGCTTGTCGGTCGGGTTGTAGTCCGTCCGCCAGCTTGTTCAGCAGGATCTTCGATCCGTTGTGCAGCGTCACGGCCGTCGTCGTGCCGGGATCGTAGTCGATGTTGATGTCTTCGAAGAAGGGCACGAAGCTCAAATCGGCGAGCGGCTCCTCGTGGTCCTTCGCGTACGAGTAGCTCTTGGTCGATCCGTCGTGGTCGTTGAAGGTGACGCACGGCGAGAGCACGTCGATCATGCAGGTGCCGCGATGGCTGAGCGCCGCCTTGAGGATCGCCTTGAGCTGCTTCGGGTCGCCCGAGAACGAGCGGGCGACGAACGACGCGCCGAGCTCGATCGCCAGCGTGCAGGTGTCGATCGGCGGCAGGTCGTTGACGACGCCGGTCTTCAGCGTCGAGCCGAGGTCGGCGGTCGGCGAGAACTGGCCCTTGGTCAGGCCGTAGCAGCCGTTGTCCTCGATGATGTAGATGATCGGCAGGTTGCGGCGCATCAGGTGCACGAACTGGCCGATGCCGATCGCGCCGGTGTCGCCGTCGCCGCTGACGCCGATGGCGATCATCTTCCGGTTCGAGACGACGGCGCCGGTCGCCACCGACGGCATGCGGCCGTGCACCGAGTTGAAGCCGTGCGACTGGTTCAGGAAATACGCCGGGCTCTTGCTCGAGCAGCCGATGCCGGAGAGCTTCACGACCGACGTCGGGTCCACGCCCATCTCGAAAAAGGCGTCGATGATGCGCTCGGTGATGGCGTTGTGTCCGCATCCGGCGCACAGGGTCGTCTTGCTGCCGCGATAGGCGATCGGCTCGAGCCCGATGCGATTGACCTTCTTCCCGGGTGCCGCTGGCGTGGACATTGCCTTCGTCTCCGTCGATGGCCGGTCCGAACAGGACCGGCCCTACGCTCTCTCTTGTCTCAACAACTCGGTCGTCACAGATCGGCCGTCGATCGGCAGACCCGCGTAGTGCGGAACCGCGCGCAGCTTGGCGATCTGCGCCGGATTGCACTCCATCCTGAGCAGCGACAGCATCTGGCTGTCGCGGTTCTGCTCGACCACGTAGACGCGGTCGCACTTGTCGATGAACTCGAAGACCTCGGACGTGAACGGATACGCCTTCAGCCTCAGATACGACGTCGTCAGCTGCGCTTCGTTCGACAGCTGATCGCGCGACTCCACGATCGCCCAGTGCGTCGTGCCGTAGGCGATGATTCCGACCTTGCCTGTGGCCTGGAACTCGACCTCGGGTTTCGGCACCAGCGTGCGCGACGGTCTCGAACTTGCGCGCCAGCCGGTCGAGGTTCTTCGAGTAGTCCTCGGCGCGTTCGCTGTACTGCGCCTTCTCGTTGTGCCCCGAGCCACGCGTGAAGTACGAGGGCATGCCGTCGCCAGGGATGGTGCGGTACGGGATGCCGTCGCCGTCCACGTCGCGGTAGCGCGCGAACTCGCCGACACGCTTCAGCGTCTCGGCGTCGAGCAGCTTGCCGCGCTGATCGGCTCCGTCGTCGGATATTCGAACGGCTGCGACATCCAGGTGTTCATGCCGAGGTCGAGGTCCGACATCACGAACACCGGTGTCTGCATCTGCTCGGAGAGGTCGAAGGCGTCCATGGCCATCGAGTAGCACTCGGTGACCGAGCAGGGCAGGAGCAGCGGGTGCTTGGTGTCGCCGTGCGACAGGAGCGCCGTGGACAGAATGTCCTGCTGACCGGTGCGCGTCGGCAGACCGGTGGACGGGCCGCAGCGCTGGACGTCGAAGATCACCGCCGGGATCTCGGCGTAGTAGCCGAGGCCCGTGAACTCTGACATCAGCGAGATGCCGGGACCGGCGGATGAGGTCATCGATCGCGCGCCGACCCAGCCGGCGCCGAGCACCATGCCGAGCGCGGCCAGTTCGTCCTCGGCCTGAATCACGGCGTAGGTGTTCTTGCCGGTCTCCGGATCCTTCCGGTACTTCTTCAGGTAGTCGATCAGCGATTCGCACAGCGACGACGACGGCGTGATCGGATACCAGCCGACGAAGGTGACGCCGGCCATCATGCAGCCGATCGCCGCGGCGGCATTGCCCTCGATGAGGATCATGCCCTGCGTCTTGTTCATCGGCTCGACGACGAACGGGTCCTGCTTGGGCAGGTTCGCTTCGGCGTAGTCGTAGCCGGCCTTCAGCGCCGACATGTTCAGCTCGATCGCCTTCTGCTTCTTGCCCATCTGCTTGCGGAGCGCCTTCTCCATCTGCCCCATGTCGATCGAGAGCAGCTTCGACGAGCACGCCGTCGTAGACCATGTTGCGCACGAGCCGCCGCAGCTTGGCGTCGTGCGTAATCGGCTGCATCAGCTTGTCGAAGGGGACCGGATAGAAGACGACGTCGCTGCGGAGCTCGTTGAGCTTGAGCGGCTCGTCGTAGAGGGCGGCGGCGCCGGGGGCCAGGGTCAGCACATCTTCCTTGGCCGTCTCGGGGTTCATGGCGACCAGGAAGTCCACCTCTTTCTTCCGTCCGATGTAGCCCTTGTGACTGGCGCGGATGGTGTACCAGGTCGGCAGGCCGGCGATGTTCGACGGGAACATGTTCTTGCCGCTGACCGGCACGCCCATCTGAAAAATGGATCGGAGAAGGACGAGGTTGGCGGTCTGACTGCCGGATCCGTTGACGGTGGCGACCTGGATGGCGAAGTCGTTGACGATGCGCTCGGTGCGTGCGCGCTGGCCGGCCTCTTGGACGGCGACGTCGGTCACGGACATTGTTCCCTCTGATGTTCTCGTTCGTTCCTCGGCTGGTTTCGTTCGCTCCCCGGCTCAACCGCATAAATTGCAGAGAGGATTACAGATAGATCAGGCGGGGATCCCGCGAAGTATATCTCAGGGCGCGGCGGAGTGTCTTGGCGGGCCCGCGTCACCAGTTCAGCAGAATGGTAATAGGCGTGTTGGCTTCCGGAATGGTGTTCACCAGAAATCGCTGTCCATCGGCCGACACCATGTACTGCTGCCTCTGTGCACCCTGCCCCATCGATCCAAGAGTGGTCGGAAAGAGCGCGACAGGCGAGCCGGCCACAGGTGGTCTCCCCGGTACCACGGTGATGGGCACGGCCATCATCCGTCCATCCAGGGCGACGTAGAAGAGCTCGCGTCCATCCTTCCGCCAGCGTGGCTGAGTGCCGCCAGACGTCGAGACTCGCACTCTTCGTTCCAGGATCCGGAAACGATTGCAGGTAGATCTCGGTGCTGCCGGATTCATTCGACTGGTAGGCGATCCATCGGCCGTCGGCTGGAGAACTGCCCATTGGTCTCGTCGAAATTCGTCTGCACGACCGGAAAGGGCGTGCGCGCGCCCACGAGTGACACTGCGAGCAGGTCCCATCCCGTCTTTGCGTCTTGAGTTCGATACAGGAGCGTGCCGGCCGTCGGACGACCAGTCTGTCGGCGCCTTGCTGCCGTCGCCGGTGACGAGGACTTCCCCGGGTTCCGTCGATCCCACACGTTTGACGTAGAGGTCGAAGACACCCCGGCGGTTCGACCCGAATGCGATGGACCGTCCATCGGGCGACCACACCGGATTGACGTCGATCGTGTCGGTGTTGGTGAATCGAGTCAGCAGCCCACGCGTTGTATCGAGGAACCACACGTCGCTGTTGCCATCGACGGTGCGATTGAGCGCGACGACTGACCCGTCCGGCGATTGCGATGGGTTCTGCGCGGTTGCGGAGTCGGGATTGCCCAGCCGGCCGATCTCGCGGCCGGCGCGATCGAACCAGATGAACTGCCGCTGACCGGCCGACGTGCCTGTGCGGTACAGGATCGAACCTGCCGTGGACACCGAAACGGCAGGCACCAGGCCGATCGGATCGATCATGACCTGTTCCGCAACGGGCACCGGGTCGCCGGCGACCGCGAGGCGGTCGGGATCGAACGGTTGTGCGTAAAGGGTTCCCTGATCCACGAAGATCAGATGACGCGTGTGCGCAAACAACGCCGGGGCATCACGTTCAAGCAGCCGCTTCGCCTCGCCGCCATCGAGCCGCCCTATATAGATGCCGCGCGCCGCCGGAGCGCCGGTCACGTGATACAGAAAGTGAAGGCCGTCGGGAAGGAACTGCGGAAAGCTGTGGAACGTTTCGGAGGCCTTGACCATCGTCACGGCCACCGGCTCGCCCCCGGTCGAGGGGACGCGAAGGATTGGACCGACGGTGCTCCCACTGAACAGGATGACGCCGTCGCGATTCCATGTGCCGCCTGTCGCCACCGAGACGTTGGCGAGCGGTTGCACGACCCCGCTGGTCACATCGATCCGTTTGATCTTTCCGTCTGCGAAGAATCCGATGGCGCCACCATCGGGCGACCAGAAGGGATATTGCGCGCCGCCGGTCCCCGCGAGTTGCCGCGATGTCGCGGTCTCCAGCGAACGCATCCACAGCTGCGAGATGCCGTTGAACATGCCAGCGAAGACGACCTGCAGGCCATCCGGTGACACCGCCATTGAGGCGGGGCTGGTGGTTGGCGGCGCCGCCATGTCGAGCCGCATACGAGGAGGAACAGTCCGGCCGCCGAACACACCGGTCAGTGCCGCGACTGCAATCGAGCCGACCAGAACAAGCGCTGTCAGCCACGCGACTCGCTCGATGCGGCGCCAGGTTGGCGCGGCGCGCTTGCCTGGCAGCACCGCGCGAGGCTGGCGCATCGCGTCCTCGATTTCGACTCGTGCGTCGCCGATGTGTTGCAGCCGAGCACGCGGTTCCTTGCGGAGACATCGTTCGATCAGGCGTACGGATGGCGGGAGGCGTGTCCGCCGGTATCCTCGCCCAGTCGGGCTCGGCCGCCATCACCCGGCCCAGCGTATCTGCCGGCGTTGCGCCGTCGAAGGCGCGTGTCGCACTGAGCATTTCGAACAGCACGCACCCGAACGCCCAGATGTCGGACGCGTAGGTGGCGGGTTCGCCGCGTGCCTGTTCGGGCGACATGTAGTTGGTGGTGCCGACGATCATTCCGGGCGTCGATGTCAGGACGGTTCGCGCATCGACGTCGAGGATCGCCGGATCGTCGCTGCTCGCCTTCGCCAGGCCGAAGTCGAGCACCTTCACGGCGTCGTGGTCCGCCAGCTTGATGTTCGACGGTTTCAGGTCGCGATGGATGATGCCGCGGCGATGAGCCGCGTCGACGGCTTCGGCAATTTGCGCGGCGATGCGCAGCACCCGATCGACCGGCAACGCGCGCGTGACGAGGATGTCCGAAAGGGTCGGACCGTCCACGAGCTCGAGGACCAGCGCCACCGTCGCGCCCGACTCTTCAACGCCGTGGATGGCGCCGATGTTCGGATGGTTGAGAGACGCGAGCATTTCCGCTTCGCGATGGAAACGCGCCAGGCGGTCAGGGTCGCCGGCGATCTCCGGGCGGAGGCACTTCAAGGCGACGTCACGATGAAGCCGGGTGTCCCGAGCTCGATACACCACCCCCATGCCACCCGAGCCCAGCGCGGACAGCACCTGATAGGGGCCGAGCGTCGATCCCGGGCCGATCGCGGTCAAAACAGCTTCACCTCCACGAGCGTGCCTGCCTGGACGGCATCGACCGCGGCGGCAATCTCGATGTAGCCGTCCGCCTGCGACATGCTGGTGATGTCGCCTGACGCCTTGAAAGCCGGAACCGCGGCGCCATCGGCGATACGCACCGTATAGAACTGATGCCGCCCCGGCACGGACGACACGCGCGCGGCGAGCGGGAGCGTGAGCGAACGAACGATTTGGTCGGGCAGGCGGGCGATACGACGCAGCGCGGGCGCGAGCAGGATGTGGGCGTTCGTCAAGCACGACGAGGGATAGCCGGGCATCCCGAACACGAGCTTGCCGTTGATGCGGCCGAAGGCGGTGGGCTTGCCCGGCTTCACCGCGATACCGTGAAAAAGCATCTCACCCTTTGCTGTCACCACGTCGAGGATCAGATCGCGCTCGCCGACCGAGCTGCCGCCCGAGAACACGAGCACGTCCTGCTCGAGACACTCGTCCACCGAGCGCGACAGGTCCTCGATGGTGTCGGTGGCGATTCGATAGGGAACGGCCACGCCGCCGTGCTCATTGATGACCGCGGCGAGCGTGAAGCGGTTGATGTCGTAAATCTGACCCGGCGCCAGTGGCTGTCCGGGCTCGACGATCTCGTTCCCCGTCGACAGAATCGCCACGCGCGGCCTGTCGAACACCGCCACGTCGGTGAGTCCCAGGGCGGCCAGTGAGCCGACGCGGCTCGCGTTGAGCGGCGTGCCTGGCTGCAACACCGTCTGGCCCTTCTGAATGTCAGCGCCCTGCCGCCCGATGTTCTGCGCGACGTTCACCGTCGCGAACAGACGGACGGTGTCGCCGTCGCTGTCTGTCTCCTCGACGATCACCACCGCGTCCGCGCCTGCCGGCATCGGTGCGCCGGTGGCGATCTCGATGCACTGACCGGGCCCCACGGTCTGCACCGGCATCTGGCCGGTGAACACCTACGGCGATTGACGCGCGGCTTTGTCGTATTTACTCGTTCAGTTGCGTGTGCTCGCTGGTGCCGCCGGCGATGGTCGAGGACACGGACGAGACGTAGCTGCGGGCGAACTGACCGCCCACCGGCGCCAGCTCCTCGTCGCGGTCCCAGACCAGGCCGTAGAGGCCCGTCATCTTCATCGCCGTGCGGTAGATGCGCTGGGTCAGCTCCGTCGCGAACAGCTTCGCCATCGAGGCCTCGTGGTTGGGGATGAGGCCGACCTTCTGCATGTGGACGACGCGGTAGGAGAGCATCTTCGCGACGTCGCGCCTCGATGTAGCGGTCGACCAGCTCGTAGCGCGCGCGATCGGGTTGCGGCGAGACGGTCGACTGCGGGCTGTCCTTGTTCTCCTTCGCCCAGCGGATCGAGCTGGTCGACGGCGTGGCTGATGCCGACGGCGCTGCCGATGCTCGATGCGCTCGAAGTCGAGCGTCGTCGTGCCGACGTACCAGCCGCGGTTGACCTCGCCGACGACGTTGCGTGGCGGGCACGCGCACGTTGTCGAAGAAGACCTGGTTGAAGCCGGCGCTGCCGGCCATGTTGACCAGCGGCTGCACGGTGATGCCCGGCGGCTGGTGAAGTCGAGGAGGAAGTAGCTGATGCCGCGGTGCTTCGGCGCCTCCGGGTCGGTGCGCGCGAGCATGAACATCCAGTTGGCGCGCTGCGGCGCCGGAGGTCCAGATCTTCGAGCCGTTGATCACGAAGTCGTCGCCGTCACGCACGGCGCGCGTCTGCAGCGACGCGAGGTCGGAGCCGGAGCCGGGCTCGCTGAAGCCCTGGCACCACTGCGCCTCGCCCTTGAGGATGCTGCGGCAGGTGCTCTGCCTTCTGCTCGTCGGTGCCGTGCATGATGATCGTCGGGCCGACCATGGAGACGCCCATGCCGCCGACCTGAGGCGCGCCGACCTCGGCGAACTCCTCGTTCATGATGAACTGCTCCATGGTGGAGAGGCCGGCGCCGCCGTACTCCTTCGGCCAGGCGGGCGCGATCCAGCCCTTGGCGGCCAGCTTCTCGCGCCACTCGCCGCGGTCGCCGCCTTCGAGGCGGAAGCCGAGCCGCCGGCGCGCAGTCGTCGGGCTTGCCCTTGACGGACCACCGCGCCGTGCCTCGTACGCCGGCGACAGGGGGCGTCGCTGACGCGATTGCGGCGCTTGAACTCGTCCGGCAGCTCCTTGTCGAGGAACTCGCGTACTTCGGCACGCCAGGCTGCTTCTTCGGGAGAGTCGGTTAGTCGCATCGTCCTGTCCTCCTGCCCTGCTTAGATCAGGCTCTAAAGATCAAATGCCAAGGGCCTGGCCAACAAGCTCGCGGTGATAGTCGGCATCGCCCCAGGCCAGCTCGGCGGCCTTCTGGCGGCGGAAGTAGAGCTGAATCTTGTAGTCCTTGGTGAAGCCGATGCCGCCGTGCATCTGCTGGGCCTTGGCGACGACGCGGCGGCTGGCTTCGCTGACCCAGGCCTTGGCGACGTGGACGTGTCTCGTCGGCGTCGTCTTCGTCCGGCGTCGACGGACCAGGCGGCCGGTAGGTGATGTAGCGCGAGCCGTCGACGTCGGTGACCATGTCGGCGGCCTTGTGCTGCATGGCCTGGAAGCTGGCGATCGGGCGGCCGAACTGCATGCGCTCCTTGGTGTAGTCGAGGGTGATGTCGAAGGCCTCTGCGACAGACCGACGAGGTAGGCGCATTCGAGCACGGTTGCCTTGCTGGCCGATGCGTCTGGAAGACCGGCCAGGCCTTGCCCTCTTCGCCGAGGATGTCGCCGGCCGGCACGCGCACGTTCTCGAACTTGACCTCGCTCTGCTTGTCGGAGGCGATCGTCGCGAGCGGGCGATGCGTGACGCCGGCCGCCTTGGCGTCGACGACGAACAGCGAGATGCCGTCTCGCCGCTGCCGCCGGTGCGGCTACGACGACCATCTTGTCGGCGACGTGGCTGTCGCGGCACGAAGAGCTTCGTGCCGTTGAGCACGTAGACGTCGCCGTCCTTGGTCGCCGTGAGCTGCGACGCCCTCGGCGTCGAAGCGGGCGGAGGGCTCGGTGTGGGCGAGGGTCCAGACCTGGGTGCCGGCCGCGATGGCGGGCAGGTACGCCTGCTTCTGGTCCTCGCTGCGCGGCCTCGAGGAGGGCGATGGTGGCGACGCTGTTCGAGCAGGAACGGGCCCGGCGACGAGGGCGCGGCCGAACTCCTCGATCAGGATGATGAGGTCGAGGTAGGTCATGCCGACGCCGCCGTAGGTGTCCGGGACGATGAGGCCCATCCAGCCCTGCTCGGCCATCTTGTTCCAGAGCGTCGGGCGAGTAGCCCTGCTCGTCTTCTTCCATGTCGCGCACGTGCTGCTCCGGGCACTCCTTCTCCAGGAAGTCGCGCGCGAAGTCGCGCAGCATCTCCTGCTCTTCGGTGAGACCGAGGTCCATGTGAGCCACCCCTCTCGCTCGCGCCGCGGGCTGCGGCGTTGGCTCGTATTATGCTCCGTCGATAATAGTACGCAATGTAAAGTACCGAATGCGACCCGTCAACACGTTGCACGTCGATAACACAATTCGCTATCGCACTGGACGAAACGCTCTTCATAATTGACAATGTCAACAATCATCGAATCGGCCAGAGGTGCGATACGGCTGAATTTGTGGTCCTCGAAGACGGCATGCTGGCGGAGAAGTCCGTGCACGAGGCCGCCGCGCGCATCGCCCAGCAGGGTCCGGACCTCGACCCGTTGTCGCACGAAGCACACACCCTGCTGGTCAAGACGTACACGTCGCTGACAGCAGCCGCGCGACGCAACAACCCGTCCAGCCTCAGCCTCGGCCGCTACAACGTGGTCCGCCTGCTGTATGCCTCAGAGCACAACCGGCTGCTGATGAGCGAGATCGGCGACGCCCTCGAGGTCAGCCCGACGGTGGTTACACGGCTGGTGGACTCGCTGGTTGCCGAAGGGCTCGTTGCTCGCGTCGACCACCCGGACGACAAGCGCAAGACCTGGGCGACGCTGACGGACGCCGGGCGTGACCTGTTCGAGTCGGAGATGCCCCTGATGGTGCTGGAGATTGAGCGCCTGTGGTCTGGCATGACGGCGAAAGAGAAGCGCCTGCTGGTGCAGGCCAGGCGGGTCTGCCACTCCCGGCAGCCTGCCTGCGGTGCCTGTCCGGTGGCGCACTTCTGGTGCCCGTCGTACGGCGAGGGTCCGGTCGACCCCGAGGCCGCCTGGGCAGGTTGGTGCGCACCGAAGGCCGGGCATGAGGCGGGCGGCGTTCGTCGCCCTGGCGGCCGCGCTCGCCCTGACCGGCTGCAGTAACGTCGAGGCTGCGCCCTGCCGGGTCCGGCGAAGATCGACGTCGACACCCCCCAGCTGCGCCAGGATGAAGGCCAGCGCGGTCGAGGACTGGTCCCGTCGAGTGGGGAGCCCGTCGACGGAGGCCTCGCCCCCGTCACCCTGCCCCTGCTTCGGAGGTGGCCCCGACGTCGACCTTGGCGCTCTGCGTGGGCCGATGGTGGTCAACCTGTTGGGCGTCGTGGTGCGGACCGTGCCGCCGGGAGATGCCGCTGCTGCAGCAGTTCCACGAGGAGTACGGCGACCGTGTCGGCGTGTTGGGCATCGACTGGCAGGACCCCCAGGTGGAGTCGGCCATGGCGGAGCTGGTCGTCGACAGCGGTGTGACCTATCCGCTGCTGGCCGACCCCGACGCCGAGCTCGGCACGGTGGACGGGATGGCCGTACGAGGCCTTCCCGGGGCTGGTCCTGCTGGACTCGCAGGGTCGCATCGCCTACCGCAACCTCATGGAGATCGAGTCGGAGATTCGCTCGTGGGGCTGGTCAACCGGTATCTCGCGACCAGCCTGTGATCCCCGGAGTCGCTGTCGCCCGGTGATGGAGGCCTACGAGTCCATCACCGTGCACGAGCTGACGAGGTTCATGCCGCCCGAGGACGCCGACACCCGCCCGGGCGCCGTCCTGGTGCTGTTAGGGGAGGGCCCGTCCGGCGGCAGCCTGCGCCCGAGCACGCCCACCACATGCGCTCCCATCCCGGCCAGGTGTCCTTCCGGGTGGGTCCATCGACGAGGGCGAAACCCCCGTGCAGGCCGCCCTGCGCGAGGCCGAGGAGACCGGGCTCGACGCGTCCGGAGTCGAGGTGTTCGGCAGGCGCGGAGAACTGGCTGCCGCCGAGCGACTTCGCGGTCAAGTCTACGGATTCCTCGGGTGGTGGCGCGAGCCGAGCCGGGTCGACGTGGTCGACCCCGACGAGGTCCACGACATCTACCACGTCGCGATCAAGAAGGACCTGCTCGATCCCGAGCACCGCATCTCCGTCCGTCGCCCCAACGGCTGGGTGAGCCCGGGCTTCCTGATCGGTCCGGAGCGGGCATGATCCTGTGGGGCTTCACCGGGATCATCTCCCGACTGTTCGACTTCGTCGGCTGGTCCATCGAGTAGGAACAGACCCGGATACCGGGACCTGCCGTCGTACATGCTTCAGGGCGAACCCCGAAGGATCGACGTGCAGCCCAACACGCGAGTCCCGACCCTCGCGAGGAGCGCGGTGAACGTCCTGGACTGGCTGCTTCCTCGTGCTCGTGCTCGCCTACGCCTTGTCGGGCTACTGGCAGGGCTTCGTCACCGGCGCCTTCGCCACCACCGGGCTGGTGCTCGGCGGCCTCCTGGGCGTGTGGCTGGCCCCCAACGTCCTGGGCGATGCCAACCCTTCGCTCTTCGTCTCTCTCGGCGCGCTGTTCATCGTGATCCTGGCCGCCTCGCTCGGGCAGGCGGTCCTGCAGTTCTCCGGCGCGCGGGTCCGTGAGCGGATCACGTGGCAGCCGGTGCGCGCGCTGGACGCGGTCGGGGGCGCTGCGCTGAGCGCGGTCGCCGTCCTCCTGGTCTCGTGGGCGCTCGGTGTCGCGGTCGCCGGTGCGGGCCTCGGCGGCGTCTCCCCGATGGTCCGGAACTCGTCGGTGCTGGCCTGGGTCGACGAGATGCTTCCAGCTCGGCCGACGGCGTGCTGAACGCCTTCAACAACGTCGTCGGGACGACCTTCTTCCCGCGCTACCTCGAGCCGTTCGCCCCTGAACGCATCGTCGAGGTGGGCCCCGGCCCGCGGCGCCTGCTCACCGACCCCGACGTCGAGGCCGCCGGGCCGGCCGTCCTCAAGGTCCGGGGCACCAACGACTGTGGGCGCGGCGTCGAGGGCACCGGCTTCGTCTACTCCGCCGGCCGGCTGATGACCAACGCCCACGTGGTCGCCGGGGTCGACGAGCCCGAGGTGATCATCGACGGCAGCTCGGTGACGGCGGAGGTCGTCTACTACAACTCGGACCTCGACATCGCGGTGCTCGAGCTCGGCACCTCCGGGGTGCCCTCCCTGGCGTTCGACCGTGAGGCGCAACCGCAGGACGGCGTCGCCATCCTGGGGTATCCCCAGGGACGGCACCTACAACGTGCAGCCCGGGCGGATCCGGGCCGAGCAGCGGTTGCGGTACGCAACATCTACGGCGAGGGAACCGTCATCCGCGAGGTGTTCTCGCTGCGCGGCCTGGTGCGCCCGGCACACTCAGGCGGGCCGATCGTGTCGTCCGCCGGTGACGTCGTCGGCGTGGTCTTCGCGGCCTCGGTCACCGACCGCGAGACTGGCTACGCCGTCACTGCCGACCAGGTCGGGCGGAGTGCACGATCGGGATCTCGAACGACGACCCGGTCTCAACCGGGGACTGTGCTGGCTGACCAGAACCGGGCAAGTATGGGCAGGGCGGCGACCGAAAGCTCGGCCACTGGGTCCGCGGTCGTGTCGGCCTGACCCTTCAGCGCGCGGGGGATCTCCTTGCCCTGGTGGATCGCCTTGTCGGGCGGGCGGACCTGCCTGACCTTTCGGTAGCCCACGAAGCCCAGCAGTACGGCGATGAGGAGGTAGAACGCGAAGACGATCAGGAACGCCCAGTGCAGGTCCAGCCCCTCGCCGTTCCAGTTGATCAGGTAGGCGAACGCCACCGACAGCATGATGATCGCGGCGTCCGGCCACGAACACCGCCGCGGCGAACAGCCCGATCCCCACACCGCCCGCCTTGACGCTGGCCTCAGCTCGGTCTTGGCCAGCTGGATCTCCTTGCTGATCAGCGACGAGATGTCACGGCTGGCATCGGTGACCAGACGGCCGATGGTCGGATCGGTGTCCTTGACCGGTTCGGTTGCCATGCGCGCGACCCTATCGTGGGGCGTTAGGGTTGGCCACGGTGAGCCGGGAAGTCTGGTCGGCAGGTCCCCTGTCGCCGACCCCGAAGAGGCCATCATCAGCCGCAGTGCCAGCCGCCGGCCGCTGCTCTTCCCGACCCCGGACTCGCAGAGACCACCTATCTCGGCGACGTCTTCCGCCGCGAGACCGTCGGCGGCGCGGTCGCCCTGGTCGCCGCCACTGTGGCCGTGGTGTGGGCGAACTCGCCGTGGGGTGCGTCGTACGCCGACCTCCGGCACCTCACCGTCGGCCCGCTCGATCTCGAGCACTGGGCCGGCGAGGGACTGCTGGCGCTCTTCTTCCTGGTGGCCGGGCTGGAGCTCAAGCGGGAGTTCGTCGTCGGCGCCCTGTCGACGCCCGGCCGAGGCTGTCCTGCCGGTCGTCGCCGCGGTGGGCGGGGTCGTGGTGCCCGCGTTCCTCTACGTGCTGGTCAACCTCGGCCCCGACGGACGGCCCGGCGGCTGGGCCGTGCCGGTTGCCACCGACATCGCGTTCGCGCTGGCCGTGCTGGCGGTGGTCGGTGACACGCTACCGACCGCGCTGCGGGCGTTCCTGCTGTCGCTGGCGGTGGTCGACGACCTGCTGGCGATCCTGGTCATCGCGGTGTTCTTCACCCGACGGCTGGACGTGGAGGCGCTCGGCGGCGCTCGTCGCCCTGCTCGGCTTGTACGCGTTCCTCCAGCACCGGCGGGTGCGCGCCGGGGTGTACGTCCGCTCGGACTCGCGGTGGGCTGGTGCACGAAGCGGGCGTGCACGCCACGGTCGCCGGCGTCGCGCTCGGTCTGCTGACCCGGGTACGCCGCGACCCCGGTGAGGAGGGTCCCCCGCCGAGCACGTCGAGCACCTGGTCGGTCCGGTGTCGGCGCTGGTCTGCGTCCCCCTGTTCGCCCTGCTGTCGGCGGGCGTGGTCTAGCCGGTGACGCCCTGTCGGGGACCCCGGTCGCGCTGGGCATCGGCGCAGGCCTCGTCGTCGGCAAGGTCCTCGGGGTGCCGGCGGCGCATGGATCACCACCCGGCTGACCCGCGCTGAGCTGCGTCCGCCCTCGGCTGGTGCGACGTGGTCGGCGTGGGGCTTCTGGCCGGCATCGGCTTCACGGTGTCGCTGCTGCTGTGTGACCTGTCGTTCGCCGGCGCGGGCGGAAACCGCCAAGGCCGGCTGGCGCTCGCGAAGGCCGCCGTTACTCGCCGGGTCGCTGTTCTCGGGGCGGTCCTGGGGGCGCTTTGCTGCTCCTCGCGGCATCGCGATTCCCGCTTCCACATCACGTTTCCCTGACGTAGGACTGACCCGTCGTCAACCCGACGGGTCAGTCCTCGTCGGAGGCCGGGTCGAGAGGTTCTTCTCGATCAGGTCCATCACCTTGGAGTCGGCGAGGGTGGTGACGTCGCCGATCTCGCGGTGTTCGGCCACGTCTCTCCAGCAGGCGGCGCATGATCTTCCCGGACCGGGTCTTCGGCACCTCGGGTACGACCATGATCTGACGCGGCCGGGCGAGCTTGCCGATCTCCTTGGCGACGTGCTCGCGCTTCGGTGATCAGCTCGTCGGAGGCGGTCTCGCCCTCCTCGAGGGCCGACTCGCGCAGGATCACGAAGGCGCACGCCGCCTGCCCGGTGGTCGGGGTCGTTCGCCCCGACCACGGCAGCCTCGGCGACCTTGGGGTGGGAGACCAGTGCGGACTCGATCTCGGTGGTGGAGAGCCGGTGCCCGGACACGTTCATCACGTCGTCGACCCGGCCGAGCAACCACAGGTCGCCGTCCTCGTCCCTTCTTCGCGCCATCACCGGCGAAGTAGTAGCCCTGCTCCTCGTAGCGCGACCAGTAGGTGTCCCGGAAGCGGTCGTCGTCGCCCCAGATGGTGCGCAAGATCGCCGGCCACGGCTCCTTGAGGACGAGGTAGCCCCCAGCCGTTCCGACCAGGCTCGCCTTCCTCGGTCACCACGTCGGCGCTGATTCCCGGCGGGCATCATCGCCGACCCCGGGCTTGCCGTGGGTGACCCCGGGCAGCGGGGAGGATCGTCGTAGCGGCCGGTCTCGGTCTGCCACGGGGTGTAGACGAGCGGGGGCAGTTGTCGCCGCCGATGACCTCGCGGTACCACACGTAGGCCTCGGGGTTGATCGGCTCCCCCGACCGAGCCCGAGCAGCCGCAGCGACGACAGGGTCCGCCTCTCCGGAATCTCCGACCCCCACTTCATGAAGGTGCGGATCGCCGTGGGGGCGCAGTAGAGGATCGTGATCTTGTACTGCTCGACGATGTCCCACCAGCGTCCCTTGTGGGGGATGTCCGGGCGTGCCCTCGTACATCACCGA
>CAVSKE010000018.1:0-56257 GCA_963728305.1 uncultured Acidobacteriota bacterium
ATCGCAGGCGTATCGACGCCGGACACGCGATCGGCGGACAATGCCGGCCGCAAATTATGAAACTTTCCCGCCCGGCCCCCGCAATACATCGGTAGGCATGTGGAATGGGCCATGCCCAATGCCCTAGGCAGCCCCAAGGCTCAGCGCTCAATGCCCAAGGCCCAACGCACAGGACCGGGATCTCCATTGAGCATGGAGCATCGAGCATTGCCTTGAGCATTGAACCAGTGGACGAGGCGGCGCTGCTCACGCGCGCATCGGAGGGCGACGAAGCCGCGTTTGGCGAGCTGTACGCGCGCTATCAGCGCCAGATTTATCACTACGCCGCGCGCATGTGCGGCATGGCCGCCGGTGACGACGTGGTGCAGGAGACGTTTCTCGCCGTGCTGCGTCACGGCCCTTCGACGCGGCCCAGGGCAGGCGGCGGATTCGATCCGGCCAAAGGCACCGTGGCGGCCTACCTCTACGGCATCGCCCGTCACCATGTGATCAAGCGTCTCGGTCATCAGGGTGTGACGATGTCGGAGCCGTTCGAGATTGCGGTGTCCGAGGCGATTGCGCCGCAGGATACGCCGCTCGAGACGATGGCACGCGAGCAGATGATTGCTGTGGTGAGACAGGCGGTCCAGTCGCTGCCTCCCGCGTACCGCGAAGTCGTCGCGCTGTGCGACCTGCAGGAGATGGACTACGCTACCGTCGCTCAGGTCATCCAGTGTCCGATCGGCACGGTGCGGTCGCGGCTGCATCGTGCGCGAGGTCTGCTGTTGAGAAAGCTGTCGGCAGTCCCGGCGATGGCTATGGCGAGTCGGATGTGAGCATGCAGGATTTCAAGGATCAGGAACGCGCGCTCTCGGAGTGGTTGCGCGAGGTGGCCGACGCCGACGCCACGAGCGGCCCATCACCGGCCGTGCGGGAGCGGCTGCTCGAGGAAGTGCGGGCGCGACGGCGCTCGCAACGGGTCGCGACGCTCAAGATGTACGCCCTGGCCGCCGGACTCGTCATCGCGACGGCTCTGCCAGTGTGGCAGCTGACAATGCGACCCTCGATCGAACGCTCGTCCCGTGCGCTCACCGTCCCGGCTGGCGACGGCGAAGTCGCGACGGCGTTTTTCCCGCTCGTCTACGGGACGGTGCCGGTGACGCAGGGAACCATCGTTCGCGTTGCGGTCTCGCCGGCGGCGGTCGCTGCGCTTGGTGTCGAACCGATCGGCATCAACACCTCGTCAACAGACGTCCTGCTTGCGGATGTCGTGGTCGGCGAAGACGGGCTTGCCCGAGCCGTCCGGTTCGTACAGACGCTGGCGCGCGACCGCGCGCAGGAGCTACGGCCATGAGATCAGTACGAGTGAGTGTATGGGTGTGTCTGACCGTCATGTTGCCGGCAGCGGCCGCCGCGCAGGGGCGGCAGTCGAGCCCATTCACGAGTGATGTGCTGGCCGGCCCCGTGGTCGCCGACGCGCCGTTCTCGGCCGACGCGACCACCACCGTGACGCAGGTGCTCGGCGATGGCACGCGGATCGAGCAGACCACGACCGCGCGCTTCTACAGGGATCGGGCCGGGCGCGTCCGCCGTGAGCAGACGATCCTCGGGCTTGGCGCGTTGAACAACGGTCGAAACACGCAGACGATCACCGTCGCTCCCGAGCCCGGCGATGGCATCGCGTACACGCTCGATCCGATGACGCGCACGGCTCGCCGCGTGCCGCGCATTGCCATCCCACTCGCGGGGAACATGATGTTTCGAACAACTGCCGGAACCGTCATCGTGCAAGGGCGTACTGGTGGCCCGCCGCTCGGAGGCGCTGGCGGCAACAGCCCGACGGAAGAACTGCTCGGCGCGCGTCAATTCGAAGGCGTGAGGACGCTCGGCCGAAAGACGACGACGGTCATCCCGACGGGGCAGATTGGCAACGACCGGCCGATCGAGATCACCGACGAGCGATGGGAGTCGCCCGAGTTGCGAATGCTGATCTACTCGCGCAACGCCGATCCGCGAACCGGGATCGTCGAGTACCGCCTGGCGAACATCAACCGGGGCGAGCCCCCGGCGGACTTGTTCACGATTCCCCCTGATTACACCGTCAATGCGCCACCGCCACTGCCACCGCTGCCTCCACCGCCTCCGGCTCCGCCGGGGGGGCGGGGCGGACGGGGTGCTCGCGACGGGGGAGCCGGAACGACCGGCCGGTAATCTGACATGAAGCCGGGCCGTCTCCGTTCGTGCCCAGCGAGAACTAACGCGGTTCGCCGAGCGACCGCAGATAGATGTCGCGGACGGTGTCGATCGTGTCGGCGTCGTTCGCCGACTTGTCCTGCCGGTAGCCCTTCACCCGCGCGAAGCGAAGCGCCAGACCGCCGGGGTAGTGCGGGCTCTCCTGGACCTCGTTGAAGGCGATCTCGACGACCAGCTCCGGCTTCACGTACACGGTGTGGCGATCGTGCGAGATCTCGAGCGTCCGCAGCGTCTCCGTCTGCCACGCGAGCATCTCGTCGGTCAGTCCCTTGAAGGTCTTGCCGAGCATCACGAACCCGCCGTGCACCGGATCGCGGGCGCCGAGGTGCAGGTTGCTCAGCCATCCGGTCCGCCGGCCGTGGCCCCACTCGGCGGCGAGGATCACCAGGTCGAGCGTGCGCGCGATCTTCACCTTCAGCCACTGCTGACCGCGCCGGCCCGCTGCGTACGGCGCTGCCAGTGACTTCACCATCAAGCCCTCGTGTCCGCGGCGCAGCGTCTCATCGAGAAAGCGTGCTGCCGATTCGGCGTCGGCCGGACCAGACGCGGCACGACGATCGACGGCGCGACGGTGTCGAGTCTGGCGACGCGCGCATCCTGAGCGGTGTCGATCAGCGACTCGCCGTCCGCATAGAGGCAGTCGAAGAGAAACGGCGTCAACGGAATCTCCGCGCGCAATCGCTCCACATCCAGCTTCCGGCCGAACCGCTGCATCGTCACCTGGAACGGATGCGGCGAGCCGTCCGGGCGGAGGGCGATGACCTCGCCGTCCACGATCAGGTCGCGAGCGTCGAGCGCTCGCATGGCATCGACGACTTCGGGAACGGCGGATGTCACGTCGCGCAGATTCCGCGAGAAGACGCGGACCTCGTCGCCGCTCTTGTGCGCCTGGATCCGCGCGCCGTCCAGCTTCCACTCGAGCGAGACGTCGTTGTGCAGCTGCACGAGCGCCTCGTTCATGTCTTCCGCTGGCTGCGCCAGCATCGGTTGAACCGGCTGAAACAGCTGCACGCCGAACCCGGCGAGACTGGCTTCGCCGTTGACGATCGCGGCACGCGCCACCGGGGCGAGCGCGCCGGCCATCATCACCGCGCGTCGCACCGACGCGGCGCTGATCCCGCTCGCTTTGGCGACCGCTTCGACCAGCACGCCCTCGAGCGCGCCCTGACGCAGCTCGCCGAACAGCAGCCGGACGATGAAGTCCTGCTCGGCGCGGGTGGCGCGTCGAAGCAGGTCGCGAAGCCGCTGCTGGCGTGCGGCCGTCGAGCCTGCGCCGGTGACTGCGGCGATTTGCGCGAACACCTCGTCGACATCGTGCAGGGTGAGCGATGGTGTCTCGGCGGACGGCACGTCCCTGACGCTCCAGATGGTGGCGCCGCCGATGCCGATGCGTCCCTGCCGCGGTTCGCCCGAGAGAAATCCGATCGCGATCTCGATCTCTTCCGGCGCGAGACGACGGAGCAGATCGGCGAGCAGGCCGATTTTGGCGAGGCGTCTGCTGGCTTCGGCGACGGCGGCGCTCGTGGTCACGAGGTCGTGGAGAGACATGTGGTAGTGTCCGGCTTGAGCCGGACATCAACAGCCAAACTGGCGCAGGTGATGGTCCATGTGCAGGTAGGCCCAGCGCAGCCACGCCTGGTCCGACATCGGGCCGAAGATCGGATGCGTCTGTCCGTCGAAACAGCCCTTGCGCATCGTGATGAGCTCCACCAGCATCTCGAGCTGCGTGATGTCAGCGGCGAAGTCAGACGGCTTGGTGCCGCCAGCCTCCTGATCGACCTCCGGCCGCGTCGGAACGCCCTGCGGCCATTGCACCGGCAGATAGAGCGCGATCCACTTGATGACGGTACGTTGCAGCGGGCCCGAGGCGGGACTCGCGTGCCGTTGCCCGGTGACGGCGAGGAAGGAGTCGCTCAGATGACAAATCATCTGATGAACGGACATGCGGCCCCACTGACGCACGCTGCCGGGATGAACGGTCTTCAGCCGCCGCAGGATCTCCGCTTTGTCCCGCTCACTGCGCCAGAGTCTTCATCGTCGTCCGAGCAGTCGTTCGCCTCCAGCGTCGCGGAAGGCGGCGAGCGATCGCGTCCGCCCTTCGTGCGCTGCAGCGAGCATCGTCTGGAACGCCGGCCGGTCGCGGATGGCGTCGAACTGCGTCCGCCGCTCGAGGGTGAGCTCGACGTAGTAGCCCCTCGCGATCGCGCGCTGCAGGTAGTGCAGCCCCGCCTCGAATTCGCCGACGTCACAGAAGAGGGTGCCGATCTGAAACAGCGCTTCCGGATCGTTCATGATCTTCAGCGCGCTGAGCGACGTCTGCGCGGCGAGCATGTCCGGGACGCGGCGATCGATCCAGGCGTGCAGGTAGGTCGTCCAGGTGTGGAAGGTCTGGATGCGCGCCATCTGCGTCATGTTGTTCAGCACGTCGCGGGCTTCATCACGCCGGCCGGCGAGTCCCAGGCCAATGACCTTGATGCCCTGATCGCCGCCGCCCGGGTTGTACGAGCGCGGGCCCAGTGCGAGCAGGCGATCGACGTCGCCGGTCATCAGGATCGTCTGCTCGATGGTGGTCGGCGCGTTCGGGTCGAGCCGCTTGGCCTCGGCATGCGCATCGAGCGCCTGGTCGAACAGGCCGCAGTAGCGGCACGCGTGTACCGAGCCGGCGAAGAGCTCCGGATCGTTGCCGTGCTGCGCGGCCTGTTGAAGCAGGCGGACCAGCGCATTGGTGGACTGGCCCATGTCGGCTTCGAGCTGGGCGTAGTACTTGTGCGCGACCGAGAGACGCGGGTTGAGCGCGAGCGCGCGATCGAGCGCCGTCTTGGCGCGCGACTCGTCGGACGAGCCGTCGATGAATTTCGCGATCACGCGATGGCAGCGTCCGAGATGCGCCCACGCCGGCGCAAACGCCGGATCGAGATCGAGACACTGCTCGTACAGGTCGCGCGCCTGGACGACACCTTCATAGGTGCGCGCCAGCTCGTTGGCGCGCAGATACAGCTCATAGGCGCGTGCGTTGTGCGGCGTGTCCGGTGTGTGCGGCGCGACGCCGGTCAGCGGCAGCGACAGCGCCTCCACGACGCGGCGGGCGATGTCGTCCTGCAGGTGGAACAGGTCACCGAGCGGAGCCTGCACCGTGTGCGACGTCAGCACCGTACCGCCAGGCGCTTCGACGAGCTGCGCCACTGCGCGCAGCTGGTCGCCCGACCGCAGCAGCGTGCCCATGACGACGCGATCGACGTTGGCATCGGTGGCGAGCGCCTTGAGATCCGGCGTGTCGCCGGCGAAGCGCGCCGCCACGGCGCTCGAACGGACGATCAGTGACCCGGTGCCGGACAGCGACGTCGTGATCGCGTCCGGCAGACTGAAGGCGAGAAAGTCGGTCTCCGGGTCGGGCTTGAGCATGCGGAACGGCAGCACGACGAGACGCGTCAGCGCATGCGCCTGCGACGTGCTGGCCTCGGTATCGAGCCCGCCGGCCCAGCGGAGCTCTTCGGCCATGACTTCGGCGGACGGCAGCCGCTCCGACGGGCGCTTGGCGAGTGCCTGACGAATGACGCGATCGACCGCGGCCACAGTGGATGATCCGCTCAACGCAGGAGGCTGCTCGTAGACGGTGGCGTGGATAACGTCGGCGACAGTCCGGCCGTCGAATGCCGGACGGCCGGCGAGCATCTCGAACAGGATGGCGCCCGCGGCGAAGAGATCGCTGCGCGCATCGACGGTCTCGCCGCGGATCGCCTCGGGCGCCATGTAGCGCGGCGTGCCCATGATCATGCCCGTCCGCGTGAGGTCGGTGGCCGGCGTCATCGCGCTCTCGAGCTCGGGCCGCGCCAGGCCGAAGTCGAGCAGCTTCACGCCGTGCGGCGTGCGGAAGACGTTCGATGGCTTCAGATCGCGATGCACGATGCCGCGTGCGTGCAGCGCGCCGAGCGCGGACAGGATCTCCAGACCGACCGACGACCGCTTCGGCGACGTTCAATGGCCCGCGCTGCAATTGATCGGAGAGCGGCTCGCCTTCGAGCAGCTCCATCGCGATGAACAGTCCGCCGGTGTCTTCGCCGATCTCGTAGATCTGACAGATGTTGGGATGGTTGACGCTGGCCGCGGCGCGCGCTTCGCGCCACAGGCGCTTGCGCGCAGCCTCGTCGCTCGGAGAGCGCCGGCAACGTCTTCAGTGCCACGGTGCGCTCGAGGCGTTCATCGCGCGCCTCATAGACAACGCCCATGCCGCCCTGGCCAAGCTTGCGGGTGATCGTGTAGTGGCCGAGACGCGTGGGACCGCCGGCCGGACGACTTGGGGCACGTCCGTCCGGACCAGTCGCGGGGTTGTCCGACGCTGGACCTGGCGTCGCTGCCGACGGCGTTCCAGTCAGCCACTCGTACAGCGAGCGCAGCGGTCCGCGCCCGGTCTTGTCGCTCGAATCCGTCACCAGCCATCGATCTTACCCTCCGGACCGCGCCTCAGCATGTAACGTAGTTGACCCCGATAGCCGTGATGCGCGAGAAATAGCCCCTCCATGTCACTCGCACCCGGTACGCGCCTCGCGTCGTACGAGATTGTGGCGTTGCTCGGCGCCGGCGGCATGGGCGAGGTGTATCGGGCGCGTGATCTGCGCCTGCGTCGGGACGTCGCGCTGAAGATCATCACGGCATCCGACGACGGCGAGACGCGCCGCCGTGTGCTGAACGAGGCCCGCGCCGCTGCTGCCGTGAACCATCCGAACGTGTGTCAGATTTTCGAGATCGGTGAGGAGCACGACACGCTGTTCATCACCATGGAACTGCTCAGCGGGGAGACGCTGGCCGATCGGATTCTGCGCGGACCGATGGCGATCGGCCAGGCGATCCCGCTGGCACTCGAGACCCTGACCGCCCTTCGGGTCATTCACGAACAGGGCCTCATCCATCGCGACCTCAAGCCGGCAAACATCTTTCTGACGCCTCACGGCGTGAAGATTCTTGATTTCGGCCTGGCGCGTCCGGTGCTGGCCACGGATCCGGCGCTGACGCAGGCCGTCACGCGTGCCACGCAGGCGGGCGCCACGATGGGTACGCCGCGCTACATGTCGCCCGAACAGATTCAGGGACGCACTCTCGACGCTCGCTGCGACCTGTTTGCGATGGGCGCGACACTGTACGAAATGCTCGCCGGCCGGCCGGCGTTTGCCGGCAGCACGAACGTGGACGTGCTTCATGCGACGCTGCATGGAACACCCGCCGCACTCGGCGGATCGCGCACCATCGAGGCGGTGAACCGGATCGTGCAGCGCCTGCTGGCCAAGAATCCCGACGACCGTCCAGCATCGGCCTCGGCGGTTGCCGAGGAATTCAGGGCCTGTCTGGTGAGCGGTGACGTCGAGGCCGTCCCGCGCGCCCGGGCGATGACGTGGCTGGTGGTGTTGCCGTTGCGTGTTCTCCGTCCGGATGCCGAGACCGATTTTCTCGCCTTCAGTCTGCCCGACGCGATTGCCAGTTCGCTGGCGGGATTGCGCTCGCTGGGTGTGCGATCCACCGCGGGGGCGGCGCGCTTTACCACCGGTGAGCTCGACTTCGCGCGCATCGCCGCGGAGGCGCACGTTGACCTGGTGATGACCGGCACGCTCCTGCGCGCGGGTGATGCCATTCGTGTCACGACCCAGCTGGTTGGCGCGCCAGGTGGCGAGGTGCTGTGGTCACACACCGCACATGCCACGCTACGCGACGTGTTTCAGCTGCAGGACGATCTCGTTCAGCGCATCGTCTCGTCGCTGTCGTTGCCGCTGACGGCGCGCGAGCAGCAGCTGCTCAAGCACGACGTGCCGGCGAATCCGACCGCTTATGAGTTCTTTCTGCGCGGCAATCAGGTCCAGCAGCGCGCGACGCTGGCCTCGCTGGACGCCGCCGGTCTGGCCAAAGATCTGTATCTGCAAAGCGTCGAGGGCGACCCGCACTACGCACCGGCATGGGTGAATCTCGGTCGCTGCTACCGTGTGCTCGGCAAAGCGGGCGGCGACGATGCCGACGATCAGCTGCGGCAGGCCGAATCGTGTCTGCAGCGCGCGCTGGCGCTGAATCCGCAGCTGGCCTCAGTGACGCGCGCCTATGCGCAGCTCGAATCCGACACCGGCCGCTCGAAGGATGCCCTTGTGCGGCTGCTCACCTCGGCGCGCACCAACGATCGCGATCCTGAGTTGTGGGCTGGGCTCGTGCACGCCTGCCGCTACTGTGGTCTGCTGTCGCCATCAATTGCGGCGCATGAGCGCGCCCGGCAGCTCGATCCCGCAATTGCGACCAGTGTGCGTCATACCTACTGGCTGCTTGGCGATGCTGATCGCGCGCTCGCGCTGAAAGGCCCGGGTCGCTTCTACTTCGAGGCGATGGTCCTGGCCTCGACCGGCCGGAGCGACGAAGCGCTCGTCTATCTGCGCGAAATGGAGCGCGTGAAGCGGCCCGAGTTGATGGAAAATTTCGTCGGCTCGTTGCGGTTGCTGCTTGAGGGCAAGCGGAGCGAAAGCCTCATCGCGTCGGAGTTCTGCATCCGGCACTTTCCCGATCCCGAAGCCGTGTTCTACATGGCGCGGCAACTTGTGCAACTCGGCGAGCCGGCCCGGGCCGTCGAGGTGCTCCACGACGTGATCGCTCGAGGCTTCTACCTGTCTCACCCGTTGAGCAACGATCCGTGGCTGGCGCCACTCCGTTCTCTGCCGGCGTACGACGTGCTGCTGCAGCGCACACGCCGCGCTGAAGAAGACGCGGCACGGGCGTTTGCAGAACTGGAAGGACCGGAGTTGCTGCGATAGCCGGTCAGGCCTCTTCGACGAGTGCCTTCAAGCGATCGAGCGCGATGTCCCACTGATCCGAGATGCGATCGAGACAGCGTCGCGCCAGCTCGAGCCGGCGTGTCTCGAGCTCCCAGATCTGCTCTCGTCCGCTTTTCACGTTCTTCGCCAGCCCCGCGGCAGAGAGCGCGTTGAGATGCTTGGTGATCGCCTGGCGCGTGACGCCGGCGCCCTCGCTGAGCCGCGTGATGGACAGCGGCCCCTCGGCACAGAGCCGCGCCACGATCTGGAGCCGGGTCTCGTCGCCAAGCGCCGCAAACACCGGCGCGCTCTCGTGCAGACGTACCGCGGCCGCGCTACGACTGCGGGACATGGCGTCGAATGTTCTCGATCTGCTCGGTCCAGCCGCCCTCGTTCATGCGGAACGCCTCGGCGCGGCGAGCCAGCGGGATCTTGTCGAACCCGGACTCCACGATGGTGAGGCGCGTGCCGCCGGGCACGTCTTCGAGCCTGAACTCGACGAGCGTCATCGGCTCCGACGCTGTAGTCTCCCTTCGGATCGCCAGGATGCCATCGATACGAGAACAGCTGTTCCGGCTCGATCCGCTCGATGGCCATCTCCAGTGTGAGACCTTCATAGCCCGGGTAGGTAATCGTGCCGTGAATCGTCGACGCCAGCCTTGAACTGGCCGTCCAGCTCGACCTTGAACCATTCGCCGAACTGCTTCGCGTCGCTGAGCGCCTGCCAGATGCGGCTGCGCGGCGCCTTCAGGATGACGGTCTTCTCGATACGGTCAGTAGCGGTCGTCGATGTCATGTGCAACCTCTTGGTTGCCTGACTGTAGCGCACGAGCGGCCGTACATGCAACCCATGGTTGCGAATAGGCCTGGGTCAGACGGCCGGGAACTTGTGGAGCAGCACCCGTATCCGACAGCATGACCGCGATGACCCGGACGCCGCTGACTCTGTCATTCGCCGCTGTCGCGCTGGCGACCGTGACCGGTTGTGGCATCGATGTGCACGAGTCAGGACCCGGCAAGAACGTCGATATCAAGAGCCCGCTTGGAGCGGTCTCCGTTCGTACGGATGTCAAGAACCCGGACACGGGCCTGCCGGTCTATCCCGGCGCTCAGACCGATGCGCCAGGGCGGCGAGCACGAGAGTGCGAACGTCCACGTCGACAGCCGGTGGTTCGGCGTGAAGGTCGTCGCCGCCAAATACGAGAGTGACGATGTGCAGGACAGAGATTCTCGAGTTCTATCGCCGCGAGATGAAGACGTATGGACCGGTGACTGAATGCCGCGGCGACGTGGACTTTCGCGGCGGTCCCGGCTCACGCCGGGTGGTGTGCAAGGAGCAGCCGTCCTCGGACGATGTGCAGTTGGTGACCGGCACTGAAGACCGCCAGCGCGTCGTGGCAGTGAAACGACGCGGCAGCGGCACGGAGTTCTCGCTCGTGTACGTCAACACGCGCAGTTGAGCGCGCGTCCGCGCGCCGGCCTCACACGAACTTCAACCACCAGTCGCTGCGGCGTGCCTTGAGATTGGCGTACCACCGGCACGCGCCATAGAGCATCACCAGCGCAATCGCCCAGACGAGATACAGCAGCGGCAGACTCCACAGCGTAGCCTTCGGGAGGTGGCGGCGGCGCCATCGGATGGCTCGCGAACAGCCAGCCGCTCACCTCGCCGAGCCGGATGTACGACACCACCATCGCCAGCACGTGAATCAGTGGGATGTGCAGTACGTAGTAGAAGAACGGCACGCGCCCGAAAACCGTCAGCCAGCGTGCGACCGCGCCTCGAGCGGTCTCGAGCAGGGGCATCACCGCGATGGTCGGGCCGAGCGTCATCAGCAGAAACGACAGCGACGCCGGATATTTCGTCGCGTTGAGGAAGTCGAGGCCCGATTGCCATGGCCGCGGGTCTCCATACAGATTCAATCCGCGCAGCACGACGAACCCGCCGATCGCCGCCAGTCCGATGGCAAAGCAGATTCGCCGTCGCCGTTCCGGATCACGCATCAGCACCGACCCAAACGCATAGCCAGCCGCGATCACACCGATCCACGGCACCAGCGAATACAGGATCCAGAGTTGTGCGCCTCCATCGCTGAGCGCGATTGGTCCCGCAGAAAATCCGAGATAGAGGATCTTCCATAGTCCGGAGAGACGGCTCTCGGCGAGCGACGACCCCAATCCTGGAATGAGATCGAACAGGTTGTGACCGGCGATTACCACGACGCCGAACGCGGCGACCGCCGCCAGTGGCAGCCGCACGAGCAGGGCGAGCGCGACCATGCACCAGCCGATCACCCAGATCACGCCGGCCATGTTGTAGCCGCCAAACTCCAGGTTGAACGTCCACGCCACACGCAGGATGGTCAACTCGAGCAGAATCAGCCAGAGACCGCGCGTGATCAGGAAGCGCGAGACGTCCGGATGCCGCCGCGCGTACATGAACGCGCTCGTGCCGGCGAGAAAGATGAACGCTGGCGCGCAGAAATGCGTGACCCACCGCGTGAAGAAAATCCCGGCCGTCGGTCCGCCCGCCGGCAGCCCGGAGTAGACGCGCACGTGATCGATGGCCATCAGCACCATCACCGCACCGCGAACGATATCGATGGACGAGATGCGGCCGGATCTGGCGACGTCGTGCGGGCCCTGGCGCGCGCCGGCGCCTACTGTCGTGCTCATGCCGGCGAATCTTATAGCCCGCGGCACTTTTCTTGGGTACTCCGCCGCTGGAGGCGAACATGACTAGAACTCGACTGTGGCCCACGCTGCTCGCGGCCGCGCTGCTGATGGCAAGTGTCGGCCCTGCTGCCCAGACGCTCGGTGAGAAAGAACGCTTCACCGCCGTCGCCGTCGTCAACAACGAACGCGCGACCGGCTCGGGCATTGTGCAGATCGACATCACACGATGGTCCACCGCCGCGGAGCGCGCGTCGCTGCTCGCCGTTCTGAAGAAGAACGGTGCGGAGAAGCTGCTTGACGCGCTGCAGGACACCAGGCCGGTGGGCATCATCAAGACGCCCGACTCGCTCGGCTACGACCTGCACTACGCGCATCAGACGCCCCTGTCCGGATGGCGGGCGCCGGATCGTGATTGCGACCGATCGACCGATCGGCTTCTGGGAGGCCCGGAACCGGCCGCGGACGATCGACTACCCGTTCACCGTGATCCAGATGGAGATCGGCAAGGACGGCAAGGGGAAAGGGACGATGTCGTACGCGACGAAGATCATTCCGGCCGGCGACACGATTGTGCTCGAGAACTTCGGGACGCAACCGGTGATGCTGACCGAGATCAAGTCCGAGTCGCACACCTGACGTGCGCAATGCTCACTGCCGAATGCCGAATGCCGAATGGTCAACGGGTGCTATAGACTTGGCCGCGGGAGGAGAGCATGAGCACTCGGGCATGGATGCTTGTCATCGCAGTGGTGGCGCTGGCTTCGACGGCGCTTGAGTCACAGCAGCCGCAGCAGCCGGCGCCGGGAACGCCAACCGCGCTGCCTGCCGTTCCGGCCAGGGATCCGGCGTGGGCGTTTCCGGTTCAGGCCGGGTCGCTGCCGCCCGAGTCTCCCGAGCCGAAGTCGGTGCCTGGCAGCACGAAGAAGTACACGCCGAAGGAGATCGACGATCTCCTCAACCCGCCCGACTGGTTCCCGGAGGAACACAAGCCGGCACCTTCGATCGTGGTCAAAGGTGCACGCCGGGGCCCTGGCGTGCGGCTCATGCCATCTGATGTCCGGGCTCGGGCATCCCGAGTCGAGCGACGTCACCGGATCGACGGCGGCCTACATCATCCAACAGATGCAGGACTTCAAGTCCGGCGTGCGCAAGGACTACGCGCGCATGAACGGTATCGCGAAAGAGCTCTCGGACGAGGAGATCCGCCAGGCCGCCGAGTACTTCGCGTCGCTGCCGCGTGTGAAGTTCTCGCGGGTGGTCGAAGCGGCGATGGTGCCGAAGACGTTCGTCGGCCAGGGCCGCATGCGCTTCGTCGATCCGAAGCAGACCGGCATGGAGCCGATCGGCAAGCGCATCATCACGCTGCCGGAAGATCAGGAGCGCGCGCGGCTGCGCGATCCGAAGTCAGGCTTCGTGTCGTATGTTCCGCCCGGCAGCATTGCGAAGGGCAGGGCGCTGGTCGAGAACGGCGGTGGCGGCAAGACGGTTCAGTGCGGCATCTGCCACGGCGAAGGCCAGAAGGGGCTGGGCAACGTGCCGCGCATTGCCGGTGTGCATCCGATCTACCTGGCGCGCCAGCTCTATCTCTTCAAGGAAGGCGACCGCAATGGTCCTGACGCGGCGCTGATGAAGCGGCCGGTCGCGAAGCTCACCGACGATGACATCCTGAACATCGCGGCGTATCTCGGATCGCTGCCGCCGCAGTAGCAAAGTGGGCCGGTCCCACCAAGGACCGGCCCTACCGGACTGTGAACTACGGCTTGTAGTCAGCAGTTGCTTCCGACGTCTTGACGACGTCCTTCCCGCCGGTCGCCTCGAGGATCTCTTCGGCCTTCTTCGCCCACTTGCTGTCATCGCAGTGGACGGAGAGGAGATAGGCACCCTCGCGCACGCGGCCCGCGTAACGCTTCGCCTCGACTTCTGGAATGCCCGCGCCAATCAGCCCGCCAACCAGACCGCCGGTGGCACCGGCCGCGCCCGCGCCCGCCAGCGCCGCGACGACCGGGCCGGCAGCCGCGATTGCGCCGATGCCGGGAATGGCGAGGGCACCGATGCCGACGAGCCAGCCGACCACTCCGCCCAGCGCCGCGCCGGTCGTGGCACCGGCCGCTGCGCCTTCCGGCGCCTTCGTGTTGATCTCATGCGCGAGATCTCTTGTGGTGCGATCGCGCTCGGGCAGAATCGCTGAGATATCGCTGTTGCGGAAACCGGCGGCCCGGAGTGATTCGAGCGCTCGCTCGAACGACACGCGATCCGGGTAGATGCCATACGCAACCAAATCTGTGGCCATGTGATGCCCTCCTTGATGTTCATTGAGCTCGGCAGGTGCCCATCAAGAGATACGGAGCACCAACCGTGCCGGGGGATACATCAGCTCCAGCAGCTGGGCTCGCTGGACTACAGATCGAGGACGTGGCGAAGAGCCAGCCTGAGATCTGAAACGTCGCGGAGCGGTACGTCGAACACATCCGCGACGCCAGATCAACGAGATGGCTGGGGAGCTGCGCCGATGGCGCCGCGCGTCAGCGTGCGGCAGCCGCCTGTGGAACCGCGAACGGGTTCTCGTCGGCGCTCGGGCCGTAGATCGACGGCACCGGCACGTTCAGCTGACGGAGATATACCGACAGCTGACCCCGGTGGTGATACCAGTGATTCAGCATGATCGCGCGCAGCGCCGCGATGCGCGGCATGGCCATGATTTCGCGATCGCCGTCCAGCACCTTCCACGTCGCCGTGATCGCCGCGTCGTCCATCCCGCCAAGCGCGGCCCTGGCTTGCTTCACGCTGTTCTCCAACGCCGGCAGCAGCTCGCTGGCCTGCGTCGCCGCCGGTTGTACGAAGTTCGGCCGCTGCATCGCCGGCTGCGCGACCATTTGCGCCACATTGCCAGGAACCGTCGCGATGTGCATCGCCAGCTGGCCCAGCGACATCGACTTCTCATGTGGTTTCCAGGCGAGATGTGCCTGCGGCACGCGTTCGAGGACCCGTCTCGTCGTCTGCGCTTCCTGTTCGAGCTCTTGAAGCAATCCGTCAATCATCGCCATGGTCATGGTCTCCTTGCCGGTCCGGCTGAAGCCGGACACTACATCTCCGTCCGGCTGAAGCCGGACACTACATCACCGGTTCTCGCTGCGTTCGGCGTCGCGGCGGATGCGCGCCAGCAGCGCGCGCCATCCTTCGCCAACTCCCTGTCGATGGTCGTCCTGCACGAAGCCGAACGCCGTGTGGCGAAAGGCGATCAGCGTGCCGCCCTCGACTTCCTGCAGGCGGTACTGCAAGTTCGACATCGTCGGATAGGACATGAAAAGCGGCCCGTAAATCTCCAGCAGCGTCGGCCGCTTGATGCTTTGCACGTGCCCCCACAGATGCCCGTTGTTGCCGCCAAGGTCGCGATACCAGCGGCCGCCAGGCCACGACTCCAGCACCATCGGCAGCGGCTTGCCGTCAGGCGTCTCGTTCAGACGTCCCATCTGCGCGAGGATCGAGTCGAATGTCGCCTCGAGTGAGGCACGGACCTGCACCTGGTCGGTGACGTCGAGCGTGAGGTTGTCCAGTGATGGAGCAGTGAGAGCCATAGAAGTCCTCCGGTCCTAGCGTTCTGCTTTGGTCTTGGCCTCGGCGTGCTCCTTGATGCGGCGCAGCTGACGACCCCAGTACCTGGCGAACAGCCCGGTCCACTCGTGGACCGGTTTCAACGCGTCGGCGTTGGTGCGATACAGCGTGCGGCGTCCGTCGCGTCGCACCTCAACGAGTCCGACGTTGAGCAGCACCTGCAGGTGCTTGGACACCGACGGCTGTCCGAGCCCGAGCGCGACGGCGATGTCGCCGACGGCGCGCTCTTCGGGACCGAGGTACTCGAGAATCTCGCGGCGACGCGGTTCGGCGACCGCGTTGAAGGCGTCGGACGTGGTTGACGCGCGCGGCATGAGCTCATAATATTCCCATATGGGAATATGTCAAGCTCGTGTACCGCGTACCCGCGTTAGACTTTCGCAGCGGACGTGAACAGGCGGATCTCAGATCCGCCGCTACGGCTGGAGGGGTGGTGAAGTCAGCGATCGCAGCGGTCGTCGTCTTTGCGTGGGTCGCACTCGTGTCGCCGACGCTCGTCGCGCAGTGGCCGTCGTATCCGACGAAGAACGTCCCGCGCGACGCAGACGGCAAGCCGACCCTGACCGCGGCGCGCGCCGCGCACCGCGGATGGCCAACCCGATCTCACCGGGATCTGGAACTATGCCGGCGTGCTCGGCTTTCGCGGCGGGCCGCCGCCCCCGCCGCCCGGCACGCCAGTGCAGGCGACGTTCTGGAACATCGAAGCAGGATTCAAGGAAGGACTGCCATTCACGCCGTGGGGCGCCGAGATCCGGCGTCAGCGCATGGCCGGGAACAGCAAGGACAATCCCGACGCCGCATGCCTGCCGCTCGGCCACATGCAGCTGCACACGCACTCGCAGCCGCGCAAGATCATTCAGACGAAGGATCTGATCGTCATCATCTACGAGGCCAATGCCAACGTGCGGCAGATCTTTCTGGACGGCCGCACCGCGCCGACCAACGACCCGCAGCCGTGGTGGTACGGCTATTCGCGCGGCCGCTGGGAGGGCGACACGCTGGTGGTGGAGACGACGAACTTCCGCGACGATGGATGGCTGGACGTCAACGGCGCGCCGCTGACCGATCAGGGCAAGCTCACCGAGCGCTTCCGTCGTCCGACGTTCGGCACGCTCGAGATCGATGTGACGATCGACGATCCCAAGGCGTATACGAAGCCGTGGACCGTCCGCGTGAATCAGCGTTTGCTGGTGGATACCGAATTGATTGAGTTCGTCTGCAACGAGAACCAGCAGTTCAACCCGGAAACGGGAGGCCCCCTGCCGCGAAAGTAGGGCCCCCGTACCCCTTAGCTAACCCGCATTCGCGAAGGCGTAGCCTCGCTCTTGCGCGCGATTCACCGCGACGATGCCCGCCGTCACCATGTGGGAGTTGCGAATCAGATTCGACGTCAGCTCTTTGTAGACGGCCTCGACGTCGCAGCTTCTCGGCCGAGGCAATCGCGTCCGCGAATCGGCGCGTGGCCATCTGGCACACGGCGAAATGTACGCCGCGTCCGATCAGCGCGTCGAGGGTGACGCCGTTGTTCGGCAGCGCGGTCCCGTAGTCTGCCCGAGTTGTAGACGTTGATCGTCGGCCGTGGCCTTCGTCTTCGGATCGTCGAAGCCGCTGCCGTCGCCGATGCCGGCGCCGTACTTCGCCCACATCGCGTCGGTGTAGGCAAACGGCGTCGAGTTGTGGCGCATCACGATGACGACGGCGGCGTCGGCGTTGCCGAGACCGTAGCCGTTCTGATTGGCGACGAAGAAGTTGTTGGCGAAGAGCAACGCGCTGCCCAGGCCGGCCGGGCTGATGGTGTCGATGATGAATCGATGCGACCCCGGGATCTGATCGAGCCAGTCATCCTGCGCGTGACGCGCCGGACGCCACGACGCGGCGCTGGTCGACTGCGCCGCCGCCGGCTGGCTCTTGAACACCGCGCCGCCGACGATAGCCGCACCTGCGGCGAGTCTCGATAGAAACGATCGACGTTCTCGTAGTCCGGATGTATTGGTGGCCATAGGTCTCCTCGCGCAGGACTCATGATACGTTGGCGACGCGAGGAGAGTGCCAATGGCCGACGCGACCGCCGCCAACCAGCGACAGATCCTGTCCAATCAGAAGACCATGATGGCGAACCAGAAGAAGATCCTCGCCAATCAGGGCCGCATCGAAGGCAATCAGAAGAAGATTCTGGCCAACCAGAAGCGGATTCTGTCGAAGGTCTAGGGCGTCCAGATCCTCGAGCTGCCCGCCGGCCAGCGTCAGCATCACCTCGTTCAACCGCTTCACGAACGACGCCGGATCGTCGAGCTGCCCGCCTTCGGCCAGCATCGCCTGGTCGAAGAGGATGTGGCTCCAGTCGCTGAACCGCCGCTCGTCGGTCTCGTCCTTCAGCCGCTGCACGATCGGATGCTGCGGGTTGATCTCGAGGATCGGCTTCGACGCCGGGCACGTTCTGGCCGGCGGCCTTGAGCATGCGCTCGAGATGCGTGCTCATGCCGTGCTCGTCGCTGACCAGGCACGACGGCGAGTCGGTCAGGCGGCTGCGTGACGCGCACCGCGCTGGCGCGATCCTTCAGCACGCTCTGCATGCGCTCGACGAAGTCCCTTGTGCTCGTCGGCCGTGCTTCTCCTGCTCCTTCTTCTCGGCCTCGCCGCCAAGCTTGCTCAGATCGAGCCCGCCCTTGGCGACCGACTGCAGCGGCTTGCCGTCGAACTCGGTGAGCAGCGACACGACCCACTCGTCCACGCGGTCGTACATCAGCAGCACTTCGACACCCAGCTTGCGGAAGATCTCGAGGTGCGGGCTGTTCCGCGCCGCCGGGTAAGCCGTCGGCGGTGATGTAGTAGATCGCGTCCTGGCCGTCCTTCATCCGGCCGACGTAGTCGGCGAGCGAGACGCGTCTGCTCGTCGGTGTCGCTCTTGCGTCGACGCGAAGCGCAGCAGCTTCGCGATCCGCTCGCGGTTCGCCGGCATCGTCGGCGACGCCTTCCTTGAGCACGCGGCCGAATTCCTTCCAGAAGGTCGCGAACTTCTCGGCCTGGTTCTGCGGCCAGGTCCTCGATCAGGCCGAGCACGCGCTTGACCGAGGCGGCGCGGATCGTCTGCACGTCGCGCGACTGCTGCAGGATCTCGCGCGAGACGTTCAGCGGCAGGTCGTTCGAGTCGACGATGCCGCGCACGAACCGCAGGTACGGCGGCAGCAGCTGCTCGGCATCGTCCATGATGAACACGCGGCGGACGTAGAGCTTGATGCCGTGCCGGTGCTCGCGGTCCCACAGGTCGAACGGCGCCCGCTGCGGGATGAAGAACAGCTGCGTGAATTCCTGACGGCCCTCGACCTTGGCGTGCGTGTAGGCGAGCGGCGGCTCGAAGTCGTGGGCCACGTGCTTGTAGAACTCGTGGTACTGCTCCTCGGTGATCTCCGACTTCGGCCGCGCCCAGAGCGCCGAGGCCTGGTTGATCTGCTCGTCTTCGTCGGTCTGCGACCTGCTTCTTGGCGTCGCGTCCCATCGCTCCTTCTTCATGAGGATCGGCAGCGTGATGTGGTCCGAGTACTTGCGCAGGATCTCGCGCAGCCGCATGCCCGACAGCAGCTCGTCCTCCTCCGGGCGCAGATGCAGGATGACGTCGGTGCCGCGCGTCTCCTTGCGCACGGTCTCGACGGTGTAGTCGCCTTCGCCGCGAGCTTTCCCAGCGCACGCCGTGTTCCGCGGTCAGGCCGGCGCGCCGCGTGATCAGCGTGACGCGGTCGGCGACGATGAACGAGGAGTAGAAGCCGACGCCGAACTGTCCGATGAGATGCGCGTCCTTCGCGCGGTCCGACGTGAGCCGGGCGAAGAACTCGCGCGTGCCCGACTTGGCGATCGTGCCGATGTGCTCGATGACTTCCTGGCGCGACATGCCGATGCCGTTGTCGGACACGGTGATCGTGCGCGCCTGCGCGTCGTAGCTGACGCGAATCTTCGGGTCGGGATCGTTCTCGAAGAGCGCCGCGTCGGTCATCGCTTCGAAGCGCAGCTTGTCGCCGGCGTCGGACGCGTTCGACACCAGCTCGCGCAGGAAGATCTCCTTGTTGCCGTACAGGGAGTGGACCATCAGGTGCAGCAGCTGCTTGACCTCGGCCTGGAAGCCGAGCGTTTCTTTGGTGGCGGTTTCGCTCATATCAACCCTTGATCTTAAAGGTAGAATGCGCCGCATGAAACACGCCTTCTGCGCCGGGCTCGCGGCGTTGGCGATTCTGTCGACCTCAACCGCGTTGGCTCAGACAGGCCAGGCCTGCGATCGCGCATGTCTGATCGGTATCGCGGACGCCTACTTCGCAGCGCTCGTCGCGCACGATCCGGCGAAGGCGGCATATGGCGCCCAACGCGAAGTTCACCGAGCAGACGCAGGTGCTCAAGGTCGGCGAGGGGCTGTGGAGGACGGCCACCGAGGGGCCGACGACATTCAAGGTGGCAGCGGCCGATCCGGTCGCCGGCCAGATCACCGCGCCGAGTCAGCTCGGCAACCTGCAGGCGCCGCGCGCGCCGCTGCTGGCCGACGTTTCTCCGGCCGATCGCAGCGCGCGCGATCTGATGCTGCTCATCGGCAACTCCTACTACGACGCGCTGATGCAGAGCGACGGTCGGTCTCGCCGTTCGCCGCAGACTGCGGGCGCCGCGAGAACGGGATGCACACCGCGGGTGTCGGCGGTCCGGCGAACCCGGCACCGCCACCCGGCATCACGCCTCCGCCCGGCGGCTTCAGCATTCAGGGACGTGCCGAGCAGCTCGACTCGCGCTCGATGAACCACCGCATTACCGACTACTCAAAGAACGGCTGGAGCCCGTTCCTCAGATAAGAGGTCGCCATGCACAATCGAGTCGTTCGCGCGATCGCCATGTCGATGCTGCTCGCCGGGGTCTCTCGTGCCCAGGCACCCGCTCCAGCGCCGACGGGCGCGGCGACGGTCGGCTTCATGCACGCGATTCACGCGACCAACGTCGTCGAGAAGACGCTCGCGTTCTACACCGAGGTCTTCGGTCTGTCGGGACAGGTTCGTCCGTTCGCGAACGAGGCCGTACCGATTCTGACCGACTCGCCAGGCGTCACGCTGAAAGTGTCGATGCTGCAGCTGCCGGGTCAGGGCTTCAACTTCGAGCTGACCGAGTTCTCGAACGTCGCGCGCACGCCGGCGCAGCCGCAGACTCTGGGATCCCGGTGCGCCGCACATGAAGATCTTCGTGCGCGACCTCGCACCGGTGGTGGCCGCGATCAGGAAGCTGAACGCGCCGATCCTGACGACCTCGCGCGCGCCGGTGGCGGCCGCCGACGCCGCTCGGCAGCGTGACCGGCATCTTCTTCCGCGATCCCGACGGCTACATCGTCCAGGCCGTGCAGCAGGCGTCGGTGCCGGCCGATGCGGCGTCACCTCGGCTGACCGGCGACCGGCAACGTGGTCGGCGCGATGATGGGCCTGACGGTCGAGGACATGGACACCGCGATGAAGTTCTGGCGCGACATGCTCGGCTTCGAGCTGACGGGCGATCCGGCGTTCTCGACCAATCCTGCGCGCGCTGGATCTGATGGGCGTGCCGAAGGGCGGATCGTTCCGCGCGGTCAGCTGGCGTCGTGCCCGGGAGCAAGGCGCGGATCCAGATGCTCGAGTTCAAGGGCATGCCGCGCAAGCCGTTCTCGCTGCGCGTGCCGGATCCGGGATCGTCGGGGATGGCGATTCGCGTCGCGGCGATCGGCGATCTGCTGGCGCGGATGAAAGCCAGCGGCGTGCGCGTCATCTCGCGGAACGGTGAGCTCGTGAACTGGAGCCCCACGCTCCGCAACGTGTTCGTCAAGGATCCCGGCGGACTGAACATCGAGCTGGTCGGCAACGCGACGCCCTGACCCAGAGCCGCCGACCTCCCATCTACGTAGAGCGGGGCCTTCAGACCCCGGGACAGCGAGGAGATCCGTATGCGTGTGATTCTTCCGGTGCACGTTCGTGATTGGTTCTGCGTGCGCGAGCGCCGCTTTCGCGCAAGGTTGGCAGCCGCCGCCGGACAGTCAGCGCTGTCCCTCGAAGTGGGGCAAGGGCGACCAACGCGGGTCGGGCAATCACATGAAGCCCGAGACCGTGCTCAAGGCGGCGCGCCTCATCACAGACCGGCGAAGTCTTCGAGCTCGGTCGCGTCCTGCAGGAAGGCATGCCGATGCCCGCCGGCCGGCGCTTCGAGATCTTCACCAAGCGGACGCGCAACGATCCCGGCACCAATCGCCGCGGATCGAACGAGGAGCTGATCGTCGCCGAGATCGGGCAGGTCGGCACGCAGTTCGACATCGTTCAGCCATCAGATGATCGGCGGAAGCATGTACAACTGCTTCACGATCGATGACAGCGGCGAGCCGCACCGGCTTCAACAAGCTTGGCGTCGAGCAGGTCGGTGCGCTGGTCACGCGCGGCGTGCTCATCGACGTCGCCGCGCTCAAGGGCGTGCCGGTGCTCGCCGGACTCCTACGAGATCACGCCGCAGGATCTGCAGGCCGCGCTCGCCGCGCAGAAGCTGACGCTGCAGCCGGGCGACGCGGTGCTGATGCACACCGGCTGGGGCACGCTGTGGGGCAAGGACAACGCGCGCTATCAGCGCTCGAGCCCGGGCCTCGGCGTCGCGGCGGCCGAGTGGCTCGCCAAGCAGGATCCGATGCTCGTCGGCGCCGACAACGGTGCCGTCGAAGTCGCGCCGAATCCCGACAAGAACCTGGCCGGCCCCGGCCATCAGATCTTTCTCGTCGTCAACGGCATTCACCTGCTCGAGAATCTCCGGCTCGACGAGCTCGCCGCGCGCAAGGCACACGAGTTCGCGCTGATCGTCGAGCCGCTGAAGATTCAGGGCGGTACCGGATCGACCGTTGCGCCAATCGCGATCAGGTGATGGGTCTCGAACTGATCACTGGCGGCGGTCCAGAGACCGGCCCTACGAAGCATTGGCAGAGGGGACTGCGCTATCATCGGCATTTACTGAGGAGACTGCATTTGATCAGAACGTCCGTTGCCCTCGTCGCGTGTCTCCTGACGTCAACCGTCGCGCGCGCGCAGAGTGCCGCGGCGCTGCTGCCCGGGGAACGCGCCACCATGGTGACCGCGATTCCCGGCGTCGTCGCCGCCGACGCGAAGTGGGAAATCATCTGGGCCGACTTCGAAACCGCCGACGGCATCGTCGGCACGCCCGATGGCGGCGTGCTGTTCGCGCAGGAGCAGACCGACACGATTCGCAAGCTGGATGTGAACGGCAAGGAATACGTGTTCGTGAAGGACAGCTTCGGCGCCGGCGCGGTGTCGATGGACGCGCAGGGCCGGCTCTTCGCCGCGCAGCGCGCGTGCACCGACACGGCGCGGCCGTTCAGCGGCGAGCTGTCCCGAGCTTCCGGCGATCAGCATGGTGTTTCCGCAGCGGCGGACGCTGGCCAACAGCTTCAAGGACGGCCGGCCGCTCGGACGCGTGAACGACGTGATGGCCGACGGCAAGGGCGGCGCCTACTTCACGGCCGGCGGCGCGTTTCACGTCAACGCCGACGGCGTCGTCACCGTCGTCGAGGATCAGAACCTGCGCTCGAACGGCATCATGCTGAGCCCCGACGGCAAGACGCTGTACGTCACCAATCAGAAGGTCGTGCTCGCGTTCGACGTCAAGCCGGACGGCTCGACCGCGAACCGCCGCGACTTCGGCACGCTCAATGGCGACGATGGCGGCGACGGGATGGCGGTGGATTCGACGGGCAGGCTGTATGTCACCGGCAACCTCGGCGTGCACGTGCTGTCTCCCGAGGGCAAGCACCTGGGCATGATTCCGACGCCGCGGCGGCCGATCACGCTCGCGTTCTCAGGACCCGACAAGAAGACGCTGTATGCGCCGCAGATCGGCGCTATCGGTCCCGACGGCAAAGCCTGGACGACGCCGGAGGGCGTGCGGAATACGGCGATGACGATCTATAAGATCTCGATGCTGGCTGAAGGATTCAAAGGACGACCGAAGTAACGCCGGTCCGAAGGACCGGCCTACGTAGGAGGGCACGTCCTTTCGGACGTGCCGGAGAGGATCTCATGCGACTGAAATGGTTGATCTCTGTGGTGGCTCTGGTGACCGCGGTGATGGTGGGCGTCGATCTGTCGGCGCAGCAGGCGCCGGCGCCGCAAGGCGGTGGCGCTCGCGCCGGCGGCGGCGGCCGCGGAGGATTCAATCTTCCGCCGCTGTTGATGACGACCGATGCGTTTCCCGACGGCGGCATCGTGCCGCAGAAATATGCCGGCCGCGGTGGTGTGCAGCCTGGCTTCAAGTTCAGCGGCGCACCGGAAGGCACGATGAGCTACGCGATCATCTTCCACGACCTCGACGTGTCGCTGAAGGGCAGCACCGGAGACGTGTTGCACTGGATCGTGTGGAACATTCCCGGCGTCGGCCGGCGGCATTCCCGAAGGCAGCGTGCCGGCGGGCGCGGTGCGTCGGCCTGAACATCACCGGGCAGAACGCCGTATTTCGGGCCGGGCGCACCGGCTGGTCCGCGCTATCACCACTACGTCTTCGAGCTGTACGCGCTGAATGCGAACCTCGATCTGCCGCCGACCGCCGGCGCGACGAGCTGCTGAAGGCGATGGAAGGGAAGATCGTCGCCAAGTCGGCGTACGTCGGTCGCTTCCGCCGCGAAGGCGGCGCAGCGAAACACACGCTTCTGCGTCGACTACGGTTCGCCGCGTTGTCGGCAACCCACTCGCTGATCGGCACAGGCACCTGCCGCGCAGGCGCCGGCGACGTGCGACGCGATCGGCGACGTGCAGTTCATCTGCGGTCAGAACGGGCCCGAGGATCTGGTCGTCGTGCCCGGAGCGCAGTGGGTCGTCGCCTCGTCGTACGGCGGAAGCGGCGGCGTGATGCTGATCCGCGTCAGCGACCGGATGTCGAGCGTCGCGTATCCGGGAGCGGCGCCGAAGGAGCGGCTCGACGCGAAGACGTACAACACGTGTCCGGGACCGCCCGATGCGGCGTTCAAGGCGAAGTTCCTGACGCACGGCCTCTATCTGCAGGAGGGCCGCAACTCGGTTCACAAGCTCTACGTCGTCGTCCACGGCGGCCGCGAAGCGGTGGAAGTCTTCGAGCTCGATGCGCGGCCGCAGACGCCGACGTTGACGTGGATCGGGTGCGCGGTCGCACCGGATCCGATCGGACTCAACTCGGTGCGCGCGCTTCCCGGACGGCGGCTTCATCGCCACGAACTTCCTGCCACGCAACCAGCAGATGGCGGCGCTCCAGAAGGGTGCGGTGAACGGCGAGCTGTGGGAATGGCACACCGCGAGCGGCTGGCAGAAGGTGCCCGGCAGCGAAGCGTCCGGCGCCAACGGGCTCGAGATGTCCGAGGACGGCAAGACGCTGTACGTCGCGGCGTGGGGCAGCCAGTCGTTCTTCCGTCTCTCGCGCGGAGGGGCCAAGCCGGAACGGCAGGAAGTGCCGCTCGGCTTCCGCGTCGACAACATCCGCTGGGCGCGCGACGGCTCGATTCTCGCCGCGGGTCAGGGCGGTACGGCGCCGAACTTCACGACGCAGATCGTGAAGATCGATCCGAAGACGCTGAAGGTGACCGGAGGTGGTGAATCGACCGGCGGTCGGTCCGTTCAGCGCGGGGACCGTGGCCGTGGAAGTCGGGAACGACTACTGGGTGGGCTCGTTCCGCGGCGATCGTCTCGCGGTGTTCAAGGGCAAATGACGCAGAGGCGGGTCGTGAAGACCCGCCTCCCACTCGACGCTGTCAGAGCCGACTGCTCACTGTCGTCCCCACAGCCATCCGACCGTAAAGCCCCAGACCCACTCACCGCCGTCCTTGTCCTGCGTCGGATTGACGATTCCGAATTCCTCCGAGGTGAATCGCTGCGGGTAGTAGCGCAGGGTGAACGAGGCGTTGTACTTCTTGTTGATCGTCACTCCGACCGGCCTGAACTTCAGCCCGACCTTGTCGAAGGTGCCGAAGTTCTCGCCGAACAGCACACCGTAGGTGATCCCCATCACTCCGTGGTGCAGCATGAAATTGCTGTCCGGCGACTTGTACGAGCGAGCTTCGAGCATCGGCTCGAGCGCCACCATGTAGTTCTCGAACCAGTCGAACTGATTCCCGTCGGAGTTCTTGCCGGTGGAGAAATAGAACGCCGAATCAAGGGACAGCCACACCTGGCGCTCCGAACGCGATCGGACTCTGTTGTGGACCAGAAGGTCGATCACCCGGCACTCGAAGATGTCGCCGTCGCCGGACTCGTGCTGCAGATCCCATTCACAGTGAAGCACGGGGCCAACCATCTGCGGGCCGCTCATGCCCCAGATCCAGTCCCAGATGCTGGCGTGTCCCACGCTCGGGACGGCCAACAGGGCCAGCAGCGCGAAGCTCAGGGTCCCCAGATGTCTGCGCGACATTGCAACCTCCTCACATCGACGAATGCATTTCATGGGCGGACTGGTTCGGTCCCCTCGAGGAACAATGGACGTGCGTCCACGTTTCGCCGAAGCTCCGGCGCATCGAGCCGCACCCGCCGGTATGTCCGCTGGCCCTTCTCCGGGTTGAACAGGAGCAATTCGCTGTTGTTTGTTCCGAGAACGTAGGCTCGCTGATTTTCGAACGTCACAATTTCACGGCGATCCCACAGAAATGGCCGTGTGATCGACTCCTTCATGACCACGAGAAACAGGAGAACCACTGCCACCCAACGCAAGTGGCGCACTCGCGCCCGATCCACGGCGCGATGCTCCAAACGAGGAAACCAGAGCCAGACTGCAACGCCGAGGATGAAGGTGAGGCCCGACGCGACCTGCGCATGTCTTCGGTGTATCACACGGCCCGGCCACCCGAGGATCGAGAGGTCCAGATCTGCCGGATCGGGATCCACTGTCAAAGCAGTAATAGCCCCATGGACGTTACCAGAATCGCCACGTCAGCCACGCCAGACCCACGATGCCGACCAGAACCAGCAGGCTCGCCTGCGTGGATGGTTCGAGTCGGCCATCGAGCGACAATCGCCGGCGAATGCGTTCGAAGCGAGTGCCGACCAGCGGACGAAGCCCGGTGACCACCGCGACCGCGGCTGCCACCGCGGTCCACACGATGACGAACGGGACAATCGCTCTGAAACCGACGAGCACGAACTCGATGACCCCTGCGCTGAACGCGCGATCAATGCGAAGGGCGCTCTCGAACAGTCTCGACGCGACGAAGCCGATGACGCCCGAGACAGCCAGTACGAGCACCGCCGCAAGAGCCACACGCTCCAGCTTCGCCCAGACGGCGGATCTCGGCGGCGCCTCCCGGGATTTGGACTCGTCGCCGCCGAGAGCCGCGTGCATCTCGCCCGCTGACGCGAACCGGCGTGCCGGGTCGCGATCGAGAGCCCGCTCCACCACAGCCACAAACGAATCGGGCAGATCGGGCCGCTCGTCACGCAGCCGCCGGCGGTCGCCACGCCGATGCGCCTCCGCGAGTGCCTTGATCGACGTGCCGTTGACCGGGAACTCCTTCGTGACCAGGTGGAACAGCAGGACCCCGGTGGCATACACGTCACTGGCGATCGACGCCTGTCCGCGGTCGAACAGTTCCGGCGCCAGATACAGTGGCGTGCCGCTCATGCGCCGGTCGGTGGGTGGCCGGTCCATGAACTCCCCGGCCCCGAAGTCCATCAGGATGATGCGCCCCCCGTTCGACGCGCGCATCACGTTCTGCGCCTTCACATCGCGATGAACGAGATTCGCGCCGTGTACGGCCGCGAGCGCGAGACAGATCTCCCGCCCGATGTGTGACGCCTCGCCGTGGTTCAGCGGCCCTCGGGCGACGAGCTCGCTGAGCGTTTCTCCTTCGATGAGATCCATCCAGAATCCAATGCGGCCGTCGTGCATGTCGGCGCCATGCACGTTCACCACGTTCGGATGTCTCACGCGGGCCAGGCGCCGCGCTTCGTGGAGGATGCGGGAGGAGAAGTCGCTCTTCGCGATTTCCGGTTTCAGCAGCTTGAGCGCGACGGGATGATCGAGCCAGACATCGTGTGCGTGGAAGACCTCGCCGAACGCGCCCGCGCCAATGCGCCGGCGCAGAATGAGGTGCCCCCATCGGCCAATGCTTTGTCCCTCCGCTTCGGCACCCGGCGCGCGCACGTGACCGATGTGCGCCCGCTGATCCGGGTCCGGTTCGGTCGTGACTTGTTCGGTCGCTTCGTCAACTGCGGAGCGATGGTGTTCGGCAATCTCGGCGACGACGCGAAAGTGCTCGAGGAAGTGCCGCCGCGGATCGTCCTGCGGAAGCCGGGCGATGGCTTCCCAATCGATCGAGCTGCCGTCGGCGATCTGCGCGGCGAGTTTGTCGAGGGAGTCGTCGTCCTCGTCCATCCCGGCGAGGAGAGTACATCAGCCCGGTTCGCCCGTGACACTACTCGTCCATCGTCTTGATCAGGTTTTTGACCGCGCGGGCGACTACCATCCGGGCGGCATCTGCGCTCGGCTTTCCCAACGCCAGTGCCACTTCCTCGTAACTCTGCTGCAATTCGAGGCGGGCAACGATGGCCTCACGCTCCACCGGACGCAGCCTGGCAAGCGCAGCATCGTATCGATCCAGCCGTTCGCGGCCGATGGCTTGTTCCAGAGGCGAAGGTGCAGGGTCCACCTGGCTCTCCGGGAGGTCTCCGGCGATGGGTGGTCGGGAATGGACCTTCCTGATTTCGTCGCGAATGTGATTGGCGACGGCCTGGCGTAGGTAGGCCTGCAGGGCGCCGGGGTGCCGGGCCTCGAGGTGCTTCAGATGCGGGATTGACCGTATGACCGCGTCCTGAATGAGGTCCTGGGTCTCTGCCAGACTACGTGCCCACTCCGGCAGGCGTCCCCTGGCCCAACGTTTCAGGGGTGGCAGGGACCGTTCAACCAGCAGGCCGATCGCTTCGTTATCGCCCCGCTTATACCGGTCGAGCAATTCAATCGTGCTCGTGAGGTCGGCGGCGCCTTCGGGATCGGCGTCTGGGCCGTCCTGGCTGAATGTCATCGAGTCGTTCCCCTCTAATCTAGAAAACGGGTGACGCGAATCGATCCGAACGCGGGACAGAGTATCTCAGACCGGCTTCAGAGCAGATTTGTGCAACGGCTCAGGCGGCGGTGAGCATTGGACGGACGTCGAGACCTTCGGGCACCGGCACGCTCTGACTGATGTGCCGCTCGTAGGCGCCTGACGCGTCGCGCGTCGCGGTGTTCAAACGCTCGGTCGGCTCGTACGTGAGCTGATCGAGCAGACGAATCACCGGATGCAGCGGGTCGCCGTGGTTGGTGCCGATCACCAGGCCCAGCTCGTGGCGGCTGGTGCGGACGAGCGAGCCGAGCGGGAAGAACGTGATCGCGTTCACGAACGTCTTGACCAGCGCGGTGTTCAGCTTCTCGCCGGCCAGCCGCGCCATGATCAGGCACGCACGCTCGGGCGGCGTCGGATCCTGATACGTCCGCGCGCCGGTGATCGCTTCGTAGATGTCGGCCACCGACACGATCTGGCTCATCGGATGCGGGATCGCGGTGCCGAGATCCGGATATCCGGTGCCCTTCACGCCGCGGTGATGCTCGAGCGCGACGGTCGGCGTCAGCGGATGCAGACCCGAGCGTCTGCACGAGGATCTCGGCGCCGAGCGTCGTGTGCGACTCGATCGTCTTTCGTTCGTGCTTGTCGAGCGCACCCGGCTTCTTGACGATCTCGAGCGGAATCTGCGTCTTGCCGACGTCGTGCAGCAGCGCCGCTTCGACCAGCGCCGCCTGCGTCGTCTCGTCCAGCCCGACCTGCTTGCCGAGCAGCAGGCTGAGGACCGACACGTTCACCGAGTGACAGTAGGTGAGGTTCTCGTACTGCTTGACGGCGAGGATCTGTCCGAGCGCGGCGTTGCTGCGCGCGACCTTGTGAATCAGCAGCTGCACCAGGTCGCGCACCGTGACGACGTCGATCGGCTTGCCGGCGGCGGTGTCTTCGAACGTCTGCTGCGCGCTGAGGATCGATTCCGCGTAGTCCGGGTCGAGCGGCGCCGTCGGCGCATCCGGCCACTGCTGCGCGCGCCATCTCGTGTCGAGCGGAATCAGCTCGGCCGACGCTGATGTGTCGGACGTTGCGCGACGGCGAGCTGGGCGGCGACGCTGTCGCCGGATCCGCTGAACTGCCAGAGAAACTCGGCGACGGCGAGGAACTCTTCGAGCTCGACGCCGCGCGTGATGTGAATGCTGTCGACGCCGAGCGCGGTCAGCTGATTGAGCAGCTGCTGATTGGCCTGCCCCTCGGTGCTCGTCGGCACGCTGTCGAGAAACACGTCGCCGCGAATCACGTCGATGCGAAGGACCTCGCTGTGCTGCAGGTGCGCGGCGGCGACGTCGCCGATCTCCTTCAGCTTCTGCCCGATCATCGGGTGGCCGGGCGGATAGGTGCCGGTCAAACGTCGGAGCGCTGGCCAGCCCTTTGAGAACGGCGAGCGGATCGAGCGGTGCAGCAGGCGGCGGCGTGCTCATTTCGCGCGGACCTCACGAGCCTTCCTGGCGACCTGAACCAGACTGGGTTTCCAGAATCTGAAGCGAAGCGGCTCGAGCGACTGCAGCACGTCGGCGAGCCCCTGGATCTTGGCCTGACCGGCGCGCTCGATGAGCCGCGTCGCCAGTTGCGGGTGCTTGAAGACGAACTCGCGCGATCGCAGCAGCTCGCGCAGCTGCGTCGCCATCGGCGCCGGCGGGAAGTGCCAGAGCGCGTCCTCCGCGGCGGCGCGGCGATCGTCGCGTGCCTTCGCGCAGCTGCCGCGCCACGTGGACCGCGGCGACTCGGTGTGCCCATGCGGGCCAGCGCGCGCAGCGCTTCGCGCGCGACCTGCGCGTCGCTGTGCTGCGCCAGACCCGCGACCGCCGCCTCGTGTCCGCTGCCCGCGTGTCCGAGCACTCTTGACGATGACCCGCGCCGCGGCGACGCCGCACGACTCGAGCTCGACGAGCAGCGCTTCGGCGACGACCGGCGCCAGCTCGCACATCAGCGGCGTGAAGGCGCGCGCCTTCACCTGATGTGCGGCGCGATCGATCAGCGCGACGAATCCGGGAACGAGCGCCGGGCCCAGCGCGCGCGTGAGGTTCTCGACGATCGCGCGGCCGTTGTCGTCGCGGTCGTGCAGCTCGGCGAGCGCGAGCAGGCGGCTCGGCGTACAGAAGTCGCTGAGCGCCTTGCCGATCGTCTCGGCGACATCGGGCCGGCGTTCGCGCAGTTCGTCGGCCATCGCGGTGTAGCCCTTGATCTCGGCGATCAGATCGTGCCAGCGGCCGGCCTGCTCGAGGGCGAGCATCAGCTCGAGCGCGCGACGGAGGAAGGCGTCGACGAGCATCGGGTTCGGCTCGATGCGCACCAGCTGCGCGACAGTCCGCAGCTGCGTCGCCAGCGATGTCGGTGCTCCGGCGATGCCCTGGCGAACCGCCTCGACCACCGCCACGCTCTGCTCGTCCACCGACAGATCGAAGGCCGCGAATTCGGAGAAGTCGGTGCCGCGTTTCGCGTCAACTCGAATCAGGCCCTGCGCGTGGCGATCGATTCCCGACCGGAGCGATCGAGTGGCTCATCGCCGCGTTGCGCGCGCAACCGTTCGTCGATGAGCGGCTCGATGGCGGCGCGGCGATCCGGGGTGAGGTCGAGGCGATTGAGCGCGGCGGAGAGGACTTCCGGTGCGGCGGTCTCGAGGTCGAGCAGCAGACAGATCGACTCCGCCAGATCCATGTCGGGGAAGTCGCGCAGCACCTTGCCTTCGTCGCGGCCGTCCAGCAGTCCCGGCAGGACGGTGCGCTGCAGCAGATTGTTCCGCCGATCGGGATCGAGCTTCAGCACCGCGCGCGCGAGGCGGCCGAACATCACCTGCGCGAGACGCGGATCGAGCGCCGAGAACAGCAGCGTCACGTCGCTGAACTTCCGCTCGAGCGCCGTCTGCCGCGTGTCCACACCGGGAATGTCATCGTCGGTGAGACGGAGCAGCATGGTTGCGATGTCTGCGGGGTCCTCGACGAGGACGACGAGATCGACGAGCGAGACCGAGTCGAGCGACTGTCCGGGATCGAGCCGGACCCAGCCCTTGTCGGGCGGATAGAGATAGCTGACCGGCGCGTCCTTCTGCGTCAGCGCCTCGCGGCGGCGCCGTTCGTGGACGAGGACGTCCTGGGTCGCGGCGCCGGGTTGCCGACGTCGAGCACCGCCGGCCGATGCGCCATGCCGACGGTGATCGCGGTGACACCGTGCTCGGTGAGGCGCTCGGCGAAGGTGATGCCTTCGCGTTCGAGGTCGTCGACGGCGACGCAGGTCGATGCAGAACCGCGACATGTCGCGCGGCGTTGCGGCGCGATCGATGTCGAGGCTGGCGACGCGCGCGCGGAACAGCCGTCGCGTCAGCTCGTGCTCGATGACGGCTGCCGGCGCCGAACGTCGTCTCGTCCACGATCAGGTCGTGCGGGGTGACGCGGAACGACAGCCGGTCGCGATGCGGCACCGCTTTCAGCGCGTCATGGCAGGCGGTGATCGCCTCGACACAGATCGGGCTGGTGGCCGGGTAGGTGTGGAACTGCCGGATCGCGCGGGCGAGGAGCTTGAGGACACTCTTCGACCGAGGAAACCGTGTCCGCGGGCCCTGAAGGCGGGACTACGGCGACCGGGCGAGTGGCCTGTGCGCCTGGCCCCGGGCCTGCCGAATTGGGCTCTTTCAGTTGTATCGAGGAGGTGGCTCTGCTCGTCCGCACGGCTCTTTCTGTTATATCGACCGACAATTCCGCGGCCGACACCGGTCTCTCGGGGGGATTTCAGCGCTGTCGGGGCAATATTCGGTCCACCAGGGTTGACACTCACCGTTGGGGTCTGACCCGGGGTCAGACCCCGGGTCAGACCCCACGTGCTCCCACGTGCCAAAGTGTGCAGGCGGCCTATACTTTCAGTTCCGTCAACAGGAGGTTCACCCGTGAGGATTCCGCGTCGCGTGCCGCTTGCCGTACCACTCGCCCTGGCTCTTTCCGCCACCGTGGGTCTGACCGTCGGTTCGGGACAGCAGACGGTGCCGTTCCAGGGAGGCATTCCGGTCGCACCGACCGGCCTGGCGAACCGGCCACTGCCCGACAAGCCGATGGAGTTCGACACCGGCGAAGGTCAGCGCATCCGCGTCGTCGTGATGACGAAAGGACTGAAGTTTCCGTGGGCACTCACGTTCACGCCCGACGGCGCGATGCTGATCACCGAGCGCACGGGACAGCTGCGGATCATGCGCAACGGCGTGCTCGACCCGCAAGCCAGTGCCGGGCGGACCGACCGGCTACTTCGCGGGTGAGTCGGGGCTGCCCGGCGCCGTGCACGGCTACATGGACATCGCACTCCATCCGAAGTTCGCCGAGAACAAACTCGTCTATCTCTCGTACACCAAACCGCTGGACGAGAAGCGCCGCACCGTCGGCATCGCGCGCGGGCGCTTCGACGGCAAGGCGCTCACCGACGTCAAGGACATCTTCGTCCTCGATGCGGCCGGCGTGACGCGCCTCGCCTTCGGCAAGGACGGCATGCTCTACGTCACGACGTCGGGCGGCAACTCCGAAGGATCCGAACTTCCCGCAGAATCCCGGTGACCAGGGCGGCAAGGTGCTCCGCCTCCGCGACGATGGCAGCATTCCGCCAGACAACCCGTTCGCAGGAAAGCCGGGTGCCAAGCCCGAGGTCTACACGCTCGGACACCGCAACCAGCTCGGACTCGCCGTGCACCCCGGCACCGGTGAGGTCTGGTCCAACGAGAACGGCCCCAACGGCGGCGACGAGATCAACATCCTCAAGCCCGGCGCCAACTACGGCTGGCCGCTGGTGAGCTACGGTCGCACGTATCCGGGTCCGTGGCAGAGCGAGCGGCCGGCCACGCCGGCTTCGAGCCGCCGATCGTCTACTGGATGCCGTCGATCGCGGTTTCAGGGATGGCGTTCTACACCGGCGACAAGTTCCCGAAGTGGAAGGGCGATATCTTCGTCGGGTCGCTGCGCACCGGTGAGATCCCCGGCACCGGTCACGTGGAGCGCATTCTCTTCAACGACAAGATGCAGGAGCTGCGACGCGAGTCGCTGCTCGTCCGAGCTCCATCAGCGCATCCGCGACGTCCGCCAGGGACCGGACGGACTGCTGTATCTGCTCACCGACTCGGATCCCGGCGCGGTGCTGCGCATCGAGCCGGTCGCGAGCAGGACGACGTCGAGCAAATAGCGCGACGAACCGCTGCGCGCGTGGCTGCAGCGGTTCGTCACGTCCGCCCGAGGGCGGACACTACACGAATCCCAGATTGCGGACCGGGAAGTTCGGGAGGTTCGGGAAGATCCCGTTCATCGCCGTGTCCGGTACTCCGAACCAGGCGCCGAGCGTCGCCGCGTACTGATCGAGCGACGTGGTCGGGATCCAGTTGCCGCGATTGCCCGCATCATCGGGACCATTCAGCTGAAGCTGCGGGAAGACGCCGTAGGGTCCGCCATGGACCGCGCCGCCCATGACGATGTGATGACCGCCCCAGGCGTGATCGGTGCCGACGTTGGCGTTGGCGTTGCCGGTGCGATTGAACTCGCTCTCGGTGAAGAGCGTGACGTCGTTGGTGCTGCCGCGCGCGTCGAGCGTATTGAAGAACGCGCCGAGACAGTTATCGAGATCGGTGAGCAGCTGCTGTTGACGATTGACGAGGTCCTCGTGATTGTCGAAGCCGCCCATCGCCGCGAAGAAGATCTGACGGTTCATGCCGAGCGCGCCGCGGACCGAGATGATCTGCGCCACCTGCGCCAGCTGCCGGCCGAGGCCGCTGTTGGGGAAGGTGACCGGCAGCGCCGGCGCGCTGTCGAGCGCGGTGTCGATCTCCTGTGCCGAGCGGATGCCGTCGCCGAGGACGCCGTTGGCGGCGCTCACCAGTCTGCAGCCCGCTGTCGAAGGTGAGAATGCGCTGCAGCGACGCCAGGCGCGCGTTCATCGCCGCCGCGTTGCCGAACGGCTGCAGTCCGAACGAGTCGGCGTTGGAGAAGTTCACGCCCTTGGTCACCGGCCCCGACAGGAACAGCGCGTTGCCGCCGTTCACCGTGATCCCGGGAGGCAGTGTGCCGGTGTTCATCGAGGCGATGACGTCGTTGACACGACCGCCCCAGCCAGTCGCCACCGCCGTTGGGATCCGAGCTCTGCCACTGCTGCGTCTGATCCGAATGCGAGTACAGGTTGCGGGGCAGCGATGAGCCGTTCAGCGTGTCGCGCGTCGTCGGCCGGACCAGCGTGCCGACGTTGAAGACGGTCGCCACGCGTGACAGTCCGTACAGCCGCTGGACGTTGGCCAGCGCCGGATGGAATCCGAACCCGCTGCTGCCGGCGGCCCTCAGGCTGGCCTGCGGGATCGCCACCGACGGCCGCATCGTCTGGTAGAGCGGCGTACCTCGAGTCGATCGGCACGATCGTGTTGTTGGCATCGTTGCCGCCGAAGAGGAACACGCACACGAGCGCCTTGTAGTTCGGCGCTCGATTGGGCGTGAGCCGTCACCATGCCCAGGCGCGTCAGCTGCGACGCCACGCCAGCGGCGCCAAGCGCGCAGCAGCCCTTCAGGAATTCGCGACGATTTCGTCCTCTGTTCACGGTCTTCTCCATCGGCGGGTCGAGACCCTCCGCTACTCGCTGTGCCGACTACCGATCAACCTGGGCTTGCGCGGCTGAGAGTGTCAGGTAGAGCGCGGTTCTGCGCTGCGCTCCGTCGGGTTGCTGGCGGCCGTCACGTTGACCGCGTTGATGATCTCGGTGCGCTGCTCTGCCGACATCGCCCCGCCCATGAAGAGCTGATTGCAGAAGTCGACCAGCGCGGCGGCGTTGGCCGCCAGACTGGTGAACGGCGTGTAGTCGACGGTCACGTCGGCGCCGAAGCGGTTGCCGAGCAGCGAGCCGACGAAGTTCACGCGCTCCATCGCCGTGACCGACGTGAGGATCTGGAACTCCGGTCCGACCAGCGGCGGGGTGCCGGTGCCACGAACGCGATAGCCGGGCGAGAAGTAGCTGAAGACCGAGGGCGGGAAGAAGACGTTCTGTCCCATCTCGGCCACGCGGGTGCTCAGGAACGGATGGTCGGTGACGGTCGCGTTGAGCGCGCGCAGCATCGACACGGCGAACAGCACCGGCTCTGCGAGCTTGCCCGTCGTCGACACCGTGGTCGCCTCCGGATGCGTGAGAACCGCGCGAATCACCGCGCTCAGATCGCCGCGGGCGCCGCCGTTGAACACGGCGGCGATGTCGGCCACATAGGCCGGACTCGGGTTGGACGTCACGAACTGCTGGATCAACTGGCGGCTGATGAACGGAGCGAGGTTGGCGTGCTCGAAGATGCACATCGAGCGCTTGATCGAGATCCTGCTGCGCCGTCTGATTCGCCGGGAAGTCTCTGCCCAAGGAATGTCTTCGCGGTCACGTCGTGGAAGCGCGCCACCGCCTCCATCGGCACACGCCAGTTCTCCGGGCGCCCTCCGGTGGGAATCGTATTGGGATCCCCGTCGCCGAAGGTCCATCCGGTCAGGAGACGGGCGAGCGCTTTGACGTCGGCCTCCGTGTAGGTCGGGATCGGCGCGCCGGTGCCGTCGACCAGTGGCGTGCCGTTGGCCGAGAGTCGCGCCGTGCCGAGCGTGAAGAGCTGCATCAACTCACGCGCGTAGTTCTCGTTGGCGGGCACACCCGTCACCGACTCGGCGCGGTTGTTGAGCATGTTGAGGTAGCGGCCCATCGCCGGATTGAGGGTGATGTTCCGCATCAGATCGCGGTAGTTGCCGAACGCGCCGCTCGACAGGAGATCGTGATAGGTGAGGATCGCCGAGGTGTTGTTCACCTCGACGGCGGAGACGACCCAGATCTTGTGCAGCGCCCACGCCATGCGCTGGCGGAGCTGGTCCTGCCCGGTCATGGCAAACGCCATGAACTGTTCCTGCGCGGTCTCGACCGACTCGGTGAAGAGCGCGGCGGGATATTGCGAACGCGGCGCACCCAACTGTTCGAGCGAAGAATCCGTCGGTGCCGAGTCGCTCGCACGCGTTCGATGTCGCCCGGACGCGGGCCCCACGTCGCCTGACGCAGGAATCGGAAGGTCGACGACAGCGCCGGATCACCCGTGGTGGCGGCGGTGGCGGTGGTGGGGGCGGTGCGTCGGCGCCATCGGGGTGGCGCGTGGCCTCGGTCGACCGCATCCCTTCGCCAAACGCGTTGACCGCGGTGACCTTGTAGAAGTAGGCCGTGCCGTTCGTCGACGGGCTGTCCACGAACGCAGGCGTGTTCACACCCGTCGCGAGCGGCGGGTTGGCCTGACCGTTGGTGGTCGTGCTGCGATAGACGTTGTAGGTCGTCGCGCTCGCGATCGCCGTCCACGACAGCGTGACCATTGCGTTTCCAGCCGTTGCGCTGATGTTGGTCGGCGCGCTCGGTGTGGCGCCCGGCACGGCGCTGACGACGGCCGAGAACGGACCGTCGCCGCCGGCGTTGTGCGCGGCGACGCGATACGAATACGTCGTGCCGTTTGTCAGGCCGGTGTTCAGATAGCCGGGTGTCGTGACGGTCGGCAATCGGCGTCGTGCCGAACGTCCCGTTGGTCGTGCGGAACACGCGATAGTCGGTCGCGCCGGCAACCGCGTTCCAACTCAGCTGAATCTGTGCCATTGCCCGCCGTCGCAGAGATGTTCCCAGGTGCGGCGGCAGGTGGAGGCGACGGTGCTGTCTTCGGAACTGCGAACGCAGGATTCGAGAAATCGCTGCCGCCGTTGCCGGTCAGCGCGCGCACGACGTAGACGTAAACGCGTGCCGTTGGTCAGACCGCTGTCGACGAGCGTCGTCGCAGTCATGGGCCCGCCGACCCGCGAGAAGCGATCGTGACCTGCTCTTGCGGAAGACCGCGTAGGACATTGCGCCCGGCGACGCCTGCCACGCGAGCGTGATCTGCCGATCGCCAGCGGTTGCCGTCAACGCGGTGGGCGCCGCAAGCGGCTTCGCCTCGACGACGCTCGACTCCGGTCCGTTGCCGCCGCGATTGAAGGCGACGACCTTATAGGAGTAGACCGTCCCGTTCGTCAGCCTGAAGTTGATGAAGCGCGAAAAGGACACCGTCGCGATCGGCTCGGGGCTCCAGACGCCTGCCACCGCGCGGAAGACGCGATAGGCATGTGCTCCGCGCACCGGCGTCCAATCGAGCATCACGCGTCCGCTCGAACTCTCTGCCGTCAACGAGGCGGGTGCCTGCGTCGGCGGCGAAGACGCCGCGGGAACGCCCGCGCGCGCGCCCGTCTCAGCCTGCAGTGAAACAGATCCGACGGCGAACACGCAGAGCGTGAGTACCGTCGACAGCCAGAATTGTGATTGTGTTGAATGGTTCACAGTCCCTGCTCTAGTCGCTGCCGCTGCGGGGAGCGTGCGAGACAACAGGACGAGAACCCTCCGCGACGCTGCGATGGCAATTTCTATTCCCGCAGAGTTTCCAGTGCGTGTCTCAATTGCGACGACCATCGCATGTGAGGGAACACTGCGACGCCTTGTTGTGTTCTCGTGTCGTGCGCGCGATGCGATGTCTCGTTGTACCGAAGCTGAACATGTCGTCCGCGTGTACAGATGGGAAAGAGTTGCGAGTGAATTTTTTGTCTCGCGTGTGTGCTCGCGTGTAAGATGCGCGGAAGTGCACAGGAGCATGCCGACCATGATCATGATGCGAACGCTCGTGCTCGGATCCGTCGTCACCCTCGGACATCGACCGTACCGGCCAGCGGTCATCATTCGTTCGCGGCGTACTACTTCGAGGACCAGTCGATCGAGATCGAAGGTGCGATTGTCGAGGTGCAGTTCAAGGCGCCGCACACCTGGGTGCACGTCAACGCGCGCGACGCCGCCGGCAAGGAGAAGCGCTACGCCGCGGAGTGGGCGAATCCGAGCCGGCTCGAACGCGACGGGATGACCAAAGACACCTTGAAGGTGTCCGACGTCGTTCGGATCTGGGGCAGCCCGTCACGCGATCCGAATGACGGCCGCATTCATCTCAAGCGCATCCTCCGTCCGAGCGACGGATGGGAGTGGAGGCCGCGCCGCAGGTGAGTAGGCGGAGGCCAGGCCGATGCCTCCACGCGACGGCATCCTACGGACCTCGAGCTGCAATCGGGTAATCACCGGATTCTTTCTCCACAAGCGCCAGCAGATACTGAGCGGTGCGCTGGTGCGCTCCCGCATCGCGCGCCTCCGCCTTGCCACGGCGACGGCAGGACAGAAGGAGAAAGCAATGACGAACGTCGTCCAGGTCGCCGACTCGCTCGCGCCGACGCTATGCCGGCACCGAGCGATTCCACGACCGGACTTCTCCGGGAGCTGGTGTCGCATCTGCGCGAGAAGCGCACCGAGCTGCGCGAAGACTGGGCGCGCCGCATCACCGAATCCGGGCTGCTGACGGCGATGACGCGCGAAGAGATCTTCGCGGAAGCGACGCGCGTCTACGACAACTACGTCGCGGTGCTCGAGACCGGCAGCGTCGAGGCCTTGCAGGCCTACGCCCGCGACCTGTCCGAACGCATCATCCCGCGCGGCGTCGAGACGCAGGAAGTCGTCGGCATCGTGCTGCTGCTGCGCGACGTGCTCGCGCGATCGCTGTTCAAGAAGTACCAGCGCGACTTCGATCTGCTGAACAAGGTGCTCGACGCCTACGAGCCGGCCGCCAACCGCATCGCCAACACCGTGGCCGTCGGCTTCGTGCAGGAGCGCGAGCGCATCATCCGCCAGCAGCAGGAAGCGATCCGCGAGCTGTCCACGCCGGTGCTTCGCGTCCGCGAGCGGCTGCTGATTCTGCCCATCATCGGTCTCATCGATCCGCAGCGCGCGCGTCAGCTCACCGAGCAGCTGCTGCGCGGCATCCGCGAGAACCGCGGCAAGGTCGCGGTCATGGACATCACCGGCGTGCCGGCGATCGATTCGGCGATCGCCAACCGGCTGGTCCAGACCGTCGAGGCCGCGCGTCTGCTCGGCGCCACCGTCATCGTCACCGGCCTCTCGCCCGAGATCGCGCAGACGCTCGTCACGATCGGCGTGGACTTGAGCAAGATGAACACGGTCGGCGACCTGCAGGGCGGCATCGAGCTTGCAGAGCGCGTGCTCGGATACAAGGTCGTTCTTGTCGAAGAGGGAGCACCGCGCAGTCGTTGAGCTGTACAACCGTCGAGCCGTGAACGGTTTGCGGTGTCGGCGCGTTCGCGCCCGGACCGCGAGCGACCGGCGTCGCCGTCTGTCTATCGTCTTCACCCGTCTCGGGGGAAGAATGGCCGTTCCGATTCTCAAACAGAGTCACACGCTCATCGCCAGCATCCAGTCGGCGCTGAGCGATCGCGACCTGTTGCAGCTCCGCGACGACCTCGCCGACCTGGTCGGCCGTCACCGCGCTCGCGGTGTGATCGTCGACGTCACGGCGCTCGACGTGCTCGACTCCTTCGCCACCCGGACGCTCCGCGGCATCGCCTACACCACGAAGCTGCGCGGCGCCGAGACCGTGATCGTCGGGCATCCAGCCGGAGGTGGCACTGGCGATGGTGCAGCTCGGACTCACCCTCGAAGGCGTGCCGACGGCGCTCGATCTCGAAGAGGGCCTCGCGTTTCTCGATGGGCGGGCCGAGACCGCCGACGATGAGTGACCTGCACGTCGGCGACGACAGTGCGCGTGCGCATTCAGTCCTCCGCCGACATCGTCACCGCGCGGCAGGAGGGGCGGAGCATGGCCGCCACCCTCGGGTTCACGAACACCACGCTGACGATCATCGCGACCGCCATCTCCGAGGTCGCCCGCAACATCGTCGAGTACGCGAAGGAAGGCGAGATCGGCATCGCGCCGGTCGGCAACGGCACGGTCAGGGGACTGCAGATCGTCGCGCGCGACCAGGGCCCGGGCATCGTCGATCTCGAGACGGCGATGCGCGACGGCTATTCGACGAGCAAGAGTCTGGGCATGGGACTGCCCGGCGCGAAGCGGCTCATGGATCAGTTCGAGATCTCGTCGGCGATCGGCGAAGGCACGACCATCACGATGACGAAATGGATCGGGTGAGCCGTGCGCATCAGCTGGGGTGTGGCCGAAGCGCCGATGATGGCCGGGACGAAGTCCGGCGATTCTCACGTGGTGAGACAGTCGCCTGAGGGTGTGCTCGCGGCGGTGATCGACGGCGTCGGCCATGGCAATGAGGCGGCGGATGCGGCGCGGATTGCCGGCGACGACGCTGACCTCGTCGCCGCACGAAGACGCGGTCTCGCTGGTGTGGCGCTGCCATGAGGCGTTGAAGGAGACGCGCGGCGTCGTCATGACGCTGCTGTTCTTCTCGCCGAGCGGCGCGATGACGTGGGTCGGCGTCGGCAACATCGAAGGCGTGGTCTTCCGCTGCGATCCGAGCGGACGCACGCAGTGCCAATCACGTCGTGCTGCGCGGTGGCGTGGTCGGTCATCGCCTGCCGCCGCTGCGCGCCGAGTCGCGTGACGCTGCTGCCGCACGACACGGTCGTTCTGGCCACCGACGGCATCCGACCGGAGTTTTCCGACGACGTTCGTGCCTGGCGAGGAGCCGCAGGCGATCGCCGATCAGATCCTGGCGCAGCTATCGCAAGGGCACCGATGACGCGCTGGTGCTCGTCGTGCGCTGTCTGGGAGATCAATCGTGACGATGACGTGTGACGGTCAGCGAGCTCGACGTTCGCTATCGCGGACTGTTGAGCGAGTATCTCGCGCATCCCGACGAGGCGTTGCTCGAGCGCGCGTATGGGCTCGGCCGCGAGGCGCTCGCCGACGGCCGCGGCGTGCTCGACATGGCGACGATGCACTCGCAGGCGCTGGCGGCGGTGCTGGCCTCGCCGACGGCATCGATCGATCGCGCGCAGCTGTCCGAGGCGCTCGAGCGGTTCTTCGTCGAGGCCATCTCACCGTTCGAGATCGCGCATCGCAGCTTTCGCGATGCCAATCTCGTGCTGCACCGGCTGAACGACGTCCTCGAGAATCAGGCCAAGCGCATCGCCTACGCGCTGCACGCGCGAGGCGTCGCAGCTGGTGGCGTCCGTGCATCTGGCGCTGGCCGATGTGGCCACCCGGCTGCCGTCCGAGCGCGTCAAGGAGATTCAGTCGGTGCGCGGTCTGCTCGATCAGATCGAGGACCGCATCCGGCGCATCTCTCACGAGCTGCGGCCGACGATCCTCGACGACATGGGACTGCTGCCGGCGATCGAGTTCCTGGCCGACGGCATCTCGCAGCGGTGGGGCATTCCCGTCACGGTGCGCGGGACGGTTGGCGGGAGGTCTGCCGCTGCCGGTCGAGACCGCGCTCTATCGCGCCGCGCAGGAAGGCCTCACCAACGTCGCACGACATGCGCAGGCCACGTACGCCGAGGTCTCGCTGCAGCCAGTCGCGCGCAGCTGATCACCTGCTCGGTCCGCGACGACGGCAAGGGCTGCGATCCGGCGGTCGTGGTGACGCCGAGCAATGGCAGGCGCGGTCTCGGCCTCGTCGAGATCCGCGAGCGGACGGCGGCACTCGGCGGCACGCTGCGTCTGGTTCCGCGGCTCGAGCAGGGCATGGACTTCATCGTCGAGATTCCTCTGGAGGCATCAACATGGGCGTGAGCGTATTGCTCGCCGACGATCATCCGGTCTTCCGTCAGGGCCTTCGTGCGCTGCTCGAGCGGGAGAAGTTCGACGTCTCGGCGAAGCGTCCGATGGACTCGAGGCGATCGCGGCGGCGGAGCGTCTCCAGCCGCAGATCGTCGTGATCGATCTGGCGATGCCGGCCCTGAACGGCATCGACGCGGTTCGCGAGATCGTCAGGCGGGTGCCGCGCGCCAAGGCCGATTCTGCTCACGATGTACACCGAGGAGCATCACGTGCTCGAGGCGCTCCGTGCCGGCGTGAAGGGATGCGTCTCGAAGAGCCAGGCCGCCGAGCATCTGCTGCAGGCGATCAAGGACGTGACCGCGGGCGGCGTCTACCTGAGCCCGCATGTCTCCGGCGCCGTCGTCCAGGCGTATCTCGCGAAGACGGAGCTTGCCGTACGACCCGCTGACGCCGCGCGAGCGTCAGGTGCTGCAGCTCATCGCCGAGGGCAAGACGACGAAGGAAGCCGCCGCGGTGCTCGACGTCAGCGTGAAGACGGCGGAAACGCATCGCACCAATCTGATGGAGAAGCTCGACATTCATTCCACGGCCGGGCTCGTGCGTTACGCGATCCGCCGCGGACTCTTGCAGCCGTAGGGAGGCGGGTCTGACAGACCCGCCTCTCACGCAGCGTCGCTTTTCCAGTCGACAAATTCATCGTACGACTGAGGCGATCACCCGAGTGACGCTGCTCCGCGTCCGCGCGACGATGCGCATGAGCTCATGCACCACGCCGACGAGCCCGTCACGTCCATTGCCGGAGATGAATCGACCGCTCGTGATGGTCGGACACAGCGCGGCGATGCGGCGGATTGCGGAGGAGATCGAGGCCGAGGCGGCCGCCTCGAACGTCACCGTGCTGATCACCGGTGAGAGCGGCGTCGGCCGCCGTCTGATCGCGCGGACGATTCACGATCGCAGCTCCCGTCACGCGGGCCGTTCGTCTCGGTGAACTGCGTCTGCCTGCCGGATGCGCGGCTCGAGTCCGAGCTCTTCGGACAACGTGGACGACGACGCCGCTGGCCGTGAGCACATACGGTCCCGCGGGCGTCTCGAAGCGGCCGACGGCGGGACCGTCGTGCTGCAGGACGTCGGTTATCTGAGCTGGCGCCTGCAGGGACGGCTGCGCCGCTTCATCGACACCGGGATCGTGCAGCGAGTCGGCTCATCGCTCGCGACCCCGTCGGACGTGCGGATGATGGCGATCACGCACCGCAGCCTCGTGCATGCGGTCGGCAATCAGGCGTTTCGCGACGATCTCTTCTCGCGGATCGACGTGATCCACATCGAGGTCCCGCCGCTGCGCGATCGTTGTGACGATGTGCCGGCGCTGTTCCGCTACTTCCTGTGCGTGCAATGCAGCGCGACTGGGCCGGCCGGTCGCCGAGCTGACGTCCGACGCGCTGAACGTGTCTGACCGAGTACGACTGGCCCGGCAACGTGCGCGAGGTCAAGGAGGTGGCCGAACGGTTGGCGCAGACCACATACATCCGATCGCATCGGTGCAGACGACTTGCCTCAGGCGATCGTCCGCCGATCGATGTCACGCACCATGGCGCGATGGGGCGGCTCGCCGTCGGGGACCGGCGCGGCCAGTTCGCAGGGCCACGTCTGAGCGACCGCCAGGCCGACGCTCAGCCCTCCAGCTGGGCCGTTCGCGTCGCAGCACGACTGTTTGCGCCTCTCAAGCTGAGGTGCTTCCGTTTACAATGAGCGCCATGTCCCAGACAGATAAGCTGTTTGCCGAGGCACGGGTCCGCAACGAGGCCTTCACGTTCGGCAAGGATACGGCCGCGGTCTTCGACGACATGCTCGACCGCTCGGTGCCGTTCTACGCCGAGATCCAGCGCATGCTCGGCGAGCTCGTCGGCGGACTTCGCCGTGGACGGCACGACGATCTACGACCTCGGCTGCTCGACGGCCAACACCTTTCTCGCCGTCGGCGCGATGCTGCGTCCGAGCTCAACGTCCGCTTCGTCGGGCTCGATTCGTCGGAGGACATGCTGCAGCAAGGCGGATCAGAAGCTCGTCGCCACCCGCTTCCCGTGGCCCTACACGCTGACGCCACAGCGACCTGAACGACGGGCTGCATATCGAGAACGCGTCGGTCGCGCTCATGGTCCTGACGCTGCAGTTCGTCCGGCCGTTGAATCGCGAGGCGCTCGTCTCCAGCGTGTACCGCGGGCTCAACCACAACGGCTGCTTCCTGCTCGTCGAGAAGGTGCTCGGCGAGCACTCCACGTTCAATCGGCTGTTCATCAACCACTACTACGAGATGAAACGCCGCAAGGGCTACAGCGATCTGGAAATCGCGCAGAAGCGCGAGGCGCTGGAGAACGTCCTCATCCCGTACCGTCTCGAGGAGAACAAGCGGCTGCTCCGACATGTCGGATTCCAGCACGTCGACGTCTTCTTCAAGTGGTACAACTTCTGCGGCATCATTGCTATCAAGTGAAGTCACCGCGGCGCGCGCGTCGACCGCCGCGCGCATCGGGAATGTCATCTTTCGCGTCCGGGACGTCCTGTTCCCGGTCGTCCTGCTGACGGTCGCGTTCGGCACCCGTCCCAGCCTCGCCGGCGGCGTCGATCGCCACCGATCATCTCGGTGGACGCGATCGGCATCCTGGTGTCGCTCCTCGGACAGTCGCTGCGCGTGCTGGTGATCGGTCTCGTCTACATCACGCGCGGCGGGCAGAACCGTCAGGTCTGGGCGAACGCGCTGGTCGATACCGGCATGTTCGCGCACAGCCGCAACCCGCTCTATCTGGCCAACCTGCTGCTGTTCCTCGGACTCGCGATCGTCCACAACGGCTGGGCGATGTATCTGATCGTGGTGCCGTTCTTCGTCTTCGCCTACGTCTGCATCGTCGCGGCGGAGGAGCAGTATCTGTACGGACGGTTCGGCGAGCCTATGCCGACTACTGTCGCCGCGTGCCGCGATGGCTGCCGTCGCTGCGCGGGCTCTCCGGTACACTGCGCGGCACGGAGTTCGACTGGCTGAAGGTGCTGCGCAAGGAATACGGGACGCCGTTCGCGTGGACGAGCGGGGCGCTGCTCCTGCTGGTGTGGGAGCACGTCGGCGCGGCGCGGTGCACCACCGATCGGACGGGTCGAGCTCGGCGGCGATCATCGCGATCTGGATCGTGATCGCGATCGCGTATCTGATCGTGCGGACGCTGAAGTTGAGCGGCCGCCTGGGCACGACGTAGCGATGCCGATGCTCAATGCCGGACGCTCAGAGCGACGTAGAGCATCGGCCTTGGCATCGAGCATTGAGACGCGAAGAACATGTACACCGCGACGGCTCGAGTCGTGCTGCCGACGACGATCACCGGATCGATCCCGCGTCCGAGCTGGTACACCGAGAACGTCGGCGCGCGGCCGTTTCGCGATGCGCTCGCTGACTCACGTTTCCGCGAGCAGTACACCGACGCCGTCGGCGCGCACCTCAAGGATCAGGAGCGCGCCGGCCTCGACATCGTCACCGACGGCGACGCGCGGCTCGATGCCGACGTCGGCGGCATGAGCTGGTTTCAGTATCCGGCGCGGCGGTTCAAGGGCGTCGCCGGACACGACTACTACAAGACGCGCAAGGGCTACGGCGGCACCGCCAAGGGCGACATCCTGTTCGAAGTGATGGAGAGCCGGGTGCCGCGGTGGTGGGCAAGTTCGTGGAGTTTTACGGACCCGGGCTCCACACGCTCGGGCTCGCCGATCGCGCCACGATCGGGAACATGTCGCCGGAGTTCGGGTCGACCTGCGCGATCTTCCCGGTGGACCAGGAGACGCTGCGCTACCTCGAGTTCACGGGACGGCCAACCGAGCTGATCGAGCTCGTCGACGCCTACGCGCGAGAGCAGGGGATGTTCCACGCCCCCGACTCCGAGGAGCCCACGTTCTCCGAGACCATCGAGCTCGATCTGGCGAGCGTCGAGCCATCGATCGCCGGGCCGAAACGACCGCAGGACCGGATCTCGCTGACCGACGCGAAGCCCGCGTTCCTCGAGTCGCTCGCCGAGTTCGACGAAGGCGCCGCGGAGAAGCTCCGCAACGGCTACGACGAGGCGATCGAAGAGTCGTTCCCCGCCTCGGACCCGCCGAACGGCCAGTCGGGAGAGGACGGCAAGCCGCGGGAGGCCGTCAGCGCGACCACGACGCCGCATCCGGCGGCGAAGGAGGTGCCGGTAGCCCTCGAGGACGGCACCGAGACCACCCTCGACCACGGCCGGGTCGTGATCGCGGCGATCACGAGCTGCACGAACACGTCGAACCCCTCGGTGATGCTGGGCGCGGGGCTCCTCGCGAAGAAGGCCGTCGAGCGCGGGCTCCAGAGCCAGGCGTGGGTGAAGACCTCGCTCGCACCCGGATCAACCGTGGTCACGGACTACCTGCGGCAGGCCGGGCTCGACGACTACCTCGACCAGCTCGGGTTCAACCTCGTCGGCTACGGGTGCACCACCTGCATCGGGAACTCGGGCCCGCTGCCGGAGGAGATCTCGAAGGCGGTCAACGACAACGAACTGGTGGTCTGCTCCGTCCTCTCGGGCAACCGCAATTTCGAGGGCCGGATCAACCAGGACACGCGCAACAACTACCTGGCCTCGCCGCCGTTGTGCGTGGCCTACGCGCTGGTCGGCCGCATGGACGTCGACATCTTCGAGGACTCCCTGGGCGAGGGGTCGGACGGCGAGCCGGTCTACCTGCGCGACGTCTGGCCCTTGAGCGACGAAATCAAGCAGGCCGTGGCCGACGCCGTGCGCTCGGACATGTTCACCAAGAGCTACGCGGACGTGTTCAAGGGCGACGAGCGCTGGCGCGGGCTCGACACCCCGTCGGGCGACCGCTACACGTGGCCGGACTCCACCTACGTGCGCAAGCCCTCGTTCTTCCAGGGGATGGAATCCGAGCCGCCCGAGGTCCAGCCGATCTCCGGCGCTCGGGTGCTCGCCGTGCTGGGCGATTCGGTCACGACCGACCACATCTCGCCCGCCGGGGCGATCAAAAAGGCGAGCCCGGCCGGGCAGTGGCTGATCGACAACGGAGTCGAGCCCCGCGACTTCAACTCATACGGCTCGCGCCGCGGCAACCACGAGGTGATGATCCGCGGCACCTTCGCGAACATCCGGCTGCGCAACAAGCTGGTCGAGCGCGAGGGCGGCTTCACGCGGACCTTCCCGGCCGGCGAGGAGACCACGATCTACGAGGCCGCGATGGCCTACGCGGGCGAGGGCACGCCGCTGGTGGTCCTGGCCGGCAAGGAGTACGGCTCGGGCTCGTCACGCGACTGGGCCGCCAAGGGCACGGCGCTCCTGGGCGTCCGGGCCGTGCTGGCCGAGAGCTTCGAGCGGATCCACCGATCCAACCTGATCGGGATGGGCGTGCTGCCGCTGCAGTTCCCGGATGGCGAGACCGCCGAGTCACTCGGCCTCAGCGGCGATGAGACGTTCGACCTGTCAGGCCTTGAGGAGGCCCTGGAGCAGCCCACCTCGGAGGCGCGGCACGTCCACGTCGTGGCCTCGCGGGACGGCGCCGACCCGATCGAATTCGACGCCCGCCTGCGCATCGACACCCCGAACGAGGTCCAGTACTACAACCACGGCGGGATCCTGCACCGCGTGCTGCGCGAGCTGCGCTAGGGCCCCAATCTCTCAAGGCCCGCGGCCTGAAGAGCGGCAGACCGTGTCGGAAAATCGACCTTGCGCACGCACTCGCCCTCACGGAAGGTGTGGACCTCGAACCGCAGGTCGTCGACCTCGACCCCACTCCCGCGGCCGCGGCCGCGATACCGAATGACCACAACGACGTGGTCCCCGGCGTCGATCAGTTCCTCGGCCACGGTCTCGAGCTCGTCCCAGTCGCTATCCCAGCGCTTCCACATTTCCCGAACGGCGGCGGGTCCGCGCGCCGGCAACTCCTGCCCGACCTCCCAGACAACATCGGAAGCGAGATACGCCGACGCCGCGACATAATCGCCCCGCCGGTACGCCTCAACCGACGCCCGCACAGCCTCCAGGTTCTCCGCCGACACGGCCGCAGTATCCCGGGACGCCGCTGCGCCCGTTGCCTATGGACCCGAAAACAGGCGGGGCGGGGCTGTGGGAGGCAGGGGGTCCACACAGCCCGCGCCCACGCCTAGCGCGTCGGTAGCCAGGGAGGGATGCCGACGCGATCGCCCCCGGAGGCGGGACTGGCCGGGGACGAGCTTCGTAAAGTCCCTATTGGTCCCATCACCTCCCTGCGCGGTACGCAACCATTCTGACCGATCCGTTGTCTCGGTGTCAACAAGAAATAGCTTTTGGTCGGGTTTTTCTGCGTTCGAGCACTTCAATCGCGATCACGCTGCCCACCGGCCCCACAGGCGTGAGGGTCGCCGCCAGAAGCGTGTACGGCGCCTCGCGGCGGAGCACCGCGATCCAGATCAAGATCGCGAGGGCGATGAAGCCGATGCCGTGAGCGAGACCGGCGTAGAACGTTTCGTGCTCGAGACCGGGGACCAGCCAGACCACCAGCAGGATCGCGAACAGACCGAGCTCAACCCACGACGCCACCTTCACGATCGGGTACAGGGGCCCGGGCTCGGGCCGGCGCAACGCGTCCGAGGGGCGATCGGATCCCGGGGCTGTCATCTCCGCTTCTGACATGGCTTCCCAAGTTTCGCAGGGACGTGTCAGCGACGACAGACGTTCCGGCGCCACCGCGGCTCCGCATCAGGCCTCACTGACGCACGGATCTGCCACCACCCGCGAGAAATCCTCAGACGGCCGATGCACGGGATAGATTGACGGCGTGAATCCGATCCGAGCTCGGCTGCGGCTCCGACGCCGGCACGAGGGGGCGGAGGCAGGGCCGCCGCCCGATCAGGACGTAATCGAGATCGAGCCCGGGGCGCTGTCAGGCGTCTTCGCGGCTCCATCATGGTTGCGCGACGTCGGATTCACCGCCTGGCTGCTGGTCGGCGTGGCGCTGTTCCTTGTCGGTGCGGTCTGGCTCATGGCGCTGACCCAGGTGATCGTCGCCCCGGTCATCACCGCCGCGGTCATCGCGGCCGTGGCGTCTCCGGTCGTCGGCTGGCTCAAGCGGCGTGGCCTTCCTCGCGGCTTGGGCGCCGCCCTCGTGCTGCTCGGCATCGTCGCCATCGGCGTCGGTCTGTTCGTCCTGGTCCTCGACGGGCATCACGGGCGAGCTGACGAGCATCGACGGCCATCTCTCCGAGGCCAAGGACACGCTCGCCAACTGGCTCAAGGACGCCGGCGTCAGCTCGTCCGGCGCCGAGAACGCGAAGAACGAGGGCAGCGACTCGGTCAGCGCCGCCGTCTCGCATCTGCTGAGCGGACTCGCCGAGGGTCTCAGCGCGCTCTCCGGTCTGGTGTTCTTCCTCGCCATGACGGCGCTCTCGCTGTTCTTCCTGCTGAGCGACGGGCCCTCGATCCGCGCCTGGGGTGAGCGCCACCTGGGCGTCCCGCCGTCGGTCGGCCACGTCATCGGCCAGCGCGACGCTCGGAGCCCTGCGCGGCTACTTCCTGGGAGTCACGATCGTCGCGGCGTTCAACGCCGTCGTGGTCACGATCGGCGCGCTGATCCTGGGCATCCCGCTGGCCGGCACGATCGGCGCGGTGACGTTCGTCGGCGCCTACGTCCCGTATCTCGGCGCCTGGGCCGCCGGGGCATTCGCGGTCCTGATCGCCCTCGGCGGCGGCGGGAGCCGACGCGGCCGGCGGCATGATCATCGTCCAGCTCCTGGCCAACAGCGTCCTCCAGCAGCTCGTGCAGCCGCTTGCGATGGGAGCGGCGCTCGGAATCCATCCGCTGGCGGTCCTGATCGTCACGATCGCCGGTGGCGCCCTGTTCGGCACCATCGGGCTGATCCTGGCGGCGCCGCTCGTCTCCGCGGTGGTACGGATCTCCGAGGATCTGTCGCGAGCGGAAGAGGAAGCGGAGGAGGCTACGTCGGATGATGAGGACGACGAAGGGTCCTAGTCGCGATCTCGTTTCGCCAGGGATGCCTCGATGGTGTCAAGCCGGGAGCTGATCTCCTGCAGGCTGGTCGCCAGCGCTCCATCGGGGACGTCTTGCTCGGGCGGTTCCTGGCGACCCCGGCGTATCTGATCGACCAACGTGGCGGTGACCGCGGCCGTGATCACCGTGAGGAAGGCGATCCCGTTGAGCATGACGACCGTCGCGATAATGCGGCCGGCCGTGCCGCCGGGGACCACATCCCCGTAGCCGACGGTGGTCAGCGTCTGCACGGCCCACCACAGCCCTTCCCCGAGACTCGAGATGCTGTCGTCGTCGACGAGCCGGATGAGGATGCCGCCCGCCACCGTCAGGAGGACGGTCACGATGCTGATGACGCCGGCCGCTCTGCGCGCCGTCAGCGGCCGGCGCCCGAGCACGCCTCCGAGCATCGGGAAGGCGGTGCCTTGGTCGGGGGGGCGTTCGCTGGGGCTCATCATTCCGGATCGGTTGGGCGGGGCCAGTATCGCGCCCGCCACGGCGGCAGACGGCGTTCAGCCGCCTGTCACGGGCAGCGCTTCGGGCTGGCGTGCGCGCTCGAGCGCGTTCACGGTGATCCAGGCGGCGACCGCCGCGAGCACGGCGGCCGGCACGGCGTCGGCTCCCCCTGATCCGACCAGCAATGCTGCGATCACGAGCGAGCTGAATACGAGCTTGGTGGCCGCAGCCATGCCGGCGGCGGTCCCGACCGCGACAGCGAGCGTCGTCGAGACGTCGAACGCGATCACGGCCAGGGTGGCCAGGGCGACGCCGATGAAGATGGCCGGGAAGACCGGGCCGCCGCGAAAGCCGGCACCGAGGCTGATCGCGTATCCGAGGCCCTTCGCGGCCAGCAGGACGACGACGATCCCCGCCGAGCCCTCGGCGAGCAGGCCTGGCAGGGACTGCTGGCCCGAGAAGAGGACGTCCTGGGGATCGGCGCCGAGTCCGTCGGCTGCGAGCGCGAGAGCACCCACCGCGCCGCCCCCGGCGAGTCAGCAGGGAGGTGAGGCCGAGCCGGCGGCCCTCGAGCCCGTCGACCTCCCTCGCCAAGCGGTGGATGGCCGCGATCAGGATCGCGGCGAGAACGCCCACCGCGACGCCGACGAGCAGATCCGGGATGTTGGTTCCGTCGTAGGCCGGGAGGTCGGGCACCGCCAGCGTCGTCTCGTCGATTCCGCCCCAGTCCCCGAGCCCGGTGAAGATCAGATACCCCAGGGCGGCGGCCACCAGGCCCGGCAGGAGCAACGGGATCACTCTGGCCCCGATTCCCACCCCCGCTTCGATCAGCAGAACCCCGGCCGGGATCGGCCCACCGAACAGGGCGGCGATCGCGGCGAACGATCCCGCGGTTCCGAGCACCGCCTTCTCCTGTTGGCCCAGGTTCGCCCACGGGGCGACCAGCATGCCGAGCGCCGAGCCAAGCGCGATCAGGGGGGCCTCGGGGCCGAGGACTGCGCCAAACGACAGGCTGCCGAGGGCGGCGAGAGCAACGCCCGGCGCGTAGGCAGCGGGGGTCGGCGCCGGGTTGAGACCGTCCACGGGGTTGTGGCCCCCATCGCCCGGAAGCGAGCGCCGCGCGAGGACGACGATCAAAGCGCCGATCACCGGCAGTCCGAGAATCAGGTACCACGGGGGCGACTCCTGGCCGAGCGCGTCGGGGAGGTCGTGCCAAAGCACGTCCTCGAGCTCGTGGACGGCGGCCAGGAACCCCACGGCCAACAGCGAGGCCGGGATCCCGATCGCGGCGCCCAGCAGGATCAGGCGCAGGTACGCGCGCCCCGTGATCTGGGGCGATCGCCCCCTCGTCCGCCGTGGCCGGCGCAGCACCCCGAACCTGGTCGCGCGACGGCATTGCCGGATCCTAGCCCGCCCGGTGCGCTTGCCGCCTACGAGAGCGCCGTCAGCACGATCCGCTCCTGCTCGGAGCGGTGCGCCGCCGGGTAGCCCTCGGACGGGCTCGAGCGCTGGGGCCGGCCGATGTAGCTGAAGTCGACGCCTTCCGGCACGAGCTCCGGCATGCGCCGGGCCATCACGCTGAACGCGCCCATGTTCTTCGGCTCCTCCTGGACCCACACGATCTGCTTCAGGTTCGGGTAGCGCTCGATCAGCGTGCGGAGCTGGTCGCGCGCGAACGGATAGAGGAGCTCGACCCGGGCGATCGCGACGTTCCCGGCTTGCTCGCGCCGCTCGTGGCCGTCGATGTCGTAATAGACCTTGCCCGAGCAGAGGACCAGCTTCGTGATCTCCTGCTCGCGGCCGGTGGCGCCCGGGTCGTCGAGCACGAACTGGAACGTGCCCTCGGTGAAGTCGCTGAGCCTGGACGCCGCGCCGGGTAGCCGCAGGAGTCCCTTGGGCGTGAACACGATCAGGGGTCGCGGCTTCGCGATCCGCGCCTGCCGGCGGAGCAGGTGGAAGTACTGCGCCGCGGTCGTCGGGTTCGCGAGCCGGATGTTGCCCTCGGCGGCCAGCTGGATGAACCGCTCGATCCGGGCGCTCGAGTGCTCCGGGCCCGAGCCCTCGTAGCCGTGGGGGAGGAGCAGGGTCGAGTCGCGTCGTCTGCCCCCACTTCGACTCGCCGGCCACGATGAAGCTGTCGATGATCACCTGGGCCGCGTTCCCGAAGTCGCCGAACTGCGCCTCCCAGAGGATCAGGCTCTCGGGCGACGCCGCCGCGTACCCGTACTCGAAGCCCAGGCACGCGATCTCGGACAGCGGGCTGTTGTGGATCTCGAACGGCGCGAGCGCCCCGCTCAGGTTCTGCATCGGCGCGTACCGGAGCCCGGTCTTCTCGTCGTGGAGCACCAGGTGGCGGTTCGAGAACGTGCCCCGCTCCGTGTCCTGCCCTGTGAGCCGAATGTGCGTCCCCTCGGTCAGCAGCGACGCGTAGGCCAGGGCCTCTGCGTGGCCGTACTCGATCGGTCCCTCGTCGAGGATCTCGAGCCGGCGCGTCAGGGGCTTGCGCAGCTTCCGGTGGATGGCGAACCCGTCCGGCACCTTCAGCAGCTCCTCGTTCAGCGAGTGCAGCCGCTTCTCCGAGACCGCGGTCTCGACCTCCGGCGACTTCGTCCGGTCGAGCTCGCCAGTGCCGATGTGCGTCGAGGTCGGGTCCTCGTAGTCACCGGTCTCCATCTTCGCCCGCAGGTCCTTGAGCTTCTGGGAAAGGCGTTCCTGGCGTTCCTTGGCGTCGGCGGCGACGTCATCCGGAGTGACCACGCCCTCCTTGACGAGCTGCTCGGCGTAGATCTCGGAGACCGGCGGATGCGCCTTGATCTGGGCGGCCATCTTCGGCTGGGTGTAGGCCGGTTCGTCGGTCTCGTTGTGGCCGTAGCGGCGGTAGCCGATCAGGTCGATGACGACATCGCGGCCGAACCGCTCGCGGTACGACATCGCCAGCCGCATCGCCGACATGCACGCCTCGACGTCATCGGCGTTCACATGGATGATCGGGCAGTTGAAGCCCTTCGCGAGGTCGCCCGCGTACGGCGTCGAGCGGGCCTCCTCGGCGTCCGTGGTGAATCCCACCTGGTTGTCGGTGATGATGTGGATCGTGCCGCCGGTGGAGTAGCCCTTCAGGGACTGCAGGTTGAGCGTCTCCGCAACGACGCCCTGCCCCGGGAAGGCGGCATCCCCGTGCAGCAGCAGCGGCACCGCGACGTTCGGGCTGTGGTGCAGGCGCGGGCCCGAGTGCTCGGTTTGGGCTGCGCGAGCGCCGCCGGTGACGACGGGATCGACGTACTCGAGGTGCGACGGGTTCGGATAGAGGCGGACGCGGATCTCCTCGCCGTCGGCCGTCGTCATCACGCCCTCGGCGCCGTAGTGGTACTTCACGTCGCCGGTGCCGGAATGCGGGATCGCGGCGATCGCCTTGACGCGGTCGAGCGCCTTGGCGCCCTCGAACTCGGCCATGATCGACTCCGGCGACCGCCCCAGGTTGTGGACGAGAACGCTGAGCCGGCCGCGGTGGGCCATCCCGATCACGACCTCCTCGGCGCCGCCGGCGCCCGCTTGGGAGACCAGCCCGTCGATCATCGGGACGACGGCGTCGAGGCCCTCGACCGAGAACATCTTCTGGCCGAGGTAGGCCTTCTGGACGAAGCGCTCGAACTGGAAGATGTCGGTCAGGCGTCGCAGCAGCGCGCGCTTCTCGTCGGCGGTGAGCGGAGTGCGATGCCCGCCCGTCTCGATCATCTCCCGCAGCCACATCCGCTGCTGATGCGAGGAGAGGTGCTCGATCTGGTATGCGATCGTGCCGCAATACGCCTCGCGCATCCGCGGCAGCGCATCCAGCAGGGTCTCGCCCTCGACGCCGATCCGCAGGATCGAGGCCGGGATCCGCTCCATCAGCTCGGGCGTCAGGTTCAGGCTCTCCGGCTCCAGCGCCGGATCGCCCTTCGGCGCGGACTCTGCCAGCGGGTTCACGGTCGCGGCCAGGTGCCCGTGCGTGCGGAACGCCTTGAGCAGCGACGTCGCAGCCTGTACCGCCTGGAGCAGCTCGCGGTCGGGCTCGGCGGTGACCATCGCGCCGGCCGGTGCCGCGGTCGTGCCGGCGACGGGCAGAGGCGGGGCGGACGCTGACGCCGGGTGGGCCTGGGCCACGACCCGGTCCGGGACCCCGAGGTCGTGTGCGACCGTCTCGTAGAACGAGTCCTCGCCTTGGAGGAGCTGGTCGATCCGGCGCAGGAACGAGCCGGACTCCGCGCCCTGAATGATCCGGTGGTCGTAGGTGGACGTCATCGTCGTCACCTTCGAGATCCCCAGCGCCTTGATCTTCTCGGCCGGCGCGTGGGCCCATTCGACCGGGTAGGTGATCGAGCCGACGGCGATGATCGCGCCCTGGCCCGTCATCAGGCGCGGCACGGAGGCGACTGTTCCAAGGCCGCCCGGGTTCGTCAGCGAGATGTTCGTGCCCTGGAAGTCGTCCGGCGTCAGCTTGTTCTCGCGGGTTTTGTTGATCAGGTCCTCGTACGCGCCGTGGAAGCCGGCGAAGTCGAGGTCGTCAGCGCCCTTGATGCAGGGCACCATCAGGCTGCGGGAACCGTCCTTCTTCTCCACGTCCACGGCGATCCCGAGGTTGACGGGAGAGTCGGTGATCACGAACGGCTTGCCGTCGCGCTCCTCGAAGGTCCGGACCATCACCCGCCACTCGGTCGCGGCCCGGACGATGGCCCACGCGATCAGGTGCGTGAACGAGAGCTTGATCCCGCGCTCCTTGAGCTGGGCGTTGATCGCCTTGCGCTTGGCATCGAGCGTGTCGACGGGAAGCGTGCGGAACGATGTTGCGGTCGGGGTCGTCCGACTCTCGTCCATGGCCTTCGCGAGCATCGCCGCGGGGCCCCGAAGGGGCTTGGCCTCACCCGCCCTCGGGGAAGCCGCGGGGGCGGCACCGTTGCCCTCGGCTGCCAGCACGTCCGCCTTCACCACCTTGCCTCCCGGGCCCGAGCCCTCCACGGACTCAAGGTCCACGCCGCGCTCGGCCGCCATCCGCCGGGCGACCGGCGACGCGCGGCCCTCGCCGTCCACAGCGGCGGCACCGGCGTCAGCCGGCACGGTCTCGTCCCGCGGTGTTGTCTCCTGTCCGCCGCCTGCATCCTCCGAACCGGCCGCCGCACTCATCTCCGCCAGGGGCTGCCCGACCTTCACGACGTCGTCTGGCTGGACCAGAAGCTTGGTGATCGTGCCGGCCGACGGCGCGGGGACCTCGGCGTCGATCTTGTCGGTGGAGACCTCGATCACCGTGTCGCCCTCGTTGACCTGATCGCCCTCGGCGACGCGCCATTCGAGCACCGTGCCCTCGGTCACCGACTCACCCATCTCCGGCATGGCAATAACCACCGACGGCTGCTCCGCTTCGCGTCCGCCGCCGTCGGGTGCAGGCTCCAGCGTGGCGGCAGGCCCTGCCGCTTCTTCCGCGACTTCGTCGCTAGCCCCGGCGTCCGCGCCCTGCGCGGACTCCAGCAGCTCCTCCGGGTTGGACTCTCCGATGTCGGCGTCGCCCTCCCCGGTCTCCGTGGCACCCGGCGGCGCGGTGCCGTTGCCCGACCCGTTCGGGTCGATCTCGGCAAGCGCCTGGCCAACGGCCACCGTGTCGTCCACCTGGGCGAGGATCCTGGTGATCACGCCGCTCGCCGGCGCGGGGACCTCGGCGTCGATCTTGTCGGTGGAGATCTCGACGACCGTGTCGCCCTCGGCGATCTCCTGACCCTCGGAGACGTACCACTCGAGGATGGTCCCCTCGGTGACCGATTCGCCCATCTGGGGCATCTGAATCTCGACGGTTTGGGTGTCTGCCA
>CAVSKE010000019.1:0-128058 GCA_963728305.1 uncultured Acidobacteriota bacterium
GACGAACTCACCGGCGCCTTCGGCGACGAAATAGAACTTGTCCTGATCGCCGTGCGTGTGGGCGTGCTGCGACTGCCCCGGCTCGAGGCAGTTCAGCCCGAGCATCAGCCGTCCGCTCTGAAACAGCGTGGCCTTGAACTGCTTGTCGGGATTCGATCCGACACGATCGCGGTAGTCGACGAAGTTGGTCATGCGCAGAACGCCGGATGACGATCCGCGCTCATCTGTCGACTCGAATGGCGTAGTCGAACCAGCAGCCGATCGTTCGTCGGCCCCGTCCAGGCCGAAGATGATCGGCAGGGTCGGCGGCGCGGTCGGCGGCGCGAACTTGGGATCGAGGATCCTCGCGATCTGATCGCGCACGTCCTGCAGGTGCAGCCGCGTCGTGCGGTCGGCGGCTTTGGCGATCGCCGCGCGGACGGACGTATCGAGCGCCCGCAGCTCGCCGCGCGCCAGCGGACGTGACTCGCCGCTCACCCGGCCGTTGACCTTGTCGCTCATCGCGTCGAGATACGCGCGCTGCAGGTTGCGGCGATACGGATCGATCTGCACCGACGCGGCGTCGACCTCACGCCAGACCGCTCGGCGCAGGTCGGCGAAGAATTCGGTCGGCCGATACGCGGTCGCGCCGTCGATCGCTTCCTGTTCGACCAGCCGGTTGATGCGCGGCTTCGGCCAGCAGCGTCGCCAGCACGCGCTGCTGGCTCGTCCGGATCCGGTCGAGCGTGCCGACCGGCTCGATCCGTCGGAGAATATCGGGCTTGATGACGAAGCTCGGCGTGGTGAAGGCGTTCGTCGCTCAGGAACAGCATCGCCTCGCGCTGCCGCTCGCGCGAGCAGCGGCTCGAAGCGCAGGCCGTCCTGGCTGGACATCTTCTGCCGCGACTGCACGCCGCCGACAACCGCAGCGACGTGATTCATCTCGAGCACCCACTGGCCGAGCAGACGCCCGTAGACCTCCTCGAGATCGTCGTACGGCTCGCCCGGCCGCTTCGTCGCGGTAAGCAGCATGCCGGCGACGCGCTCGAGGTTCTTGAGGCCCAGCGCGTCGACGCGACGGCGTCGGCGTCGCCGACGGCCTCGGTCAGCTCGCCCGGATCGGCGCCGAGCGAGTCCTGCGTCGTGAAGCGCAGCCACGGCGTCGCGTCCTGCGCGCGCGCCCACTCGTCGAGCGTCGTCTTCTCCTCGTCCGGCGTCTTCGCGCCCGGAATCGGCTTGTATCCCCACATCGTCGCCCACTTGTCGTACGGACCGATCTTCGGGATGAGATCGGCCGGGTCGATGCGGTCCTCGGGCTGCGCGACGTAGTTGAAGCGCGAGTAGTCCATCAGCGTCGGCGTGTGGCCCATCTTCTTGACCCACTCGCGGTCGCGGACCTTCTCGGCCGGATACGTCGAGCTCGCCTTCATGTTGTGCTGGAAGCCGAGCGAGTGCCCGACCTCGTGCGCCGCGACGTACTCGATCAGCTGGCCCATCGAGATCGTCGGGCAGCGGCAGCTTCGCGGCGCGCGGATCGAGCGGACCGACCTGCACGAAGTACCAGTCGCGCGCCAGGTTCATCACGTTGTGGTGCATCTGGATGTCGGCCTCGAGAATCTCGCCGGTGCGCGGGTCCGCGATATGCGGACCAAACGCGTTCTCGGTCGTCGAGGGCAGCCAGCGGATCACCGAATAGCGCGCGTCCTCGGCACTCCAGTCGGAGTCCTGCTCCTTCGACGGCGCGTCCTTGGCGAGAATCGCGTTCCTGAAACCGGCCTCTTCGAACGCCGGCTTCCAGCTCTCGATGCCGCTCTTGATGTACGGCACCCACTTCGCCGGCGTCGCCGGATCGACGTAGAAGACGATCGGCTTCACCGGCTCGGAGATCGCCGCGTTCGGGTCCTTCTTCTCGAGCCGCCAGCGCGAGATGTAGCGGCGGCGCTGCGGCGCGGTGCTCGTCGCGGCCGTAGTCGATCTGCTGGACGGTGAAGTAGCCGACGCGCTCGTCGAACACGCGCGGCATCATCGGCTGTTCGGGCAGCTTCACCATGCTGTAGTGCATGACGACGCTGGCGCTGCCCGGCGCGCGGCTGATTCGCCAGCGCCTGCGGCGTCGTCACGGGTCCCTGGAGCTCGACGCCGCGTCGAGTAGGTGTGCGTGGCCTCGACCTCGATGTTGTCCGGGAACGACACGGCGCGCTCGACGAACGAGCGCGACGCGTCGAACGTCGCGCGACCGCACGCGGGCGCGGCCGCTGAACTCCGGCACCTCCGTCGTGAACAGCACGCGTCACGTCGATCACCGGCGCGTCGTCCTTGCCCAGCGCCTCGATGTTGAACGCCATCAGGATCGTGTCGTTGTTCGCGGCCTCCACTGCCTGCGCGATCGGCTGACGGCGATCGGCGACGATGTCGTACGAGACGCCGCGCAGCAGGACGCGATTGCCGCGGCGCTCCCACTTCACGACGCGGCTGCCAACCGCCTGCCCGCCCTGTCCCGCACCGACCGTCGTCCGGGCGATCTGGCTGACCCAGAGGAACTCTTTGTTCAGCTGCGCGGCCGGGATCTCGTAGATAGAGCCGATCACCGATCCGGTGAACGGTGAAGAGTCCCTCGTCCGACTTTGCTTCCTTCGTGATGACCCTGTCGTACGGCCTGATGACCGGCGTCGCGCCAAGTCCACCGAGCGGGCGGCGGGGGCGGCGTTTGCGCCGGCGTACCCGGTATCGGCTCGGGCTGCGGAGCTGGTGGTGCGGGAGATGGCTCCTGCGCGAACGCCGGGATCGCAGTGAGCGCGATCGTGAACAGGAGAGCGCAAACCGCGCCGGGGAGACGAGGACGGAAGATGCGCGCCATGTGAGCTGCCTTTCAGATAAGAAGGGCGATTATGTCACGCGGCCACGGAGGAAGCGGAGATCACGGAGTATTTCAACGCAGAGGCCGCAGAGAACGCAGAGGACTGCGGCAGGCCGCGCCCTCTGCGTTTCGATCTCTACTCCACCCGCCGAAGAATGAAGCACTTCAGATAGTGCGTCTCCGGCACGCCGACGAGCACCGGATGATCGCGGCCCTGCATGCGTTTTTCGACGATCGTCACCGGCGTGCGGCTGTCGACCGACGCCTCGTGCAGCACGGCGCCGAACATCTCCTCGTTGACGTTGTAGGAGCAGCTGCAGGTGATGAGCGTGCCGCCGGGCACCAGCAGGCGCATGGCGCGCAGGTTGATCTCCTTGTAGCCGGCGAGCGCATTCGGCACCGAGGCCTTGTTCTTCGCGAAGGCGGGCGGGTCGAGCACGATCGTGTCGTAGCGCGCGCCGGCCTTCTCCAGCCGCCGCAGCTCGTCGAAGACGTTCTCCTCGCGCGCCTTGAGATGCGGGACGTCGTTGCGGGCGGCGTTCGCCCGAATGCGCTGCACGGCGTCAGCCGAGATGTCGATCGCCTCGGCGTCCGTGCACTGCTTCGCCAGACGCAGCGCGAACCCGCCGTGGTAGCTGAACCAGTCGAGCAGCCGTCCTCGTGCGTAGCGAGTCGCGGCCTCGCGGTTCTCGCGCTGATCGAGAAACAGGCCGGTCTTCTGCCCGCGACGCAGATCGACCTCGATACTCGATCGGCCCTTCGCGCACCGTCACCGAGTCGGGGATGGCGCCGGCGAGATCCTGAATCGTCTGCTCGAGCCCCTCGAGCGCTCGCACCTTCGGATCGTTGCGCGCCAGAATGCCGGCTGGCGCAAGTAGCTCCTGCAGGACAGTCGTGATCGTCGGCAGCAGCCGATCCATCCCCTGCGACAGCGCCTGCACGACGAGATAGTCGGCGTAGCGATCGATGACCAGCGAGGGCAGCAGATCGGCTTCGCCGTGTACCAGCCGGTACGCAGTCGCGTCGAGCTGCAGTGATTCCCTGAACTGAATCGCGCGTTGCAGACGCGATCGCAGCAGCAGCTCGCCGGCCGGCTCCTCGCCCAGCGTCAGCATCCGAATCGGGATCTGCGAGCGATCGCTGAACAGCGCCTGTCCGATCGTCCGCTTGCGCGGTCCGATCACCTGGACGATGTCGCCGCCATCGGCATCGACATCGACGACGTCGGCGCGATAGATCCAGGGATGTCCACCCCGGACGCGCTGCTCTCCGCGGGCGCTGATCACGACGGAAGGCACAATGCTCAATGCTCGATGCTCAATGACTAAAAGGCAAGCTCGCTCCATTGGGCATTGGGCATTCGGCATTGAGCATTGCGCATTGAATAGTAAGATTCCGCCATGCCAGAACCCGCCACGATGTCCTTCACGCAGCGCTCACTCGCCGACACCGACCCCGACATCGCGCAGGCGATTCGCAACGAGAAGGAGCGGCAGAACGACGGCCTCGAGCTGATCGCGTCGGAAAACTTCGTGAGCCGCGCGATTCTCGAGGCGGCCGGCTCGGTGCTGACCAACAAGTACGCCGAGGGCTACCCCGGCAAGCGCTACTACGGCGGCTGCGAGTTCGTCGACGTCGCCGAGTCGCTCGCCATCTCGCGCGCCAAGGCGCTGTTCGGCGCCGATCACGCCAACGTGCAGCCGCACTCGGGCGCCCAGGCGAACATGTCGGTGTACTTCACCATCGTCAATCCCGGCGACACTGTCCTCGGCATGAACCTCGCGCACGGCGGTCACCTCACGCACGGCCATCCGCTGAACTTCTCCGGCAAGCTCTACACGATCGTGCCGTACGGCGTGCGCAAAGACGACGAGCGGATCGACTACGACGAGCTGGAGCGGCTCGCGCATCAGCACCGGCCGAAGATGATCATGGTGGGCGCGAGCGCCTACCCGCGCATCATCGACTTCCCGCGCATTGCCGCCGTGGCCACAGCCGTCGGCGCGCCGATGGTCGTGGACATGGCGCACATCGCCGGGCTCGTCGCCGTCGGCCTGCATCCGAGCCCCGTGCCGCACGCCGACTTCGTCACCTCGACGACGCACAAGACGCTGCGCGGTCCGCGGTCAGGTCTCATTCTCTGTCGTGCGCAGTACGCGAAGGACCTCGATCGCTCGGTCTTCCCGGGTGTTCAGGGCGGACCGCTGATGCACATCGTCGCTGCCAAGGCGGTGTGCTTCAAGGAAGCGATGGAGCCGGCGTTCAAGGAGTATCAGCGGCAGATCGTCGCCAACGCACAGCGACTGGCCGGCGCCATCGCGAGCCAGGGCTTCAGGATCGTCAGCGGCGGCACTGACAATCACCTGATGCTCGTCGACGTCTTCTCCAAAGGCGTGACCGGCAAGGCCGCGGAAGCCGCGCTCGGGAGAGCGGGCATCACCGTCAACAAGAACGCGATCCCCTTCGATCAGAACCCGCCGATGGTGGCCAGCGGCATTCGCATCGGCACACCGGCGCTGACGACACGCGGCATGCGCGAGGCCGAGATGGATGTCGTCGGCGAACTGATCGCTCGCGTCCTCGCCGCGCCCGACGATGAGCGTGTGGCGGGAATGGTGAAGCAGGAAGTCGATCGCCTCTGCCGGGCCTTTCCGCTGTATTCGAACTAGATCCGGTCCGGCTAAAGCCGGACACTACGCACCAGTCCGGCTGAAGCCGGACACTACGTACGCCTGAAGCACGGCCACCCGGTCTTCGCATCCGTCCCGGTCGCGTCCTTCGTGGCCATGAGCAGATGCACCTCATCGTGCCCACCGAGCGACCAGTGGTCGACTTCGGTGAACCGTCCCGTGATGTACGAATGGAGCTCGGGAAATTCGAGAGCCAGGTCGTCGTACGCCGGACGACGAAACACGGCGACCGGGACGTGCTCGTCTTCGAGCCGTCGCATCACGAGCGCGTGATCGGCAGGCGCCTTGAGCGCGCCAGGCATGAACCAGATCTGACCACCGGCGAAGGCGCGCTGCGACAGCACCGCGATCTCGGGCAGCCACGCGGCCACGAGCAGACGCTGGTCCGGTGGAATGCAGCGCGGCACGTAGTCGAAAAACGGCCGCAGCTCGCCGGCGACCGCTGACGGCACCAGACGCCCTGCCCAGGGCCGGTCCATGTCACGCACGAGCGACACCAGCCGTTCGGGAATGCGATCGAGTCCGGCCAGCACAGTCGCTCGATCGAGTTGTTCCTCCACGCTGCCCATCACCGCTGCGTATCTCATCGTGACCAGCAGGGCGACAACAGCAACCACCCGCGCCGCAGCGCCCACCGGCCGCAGCGGCATTCGCCATGCCTGATACACCAGCCACACCATCAACAGCGCCGGGGCCACGACCGCGTCGGGCAATCGCACATCGAGGCGATCGCGGATGAGACCGGCGTTCCCAACGACAGCGAGCACGACGATCGGCGCGACACGGCGCGCCATCACCCACGCACCGTCGCGACGACGGAGGAGCGCAACCGCGAGCACCGCGAGCGCTGCGATCGGCGCGATCCACACAGCGGCGAATAGCCAGGCATCGTACAAGGGAAGCCCGGCAATCGACAGACTTTGCCGCGGCACCTCGAGCGCGGTGAACGCCACGCCGCGCTGCAGGTGCGCGACGATGCCGTCCACCGTCTGCAGGTAGATGAAATACGGCAGCATGAAGACCAACACCGCGGCGGCCAGTGTCGCGACGGACATACCGCCTTTCAAGCGGTCGGAAGGAATCGGCGACAGCGCGACCGCCGCCACCGAGGCGATGCCGATATAGAGCCCGTGATCGTGCCGAACGAGCGCGGCACACGCAGCGAGCGCGGCAAGACCGATGATGCGCGCGCGCGATGGACGGCTGGCGTACCAGAGGAATGCCACGGCCGCCGCCGCGTAGAGCACCATCTTCGGGTAGCTGTAGGTGCGCGGAAAGACGAGCAGCTCGATCAGCGCCGCGGCGACGCCAAGGATGACCGAGCCGGTCAGCGCCACGCCGGCGCGAAGGGTCAGGACGGCCCCAAGACCGAACGCGAACGCCATCAGCAGCGCTTCGGTCAGCTGACGCTGTCCGAAGATCGCCTGGGCAGTTGCAGAAATTGCGTACGTGAGTGGCGCGCCGAGATCGACGAAGTCGCGCGACGGCCACTCGCCGTGCAACATCTGCTGCGCCCCGGCCAGGTGCACATAGTGATCGTCGGGAAATCCGGTCAACGACAGGAACCGCAGCGAGGCCACCAGCGCGAAGACGATCAGAGCTGCCGTAAACTGGATCTTCTTCGAGATGGACGCGAACCTCGGCACCGACATCTCTGTTATCTTCTCCGACTCTGGCCCGCTTGCCACCACGCTCCCCGGCTTCGAGCCGCGCGACGGCCAGCGGCAGATGGCAGCGGCGGTGGCCGGCGCCATCGAGCGCGGCGGCACGCTGCTCGCCGAAGCCGGCACCGGCACGGGCAAAACCCTCGCCTACCTGATCCCGGCGATCCTCAGCCGGCAGCGCGTGCTGGTCTCGACCGGCACGAAGAACCTGCAGGAACAGATCTTCTTCAAGGATCTGCCGACGCTGCAGGACGCGCTCGGCCTGTCCTTCTCGGCCACGCTGATGAAGGGCCGCTCGAACTATCTGTGCCTGCACCGGTTTCAAACGTTCGAGGCCGATGAGAGCGGCGACCTGTTCGAACGGCCCGAGAAAGCGGTCTTCCTGCCGGTGATTCAGGACTGGGCCAAGACGACGAAGACCGGCGACCGCGCGGAACTGCGCGACCTTCCCGAGGATTTGCCGCTCTGGAAGGAGATCTCTGCGGAGGCCGACACGTGCCTCGGCACCGAATGCCCGCGCTACGGCGACTGCTTCGTCACGCTGATGCGCCAGCGCGCCGCCGAATCCGACGTCGTCATCGTCAATCATCATCTGCTGTGCGCCGATGCGTCGGTGCGCAAGAGCGCCTACGGCGAGGTGATTCCCTCGTGCGCCACGCTGGTGGTGGATGAAGCGCATCAGCTCGAAGACGTGGCCACGCAGTACTTCGGCGTGGCGTTCAGCAACTACCGCGTGGACGATCTGCTGCGCGATGGACATCGCCTGCTGGCGACCTCGTCCTTTGAGCCGCGCCAGGCCGAGACGCTGGCTCGAGCGCTGACGCGCGTCTCGATGCATGCGCATGGGTTCTTCACCGGTTTGTCACTCGGACGCGTGCAGAATCCCGGCGAAGCGCGCGTCCGCTACACCGCTGACGCGTTCGGCGAGCACTCGGCCGACGCGCTGGCGTTGATCGGATCCCTTGAAGGCCTCGAGGCGACGCTGGCGCTGATCCAGCAGCCATCGTCTGATCAGCCCGGCGCCGTGGTCGACGTGAATGAGACGATCGCGACGCTGCAGAGACGTGCCGGCGAGCTGCGGAACGATTTGCGATTCCTGATGCGCGCCGACGATCCCGACTACGTCTTTTTCGTGGAGACGAGAGGCAAGGGGGGCTTTCTTCTTCGCGCATCGCCGATCGACGTGTCCCGGATCATCCGCGAGTCGTTGTTCGATCGCTACCGGACGATCGTGCTGACGTCCGCGACGCTTGCCGTGGACGGCTCGTTCGCGTATGTCAAGGGACGGCTCGGCCTGCGCGATGCGGACGAGATCCGGGTGCCGTCCGAGTTCGACTTCCGCACACAGGCGCTGCTCTATCTGCCGCGGCGGATGCCGCCGCCGAAGTCGCCGTCGTTTGTCGAAGCGGTCGCGCGCGAGACGATCGCGCTGGTCACCCACTCGCAGGGCCGCGCGTTCGTGCTGTTCACCAGCTACAAGGTGATGCACGCGGTCAGGCCGTTCGTGGAAATGGCCGTCCCCTATCCGGTGCTGGTGCAGGGCACGGCGCCGCGGTCGGCGCTGATCGACGAGTTCCGCTCCGCAGGCAACGCGATCCTGCTGGCGACTTCCAGCTTCTGGCAGGGTGTCGATGTCGTCGGCGAGGCCCTCAGCTGCGTGGTGATCGACAAGCTGCCGTTTGCGTCTCCCGGCGACCCGGTGACCTCGGCGCGTATCGATGCGATTACGGCGCGAGGCGGCGATGCCTTCGCCGACTATCAGGTGCCACTGGCCATCCTGTCGCTCCAACAGGGGTTGGGCCGGCTCATCCGGCACCGCGCCGACCGGGGCGTGCTGGCCGTCCTCGACCCGCGGCTGCGCACAATGGGCTATGGCCGCCGGTTTCTTGCCTCCCTGCCTCCGGCGCCGGTGACTTACGACCTGTCAACGGTGGGTCAATTCTTCAAGTAGACTGTTAGCATACGGACTCGTAAAACATTAACGTAGGCGCCGGCTTTGGCCGGCCCAGGCCGCCTGACGGCGGCCCCTACACGGAGGGTTTCGATGCGGACCTATCTGTTCCGCGGCGTCGTCGCAGTGGCAGTGTTGTGTGCGGTGTCGGTAGCCCCGGCGCTCGCCCAGAGCGTGGTGCGCGGCAAAGTGACGGACGCGCAAGGCAAGCCGGTGCAGGACGCCACGGTTCTCTTCGAGGCGGTTGACGCGAACCGCAAGACCCAGACGAAGACCGACAAGAACGGTGACTTCCTGCAGGTCGGTCTGTCGTCGGGCGCCTACAAGGTGACGGCGTCAAAGGACAAGGTCGGCACGCAGACCTTGAACGCCAACGTCCGCCAGGGTCCGAACAATCCGATGTCCTTCACGCTGAGCACCTCGTCCGGCGTGAGCTCCGCGGACAAGGAAGCCGCCGCTGCCATTCAGGCCAGCGCGGGTGCGGCTGTCGAAGCGATGAAGGCCGGCCGTCACGACGAGGCGATCGCCAAGTTCCAGGAAGTGATCGCGAAGGTCCCGACGTGCGTGGACTGCTACTACAACATCGGCGTGTCGCAGATGGCGAAACAGCAGCCCGCGGAAGCCGAGGCGTCGTTCAAGAAGGCGATCGAGCTGAAGCCGGATAACGCCGATGCGTACACGGCGCTCGCCAACCTCTATAACTCGCAGAAGAAGTTCGACCTCGCCTCTGAGGCCAGCGCGAACGCTGCCAAGTACGCGGGGGCCGGCGGCGGCGGCGGTGGCGCCGAAGCGTCCTACAACCAGGGCGTGATTCTCTTCAACGCCGGCAAGTTCGCCGAAGCGAAGACGCAGTTCGAGGCCGCCACCAAGGCCGACCCGAACCATTCGATGGGGCAGTATCAGCTCGGCATGACCGCACTCAACCTCGGACAGATTCCCGAAGCCGTGGCGGCGCTCGAGGCCTACCTCAAGGTGGATCCGAACGGTCCCAAGGCAGCGGAAGTGAAGGCGGCGTTGCCGGCTTTGCAGCAAATGTTGAAGAAATAGTCCTCGAAACGTTCGGGCCGATGTCTATTGCCGATCGGCTGACTGAAATCCGCGAACGCATCGCGTCTGCGGCCCGGTCAGCCGGTCGGGATCCCTCCAGCGTCCGTCTCGTCGCCGTCTCCAAGACCTTCCCCCTCGAATCCGTCGCCGAAGCCTTCGCCGCCGGACAGCGCGATTTCGGGGAAAACCGCGTCCAGGAAGCCCTCCAGAAGATCGAGCTGGCCCTACAGAAGATCGAGCGATCTGCCGACCAATCAATCAGGTGGCATTTGCTTGGCCACCTGCAGACGAACAAGGCCCGAAAGGCGGCGCCGGCGTTCGCGATGATTCAGTCGGTGGACAGCGTCGAGCTCATCCAGAAGCTGGACCAGGCAGCCGCCGACAGCCGTCACGCGCCGGAACTGCTGATTCAGGTGGATCTCGCCGGGGAAGCGGCCAAGTTCGGTACGCCGCCCGGTGAGGTGGCGCGGCTCTTCGAAGCCGCGGCCGCATGCCGCGCCGCCCGGGTCGTCGGGCTGATGACGCTGCCGCCGTTTCCGGACACGCCGGAAGAATCGCGGCCCTGGTTCCGCCAGCTTCGCGAGCTTCGCGACCGGTGGCAGGCCTCCGGTGTTCCCGCCTCGATGCTGCGCGAGCTGTCGATGGGCATGAGCGGGGATTTCGAGGTGGCCGTTCAGGAAGGGGCGACGATCGTGCGGGTGGGTACAGCGATTTTTGGGAGCCGACATGTCGAACACTGAAGACCTCTCACCGGTCGTCGAGTCACGGCGTTTGCCGTCGCCCGATCGCCACTCTGCCCCGACGCCGCTCGACGTGCGGCAGGCGAAGTTCAACACCGCCATGCGCGGGTACGAGAAAGCTGAGGTCAACGCCTTCCTGCTCGAGACCGCTGACGGCTACGAGCAGGCGCTGCGCGAGAACGAGCGGCTCCGTCAGGATGTGATTCGACTCGAGACGTCACTCATTCAGTACCGCGAGCTCGAGGGCACGCTGAAGAGCGCGCTGATGAGCGCGCACCGGACCTCGGACGACATGAAGTCCAACGCCCAGGCCGAAGCCACGCGCATCGTCCGCGAGGCCGAGGGTCAGGTCGGGATCCTGATGCAGCGGACGCAGGCGCAGCTCGAAGACGTGCAGCGCGAGATCGACGGGATGCGGCTGAAGCGCCGCGAGTCAGAGGTGATGCTCGAGTCGATCATCGCCGCGTTGCAGAACACGCTCGAGTTCGTGCGCGAGCAGGATCAGCGCGAGGGGCGGCTGCTGCAGCTCAGACCGACCGCGTAATTCAAAATTCAAAACGCAAAACTCAAACACTGTCCACGCGGAGCTGACGCTCCGCGCTCGTCCCGCTTAGCGGGTTGCGAGGGCGAAGCCCGGACACTGTTTGAGTTTTGCGTTTTTCGTTTTGAGTTACGCGATGTGAGCGCCCGTCGTTTCCACATAGACCGCATACAACGACTGGCTCGCGGTCATGAACAGGCGATTGCGGCGCGGACCGCCGAAACACACGTTCGCGCACGTCTCCGGCAACCGAATCATCCCAATGCGTTCGCCGGCTGGCGTAATCACCTGCACGCCAGGCCGTGCGCCAGCCCAGATGTTGCCGTCGGCGTCACAGCGAATGCCGTCCGCCGCTGACGGCGCGCCGGTTCCAGGAATATCGAGCTGAGTCAGCCGCTTGCCGTTGCGCAGCGTCTGACCGTCGACGTCCCACACCTTGATGTCGCGCGGCATGCCTGTGTCGGCGACGTAGAGCTTCTTGTAGTCGGGCGAGAAGCACAGCCCGTTCGGCTGCCCCACTTCGTCGGTGACCTTTGCGATCTGTCCGGTCTTGCCGTCGACGCGGTAGACCGCTTCCTTCGACTCCTGCTCCGCCTTGAAGCCTTCGTAGTTGCCACGGATGCCGTAGAACGGATCGGTGAACCAGATGCCACCATCCGGCGCAACGACGACGTCGTTGGGCGAGTTGAGCTTCTTGCCCTGAAACTTGTCCGCGATCGTCGTCACCGTGCCATCGCGCTCGTAGCGCGCGACCCGTCGCCCGCCGTGCTCGCACGAGAGCTGACGGCCTTCGTAGTCGAAGGTGTTGCCGTTGCTGTAGCCGGACGGATTCCTGAACGTCGTCACGCGGCTGTCTTCGTTGATCCACCGCATCTGCACGTTGTTCGGGATGTCGCTCCACACCAGATACTGGCCGTTACCGTTCCACGCCGGTCCCTCGGCCCACTAGCGTGCCGATGTGCAAGCGCCTGATGACCGTGTTGAAGATGATGTAGCGCTGGAACGCCGGCGAGAGCGCGACGATGTCCGGGTCCGGATACGGCATCGGCTCGAGCCGCGACCAATCGCGTTGCGTCGGCACCGGTGAGACTGGAGGACGGGTCGCCGGCGCCTGCGCAGCGACTCGCGCCGCCGCGACCGCCCCGAGAGCACTGGCCAGAAAGGCGCGTCGATCGTGAAGAGTCATCGAGGTCTCCGCCACTCAAAATTCAAAATGCAAAACTCAAACATGATTTCACTTGATCACGACACACCGAGGCACTGAGGCACCGAGGAGCTCACGTATCAACTTCACCTGTCTGAAGGCCCACGTCCACGATTCTCTATGTCGGCGATGAGCGTTGCCAACGGACCTTGGTCTGGACAGGCCGTCGGCTGTGGGGACGGCGAGCACGCGACTTGTGGACACACACTCAACCCGAGGGCGGCGCGGCTACCTTGGATCAGGAAACGTCTTCTCTGCGTTTGCTTCGACACGGGCCCCCGCAAAACGAATTCAGCTGATGAGCCGCTCGGTGCCTCTGTGTGTCGTCGGCACGTGAAGTCTTGCAGACGACGTTCGAGGTTCGCGTGTTCAGTTACGCCGGCAGCCTCGATTCGACGAACGGCGCCTCGTTGACCTCCGGCGTCTTCTTCCGCGCCGCGATCTGATACCACTCGCGCGCCGACGCCAGGATCACGACGACGACGATCGCCATGAAGAACAGCGCGAGCGCGGCATCGAGACGATCGTTGAAGATCATCCGCGCGGCGTTGGGTGCGTTCGGATCGAGCGACGCGGCGTGCGACAGGAAGCCGAGCTTCGGATCCGGCGAGAAGACCTTCTGCCAGCCCGCGGTCAGCGTCGCCGCGGCCAGCCAGACGAGCGGCACGAGCGGCACCCACGTGTAGCGCAGCTTGCCCATCTTCACGAGCACCGTCGTCGCGACGCAGAGCGCGACGGCCGCGAGCAGCTGGTTGGCGATCCCGAACAGCGGCCACAGCGAGTTGATGCCGCCGAGCGGATCGATGACGCCCTGATAGAGGAAGTAGCCCCAGCCGAGAACGACGATCGCCGACGAGAGGAGGATGCTCGGATACCACGAGGTGCGACCGAGCGGCGTGTAGACGTGGCCGAGCAGCTCCTGCAGCATGAAGCGGCCGACGCGCGTGCCGGCGTCGATCGTCGTCAGGATGAAGACCGCCTCGAACATGATCGCGAAGTGATACCAGAGCGCGAGGCCGGCGCCGCTGAACACGCTGGCGAGAATGCCGGCCATGCCGACGGCGAGGCTCGGCGCGCCGCCGGTGCGCGAGAGCAGCGTCGATTCACCCATCTGCTTCGCGAGCGTCGTCATCTGCTCGGGCTGACAGCGTGAATCCCCACTGCGCGATCGCCTGCGCCGCCGACTGCGCGGTCGTGCCGAGCGTCGCCGGGCCGACGTTCATCGCGAAGTAGACGCCCGGATCGAGCGTCGCCGCCGCGATCATCGCCATCACGCCGACCAGCGACTCGGTCAGCATGCTGCCGTAGCCGACCAGACGCGCGTCCGGTCTCGCAGCGTCAGCATCTTCGGCGTCGTGCCGCTCGAGATCAGCGCGTGGAAGCCGGAGACCGCGCCGCACGCGATGGTGATGAACGCAAACGGGAACAGCTTGCCGGCGAACACCGGCCCGGTGCCGTCGATGAACTGCGTGACCGCCGGCATCTTGCAGCGGCGGCATCACGAAGATGATCGCGATGCCGAGGACGAGGATCGTGCCGATCTTCATGAACGCCGACAGGTAGTCGCGCGGCGCGAGCAGCAGCCACACCGGCAGCACCGAGGCGATGAAGCCGTAGACCATCACCGCCCACGCCAGCTGCGTGCCCGACCAGGTGAACGCCGGGCCCCACGTCGGGCTCTGCGACACCCACTGGCCGCCGACCAGCGCGAGCAGCAGCAGGACGATGCCGATCACCGTCGCCTCGGCCACCTTGCCCGGGCGGATGTTGTTCATCCACAGGCCCATGAGGAGCGCGATCGGAATCGTCATCGACGATCGTGAACAGGCCCCACGGGCTGTCGCGCAGCGCGTTGACGACGACCAGCGCGAGGACGGCGAGGAGGATGATCATGATCGCGAAGATCGCGACCATCGCGGCGAGGCCGGCCACCGGGTTCACTTCTTCCTTCGCGATCTGGCCGAGCGACTTGCCGTCGCGGCGCATCGACGCGCAGCAGGATCAGGAAGTCCTGCACCGCGCCGCCGAGCACGACGCCGGCGATCAGCCAGATCGTGCCGGGCAGAAAGCCGAACTGCGCGGCCAGCGTCGGGCCGACCAGCGGACCGGCGCCGGAGATCGCCGAGAAGTGATGGCCGAAGAGAATCCACTTGTTCGTCGGCACGAAGTCGCGGCCGTTGTTCAGCCGCTCGGCCGGCGTCGCGCGCTTCGGATTCGAGCCCGAAGACCTTCTCGGCGATGAACCGCGAGTAGAAGCGGTAGGCGACGAGATACGTGCAGACCGCCGGCGACGACGAGCCAGGCCGCGCTGATCGTTTCGCCGCGCGCGAGCGCGATGTAGCCGAACGCGCCGGCGCCGAGCCGAGATGCCGACCCAGACGAGCGCACTCAGAAGTCGACGACATTCGGCGCCATGAACCCGGAGGCAGGTCTCCGGCGGATAGTCGGTCCGAGCCTCGCTGGCTGCCGCGAGCATGCTCGTCGTCACTTGAAAGTCAGGAACGCGAGCTTGTTCGCCGCCGACTGCAGCGACCCAGAGCCTATTCGTCAAGCGGCGCGGCGGCTGACGATCGCTGCCGGCGGTCAGTCCGGTCGCGCCGGCGTTCGGCGTGGCATCGGGAACTCGGTGATCGCGCCGTCCGGCGTCACGCGGCCGACGACGCCGCCCTTGGTGAACCAGATGTTGCGATCCGGACCGACGGCGATGTTGATCGGCGAGCCGGTCTGACTCGGGATCGGGAACTCGGTGATCTCGCCGTCCATCGTGATCCGGCCGACGCGATTGCCATCCGGCTTGCGGCCGTCCATCGTCCCGGCCAGCTCGACGAACCACATGTTGCCGTCGGCGCCGGCGGTGATGTCGCCCGGGCCCGAGTTGGGCCGCGGCAGCGCGAACTCGGTGATCACACCCTGCGGTGTGATCCGGCCGATCTTGCTGGCGTTGAATTCAGAGAACCAGATGTTGCCGTCGGGTCCCGCGGCGAGCGCGCGCGGACCGCTGTCGGGCGTCGGGATCGGGAACTCGGTGATCGACGCCCTGCGGCGTGATGCGGCCGATCTTGCCGCCGGCGAACTCGCCGAACCAGATGTTGCCGTCGGCGCCGAGCGCGATCGCGCGCGGCATGCTGTTGGGCGTCGGAATCGGGAACTCGGTGATCGGTGCCGTCCGGCGTGATGCGGCCCATCCGGTTGCCGGTGTGCTCCGAGAACCACATGTTGCCGTCGGATCCGAGCGCGATGATCCGCGGCGAGCTGTTCGGGTTCGGCAGCGGGAACTCCTTCAGGCCGGTGCCGTCGGGATTCATCCGGCCGATGCGATTGCCCGGCGCTCTCGGTGAACCAGAGCGTCCCGTCCTGAGCCAGCGCAATGGTCGTCGGACCGCTGCCCGGATTCGGCAGCGGAAACTCGGTGAGACGCCCGTCGGTCTGCAGGCCCCTGTCGGCCGCGGCCAGCCATCGCTGTTGAGCCGAGACGAGACCGGCCATAAGCAGTATCCCTAGCGTGCACAGCCACTTACGGGTCATAATATTGTCCCGTTCCCGGTCCGGAATCGCCGGACGGGAATGTTATAGTCCACGCTCCGTCTGGGCGTAACTAGAGGTATGTCCGTGGGCGCAATCGGTCCATGAAGACCGGCCTGTATTCTCGCGGGCCATCGCGCTGATCGCGTCGATCGGCGTCAGCGCTGATCCGCAGGGCACGCTCCGGTTCGGCGCGGTCCGAACGGACGCGGCCAGCCGCCGGCCCGGCGTCAGGACGCCTGCCCCGCAGACTCCGGCCGCTCCGCCAAAGGACCGGCTCTACAAGCATCGATTCCAGATGCGGCGCTCGTCCAGAAGTATTGCCTCACCTGCCACAGCGCGCGCGTGAAGACCGGCGGCCTCTCGCTCGAAGGCATGAATCCGGCCGACGCCGCCGCGCACGCCGACGTCTGGGAAAAGGTCGTGATGAAGCTGCGCGGCGGGATGATGCCGCCGCAGGGCATGCCGCGTCCCGACGAGCCGACGCTCGAACGCGTTCGCGGTCGTCGCTCGAGCAGACGCTCGATCGCGCGGCGCAGGGCACCACCAGATCCGGGCTACAAGCCCGTGCATCGTCTGAATCGCACCGAGTACGGCAACGCCGTTCGCGACCTGCTCGATCTGCAGGTCGACGTCACCGATCTGCTGCCCGCCGACGATGAGAGCCACGGGTTCGACAACATCGCGGGCGTGCTGCGCGTGTCGCCGTCGCTGCTCGAGCAGTATCTGTCGGCGGCGCGCCGGATCAGCAGCCTCGCCGTCGGGATCGGACACCGACGTCGTGCGGCTGGCGTATCGCATCCCACCGGACGACTCGCAGGAAGATCACGTCGAAGGTCTGCCGCTCGGCACGCGCGGCGGCCTGCTGCTTCCGGCACAACTTCCCGCAGGACGCCGAGTACGAATTCGCCATCTTCCTCCTCCGCAACATCGTCGGCTACATGAACGGGCTCGAGTTCGCGCATCAGCTTCGAAGTGTCGATCGACGGCGAGCGCGTGTTCGCGGTGCCGGTGGGCGGCGACGCCGACAACCTGCGCGTCGGACACCAACATGTCGGAGGCGGCGAACAAGATCGACGAGCGGCTGAAGACGCGCGTCAAGGTGAAGGCCGGGCCGCACATGGTCGGCGTGACGTTCGCCAAGCGCAACGCGTCGGAGTCGGACGAGCCGCTGCAGCCGCACGAGCGCGATCACGATCTGCAGAACATGAACGGCATCCCGATCATCGATCACGTGAACGTGACGGGTCCGTTCAACCCGACCGGCCCCGGCGACACGCCGAGCCGCCGCCGCGTCTTCGCCTGCAAGCCCGCGCAGGCGTCGGCCGAAGCCGCATGCGCGCGCCGCATCCTGACCAACCTCGCGACGCCGCGCCTATCGCCGTCCGGTGACCGAGCGCCGACATGGAGCCGATCCTGGCGCTCTATGACGCGGGCCGGAAGAAGGGCAACTTCGACGACGGGCATCGAGCAGGGGCTGCGTCTGATTCTCGCCAGTCCGAAGTTCCTGTTCCGCACGGAAGCAGCGGCGGCCTCAACGGCAAGACCGGCCCTGCGGCTGAACGTGTCACCGACATCGAGCTCGCGTCGCGTCTTTCGTTCTTCCTGTGGAGCTCGATCCCCGACGACGAACTGCTGAACGCTCGCGGCGCAAGGGCACGCTCAGTCAGCCGGCCGTGCTCGAGCAGCAGGTGAAGCGCATGCTCGCGGATCCGAAGTCGCGCGCGCTCGTCGACAACTTCGCCAGCCAGTGGCTGATGCTGCGCAACCTCAAGGGCCACATCCCGACGCCGGGCGACTTCCCGAACTTCGACAACGAGCTGCGTCAGGCGTTCCGTCAGGAGACGGAGCTGTTCGTCGAGAGCATCATGCGCGAGGACCGCAGCCTGATCGATCTGCTCAACGCCGACTACACGTTCGTGAACGAGCGGCTGGCCCGGCACTACGGCATCCCGAACGTCTACGGCAGCTACTTCCGCAAGGTGATGCTGACGAACGACGAGCGCCGCGGCCTGCTCGGTCAGGGCAGCATTCTGACGGTGACGTCGTATCCGAATCGCACGTCGCCGGTGCTGCGCGGCAAGTACATCCTCGAGAACATCCTCGGCACGCCGCCGCCGGCACCGCCGCCGGACGTGCCGGACCTGAAGGAGAACCAGCCGGGCGAGGAGGCGAAGTCGCTGCGCGCGCGTCTCGAGATGCACCGCGCGACGCCGACGTGCGCGAGCTGCCACCGCGTCATGGACCCGCTCGGCTTCGCGCTCGAGAACTTCGACGGCATCGGCGAGTGGCGCGTGAAGGAGCCGGGCGGCACCATCGACCCGGCCGGCCAGCTCGCCGACGGCAGCCGCGTCGACGGCCCGGTCGCCCTGCGAAAAGCGGTGCTGAAGCGGCCCGAGCTGTTCGTCCGGACGGTGACGCAGAAGCTCATGACCTACGGTCTCGGCCGCGGCATGGAATACACGGATATGCCGGTCATTCGCGGCATTGCCAGCGCCAGCGCGGCGCAGAACTACCGGTTCTCGTCGGTCGTGCTGGGTATCGTGAAAAGCGTGCCGTTCCAGATGAAGACGGCGCAAAATTACGTGCGTAGTGTCCGGCTTCAGCCGGACGAGAGACCAGTACGTAGTGTCCGGCTTTAGCCGGACAAGAGGATCCGATGTTCATAACCAAGAAGAGCCTGCCCCGTCGCACCTTCTTGCGTGGCATGGGCGCCACTCTCGCGCTGCCGCTGCTCGACTCGATGATTCCCGCGCGCACGCTGCTCGCGCAGACCGCCGCGAAGCCGCTGCCGCGTCTCGGGATTCGTCTACGTCCCGCACGGCGCGATCATGGACAAGTGGACGCCGGCCACCGTCGGCGCGGGCTTCGAGTTCACGCCGATCCTCAAGCCGCTCGAGCCCTTCCGCGACTACGCTGAACGTCGTCATCGGCCTCGGCCACAAGGCTGCCGACACGACGGCGGTCCACTCGCTGAGCCCGACGACGTGGCTGAGCGGCGTGCGGCCGAAGGCGACGCAGGGCGTCGACGCATTCGCCGGCGTCACCGCCGATCAGATCGCCGCGCAGGCGATCGGCCAGGACAACGCCGCTGCCGTCGATGGAGCTCGCCACCGAGGATCACTCAGGCCTCATCGGCTCGTGCGACCGCGACTACGGCTGCATCTACATGAACACGCTGTCGTGGCGGACGCCGGAAACGCCGCTGCCGATGGAGATCAATCCGCGCAAGGTCTTCGAGCGGATGTTCGGCCAGGGCGGCAACGCCGACCGAGCGCCTCGCGCGCATCCAGGAGGACCGCAGCATCCTCGACGCGATCACCAAGGAAGCGGCCGCCCTGCAGCTGCAGCTCGGGCCCTCCGATCGCCAGACGATGAATCAGTATCTGGAGAACGTGCGCGAGATCGAGCGCCGCATCCAGCGCGCGGAGAAGAGCCAGGGCGACGAGCCGATCTCCAGCTGCCGGCGCGTCCGGCCGGCGTGCCGTTCGACTTCGAGGAGCACGTGGCGCTGATGTACGAGCTGATGGCGCTGTCCTATCAGGCGAACATCACGCGCGTCATCACCTTCATGGTGTCGCGCGAGGTCAGCAACCGCACCTACACGCAGGTCGGCGTCACCGACGGCCATCACGCGATCTCGCACCACCAGAACCGCGCCGAGAAGATGGAGAAGAACGTCCTCATCCAGACGTTCAACATCAATCAGTTCAAGGGCTTCCTCGACAAGCTGAAGACGATGCCGGACGGCGACGGCTCGCTGCTCGATCACACGCTGCTCCTCTACGGCAGCAACATGAGCAACAGCAACGCCCACGATCACTTCCCGCTGCCGAACCTCGTCGTCGGCGGCGCGGCGGGCAAGATGAAGGGCGGACGCCATCTGAAGTACGCCGATCACACGCCGATGACCAACCTGCTGGTGACGATGCTCGACAAGGTCGGCGTGAACGCAGGAGGCGCTCGGCGACAGCACTGGGACGCTGGAGAACCTGTAATCAGGTGCGCGGTCGCATGCTGACGATGCATTCTCGATCGTCGCTGGTCGCGACCGCAGCGCTGCTCGCGGCGGACACGGCTGCGTCGAAGGACCTGCGTCTCGTCGAGGCGGCCAAGACGCGCAACAGCGCCGCCGCCGTCGCGCTGCTGCAGAAGCAAGATCGATCCGAACATCGCCGAACCCGATGGGACCACGGCGCTGCACTGGGCGGTGCGCTTCGACGACGTGGCGCTCGTCGAGCGGCTGATCAAGGCCGGCGCGAAGCCCGACGTCGCCAACCGCTATGGCGTGACGCCAATCGCGCTGGCCTGCGAAAGCGGCAGCGCGGCGGTCGTCGAGCAGCTGCTCAAGGCCGGCGTGAGCCCGAACGCGACCGGGCCGCTCGGCGAGACGGCGCTGCACACCTGCGCCCACACGGGCAACGCTGACGCGGCGAAGGCGCTGCTCGCGCGCGGCGCCAAGGTCGACGCCGGCGATATCTGGCGCGGCCAGACGCCGCTGATGTGGGCGGCCGCGCAGGGCCACGCGGCGATGGTGCGCGTGCTCGTCGAGGCCGGCGCCGACGTGAACACGCGCTCGACGGTCGTCACCTGGGAGCGGCAGCGCACCGCTGAGCCGCGCGACAAGTGGCTGCCGCCCGGCGGCTTCACCGCGCTGCTGCTCGCCGGCGCGGGCCGGGTGCGTGGACTGCGTGACCGTGCTCGCCAAGGCCGGCGCCGACATCAACGACATCGATCCCGAGAGCCACACCGCGCTCGTGCTGGCGCTGATGAACGGCGAGTTCGACGTCGCCGGCGCGCTGATCGATGCGCGGCATCGATGTCAACGTCGCGGACAACGTCGGCCGCACGGCGCTGTTCGCGGCCGTGGACGCGCACACGATGCCCTCGTCCAATCGTCCGGCGCCGAAGGAAGCCGACTCGACGCTGAGCAGCATGGACATCATCCAGATGCTGCTGGCCAAGGGCGCCAACGTCAACGCCGCGCTGCGCGCGGCAGCTGCCCTATCGCACGAAGCTCGATCGCGGCGGCGACGGCGTGCTCGGCGCCGGCACCACGCCACTGCTGCGCGCCGCCAAGGCCGGCGACACGCCGGTGATCAAGATCCTGCTCGAGAAGGGCGCCAACCCGAAAGCGGCGACACGCAACGGCGTCAACGGCATCATGATGGCGGCCAACGTCGCGACGCGCGAAGAGGACATGACCGGCCGCAACAAGACGCCGAAGGACGCGATCGAGACAATCACGCTGCTGCTCGCGGCAGGCACCGACATCAACGCCGCCGACACCCAGGGACGCACCGCTGTGCACGGCGCCGCGCTGTGGGGTCTCACCGACGTCGTCAGGTTCCTGCAGAAGAACGGCGCCAACATCAACGCGCCGGACAAGCGCGGCTACACCGCGCTCGACTACGCCCGCGGGCTGGCCGGCGGCTTCGGCTTCGGCGGCACGTCCTCGGTGGTGCACGAAGACACCGCCAAGGCGATCGCGGAGCTTGGAGGAATCCCGGCACGCCGGTCCCCAGCGCCCCGAGTCGATCCCCGAACGAACGCAACGCCGCCGATCCACAGGACGGCGATCGCAACTAGACCATTGGTGATTGGTCGATCTGGGATTGATGATTAGTTGGTGACTGCTGATTGTTGATTTTTGATTGAAGGCTCGAAGCGCCGCGGCGCGTTGTTTCAAGCTTCTCGCGTACTCGATCAACAATCACGAATCAACAATCACCAATCACCAACGGTTCGATAATCACAGATCCCGAAATCAACAATCGTCATCTGGCGGGCGCCGTTGGATTCGACGCCCAGAAGCCGATCGGCACGAGTCTGAATCCCGCCGTGTGCGCCGGCATCACCGGCCAGTCCTCGGGACGCGGCAGGTGCAGCACCGAGTTCGTGTACCAGAGTACGACGTCCTTGTCGACGATCGGCCGATCGTCGGCGCTCCACATCTCGACGCCTTCGCGTTCGCGCATCAGGTTGACCCACTCGCCCGACGCGTACATCTGGCGTGGATCGAACAGCGTGACCCACAGATGATGATCGAGGAACGAGGCGCGGCGTCGCGGCGCCGACCCCGGCGCCTGAAATGACGGCGCGTTCTCGCCGGGCAGCAGCGCATACGCGGTGTGCTGGCCGAGATCGTTCATCTTGGTGGCGCTCGCGACCACCCAGCGGCGTGCGGTAGACAGGTCCATGTCCCGCCGCGCACTCACCTCGCTCTTGAGCGTCGTCTGACGCATGCCGAACCACTCGCCGACGCGATCCTTCAACTGCGCCTGGGCGTTGGCGGTGTTCAGCTCGAGCACGCGATTGCTGTCGCCGTCCACGTCGAGATCGATCCGCCAGTTGAAGAAGTGCTGGTGATTGGGCGCACGCGTGCGCGGCGCCACGAGATGCCCGAACATCAGCTCATCGTCACCGTGCGCCGAGTCGCGCATGGCGGCGACCGGCCGCACGTTCATCACGCCGGTCAGCTGCGTCTGGACGTCGATGGAGCCGTCCTGGCTGAAGATCCAGTGGAACAGATAGTCGTAGTTGTCGACCGTCGTGTAGCCGCTCAGCACCAGCTGCCTGGCGCGTGCTCGCCCGATTGCTGTGACGCCACAGCACGCCGCCATCGCGTTCGTAGATCGCGACGACGCGCGGCACCGTGACCGGACGGCCCTTCGGATCGGTGAACACCGCCGGCACGAACGTCGCGTTGGCGGGCGCGTCGGCGCCGATGATCGCGCTGGCGCGAGTCGCGCTGTAGAGCGACATGCCGTAGTCGCCGGCATCGCGCGGAAACCACGAGACGTAATCGGGATCGCCGTACGGCGTCATCAGCTCGGAGAGGCCGGCGCGATAGAGCACCGGCCGGGTCTCGTTGCCATCGACGATCGCGACGTCGTAGATCTCGATCCCGCGCCGGGGATGCACGCCGAAGTGCAGTCGCCAGCGATCCCAGAGAATCTCGCTGCCGCGGATGCTGAAGCTCGGACCGTTCGGCTGCGACACGACCAGCGGGCGCAGCGGACGGCCAGGCGGTGGTGACGGGACGCGCGGTTCCGTGCCCCCGGCACGGAACGGGGACGTCGAGCACCTCTTCGACGGTACCGCCCACGAGATCGACGCGAACATCGACGCCGCGCACTTCCATGTCGTTGCCGATCGGGTCCCACACCAGCGGCGAGACGATGAGCGGAATCGGAGATCCCGCGGCGCGGCAGGCGGGTGCCTTCGCCCAGACCGCCGAGGAACGTGATTCGTTCCAGATCTTTGACGCCCTGCCGCGCCAGCGCCTGCACGACGCGCCGATCGCCGAGCGCGATCTCCGTCGCGCGATCGATCACCACGCGACGCACCGGCGGATCACCGGTCGCGACCGTCGTCGGCGCGCTGACCGCGCGGCTCTGCAGATCGACGGTCATCTCGGTGGTGACGGCGGAGCTCCAGTCGTAGAGAACCGCCCGGCCGACGCGCGTCTGAGCACGCGAGGTCTTGTCCGGCTCGGACAGCTCGATCGTCACGACGCGCGTGGAAGCCGGCATGCGGCCCGCTTTCGACAACGCGTCGGTGACCAGCGTGATCTCCGCGGCCGAGAGCGGGTCGAGCCGGTGCACCGGACTCGCCGGCTGCTGCTGCCGCGCGGGCGTCTGGGCGAGGAGCAGGAACGACGATTAGCAGGCTGAAGGACTTCATGGCGTGACGGCTGTATGCTGTGACAGGAGGCTCATCGGTGGAGCGTGCAACCAGGCGACAGTTTATCGGAACGCTGACGGCGGGTGCGGGGGCTCTGCTGGCGGGGCGGATATCTGCCGGCTCAGGCACAATCGGCAGCCGCGCGCCGTATCGACATCCATCAGCACTTCGTCTCACCCAGCTTTCTCGCGTTCCTCGGCGCGAAAAACGCCGTCAGCCCGGTGCCCGGGTTCGCCGCCTGGAAGGACTACTCGCCGGCGCGAGCCGTCGAGACGCTCGACCGCGTCGGGACGCAGACTGCGATGCTCTCGATCACCGCGCCCGGCGTCTGGTTCGGGGATGCACAGGAGGCGCGCACGCTCGCGCGCGAGATGAACGAGTATGCCGCGGCCAAGATGGTGTCCGACCACAAGGGGCGGTTCGGTCTCTTCGCGGTCCTGCCGCTGCCCGACGTGCAGGGCAGCCTGCAGGAGATTGCCTACGCGCTCGACACACTCAAGGCTGACGGCGTCGGCATCCTGACCAGCTACGGCAACGCGTGGCTGGGCGATCCGCAGTTCGCACCGGTGCTGGAAGAGCTGCATCGGCGCAAGGCGGTCGTCTACACACATCCCACCGACGCGCAGTGCTGTCAGGGACTGATCCCGCGCGTGAACAATCAGCTGCTCGAGTATCCGACGGACACGACGCGGACGATCTTCAGCCTCGTTGTCAGCGAGGCGGCGACGAAGTACGCCGACATCCGCTGGGTCTTCTCGCACGCCGGCGGCACGATCACCTCTGTCGCAGGTCGTCTGCTCGGTCCTGAAATGACCGCGCTGACGTCGGCGTCCCCAGTCAGCGCCAATCTCGCCGGTCAGCCGAAACCCAACTCGCGGCTCTATCACCTGCGGCGCTTCTACTACGACACCGCTGGCTCGGCGAATCCCGTCAACATGAACGGGCTCAAGACGCTCGTGCCGACGACGCAGATTCTGTTCGGGACAGATGCGCCGTTCTTCGACGGCGCACCGCAGGTCCAGGGTCTACAGGCGAGCGGCTTCACAGCCGACGAGCTGCGCGGGATCGAACGGGACAACACGGTGCGGCTGATACCGCGGTTACGGACGTAGTGTCCGGCTCGCCGGACGTAGTGTCCGGCTTTCGCCGGACCGGAGAACGCAGATGGGCCCCTTCAATGACGTGGTGACGAGCGAACAGGAACTCCGCGACATGCTCGGCCTGCCCGCGGAGCGCTCCGTGTTGAAGGAGCGGCCCACGCTCGACGACCACTTCCGGGCATTCATCGCCCGCTCGCCGTTTCTGTTGATGGCCACGTCGGGTCCCGACGGCACGTGCGACGTCTCTCCCAAAGGCGATGCGCCGGGATTCGTCCTCGTCCTCGACGACCGCCGCCTGGTCATCCCCGATCGCCCCGGCAACAAGCGCTTCGACGGGATGAAGAACCTGGTGACCAACCCGCATATCGGCTTGCTCTTTCTCGTCCCCGGCCGCGAAGAGACCGTGCGCATCAATGGCCGCGCGTGGATCACGAAAGACCCCGATCTCCTGGCGCGCTGCGTGGCGCAGGGCAAGACGCCGCCGCTGGCCATCGGCGTCGAGGTCGAGCAGTGCTTCCTGCACTGCGTGAAGGCGTTCCGCCGCTCGAAGCTGTGGGTGCACACCGAATGGCCGGCGCCCGACGCGCTGGCGTCGATGGCGCACGTCTGTTCGACCAGACTCAAGCCGTCCGGCATCACGGCGCAGGACTACGAGTGCGAGATGGAGGAGCGGAACCAGAAGCAGCTGTACTGATTACTCTATTGATTCGTTCGTGCGGCTGTGGCGATGAAGCGGGCGATTGCGTCGATCATCTCCTCGCCGTCGAGCAGTGCTTCGTCGTTGTGATCGGCAGCGATCTCGACGAACGTCTTCGGAGCAGTGATGGCGTCATACAGACGACGTGTGTGCTCGAAGGGTATGACCGAGTCGCGCGTGCCGGCGATCACCAGCACCGGACACGTGATTCGAGGCGCGCGATCGATTGACGGGTAGCGATCGCGGAGCAGGAGCCCTACTGGCAGCATCGGGTAGTGATGCTGACCGGTCAGCGTCAGCGTCGCGAACGGAGACCGCAGGACGAGCGCAGCGGGTGGATATTCGACGGCCAGGCGCACGGCCACTGCCGCGCCGAGCGACTCGCCGAAATACACCACACGCATGGGATCGACGTCGGGACGACCAAGCACATACGCGCGAGCCGCTCGCGCATCATCCGCAAGACCCTCTTCTGTCGACGTGCCGGGGTTGCCGCCATACCCGCGGTAGTCGGTGAGCAGCACATTGAGCCCATGGGAGCGGAGCGCCGCAGCCAGCGGCACTCGATACTCACGATGCCCGGCGTTACCGCTGAAGACGACGACGGTCGGACGAGGCGGCTGGCCGGATCCCGCGACGAACCACGCGCCGAGACGCAGTCCGTCGGACGTTGCGAATGTCACCGCCTCGACGCCCGTCAGCCCTGCGCGATCGAGCGACGGGGCGCTCGTGTCCGGGAAGTAGATGAGGCGCCGCTGTCCCAGCCAGATCAGCGTCAGCACCGCGACGCCGAGGACCGCCGCGAACGCCAGCGCCAGGATCACTCTGCGAATCAGCTGGGCCTGCCGGTGAACAGTGTCTTCGAGTCGACGAAACAGAGCGGGTTGCCGAAGGGGTCGGACACATAGAACGACCGTTCGCCCCATGGCCGCGTGGCGATCTCACCCATCGGCATCCTGCCGTCGCCAACGTGCGTGGACAACCCTCCGAGCTTCTGTGCGCGGCCATATACCGCGTCGAGATCGTCCACCGCAAAGTAGACGTGATCCCAGTTCGGACGCGGCTCGCGCGGGTCGCCATCGCCCTTGGGGCTATAGAGTGCGAGCACGACGTCGCCGCACGTGAAGTAGTGGCGTCCGCCAGAGACGCGCATACCAGGCTGTCCCAGGAGTTGGGCATAGAACGTGGCCGCAGATTCGATATCGCCAACCGGGAGAATCACTCGAAACAAGCGTGGCGTCGACATGCCGCGTATTGTCTCACTTCGTTCTAGGCCAACGGCTTCGAAACGATGGGAGGCATAGCGTCATTTCGCATGGGCTGGCGGTGCGACGAATCCGCCGGTTACTTCCGACAGAACCGCAGCGAACTCGATCGACGTGCTGTCCTCCCACATCGGCGCCAGGATCTGGATGCCAACCGGCAAATCCTCGTCTGTGAGTCCGATCGGTGCAACCGTTGCCGGGAGACCCGAGAGCGAAGCGACCGAGATCCAGTACGACGTGTTCTGCACGTACGGACGCGTGCCTTCGGGGGTCTTCACGATGCGTTGGTCGATGGGCTGACTGTGATCGTGCGGAAACGCGGCGGTGAAAGATGCCGGCAGGAGAAACACGTCACAGCTTTCGAAGTACTTCTGCCAGACAGCGCGAAAACTCAGACGTTGCATCGTCTCTCTCAGCCATCGAGCGTGATCGAACGTCGAGGCTCTCGTTCCAGTCAGGTCCGCGGTCACAAACGACATCAACAGGAAGCCGTAGGTCTCAGCTGCGTTACGCAGATCGACACCCGAAGGCCACCCCTGCTGCATCTTCGCGCCCGTCTTGCCCAGCGCTGACACGAGATCCTCGTACACCCTGCGCACGTCGGACGCGATCGGCGCGATCGGATCGTCGACGATGAAGCCGATCCGAAAGTCCTGCAGACGCGTACGGCGCGGCGGGGGCATGCGCCATGTCCATGCCTTCCGATCGTCTTCATTCGGGCCGGAGACGAGGTCGAGCGCCAGGGCCAGGTCGCGCGCATCACGAGCCATCGGACCGGCCACGGCGAGATCCATCGGTGGACCGGGAGAGCCATCCCAGGGACCAGGCTGAAGTCCTTCCATGCTGACGAGGTCCAGAGAAGGCTTGTGCGCGTAGACGCCACAGAAGTGCGCCGGAATTCTCAGCGACCCACTCAGGTCACTGCCCATCGTCAGCGCGCCGAGTCCGGCGGCCACGGCGGCCGCGCCGCCGCCTGTCGATCCACCCGGCGTGCGCGAGAGATCCCAGGGATTGTTCGTGGTGCCGTAGAGCGGGTTGGCGGTCTGCCAGTCGGCGAGCATCACCGGAACGTTCGTCTTCCCGACGACAATCGCGCCCGCCGATTCGAGACGCTCGATGGCGATCGCCGTCCGGGGGCTCATGGCGTGTGCGAGGTCGGGCAGTCCCCACGTATTCGGGGTGCCGCGATAGGCAAACGATTCTTTGATGGTGATCGGCACGCCGTGCAGCGGCCCGAGCACACGGCCTTCGGCCAGCGCCCGGTCTGCCTCGGCCGCGCGCGCCAGCGCGGGCTCGCGCAGCTCCCACACGATCGCGTTGAGCGCCGGATTGACAGCCTCGATCCGCTGGAACGTGAGCTCCACGAGCTCACGCGCCGAGATCGTCTTCTTTCGAATGGCGGTCGCCATCTCGGCGGCCGTCGCGAAGGGATGCATGACCGTTCCTCTCATGATTCGAGAGTGGGGTCTGCCCCAGGGACAAGGTCAAGCCCTGCCACGCAAACGCGCCAGCAGGTTGGCCAGATCCTCGGGCAACGGCGCCTCGAACGTCAGCGGGCGGCCGTCGATTGGGTGCGCGAACGCGAGCCGATACGCATGCAGCGCCTGCCGCGGATGTGGGCGCGCGCGCGCGCGAGGGCCCGTCTTTGTGGACGGGCCGTCCGCGTACTGCCGTTCGCCGATCAGCGCATGGCCGCGCCGCGCGGCCTGGATGCGAATCTGGTTGCGCTTGCCAGTGTGCAGCCGCACCTCGACCAGCGACGCGTCGCCGAACGTCTCCAGCACCTGATAGTCGCTGATCGCCTCGACACCTTTCGGATCCTTCGCATCCGTCACGGTCTGCTTCAACGCATCGTCATTCCACGCCAGGTGATCGCGCCATCGGCCGCGGGCCGGGCGCGGATGACCATGAACGATGGCCCGGTAGACGCGCTCGGGCTCGCGCCGGGCGAACTGATCTTTGATGATCCGCTGCGCCGCCGCGGTCTTCGCGAACACCACGATCCCAGACGTATCGCGATCGATGCGATGCACGACGAACGGTGCGCCTCGTCTCCGCGAACCGAAATGCTCAGCGAGCAGGCTGTAGGCCGACGGCGACGGCTTGTCTCGTCCGAGCGGCACCGCGAGAAGCCCGGCTGGCTTGTTCACGACGAGCAGCGTCTCGTCCTCATACAGGATTTGCAGATCGCCTGTACGAGCCTGTCTCGCCGTCGCACCGAAGGTGCGGAGGCGGGTGCGAAGGCGGGCGCTGCCGGGCCGATCAATCCACAGTCTGACCACATCCCCGGCGGCCAGCCGCGAGCCGGCGTCCCGCGCAGAGGCCTCGACGTCGTTGAGGAATACCTGACCACGTTCGAGCGCCGCTCGCACGCGGCCGCGCGAGCCAAGTCGTTCCGGTGCGGCGAGGAACCGATCGAGCCGGAGGCCCTGTTGCTCCGATGAGACGATCCACTGGGGAGTTGATGTCTTCACGACGGCGGGTTGGATCCTAGCAGAGCCGTTGGCGCGCGCTAGCCGCGCAGATGTGACTCAGCGGGAAGGCACGGCACTTGCACAATTAGGGTGCATGCGCGAACAGCCTCTTCTTGGCGCGCTAGGCGCGCGATCCACTGCCCATTCTGTGCAGCGGCCGCTGCGAAGTTCTCAAGGCATCAATCCACGGTGTGGTGCTGGGAACGGCGGCTGTGTGCGCTGTCTATAACTTCGCCGCGTGGACCGTGCGCCGGCAGCGGCATCTGGCCATCAACACCGGGCTCTATACGCGCACTGGCCGTCTGGGAATGGATCCACGTCCGGCATCACCTCGACGCCATTCCGGCAGGCCGCAGAACGGGAGAGAGAAAGACCCCGCCGCGTGATCCTTCGCGCGTCAGGGCGTCGAGCTGTAGACGATTTCTCCGCCGACGATGGTCATGCGGACGCTGGTCGTCAGGATCTCCGGCGGCGCAACGCGCATGATGTCCTTCGACAGCACGACGAGGTCGGCCAGCTTGCCCGACTTCGAGCGAGCCCAGCTGTGTTTCTGCGTGCGCGGCGAACGCGGCGTTGCGCGTGAACGAGGCGAGCGCCTCCTCGCGCGACATGCGCTCGCCGGGCATCCAGCCTGCCGCAGGCTGTCCCATCGGATCCTGCCGCGTGACGGCCGCGTAGAAGCCGAGCATCGGATTCGGCCAGCTCGACCGGGAAGTCCGATCCGCTGGCGATCGTCGCTCCGGCCGCCATCAGCGTCGCGCCAGACGTAGGCGCCTTCCTCCATCCGCTCTCGCCCGATCCGCGCCGGCACCCACGGCATGTCGGATGTGGCGTGCGTCGGCTGCATCGACGCGATGACGTTGAGGCTGGCGAAGCGGGGAATCTCGGCGCGATCGAGGATCTGTGCGTGCTCGTTGCGCATGCGCAGCGCGCGCGCCCCCGGCACCTCGCGCTGGACGCGCTCGAAGATGTCCATGACGAGCCGGTTGGCCCGATCGCCGATGGCGTGAATCGCGGTCTGGAATCCGGCCTTCGACGCAGCAAGCGGTCTGCGCGTACACCTCCTCCGGCGGCGTCGTCAGCAGGCCGGTCGTTCCCGGCTCATCCGAATACGGCTCGAGCATCGCGGCGCCCCGGGACCCAAGCGCGCCGTCGGCCACGACCTTGATCGCCCGCACGGCCAGACGATGATTGCCGTAGTCGACGACCGGTCCCTTGTCGAACGCCGGCTGCAGCGTCGGCAGACGAACCGCGCAGCATCACGTAGAGACGCGTCTTGAGACGGCCGGCATCGATCAGCCGCTTGTAGGCGTCCACCGTTCGACCATCTGTCCCCGCGTCGTGGACCATCGTCAGCCCCAGCCGACGCGTCTCGCGATCGGCCAGCAGGATCTGCTCCTCGAGCTGCGCGGTGCTGACCGGAGGAATCTTCGACGACACGAGCCCCTGCGCGGTGTCGATGAGAACGCCGGAAGGCTGACTGCCGGACGCTGCGAATCAGACGGCCGCCGTCGGGATCGGCGGTCGCGGCGCTGAGGCCGGCCAGATCCAGCGCGCGCCGGTTCGCCAGACCCGCATGGCCGTCGACACGTGTCAGATACACCGGGTTGTTCGGCGACTGCGGCGCTCAACAGCTCGTGCGTCGGCCACTGCTTGTCGGGCCAGTCGTTCTGATCCCAGCCGCGGCCGACGATCCACTCGCCCGGCCGCGCCGCCGCAGCGCGCTGGCGAACCATGCCGACGACCTGCTCGTAGGTCGTCGTCCCGCGCAGGTCGATGCTCTGCATGCTGGCACCGAGACCGGTGAAGTGTCCGTGCGCATCCTGCAGGCCGGGGACGACCGTTCCGCCCGCGAGCGTCGATGACGCGCGTGGCAGATCCGCGGAGCGCCAGCACCTCGGCGTTGCCGCCGACGCGTTCGATGCGATCGCCCCGAATGGCAATCGCCTCAGCGGTCGGCCGAGCGGCGTCGACGGTGTAGATCCGCGCGTTGTGAAGAATCAGGTCGGGCGCTGGCGCGTCGCCTGCCCGAGGGAGAGCACGGCGACCACCGCCGCGAGCGTGCGAATCGTCATGCGTCCACCGGGAACGATCGGCGCGCGCGACTCAGGAAGCCGTGTGCCGGGTGTTCGACGAGCAGCACGTCAGCCTCGTCCATCGAAACCCACTTGCGCTCGCGAATGCCGGCTTCGATCCAGTCCTTGTGGTGCTCGAGCACTTCCATGACGAACACCATCACGGTCAGCGGACGGCCATACTTCTCGTACTTGTAAGTCCCGAGCGCGTCGCCGACCAGGCGCCCGCGAATGCCAGCCTCTTCCCACGCCTCGTTCAGCGCGGTGGACTCGTGCGTCTCACCGGAATCGACGGTCCCTTTCGGGATGCCCCACGATCCGGTGAGCCGCTTTCGAATGAGACACACCTGCATGTCATTGCCACGGCGACGAATCGGAATGGCAGCGGCCTGTTGAGGCCTCATGGGGTCAGGGTAACTCAAAACGCTATATTTGCGTGGTTGAGTCACGCACTCATAGACGTTCGAGTCATTCCACGCGCCGCGAAATCCGGGCATCTCCGGCATGCGAGGCGCAGGCGATCCTCGTCCGGCTCACCGCTCCGCCCGTCGACGGAGCCGCGAACGCCGAGCTGATCGAACTGCTTGCCGACGCTCTCGGTGTCGCCAGGCGGGACGTATCCATCGTCTCGGGAGAACGCTCACGCCAGACAGAAGGTGCGGGTCGCCGGGCTCGACCGTTGACGACGCTCCAGTGCCAGGATCAGCGAACGCTAAAGCATTCGCGCAAGTGTTACGCTCGACCCATGCGCATCGCCGCGGATTTCGTCATCGAGCACGCGAGCCTCGTGGCGACGTGCGCGGGCCCGGCGCCTCGGCGCGGTGCGGCACAGCGCGACATCACGCCAATCCGTGACGCGTCGATCGCCGCCCACCAGGGCGTGATCGTCTATGTCGGCCCGGCGTCGGAGGCTGAACGCGTCAGCTCGATCTGCATGACGAGCGCGACACGCCTCGACGCGCGCGGGTGCACGGTCGTTCCCGGGCTTCGTCGATCCGCACACGCACCTGCGTGTTCGCCGGCGATCGACAGGACGAGCTGCGTCGTCGTCTGGCCGGCGCGACCTACGAGACGATCGCCGCCGAAGGCGGCGGCATCACGAAGACCGTCGCGATGACGCGGCGCGGCATCGGAGACCGAGCTCGCCGACGCCGCACGGCCGCGGCTCGACGAGATGCTGGCTGCCGGCACCACGACGTGCGAAGCCAAGAGCGGCTATGGACTGACCGTCGATTCGGAGCTCACACAGCTGCGCGCGATTCATCATCTCAACCGCACCCACACCATCGACATCGTCCCGACGTTCCTCGGCGCGCACGACGTCCCCGCCGAGTGCAAGTCGCGCCGCGCCGACTACGTCGCCTGCATCGTCGAACGAGATGATCCCGCGCGTCGCCGCTGAAGGTCTGGCCGAATGGTGCGACGTGTTCTGCGACACCGGCTATCTTCACGCCCGAGGAATCGATCGCGATTCTCGAAGCCGGCACGCGCGCCGGACTGAAGCCCGCATCCACGCCGATCAGCTCGCGACGAGCGGCGGCTGCCGGGCGGCTGCGCAGGTGGGTGCGCGGTCGGCCGATCATCTGGTGCACGCAGACGAGGCTGAAGCGGATGCGCTGGCATCGGCGGAATGTGTGCGCGGTGCTGCTGCCCATTGCGGCGTTCTATCTGAAGCTCGGCCGATTCGCGCCGGCGCGCATGCTCATCGACCGCGGCGTGCCGGTGGCACTCGCCACCGACGTGAACCCCGGCGGCGGCTTCTCGCCGTCGATGCCGTTCGCCATGACGCTCGCGTGCTTCGGCATGAACATGACGCTCGAGGAAGTCGCTCGTCGCCGTCGACGCTGAATGCCGCGTGGTCGCTCGATCGCGCCGACTGCGTCGGCAGCCTCGAGCCGGGCAAGTTGATGGACGCGGTCATCGTTCGCGGCGACCTGGTCGAGCTGCTGCGAGTCGGCGACTCCGGCCATTCGAGACGTCATCAAGCGAGGAGAAGTCGTTTCGCGACACCCATGAGTGATTACTCGAAGCTCACGCTGACCGAGCTGCTCGACGCCTTTGCGTCGAACACGCCAGTGCCCGGGGGCGGTTCCGCGGCAGCGCTCGCCGGAGCGGTGGGCGCCTCACTGTTCATCATGGTGGCCGGCCTGCCCAAGACTCGCCATGGCACCGACGAGGAGCGCGCGGCACTCGACGCGGCAGCCGGCGCGGTTGCATCCGCTGCGCGACGAGCTGGCGTCGCTGATCGATCGGGACAGCGAGGCCTACACCTCGGTGCATCAACGCCTATCGACTCCCGAGATCGAACGACGCCGAACAGGCCGCGCGCCGCGCAGGCGATCGACGACGCCATGCGCGCCGCCACCGAGGCACCGCTGGCGACGATGCGCGCCTGCGAGCGGGTGATGCGCGAAGCGGAAGTCATCGCCGACGAGCGGAGCCGCGTCGGCGGCGAGCGACGTCGCGGTGGGCATCGAGCTGCTGAAGACAGCGGCACGCGGCGCCGCGCTGAATGTGGACACCAACCTGGCGGACGTGAAGGATGCCGATTACGTGAGCCGCGTCAGCCAGGAACGGCGCGATCTCGAACAGGCGATCGAGGACCTACTTCCGTCCAGGCCCTAGAGGCTCGGCGAGCGACATCGCGTCGACGAGGAACGTGAACTTCACCGGATAGGGGTAGTTCGGGAAGAACTGCACCGTCTGGACGTAGGAGCCCTGCGCGACCGTCCGCGTGCCGTCGCGGCTCACCTTGACGTCGTCGGGCCGCACCGGCACGCCCATCTCGGTCGCCTTGGCGACGATGTTGGCCTGAATCTCTTCGGGCTCGGCGCGCTGTCCAAAGAGGACGACCTGCTGGGCGGCGTCCTTGAACTGGTAGTACTGCCACATCGCCAGGCCGCCGCGTACGGCGGCGTTCAGCACCAGAATGGCGACGACGAGTTTGAACAGTGTTTTCATCGGGCCGTAGCGGCGAGTCTTGAAACCCGCCTGAGCTCAATGGATCTGACGAAGGATTCTAGCCCAGCGGACGTTGGCCACGCTGCCCTCGCCTTCTCCGAACGAGACATACAGGAACAGGGCCTTGCCCTTGACGTAGTCCCGCGGCAGGAACCCCCAATACCGGCTGTCCTCGGAGTTGTCCCGGTTGTCGCCCATCATGAAGTACTGGCCGGCCGGCACCGTGACCGGGCCGAAATTCCGGCGCACGTCGCGTCTCCGTCAGGTCATTGAGGCCCGCTGGCAGCAGGTATTGGGTGTAGGGCTCGTCGAGCGGCTTCCCGTCGATGTAGACCCGCTTGTCGCGCAGCTCGATCGTCTCGCCAGGCAGGCCGATCGTGCGCTTGATCAGGTCGCGCTCGGGCATCTTCGGGTGCTTGAACACGATGACGTCGCCGCGGCGAATCGTCTCGATCGGCAGCAGCGTGTCCTCGAGCCGCTGTCACGCGTCGGAGCCGCCACGAACTTGTTGACCAGCAGATGGTCCCCGATGAGCAGGTTGGGCTCCATCGAGCCGCTCGGGATCTTGAAGGCCTGGACGACGAACGTGCGGACGAAGAAGGCGAGGATCACCGCGACGCAGATCGACTCGAACATCTCGCGGACCTGCGACTTCCGCGGTGGTCGGCGTACCTGGAGCCGGCCACATCGCCGGACCGTGATGGTTCGCCGTTTGCGCGCGAGTCGCCATCAGTGAATCTGGTGCAGGAGCCTGGACCAGCGAACGCTGGCCAGCCCCACCCTCGCCGAACGAGAAGTAGACGAACAGCGCCTTGCCCTTGACGTAGTCGCGCGGCATGAAGCCCCAGTAGCGGCTGTCCTGCGAGTTGTCGCGGTTGTCGCCCATCATGAAGTAGTTGTCGGCGGCACCGTCATCGGCGGAAACGAGCGCAGCAGGTCGCCGGACGACTCGACATCCGGCGCGCTCGAGCCGGCCTCGTCCGGCGGATAGATGAAGTGCACGTACGGCTCGTCGAGCGGCTTGCCGTTCACGTAGACCTTCTTGTTGCGCATCTCGATCGTGTCGCCGGGCAGGCCGATCACGCGCTTGATGAAATCGCGCTCCGGATCCTCGGGATACTTGAACACGACGATGTCGCCGCGGCGGATCGGATCGATCGGCAGCAGCGTCTGCTCGAGCGAGGTCAGCGTCGGCGCGAAGACGAACTTGTTGACCAGCAGGTGATCGCCAATCAGCAGGTTGTTCTCCATCGAGCCGGTCGGGAATCTTGAACGCCTGGACGACGAACGTCCGGACGAAGAACGCCAGGATCACGGCGACGCAGATCGATTCGAAGTACTCGCGAACCGATCGATTTGCGGAACCCGTGTCCGGCGTCTGGTCATCGGCGCGCTACTCGGTTCCGACCTTCAGCACGGCGAGAAACGCTTCCTGCGGAATCTCGACGCGGCCGACGCGCTTCATGCGCTTCTTGCCTTCCTTCTGCTTCTCGAGCAGCTTGCGCTTGCGCGTGATGTCGCCGCCGTAGCACTTGGCCAGCACGTTCTTGCGCAGCGCCTTGACCGACTCGCGCGCGATGATGCGGTTGCCGATCGACGCCTGGATGGCGATCTCGAACATCTGACGCGGAATCAGCTCGCGCATCTTCGAGGCCAGCGCCCGGCCGCGTTCGTAGGCGGCGTCCGGTGGACGATGATCGACAGCGCGTCCACCGGATCGCCGTTGACCAGGATGTCCATCTTCACCAGCGGCGATTCCCAGTAGCCGGTCACGTGATAGTCGAGCGACGCGTAGCCGCGCGACATCGTCTTCAGCTTGTCGTAGAAGTCCATGACGACTTCGTTGAACGGCAGCTCGTAGGTGATCAGCACGCGGTCCGACTTCAGGTATTCGAGCTTCTTCTGGACGCCGCGCTTGTCCTGGCAGAGCTGCAGGATCGGCCCGACGAACTCCGACGGCGTCAGGATCATCGCCGTGATGATCGGCTCCTCGAGCTTGGCGATCCGCCCGGCATCCGGCAGCTTCGCCGGGCTGTCGATCTCGTGCACCTCCCCGTCGGTCGTCGTCACGCGATACAGCACGCCCGGCGCCGTCGTCACCAGGTCCATGTCGTATTCGCGCTCGAGGCGCTCCTGCACGATCTCCATGTGCAGCAGGCCGAGAAAGCCGCAGCGGAAGCCGAAGCCGAGCGCGACCGACGTCTCCGGCTCGTAGAAGAACGACGCGTCGTTCAGCCGCAGCTTCTCGAGCGCCTCGCGCAGCTCGGCGTACTGATGGCTCTCCACCGGGTACAGCCCGGCGAAGACCATCGGCTTCAGTTCCTTGAAGCCGGGAAACGGCTCCGTCGTCGGCCGCGCGGTCTCGGTGACCGTGTCGCCGATCTTCGCGTCGGCCACGACCTTGATGTTGGCGACGACGAACCCGACCTCGCCGACGCCGAGCTCGTCGACCGGCGTCGCCTTCGGCGAGAAGACGCCGAGCTCGTCCACCTCGAAGTCCTGCTTCGTCGCCATCAGGCGAATCTTTCGTCTTCGGCCGCAGCACGCCGTCGATCACGCGGACGACGATGACGACGCCGCGATAGGCGTCGTACCAGGAGTCGAAGATCAGCGCCTTGAGCGGCGCGTTCGGGATCGCCCTTCGGCGGGTGGAAGCGCTCGACGACCGCCTCGAGGATGTCGCGGACGCCGGTGCCTTCCTTGGCGCTGGCGAGGATCGCGGTCGACGAGTCGAGGCCGATGATGTCCTCGATCTGACGCTTGCACTCGTCCGGCTGCGCGCTCGGCAGATCGATCTTGTTGATGACCGGAATGATCTCGAGGCCGTTGTCGACGGCCAGATAGGCGTTGGCCAGCGTCTGCGCCTCGACGCCCTGCGAGGCATCGACCAGCAGCAGCGCGCCCTCGCAGGCGGCGAGCGAGCGCGTGACCTCGTAGCCGAAGTCGACGTGGCCGGGCGTGTCGATCAGGTTGAGGACGTACTGCTGGCCGTCCACCGCCGTGTAGTTCAGACGGACCGGATGGGCCTTGATGGTGATCCCGCGCTCGCGCTCGAGATCCATCGCGTCGAGGACCTGCGCCTCCATCTCGCGTGCCTGCAGCGCACCGGTGAGCTCGAGGAAGCGGTCAGCCAGCGTCGACTTGCCGTGATCGATGTGGGCGATGATTGAGAAATTCCGGACGAATCGCTGATCCATTCAGACCAAACGATCATACCCGACGCCTGCGCTCTACCGCTTTTTCCTCGGCTGACGTGCCTCCCCGATTGTCGCAATCCGGCTGATCGCCTCCTCGTGGAGTGTTCGCATGTGCGTGTTCGTGTCGGCGATCGCGCTCGCGAGCGTCGTCACAGCTGCGGCAATCTCGCCGCGAAGCGTCGCCACGGCGCCAGCGAGCTCACCGCGGCTGGCCAGCTCATTGCGGAACGCCGAACGGGTCGTAGAAAACTCATCGCGCATCTCCTGCCGACAGTTGCAGGATCTGCGACTCCAGGTTGGTCACGCGCTCGGGGAGATTTCGCATCTCCTGCATTTGCCCTTCGAGCATGCTGATTCTTTCCTCGAAAGATCGTAGCTGCACCGGCGTTCGCCTCCTCATCTCGACGCTCTTCGCGTCGAAAGAGTCGCGCCGAGGTAGACAGTGCGAGGAGCGTGCCGCGGTCAGCGAGGCCGACGACGGTAGCATCGTCAGCCAGTGCTGGCAACCGACGCAATGGCCAGCCGGCCGTCCGAGAGGACCGGCCCTACACGGCACAGGGCGCGTCCGTTCGGACGCGCCGCTCATCGCTGTTCGACCGGAACGAAGCGCTGCGGATACGACGGACCGATGTAGTCGGCGCGCGGGCGGATCAGACGGTTGTTCGCGTACTGCTCGAGGACGTGCGCCGTCCAGCCGGAGATGCGGCTCACCGCGAAGATCGGCGTGTAGAGATCGATCGGGATGCCGAGCGCGTAGTAGGTGGACGCTGAGTAGAAGTCCACGTTCGGGTTCAGCTTCTTCTCGCCCTTGACCAGCGCCTCGATGCGCTGCGACATGTCGAACCACGCGGTGTTGCCGGCGCGCTTGCCCAGCTCGCGCGACATCTGACGCAGGTGCGTGGCGCGCGGATCCTCGGTCTTGTAGACGCGATGGCCGAAGCCCGGAATCTTCTCCTTGCGCGCCAGCTTGCCGCGAATGACCTCGTCGACGCGCTCGCCGGTCGCGGTCTGCCCCAGCTCGAGGAGCATCTTCATGACCTCGGCGTTGGCGCCGCCGTGCAGCGGTCCCTTCAGCGTGCCGATCGCGGCGACGACTGCGGAGTAGATATCGGTCAGCGTTGCGGCCGCGACGCGCGCGGCAAACGTCGACGCATTGAGCTCGTGATCGGCGTGCAGCGTGAGCGCGATGTCGAATGCGCGAATGGCCGTCGAGTTCGGCCGCTCACCGGTGAGCATGTAGAGGAAGTTCGCCGCGTGGCCGAGCGCCGGATCCGGCGCGATCGGTCCGCCGCCGGCCTGCAGACGTCCCCACGTTGCGACGATCGAGCCGACCTGCGCCGTCAGCCGTACCGCCTTGCGGTACTGCGCCGGCCGCGGACGTCTCTTCGACATCGGCGTCGTAGTGCGCCAGCGCCGACGTGATGGTGCGGAGCGCGTCCATGCCGTTCACCGGCGGCAGGCTGCGCATCAGCCGGATGATCGGCTCCGGCAGCGGCCGCGCCGCCGCCAGCTGCGACTGCAGGTCGCCCAGCTCGGCGCGCGTCGGCAGCCGCCGATGCCACAGCAGAAAGCAGACTTCCTCGAAGGTCGCCGACTGCGCGAGATCGTGGATGTCGTAACCGCAATAGGCGAGCACGCCGCGATCGCCATCGAGGTAGCAGATGGCGGACGAGGTCGCGACGACGTCTTCAAGTCCGGCTTTGGATTTTTCGGCGGTGGCCATTTATCTCGATCTTGTAATGCAAAATGCAAAAGTCCAAATGCAAACATTGGCTCGAGTCCATGTGCATTTCGCATTCGGCATGTGTGACAGGGTTAGAACCACCCGCATTTCTCGCAGAACGGGTTCACTTCCTCAGGTATGACGACAATCCCGTCCACGTAGCCGGGCAGGACGGAGCCGTCGAAAACGTGGAAATCGTTGTGCGGGATGCCAAGCAGGTTCCATCTGAACTCCGCCGAGAGGGTCAACGTGGAGACGGGGGTGCTGCTTCCAGCGGCCATGACATTCCAGCTGCTCGTCGACGTCCCCGGTCCGGCGCTGCTGGCCTGGGCGGTGATGCGATCGGCCACCAGTTGCAGGTCGTACCGTGTACCGTCGGCGCAGCGAACGGCCGCGACCCGTCCCGCCTGGCAGGAGGACAAGTTGAGCGTGACCGTGGACCCGCTCGCCGTTCCCGTGTAGGAACAGCTGGTCTGGTTCCCCTGCGAGCTGACGGTCCCGGTCAGTGAAGTATTCGACTGTTGAATCTGCGCCGCAAAGATGTCGCGGTTGCCGAGCGAGGCCTGCAGGGCGCTCCCGACGCACGCGCCGCCACTCACCGAGGTCAGCGTGGCGTGCGCCATCCACACGCCCGAGACACGCTCTACAGAGGGACCTGCCGGAGTCGAGGACGTCGCCGCATGAGGATGCGACGAGAGCCAGAACGACCAAAGGTGCGAAGGTGCGAAGGTGCGACGGTGCGACGGTGTAAGGATGCGCACCGTCGCACCGTCGCACCCTCGCACCCTCGCACCTTCATAGTCCCTTTGCGGACATCAATTCCTTGAGCAGGGCCGCGGTGCTCTCGCGCACCGGGCCAGGCGTGGGCGGGCCGCCGCCCCGTCCGCCGCGACCGCGCCCGCCGGCGGCGCCGGGAACGCCCATCGCCACGTCGAGCGGTGTCCGGCCGGCCTTGTCCTTGAGATCGAGCTTCGCGCCCTTCTCGACGAGGAAGCGCACCAACGCGTCGCCGCGGCTGACGGCGATGTGCAGCGCGCTCTCGCCGTTGTCGTTCACCGCATTGACGTCGGCGCCCTTGGTCAGCAGCAGCGCCATCGCGTCAATCGTGTTCTGCTCAGGACCGGCATTCCGCGCCGCACGCGACGCGGCAATCATCAGCGCGGTCGTCTGATTGCGCAGCCTGAGATTGGGATCGGCGCCTTTATCGAGCAGCAGGCGAATCAGCGTCGCGTCGCTGACCTTCGATGCTCGCATCAGCGGCGTCGCGCCCTCGCCGAGCGACCCGTCGCCGCCGTTGTGCTGACGCATCAGCAGCGGCGTCTTCAGTGTCGCGTTCGGATTGGCGCCGCGGTCGAGGAGGAGTTTCACCACGTCGAGCGGCACCAGCCGGCCGGACGGCTTCGGCAACGGCCGGTTCACCATCGGCTCCTGGTGCTGCATGTCGACGACGGCGTAGAGCGGCGTCATGCCTGCGGCATCGCCGATGTCGAGGCTCGCTCCCTTCTCGATCAACAGCGCCGCCTCGTCATAGTGGGCGTTGATAATCGCGATGTTCAGCGCCGTCGTCCCATCGGGATCGACGGCGTTGAGATCGGCGCCGGCCTCGGCAAGGGCGCGTACGCCATCGCGCAGCGCCCTTGCCGCGCCGCCAGCATGAGCGCCGTCAGCCCGCCGCGCGGCAGCGCTGTGAACACCATCGTCGCGGCATCGACCTTGACCTTGGGAAATTCCGGCACGGTCGATCGAGCGTTCAGATCGGCACCGCGCGATGCGAGCAGCGAGACCACCGCGGCGTGATCTTCAGCGGCCGCCCACATCAACGCCGTTTCACCGTGCCAGGTTTCACGCGCGTTGACGTTCGCCCCGCGGTCGAGGAGCAGCCGCACCGCATCCGGATTCCCGGTTCGCGCGGCGAGCATCAGCACGGTTTCGCCGTCGGTGCCGACGGTGTTCGCGTCGGCGCCCGCCTTCAACAGCGCATCGACCACCGCGGCGCTGCCGTTCACGGCGGCCAGCGTCAGCGGCGTCACCGCGTAGCGGTTCTTCGCGTTGACCTGCGCACCGGCGCCGATGCAGCGTCTGGACGAGCTCGACACGATCCTGACGCGCCGCCCAGTGCAGCGCGGTCGTGCCATCCGCCTCGGTTGCGTTCAACGAGCGCCCGCTGCTTCACCAGCGTGCGGACCGCGCGGCGTTGCCCGACTTGATCGCTTCGATCAACCGGACGTCGCCGGTGGCCGCTCTCGAGCTCAGGCCGGCACAGACGACGAGAGCAGCGATCCGCGCGGCGTGGGTCAGTCGCATTGGTCGCTAGAGGGAGATGCGGCCCTTGTTGCCGCCGAACCGTTCGAGCTCGACACCGAACTTCTCGGCGATGCTGATGAGGAGATCGGCGTTCGGCGTCAGTGCGCCGCCGACGATGTGCCGGCCGCCTTTCACCGATCCAGCGGCGCCGCCGACGAGCAGTGTCGGCAGCAGGTCGGCGGAGTGGACGTTCCCGTTGCCCATGCCGCTGCCGTACAGGATCAAGGAGTGATCGAGCAGCGAGCCGTCACCGTCGGGCGTGGAGCGAAGCCGTTCGACGAATTTCGCGAACAACGTCAGGTGGTAGGTGTTGACCTTGGCGTGGGCTTCGATCGCCTGCGGCCGGTTGCCGTGATGCGAGATCGAGTGGTGCGGCTCGGTGACACCGATGTCGGGATACGTGCGCTGGCTCAGCTCGCGTCCGAGCATGAACGTGAAGACACGCGTGAGGTCGGCCTGATAGGCGATCGCCAGCAGATCGAACAGCAGCGTCGTGTGCTCCTCGAACGACTCCGGTACGCCGACCGGCGCGTTCGGAACGGTGAGCAGCGAATCCGCCTGCTGCTCGGCCCGCTGGATTCGCCGCTCGATCTCGCGAACGTGATTCAGATACTGGTCGAGGCGAACACGGTCGCCGGGCCCGATGCCGGCCTGCAGGCCGCGGAGATCCTCGGCCACGAAGTCGAGCAGGCTGCGGTCGGTCTTCATCCGCGCCAGACGGTCTTCGCGAGTCCCGCCGCCTCCGAAGAGGCGCTCGAACACCACGCGCGGGTTGATCTCCATCGGCAGCGGCGCCGTGTCCGACTGCCAGCTCAAGCGTGTTCATGTACGCGCAGCTGAAGCCCGGGCGCGCAATCGCCGATCAGACCGGTGAAGTCCTCGGTCGCCAGCTCGATGCGACGGGAACGTCGTCTCCTGGCCGATCGCTCGTGCGACGAGCTGATCGACGGTGATGCCGAGTGAATAGTCCGGGCCCGCGGTTCGCTTCGGCGGCACGCCGGCGAGCCAGGACGCAGGCGCACCCGGCATGGTTCGTGTCGAAGCCCTGCTCGGGCCGAGTGAGGTTGGTGACGACGTTCAACGAGTCGCGAAACGGCTCGAGCGGGCTCGAGAATCGGCGTGAACTCGAAGCCGGTTCCCGCGGTCGCCGGCGTCCAGCGATCCATGATCGCGCCGTGCGGGATGTAGACGCACCCGAGCCGCTTGCGCGGGACCGCCGCCGTCTTCACCGTCGGCGTCAGCGCCGGCACCATCGCATCGAGCAGCGGCAGCGCCAGCGCGGCACCCATGCCCTTCAGGATCCGGCGACGTGGCAGCGCGGCTTTGTGGATGAACATCGTCGAATCGGCTCAGATCTCGACCGCGCCCTTGCTGACGCCGAAGCGTCTCCTGCTCGACCCCGCATTTCTGCGCGATGCGCGAGGAGCAGGTTGGCCATCGGCGTGTTCTCCGGCGTGACGATGTGGCGGTTGCCCTTGATGCGTCCGTCGGCGCCGCCGACCAGCACGTGCGGAAGCGGCGAGCCGGTGTGGCCGTTGCCGTCGCTCATGCCGCTGCCGTAGACGAGCAGCGAGTGGTCGAGCAGCGATCCGTCGCCATCGGGCGTGGACCGCAGCCGCTCGACGAACTTGGCAAACATGCCCGACGTGATAGGCGTTGAGCGTGGCGTGCCCGGCGATGGCCGCGGGCCGGTTGCCGTGATGCGAGATCGAGTGGTGCGGTTCAGTCACGCCGATCTCGGGATACGTGCGCTGGCTGACTTCGCGCGCCATCATGAACGTGAAGACGCGGGTCTGGTCGGTCTGGAACGCCAGCGCCATGCAGGTCGAACAGCAGTGCGACGTGCTCGATGTAAGCCTCGGGCACACCCACCGGCGCGCTCGGCACGTCGGCTGAGATGTTGCGCCTGCTGCTCGGCGCGCTGAATGCGTCGCTCGATCTCGCGGACGTAGTCGAGGTACTCGGTCGAGCTTCGTGCGATCGCCGGAACCAATCTCCCGCTCGCAGCGCCTTGAGATCGCCGGCCACGAAATCCAGCAGGCTGCGATCGGTGCGCATCCGCGCCAGACGGTCGTCAGCGGTGCTGCCGCTTCCGAACAGACGCTCGAACACCACCCGCGGATTGATCTCCATCGGCAGCGGGGTCGTCTCCGTCTGCCAGTTGAGGGTGTTCATGTACGCGCAGCTGTAGCCCGGGTCGCAGGCGCCGACCAACCCGGAGAAGTCCTCGGTGGCGATCTCCAGCGACGGAAAGGTCGTTTCCTGTCCGATCCGCTTGGCGATGACCTGATCGACCGAGACGCCGACGCGAAAGTCAGGACCGTCGGTTCGCTTGGGCGGCACGCCGGTCAGCCAGCAGCCAGACGACACCGCGTGGTTGCTGTTCACCTCGGCGCGGGTCAGATTGCTGACCACGACAAGCGAGTCGCGAAACGGTTCGAGCGGCTTGAGGATCGGCGTGAACTCGAACGCGGAGCCCGCGGCCGCCGGCGTCCACTCCTTCATGATCACGCCGTGCGGGATGTACACGAATCCCGCGCGCAGCTGCGGCCGCGCCGCCGTCTGCGCGGCGGCGGTCAGCGCCGGCACCATCGCATCGAGCAAGGGCAGCGACAGCGTCGCGCCGATGCCTTTCAACAGGTGCCGCCGAGAGATCGCTCGTTTCGATATGAACATCCAGGGTCCCTAGCTTGCTCCCCGCGCGCTTCTCATCTGGAACGGCACGCTGCTCACAATCCCACGAACCAACGACGAGAAGCGATAGTTGTCACGCGCCGACGACCGGACGATCGCTCGAACAGCGGGCATGTCCTGATGCTCCAGTGTTCGACCGAGCGCGTAGGTCATCAGCTTCTCCGTCATCGTGCCGACCAGCACGTCCGGCCGCCTGACCAGCGCGTCGCGCAGCGCCGCCACCCCGTCGATCTTCGTGCCGTCCGTGAGCTCGCCGGACGCGTCGATCGCGATGCCTGATTCTCGCGTACGCCAGGCGCCGACCGCATCGAAGTTCTCGAGTGCCAGCCCGAGCGGATCCATGACTTTGTGACACCCGGCGCACGCCGGGTTCGAGCGGTGCTGCTCCATCCGCGCCCGCACGGTGGTCGGCACGCCCGGCACTTCCTCGGGGAAGGGCGGCACGATCGGCGGGGCCGGAGGCGGCGGTGTCCCGAGCAGGTTGTCGAGAATCCATTTGCCGCGCACCACCGGGGACGTGCGATCGGCATGCGAGGTGAGCGTCAGCAGGCCGCCCTTGCCCAGCAGGCCGCGGCGGGCATCCTCCTTCAGCCCGACACGACGGAAGTGGGGACCGTAGACGTTCGGGATCCGGTAGTGCTTCGCCAGCCGCTCGTTCACAAACGTATAGTCGGCGGTCATCAGATCGAGCACGCTGCGATCCTCGGCGATGACGCTGCCGACAAACAGCTCGAGCTCGCGCTCGAAGGCCTGCCTGAGGTTGTCGTCGAAGTCGGGAAAGTCGTTCTTGTCCGGCGTGGTGTTGCGCAGATTGCGGATGTGGAGCCACTGCCCGGCAAAGTTGTCGGTCAGTGCCTGCGCCCGCGGATCGGCAAGCATGCGCCGCACTTGCGCGTCGAGAATGGTCGGCTTGCTCAACTGCCCGCGACTGGCCAGGTCGAGCAGCTCGTCATCCGGAATGCTGCTCCACAGGAAGAACGACAGTCGCGAAGCCAGATCCACGTCGCTGACGCGATACGGGCTGCCTGCCGCCGCGCCGGCCGGATCGCGTTCGACGCGAAACACGAACTTCGGACTGACGAGCACCGCGCGGGTCGCCAGCTCGATGCCTCGCTCGAATGAGCCTTCACGGCGACCGGCGTCGTAAAACGACATCACGCTCGTGAGGTCGGCATCCGTCACCGGCCGGCGATACGCCCGGCGCGCAAGCGTCGAGATGATGCGCTTCGCACAATCCGACTCCTCCCGCGCTCGCACGGGCCTTGCCCTGAGCTTGTCGAAGGGCGACACACGAACAGGCGACGACGGCTTGGCGTGTCGGTGACGCCGGTGGCATTGAAGGGCCCTGAGACGGTGATGTTCTCGACGTGCGGCTGGCCGAGATGATCGGTCGCGATCAGCGTGCTGCGCTGAAACGCCTGCAGCCGGTTCGCACCCTGCGCGGCGTTCCTCATCAGGAACGCGGCACCGACAGGGCGCTGCCCGGCTTTGACCTTCACTCGCACTTGCAGTCGTTCAGCGAGGGAGTTCACGACGTTGGTCGCGTTGAGCGATGACTCCGTGTAGTCCTTCGGACCACCCACCGGCGCGAGCAGCACGCGCTCGCCGTCAACGGTCACCTCGAGCTGATGCTCGTACTCCAATCCGCGAATCGAACCCAGATTGATCTCGAGGAGCTTCACCTTGATCACGTACTCACCGTCGAGCGGGAACGTGTGCGTCGCCACCAGACCGCCGCGCGTGCCTGGCGGCAGCGCCTCGTTCTGTGCCGTCTGCGACGCGTCGCCTCGAATCCGGTAGGTCTCCGATCCGGCAATGATCTTCGGATCGCCGACGGCCAGCGCGCTGATCGTCGCCGCCGCGGACAGGTAGCGCTCGAGCAGCACGGGCGACACGCTGAGCACGTCAGCGATGTTGTCGAACCCGTCCGCCGAATCGTCAGGCGGGAGGAGCGCCGCGGCGTCGACATCGAGGGCCAGCAGATCGCGGATGGCGTTGGCGTACTCGGCGCGATTCAGACGGTGCGGCGCTGGCCGGCCGGGATTGGGACGGCTCGCCGCCGCCCGATCGAGTGTCGTCTCCAGGAAGGACACCAGCGCGTTGTGCGCTGCCGCATCCGGACGCGGCATACCCGCCGGAGGCATGGCGCCGGCCCGCATCCTCCGAACCACCTTCTCCCACAGCTCGCCGTGTTCGGCGACCCGATTCAAGTCCACTTTATCGAGGAGAACACCGGAGGCAGTGGCGGCCGTTCGATTGCGTTCGTTGTGGCAGGTCGCGCAGTACTGCGTGATCGTGCGCCCGAGATCTGCGGTCGCCGGGGGTGGGTCAGCCTGCGCCTGCGCCCGCGGAGCAGACGAAGAGACGGCGGCCGCCCACACCGTTACTGCCAGGATGACGGCCACACGTCCGCCCCGAATGACTCGCATGTCGTCGTTAGGATACGTGATCGTCCGAAGTCCGTTCTGTACCCCAATTTAGGGGGGCTCACGCAACTTCCAACTGCCAACGGCCAACGACCAAGGAACGCGGACCAAAAGCTGCCAGAATGTGCCGCAATGTCACCCGCATCCCGGCTTGGCCTGGCCGCGCTCCTCGTGGGGCTGCGGGTGATGGCGTCGAGCGCGCAGGGTCCGACGGTCCGCCTCGTGGACGTGGCCGCCGAGGCCGGTCTCGATCTCGTCAACGTCTCCGGCGGGCCCTCCAAGGACTTCATCGTCGACGCCAACGGCAACGGCGCCGCGTTCTTCGACTACGACCACGACCGCGATCTCGACGCGCTGATTGTCAACGGCTCGACGCGCGAGCGCATCGCGGCGGGCGGCGATCCGATGGTGTTCCTGTATCGCAATGACGGGACCGGCCGCTTCACCGACGTCACCTCATCGAGCGGGTTCACCAGGCGCGGGTGGGGATCCGGCGTCTGCGTCGGCGACTTCGACAATGACGAGGCGCCTGACGTCTACATCACCGCTTTCGGTCCGGACGCCCTGTGGCGCAACGGCGGCAACGGGTCATTCGTCGACGTCACCCGCCGCGCCGGCATCGACGACACCCGATGGGGCACGAGCTGCGCGTTCGCCGATTACGACCGCGACGGCGATCTCGATCTGTATGTCGCCAACTACGTGAAGTTCGACGACATCGATACCCGCTCGCGGCACGACCGCCAACTGTCGGTTCATGGCGACCGACGTCTTCTGCGGCCCCAAGCGGCTGACCGGGGACGCCGACATTCTCTACCGCAACAACGGCGACGGCACCTTCACCGACGTGACCAGGGCCGCCGGCGCCATCGATCGCGACTACTACGGATTCGGTGTCGTCTTTACGGACCTGAATGACGATGGCTGGCCGGATATCTATGTCGCAAACGATTCGGTGCCCAACCTGCTGTTCAGAAACCGGAAGGACGGCACGTTCGTCGAGGAGGGACTGATCTCGGGCGCGGCACTGAGCAGCGACGGCCGCCCGCAGGCCGGCATGGGCGTTGACGCCGGGGATTACAACGGCGATGGCCTTCCCGACCTCATCGTCACCAACTTCTCACACGACTACAACACGCTGTACGAGAACGGACCCGCAGGCGTGTTCACCGATCGCAGCTACGCGACCGGGATCGCCGCGACCGCCGGGCCGTATCTCGGATGGGGCGTCAAGCTCGCCGACTTCGACAACGACGGACGCCTCGACGTGTTCATCGCCAACGGCCATGTCTACCCCGAGGTCGACAAGCACGGGCTCGGCACCAGGTATCACCAGCAGAAGCAACTGTTCATCAACGAGGGCAAGCGCTTCCGGCACGCCACGAAAGAGGTCGGCGGCGGGCTGGTGATCGAGAAATCGAGCCGCGGCGCGGCGTTCGGCGACTACGACAACGACGGCGACATCGACGTGCTGGTCGTCAACATGAACGACCGGCCAACGCTGTTGCGCAACGACACGGCGCGCGGCCGGCACTGGATCACGCTGCGCCTGGTGGGCACCAAGAGCAACCGCGACGCGATCGGTGCGAAGGTCACGGTCGAAGCCGGCGGCCGCCGTCAGACCGCCATCGTCCGCGGCGATGGCAGCTACCTCTCGCACAGTGATGTGCGCGCGCACTTCGGGTTGGGGGAGGCCACGAAGATCACTCGCGTCGAGATCCGCTGGCCGAGCGGTCTGGTGCAGAACGTCGGAGCGCTGGAAGTGGATCAGTTCTACGTGGTGCGAGAGGGGTCCGCTGCGGTGGCGGGCCACTGAGAAACGGAGGCCACCAAGTTTCCAACACAGAGTTGCTCATGACCTGCGGTTACCCATGGCATGAAAAACGCGGCTTCTGCCGGACTACGCGTCCATCTATTCTGGAAGGCACTTGTGTTGGCGTGGCGAATCCGTGTGGAGGTCAGGCTCTGTATGTCGCTCCGCGAACCGACTTCAGATCCGCGCATCGCAGCTTCGCCAGCGATCAACGAGGTGTGCCAATACACTTCCGCGACGGTTCGCTCAGGACATACAGTCCCGCGCCGCGTTTCGAGTCCGACGAGTTCGCTAACCCCCGCGATTTGCCAGCCGCCAACACCAGTGCCTTCTGAATGTTTGGTCGTAGCATGAGGAGTCGACATGCCACTGAAAGGCAGCCCTCCGCAGTGCCTTCAGGTCTCCGAGGATCAGCGACCTCCCAACGCTCTCACGCGCTCCATCTTCACCCGCGCCAGGTGCTGCTGATACAGCCCACGCTGACGCGCCGCCTCGTCGTTGTTACCTGATGCGACCAGCGCGTTGATCAAGTGGGCATATCCATCCGTGGTCTCATCGAGCCGTTGCGCCTGCGCCAATGGTTGAACAGCCTCACCGGCACGCTGCGCTCTCAACAACGCGACGCCGAGATCCCGCTGCGATCTCCCACCCGGGTCGATCGTCGCGGCCTCCCGAAAATGGGCGAGCGCCTGTTCGTGGTCGCCCGCGAGCGCGTCCTTGGCCGCCTGCCGCCGCAGCGCGTCGAGCTGGAACTCGCGCTGACCTGCGGCCTCGGCCTCGGCCTGCTGCCGCGCGACGAGATCGAGCTCGCGCCGCGCGATCTCGGTCTGGCCGGTGCGCATCAGCACCGTACCGAGCGCATAACGAGCTTCGCGGAGGCTGCCGTCGAGCGCGAGCGCACGTTGCAGCGCGGCAGTCGCCTCCGGCCACTTCGAAAGACGCACATAGACCTGCCCGGTCGCAGCGTGCGCCTTCGCGTCTTTCGGATCGAGCCAGACGGCCAACAGGAATTCGGTCAGTGCTTCGTCGTGCCGGCCCTGGAGGAGATAGATCTCGCCAAGCTGCCGATGCGCCGCGGCGTTGTTGGCGTTGACGTCGATTCGCTTCGCATAGGCGGCGACGGCGCCGTCGAAGTCGGCCTGGTTGACCAGCAGACTGCCCCACGCCTGGTAGAAGTAATCGCGGCCGACGATCGGTCCGAATGACTCGCTGTCGGCAAACGCCTTCGCCGCGGGCGGCAGCAGCGACTGGCGTTGATAGAGCTGCGCGAGTCGATAGACGACCTGCCCGGACCGCAGACCGGCCTCAGCTGCCAGTTGCAATTCGCGTTCGGCTTCGGTGAGCCGCCGGTCCTCCGCGAGCACATCCGACAGCAACACCCGCGCGCGCTCGTCAGATGGCGCCAGGCGGATCGCCGTCCGCAGCTGCTCGATGCTCTTACCTGCCTGCTCGTCGATCCAGAACGCCAGGCCAAGGAGACGATGGACCTCTGAGAAGTCTGGCGAGAGCGCGGAAGCGCTTTGAAGCAGTTGGATGGCGGCGTCGATCCGTCCGCTGCGCAGTGCAGCCGCCGCCTCGGCAATGCGCGACCGATGGTCTGGCGACCCGGTCAGCAGCGGATCGTCGCTGACGGCTTGCGTGAATGACGCCAGCCCCGTGTCGTAATCGCCGGATTCGAGCGCAGCGAAGCCGGCGGCGTAGCGCGCTTGTGGAAAGATCGGCGCCGCTCCAGGCGATTGACTGAGGAGATCGACACGCCCAAACGCGACTCGGCGCGGTGCCGTCAGCGACCGGGCCACGCCCCGCCGCGCCTGGGCGACTTCGTCCGGACGCTTGAGTTCCGTCAGGTGCTGGACGAGTGCGTACGAGGTCGTCGGATCGCGCACATCGAGCGCGGTCGCCCGGCGCAGCGCCCGCACCGCCTCGTCCGGCCGGTTCGACGAGCCGTACGCCAGCGCGCGCATCGCATAGAGATCCGCGCGGTTGTCGTCGAACTGCTCCGCCGCAGCGAGCGCCTTCAACGCGTCATCGATACGATGACGATCGAGCAGGACGGTGGCGAGGGCGAGCGACGATTCGGCGTCGCGCGTCCGCGACGCCTGAGCCTGGAACGTCTGAATCGCCTGGTCCCATCGAGTCAGCGCGTCCTGCATCGCTCCGAGCGACGCGCGCAGCTCGGTGCCCTCGTCGCCGAACGTGCCCGCCTGCGCGCGGACGAACCGCCGGAGCGCGTCGACGAACGCGATCTTGATCTGATGAATCGCCGCTGCGTCGCGCCAGAGCTGCGCGTGAAGAGGATTGGTGGTTGCAACAGGCGGAGCGCAGTTCAGCAGGGCCGGTCCATCCGGACCGGCCGGGCCGCACTCCGCCGCCGGCTGTGCGACAGCCGGTGCGGCGCTGACCAAAGCGAGCGTCAGGAAAAGGGGTCGCAGGAACACGTAGCCACCCGGGACCAAGGACCAAGGACGGACCAAGGACCAAGGACCACGGACGGACCAGGGACCAAGGACCAAGCACCAAGGACTTACTGTACGCCGACCTTCTGCTTCAGGAACGCGACGATGCCAGAGACGTCCTTGCGGCTGGCGATGGCGACCTCCAGCGGCGTGCGGCCCTGCTTGTTCTTGGCACTGAGACTCGCGCCGCTTTCCACCAGAAAACGCACGATCGTCTCGGAGGCCCTGCCCGAAATCGCCGCGTGCAGCGCCGTTTCGCCGGCGTTGGTCGTGGCGTTGATGTCGATACCGGCCTGCATGCACAGCTTGATCGCCTCGATGGCGTCCGGCTCGGAGCCCTGATCGTACGACGGCGCCGCGGGGCTGCCATCACGCCAGCCCAATCCCGCCGCGAGCATCAGTGCGGTGGCCTGGTTGGCCTGCTTCAGCAGCGGATCGGCTCCGGCAGCGAGCAACAGCCGCATCACTGTGACGTCACCCGATCTTCGCCGCGCGCATGAACGGCGTCGATCCGTCGCCGAGCGCCCGATCGCCGGCACTGTGATGTCGCTGCATCAGCGGAGCTGCGAGGCGCGCATTGGGGTTGGCGCCCTTCGTCAGCAGGACTTTGATCAGATCGACGGCCTCGAGCCGGCCCGACGGCTTGGTGTTCGGGCGCCCGTGCCCGATCGCCAGACGATGCATGTCCACCGCCGCATACAAGGCCGCCATCTTCGCTTCCTTGTCGCCGATGTTCGGATCCGCGCCCTTTTCAGCGAGCAGCGCGGCTTCGTCGTAGTTGGCGTTGATGATGGCGATCACCAGCGCGGTCGCGCCATCAGGATCGACGAGATTCATATCGGCGCCCGCCTCGATCAGCGCACGCAGCGAATCGATCGAGCCCTGGCGCGCGGCATACATCAGCGGCGTCCAGTTGCCGAGCGGAAGGATCGACTGTCCGTTTCGACGGCGTGGCACGTCGAGCAGCCGCGACCGGGCGTTCAGGTCGGCGCCGGCTTCGACGAGCACGCGCACGGCGTCGGCATGGTTCTCCGCAGCCGCCCACATCACCGCCGTCTCCCCGTACCAGTTCTCACGCGCGTTGAAATCGGCGCCGGCCTTGAGCAGGAGCTTGATGACCTCCGGCTGCCCGGTCCGCGCGGCGGTCATCAGAATGGTTTCGCCTTCGGGAAGCGCGACGTTTGGCTTGGCGCCTGCCTTCAGGAGCGTATCGGTCATCCCGGCGCTGCCATTGGTCGCGGCCAGGGCCAGCGGCGTGATGCCTTCGCGTGTCGCCGCGCTCACGTCGGCGCCGGCGGTCAACAGCAGCCGCACCAGCTCGACATCGTCAGCGCGCACCGCCCAGTGGAGGGCCGTGGTGCCGTCAGCTTCGGCGCGGGTCAGCTCGGATCGCTGTTTCACCAAGGCGCGAACGCGGGCGCGGTCGCCGGCTTTGACGGCGTCAATCAGCGGCAGGCCGGTGCCTGCGGCAAAGGACGAGGAGGCGACGACGCAGCAGACGAGCATTGCACAGCCGATGATGCACCTTCGCACCCTCGCACCCGTCGCACCTTCGCACCGCTAGAGCTCCACCCGCCCGTTGCTCTCGGCGAAGCTCTCCAGCCGCACGCCGTACAGATCGGCGACGGTGAGCCAGAGATTGGCAATCGGCGTCCACTCTCCGGCGATGATGTGGCGATCGCCTTTGACCTTGCCGCCGCCGCGGCCAACGGCAATGAGCGGAAGCGGATAGGGCGCATGCGCCTGGCCGTCGCTCATGCCCGCACCGTAGAAGATCAACGAGTTGTCGAGCACCGTGCCGTCGCCCTCAGGCATGGCGCGCAGTTTCTCCAGGAATGCCGCGAACAGCTGAGCGTAGTGCACGTTGATCTTGGCGTGCCGCTCCATGTTGTCGGTGTTCCCACCGTGATGCGAGGCGTCGTGGTGCGTCTGCGGGATGTTCAGCTCGGGATAGGTCCGCTGGCTGGCCTCGCGCGACATCATGAACGAGAAGACGCGAGTGATGTCGGACTGATACGCGACCGCGAGCAGATCGAACATCAGCGCGGCGTGCGCCTCGAAGGTGTCGGGCACGCCGAGCGGCGCGTCAACCGCCAGCACGTTCTTCGAGTTCTGCGCTTCGGTGCGCTGAATGCGCCGCTCGATCTCGCGCACGTGATCGAGATAGTCGCCGATACGCGAGCGATCGCGCGCGCCGACCTTGCGCTGCAGATCGCGCGCTTCCTCGGTCACCGAATCGAGGATGCTGCGATCCTCTTTCATCCGCGCCTCGCGCTCGGCCGGCGTACCGGCTCGTCCGAACATTCGCTCGAACGCCGTTCGCGGGTTGATCTCCATCGGATTCGATTGCGTCTCCGATGCCCACGAGATCGTGTTCATGTAGGCGCAGCTGTAGCCGGGGACACAGCCACCCACGTAGCCGCTGAAGTCCTCGGTCGCCACTTCCATCGACGGCAACTGCGTGTCCTGACCGATCTGCTTGGCGATCACCTGATCGATGCTGATCCCGACCTTGATGTCCTCGGCCTCGGTCTGCTTGGCGACGGCGCCACTGAGCCAGCCGGCGGAGCTGACCGCGTGATCGGTCACCGACTTGCCGCCCGCGCGCGACAGGTTGCCGAACACGTTCACCCGCTCGCGGAACGGCTCGAGCGGCCTGAGGATGGTCTTGTATTCGAAGCCGGCGCCGGTCGCATCCGGCATCCAGTGCTTCATCGTCGCGCCGTTGGGAAAGTAGATCGCACCAAAGCGCATCTGGGGCTTCGCCGGCGTCTGCGCCAGCGCCGTGAGCGCCGGGATCATCGACTCCAGCAGCGGCAGCGCCATCGTCGTGCCGACTCCGCGGAGGAACGTGCGCCGGGGTAACGCTCTCTTCGTGACAAACATGCCTGCTCCGTTAGGCCGCCTGAAGGCGGCCCCTACACGCTACCGATCCTCGTCTCCTGCCACGCGCATCTGAAACGGCGTGCTCGTGACAATTCCCATGACCAGCGACGAGAACCGATATTTCTGCTTCGCCGCGTCTCGAACAACATCGCGCACCACGGGCATGTCGTACGGCTGGAGTCCGCGGCCGAGCGCATAGATCATCAGCTTCTCGGTCAGCGTCTGGACAAAGATATCGGACCGCGCGACCAGCGCGTTACGCAGCGCGACCACGCCGTCCACCTTCGTTCCGTCCGCCAGCAGTCCAGACGCATCTATCGGCAGCCCGGCCTCCCGGCTCCGCCACGCGCCGACCCCATCGAAATTCTCCAGCGCAAACCCAAGCGGGTCCAGCACTTTGTGACAGCCCGCGCAGGTCGGGCTGGCGCGGTGCTGCTCCATGCGCTCACGCAGCGTGCGCGGCGCCGCCGCGGTGGCGGCGACCAGCGGAGGCACATTGGGAAGCGGCGGTGGGGGTGGCGTGCCGAGCACGTTCTCCAGAATCCATTTCCCACGGAGGACCGGCGCGGTGCGATCGGCGCGCGATGTGACCATCAGGATCGCGCCCTTCCCCAGCAGCCCGCGGCGGGCATCGTCCTGCAACGTGACGCGGCGGAACTGGCTGCCGTAGATGTAGGGCACGTCGTAGTGCTTCGCCAGCCGCTCGTTCACGAACGTGTAGTTGGCGGTCAGCAGGTCGATGACGTTGCGATCCTCGCGCATGATGCTGGCGAAGAACAACTCGGCCTCGCGCTGGAACGCCTCGCGCAGCGTGTCGTCGAAGTCGGGGAACTCGTCGTGGTTCGGCGCGATCGTCTTCAGATTCCGCAGGTGGAGCCACTGCCCGCTGAAGTTGCTGACCAGCGCTTGGGCACGCGGGTCGGCGAGCATTCGCCGCACCTGCTTCTCGAGCGTTGCCGGCTGGCTCAACTGATTCTTCGCCGCAAGTTCGAGCAGCGTATCGTCGGGAATGCTGCTCCACAAGAAGAACGACAGACGCGATGCGAGCTCGAGATCGCTGACGCGATGAATGGTGCCTGGCTTGACGGCGCCGTCCTCTTCGACCCGGAACACGAACGTCGGGCTGGCCAGAATGCGCCGAATCGCGAGCTGAATGCCGGCGTCGAAGTCGCCCTTCTTGCGCCCTGCGGCATAGAACTCGAGCACGCGGGCCAGTTCAGGCTTCGTCACCGGCCGGCGGAATGCGCGCCGGGCCAGCGTCGAGAGAATCTTCGTCGCGCATCCGTCTTCCTGGCTCCGCACCGCCGGACGGCACGAGAAGATGCGCTCGCGGCTCGGCGTCGTGCCAGGGCCAGTGGGATTGTAGGGTCCGGCGACCGTCAGCGTCTCGATGTGTGGACGGCCGGTTGAATCGTAGGTGCCAGCAGAACTGCGCAGGAACGGCCGCAGCCGCTGCGAGCCGGCGCCGATCTTGCGAACGAAGGTGGCACCGACCGCGTGCGGACCAGCGGTCACCGGCACCCGGACCTGCAGACGCGCGTCGACCGCATCCGAACGATCAGTGATCACTTCGCCCGGCCCGCCCTTTTCCGTCTCACCGCCAACCGTGGCGAGGAAGACGCGGGCACCGTCAATCGTGATCTCGATCTGATGCGGATGCTCGAGACCGCGAATCGCCTCGAGGTTCGTGCGATACAGCGCGAGCGAGAAATGATACTCGGCGTCCTGCGGGAAGTTGTGCGCGACGACCACGCCGCCAACCGACCCGAGCGGCAGCCCTTCGATGTGCTGGTCCTGCGAGCGATCCTGTCTGATGCGATACGTGCTCGAGCCGGGCGCCACCGCTGCGCCAACGGCGAGCGCGCTGACGCGATCGGCGGCCACCAGATACCGCTCGAGCAGCGCTGGCGATGTACCGAGCATGTCCGACACGTTGTCGAAGCCGAAGGCAGAATCGTCGGCCGGCAGCAGCGAGGAGACATCGACGTCGAGCGCGAGCAGATCGCGCACCGCGTTCGCATACTCGCTGCGATTGAGGCGACGGATCAGGGGTCGGCCCGGATTGGGCGCCGCGGCGCCCGCACGATCCAGCTCCGTCTCGAGCCAGCTGGTGAGCGCGGTATAGGTCGCCTCGTCGGGCCGCGGCATGCCCTGCGGCGGCATCGACCGCGTGCGCAGCTTGCGCACGACGTCTTCCCACACCTGAGCGTTCGCCGATGGACGCGCGATGTCGACGGCGTCGAGCGCGAGATCAGACGCCTTCGTGCGCTGGTTATGACACGTCACGCAGTAGCGGTCGACGACCGCTTTCTGGTCGGCGACCGCTTTCTGGTCGCCGACCGTCTTGGCGGAGGCAGCCGCGGCAACTGGCTGCGACGCGGGAGCATCCTGCGCGCTCGACGCGCTGATGACCACCCACCCGGCAGACAGCAACCACACGGACGCCGCGACGAGCAGGCGTGATCGGGCCACAGATACCCTTACGGTTGTAAGCCACTTCGCGAAGGGGAAGCAATGCCCTGATCGGGTGACGTATGGCCACTTTTGTTCGAGATTTCGCGAAATCGGCGCGATCGACCGTAGCTCGACGAGCGAAGGCCGGTTTCGGACCGGCCTCGTCTACTTCGCGGGATCGGCTGTCGCCGGCCGGACCGGTTGGCCAGCCTCCGCGGGTGGAGTCGTCATCGGCACGTGATGAATGCGCGACTTGAACCGCCAGCCTTGCGGCGTCCGCACGTAGGTGTCTTCGTAATAGCCCTCGTGGCGAATCTTGTACGGGTCACCGTTGAGACCGATCATCAGCATGTCGACGGTGCCGGTGGCACCTTCGGGCGAGGCGGTGATGATGTGATTCACGTACATGTGCTTCACACCCTGTTTGATCCAGCCGACGTTCTTGCAGCCGCGCGATCCGCCGCCTGACGCTTCGGCCAGCCGCTCCCGACCTTGAAACTTGGCGCCGAGTTTCCCGCCCTGCTCGGGTTGGAAATAGCCATCAGCGGCGAACAGATCAGCGTAGTCGTAGCCGTTGTTCGAGCACGTATCGATCGCGCGCGCGTACTTGTTGACGAGTTGCTGAATCTCGAAATAGTCGAGCGCGGTCAGCGGCTGCGTGGTCTGCGCGTGCGCGGTCAGCGACAGCGCCGCGGCGACCACGATGGTGGATGCGATCTTCATCGGGAGCTCCTGATCACAGAGGTGGTGGAGGCAAGGTCACGGAGGATTTCAACACAGAGCCCACAGAGATCACAGAGGCGAGCGGCCCGCGCTGCGCGCGGCATGGATCGAGGGCGAGCCGCGGTCGCAAGCGTCTCCCCCCGCTCTCATGACGCTTGCGAATCGCGACTCGCCCTCGATCCATGGCCGGCCCGGAGGGCCGGCGGCCACTCGCCCTCGGTGTGCCCAGTGGCCTTGGTGTTGAAAAACTCCGTGTTCTCCGCTTCCTCCGACTAGAAATCCAGCTGGCCGCTCACCTTGAACAAGCGGGCGTCCATGATGCGCTGCGGCGTCCGCCACACGGCATATGCGGGATTTTCCTGCATCACGGGGTTCGCGTTGAACAGGTTGTAGATGTCGAGGTTCACCGCTGCCCGTCGTCCGCCGAACCGGATCGTCTTGCCGATCCGCAGATCGAACTGGTTCACGCGGTCACCGTACATGTCACCTGGCAGGAGCATGTTGACGGTGGCGTTGGCCGCCGCCGCAGACAGCGGCCGCCCGAGCGAGGGCGGATTTCCGCGTTGGTGAACTGGCGGTTGGCGGCCAGCACCGGACCCGGCGTGCTCTGCACCGTCGCGGCCACGTTCACGTCGATCCTCGGAACGAGATAGGTCCCGAGCAGCTTGACCTGCGTCAGGAACGCCGCCTGCGACGTGACAACCGCGCTGGCTCGGCCCGGCTCCTGGTGCGGCAAGCCCGAAGACCGCGCCCTGATCGTTGGCGATGACGTCGCAGTTGTCGCTCGTCGGTGCGACCGGTGCTGATTCCACCTTGCAGCATCACGCCGTTCTGCAGCCGCGCGTTGGCGCTGAAGTCGACGCCGTTCCAGTATTCGCTCTGGTCGCCGAAGTCCCGTGCGAGCGTGGTGTAGGTCGTGCCCACTCCGACCCTCGCGGGGTTGACGTTGTAGAGCTCGTTGATGACATAGCCCCCGCCATCGGGCAGGCGGCTGTCGGCCGGCGCAGTCACCTGATATCTGTCGAAGTCGGCGGCGGTCAGACCGCGCAGCTGCGTGACCTGGAAGTTGCCGAACCAGCGGCGGAAATACCCGACGTCGATCCCGAGACGCGGCAGCAGCTCGTGCTGCACGCTGGTCGAGAACTCCCAGTTGTAAGCCCGGTTGCCCCAGCCGAAACGGGTGGCTTCGTTGAACTCCGCGATCGACGTCAGCTGGCCGAAGGTGAGGCTCGCAACCGTCGAACACTCGCCGTTCTGCTGCAGGTTGATCAGATCGCAGTCCGGATTGAAGTTGCCATTGCGCGGGTCACCGGCCGGGAAGGTGAAGTCGTTCCAGTTCCTGGTCGTCGTGCGTGCTGACGCCGGCTGGATTCCCGATGGTCGACACGCCGATGACGTACTTCCCGAGACTCGCCTTCAATGCCGTCTTGCCGGTGCCGAAGAGGTCGTAGGCGACACCCAGGCGCGGCGTCACGTCATGGAGACTCATACTGGTGACGGCCGGGAAGCGTGTAGTTGCGCGTGGGCTGCAGTGGCGCCGGACCACGGACCTGCTCGGGATAACCGCCCCTGTAGCCGTCATAGCGGATGCCGCCGGTGATCGTCCAGCGGTTGATCGTCCAGCGATCCTGCGCGTAGAAGCCGAGCTCCCCTTTCACCAGCGACTCGCCGCGCAGCGGCACGCCGTACATCGTGAGCTGGTTGGGGACGCCTTGATTGAAACGGAACATCATGTAGCTCGAGTTCGACTCGGTCGTGCTCACCGTACTCGCCCACGTGTCGCTGAATCCGACCTTGAAGGAGTGCGAGCCGGTCACGTACGACATCGACGCGACCGCCGTGTTGATCTTCTGGCTCGAGTAGCCGAACAGGCCGCTCACACCGCCGTCGCCGCCCTTGCCGCGATAGAAGAAGTTGTTCGACTGTTCGAGCACCGGCACCATGTCGCGATAGACCGAGCCCGCTTCCGGCAGCTGATTGCCGAACGCCTCACCGCGGTGGGCGTAGCGCACCTCGACGAGCAGCTTGTTGGTCAACGGGGTCGTCCAGCTCGCCTGCGCCAGGTTGAGGACGGGGAAACGGTAGGCCACTGCCGACTCGGGAGAAACACCGGCACGCGTGTCATCCCAGATGCGCGACTGGTTGTCGTAGTAGAACGCCAGCTTGTGCTTCTGCGCCGCCTGCCACGTCAGCCGCGTATTGATGCCGTTCTGCTCGAGCGAGAAGAAGCCACGCTGGCTGCGGTCTTCCTGGTAGAGCCATTTCGTCGGGTCGCCTTCGTTCGCGTTGTAATACAGGCCGGCAATGTAGTTCTGGTTCGTCTGCCAGCGCGCCGACGAGTAGAACCAGAGCCGCTCGCGGAGAATCGGACCGCCCACTCCGGGGTTGATGTCGTAGGCCTTCTTCATCTCGTTGGGCTCGGGCAGACCGCGGTTGCGCAGTTCGTCGGTGAGGTTGCTGGTCTGCCAGGCCGAGTTCACGCCGGTCGCGAACACGGTCCCGCGGATCGTGTTGCCGCCTTCACGTGGAATGATGTCGATGCGCAGACCGCCGAAGGGCTGCTCGGCGGAGACCGCCGCGTAATCGACCGCCACTTCCTGCGTCGCGCTGGTGTCGGGAACGAAGTTCGAGAACTCACCGGGCGACAGGACGTTGCCCAGCCGCACCCCATCGAGCTGCAGGCGAGTGTCGCTCGTCCGGCCCCCGTGAATCGAAAACTGTGTGTTCTGAAGATTGTTCGTGCCGCCCACGTCGGCGAGCGCGCCGCGCCCAGGCTGTGTCGCGGCCAGTCCGGGAATCAGCACGACCATGTTGATGTGGCTGCGGCCGGCGGGGATCGCCTCGATGACCTGCTGATCGAACACGCGCTGCTGCGTCGTCCGCTGGATGTCGACGAGGGGCGTTTCGCCAGTGACGGTGATGGTTTCCTGCAGAGAGCCGACCTTCAGGTCGACGTCAATGGTCGCGACGAATGAACCGGTCAGCTCGATCGCTTCGCGGCGAACCGTCGAGAACCCGCTGAGCGTGAAGGTGACGGCGTATGTACCGGGGCGAAGATCGATGATTCGATACTGTCCGTTTCCGTCCGTCACAACCGTGCGAGTCTTTTCGATCAGCGTCGGGCTGCTCGCCTCCACGCTGACACCCGGCAGCACGCCGCCGGATGCATCTCGAACGACGCCGGCAATCGACGCCTGAGCGTGGGCCACAACCGGCACCAACGCGACGAACCCGACGAGCATCAACGCCACACGCGCTAATCGCGACATTCGTATCCTCCAACCTTACCGGGCATCAGTCACGTGCACCCGGGACTTGAAACGCCACCCGCCTTCGGGCGTTCTGACATACACGTCCTCGTAGTGACCGCCGTTGTTCTTCAGGAAGGCACGCCCCGTCACACCCTCCGCGGACAACCCCATCGCCACACCGGACGCTCTGAAACCGCTTCACACCATCCGTGCCTGCTGCATACACGTCGTCGAACTGCCCGAGATCGGTTCCGGCCAGCCGGCGAATCGTCCGAACGTCCTGAACCGTCAACCCCGCGGCGAGTTCCTGGGCGGTCATGACCGTTCGCGACTTGAACCGCCAGCCCTTCGGGGTCTTCACGTACTCGTCGTCGTAGCGACCGACCTTTTCGCCGAGATCGGCGCGCCCGGTTGGTCCTGTTGACGAGATCTCGATGGCAACCGTTGGCACCGGCCGTGGCGAGGCGCTCGCATTACCACTCGGCTGCGGAGCGGGGGCCGTGCAATGCCGTTCACTACGGACGAGGGCCATCAAACGTTCGCGGCCAACGACTTCGCCACGGAAATTGCTCGCGAAGTAACCGGTGTCAGGCGCGAACAGGTCGGCATACTCCTCCGCCGCGCACGAGCCGAGCGTGCGCGCGTACTTCGCGCTCAGCTCCTGAATCTCGGCGCGGTCCTGTGGTGTCAGGCTGCCCTGCGCAGCGAGTGAGACGGCCAGCGCCATCACCGCGATCAGCGTGGTCATGCCCTGGGCGATTCGCATCAACCTTCCCTGTTCACTGCTGGCCGCGTCCGGCTCCACGCCCGCCGGTGGCGGCCGGCGGCGGCTGCACATCCACGCGCGACGGCGTGAACGTTCGCGTCTTGAACTTCCACCCTTGCGGCGTCTTGACGTACTCGTCGTCGTAGCGGCCGCCAAGCGCGATGCGCCCAGGATTTCCGTTCTCGCCGATATCGATGATGACGGCGTATTCCTTGCCAATCGCTCCGCCGGGGGCAGACTCGATCACGTGGTTGGTGATGAAGTGACGGACGTAGTTGGCGCCGCGCGGCTGCGTGTTGGCCAGCGCCGCGAGGTTGTCACGCCCTTCCGTACGCGGCCGGCCAAACACCGCGCCGGGAGCGAACAGGCTGGCGTATGTCGCCCCGTTGTCGGTGTTGCCGTCGAGACCGTAGGCATAGCTCGACACGAGCTGCTGGATCTCGATGTAGTCCTGCGGGGTGAGAGTGGAGGGCGTGGCGCCAGCGCTCCGCTGCTGCGCGCGCACGATGACGCCGGCAACAAGCACACATCCCACGAGGGCGATCGCAATCAACGCTGCGTCCGTCTGAGCGGACACTCATATCCGTCCTGTCCGCCTGAAGGCGGACACTACTTCTGGCTCGGCCATACGTCCACCTTCGATTCCCAATACGTCCGTCTCTTGAAACGCCAGCCCACGTTGGTCTTTTCGTACACGTCGTCGTAGTGGCCGCCGTGACTCACCGCATTCGGCTTGCCCACGATACCCACGTCGAGCATCACCGCATAGACGCGCCCGGTCGCACTCTCTGGCGCGCGAGCCTGGTCGAGGGGTGATGACGTGATTCATCGTGAAATGACGCTGATTGGTCGGCCCCCCGGCCGGAGTGCGCGCGAGCGCCGCCAGCACGTCGCGTCCCTGGTACGACCGCCCGTCCGGGCCCTGGTTCATGCCGACGAAGACGCCATCCGGCGTAAACAGATCGGCGTACGCATACCCGTAGTTGTCGCCGCCATCCAGCGCCCACGCATACTTGCGAACCAGCTGCTGAATCTCGATGTAGTCCTGCGGCGCGAGCGGCGTCCGCTCCCGGAGTCCGCGGCGGCGTCTGCTGCGCCGGCAGCACCGTCAACGCGAGCATCCCGAGGATGGCAATCCCCAGGGCCGTCGTCAGCGCATTCCCGCCCCTGGTCATGGCATCAGGCGCGAGAAGCAGATGCGGCCTGCGTCTGCGAGGCAGTTCGATTCGTCAAGGGTTTGAGGCGCCCAATAATGCACGTTGGGGCGGCAAGCCGACATCCCCTGTTTAGGGGGGGAGGGGATCAGCGAATGTGAATGATTCCGCGGCGCAGCGCCTCCGCCAGGGCCGCCGTTCGATCGTGCACGTTGAACTTCTGGAAGATGCTCTTGATATGCGCGCTGGCCGTATCGCCGCTGATGCCCAGTGCCGCGGCGATCTCCTTGTTCCTCTTGCCCGTGGCCAGCAGCTCCAGCACCTGCGACTCGCGGAACGTCAGCGTCGGCTGGCTCGCCCGCTGTTCGAGCGCCGCCGCAATCTCCGGCGGGATTGCCCGGCGGCCCGAGTGCACTTCGCGGATGACGCGAATCAGATCGTCCGGCAGGGTGTCCTTCAACAAATACCCCATGGCTCCCGCCGCGATCGCCCGGTGAATGTCCTCGTCGCCGTGATACATCGTCAGCACGACGACGCGCGCGTCGGCCTGATGACCGCGTATCGCCTGAATCGCCTGCACGCCGTTCATCGTCGGCATCTCGATGTCCATCAGCGTCACGTCGGGCCGATATTTCAGAAACTGCGCGACCGCCTGTTCACCGTCGCTCGCCTGGGCAACCACGGTCATGTCCGGCTGCACGCCGACGATGCGGGCAATGCCTTCGCGCATGAGGCGGTGGTCGTCAGCGCAGAGCACGCGAATCGTGGGTGTGGACATGCCGGGTCTATTCCGCCAGTACAGGGACCGAGGTCTCTATCGTCGTGCCGCGGCCGGGGCTGCTGACGATGTCGAAGTGCCCGCGGACACGCGCGGCTCGCTCCCGCATCGTGAGCAGCCCGAGATGGTGGCCGGTGTCGGGGGCCGCCTCCTGATCGTCGGGCACGAAACCGCGGCCGTCATCAGTGACGCGCAGCAGGATGCGATTGTCTTCGAAGGTCAGCGCGATGCGCACCTGTGTGGCGCGGCCATGCCGTACGGCATTGTTCACCGACTCCTGGGCGATGCGCAGCAGCTGCATCTCCGCGTCGGCAGACGATGACTGCGGACGGCCGGTCATCGAGAACTCGGTGACGACGCCCTTCAAGCGCGTGGTGTTCTCGGCGAGATCGCGCAGCGCATCGACCAGCGCGCGCGGCTTCATCGAGGTGTTCCGCAGCTCGAGGATCGACTCGCGCGCCTCCCGCAGACAGTGCCCGACCTGACGGCGAAGACGGCGGAGGCCGTCGCGCGCCGGGGAGTGTGAGTCGTCCAGTTCGGTGGCAATGGTCTCCAGCTCGACACCGATCGCGGCAAGGCTCTGCAGCAGCGTGTCGTGGATCTCCCGGCTGACTCTGGCCCGTTCAGCGAACACGAGCGCGTATTGATTGCGGACGGCGCGCAGCCGCAGATACCACGCCGCGGCGAGGAGCAGCACGGTGCCGACCAGCGCCAGCGTGATGAAGCTCGGCGTGCGATAGAACGGTGGCGACACCGAGAACGCCCAGCGCGCCGCCTCGGTCCATTCGCCGTTGGCCGTGGTGCTGACGCGGAACAGGTAATTCCCCGACGGGACGCTGGTGTAGGTGGCCTCGCGCACGTTCCCCGCATACACCCACTCGTCGTCCACGCCTTCGAGCATGTAGCGGAAGCGCAGCTTCGCCGCCGACGTGAGGCTCACCGAGCCGAACTCGATCCGCAGCGTGGACGTGCCGGAGGGCAGCGAGAGATCGCGAGCGGGCGTGATCGGGCGGCCGTCCGCGGTCACGCTCTCGATGCGCGGCGGCGGCGGCCGACGAGTCGTCGGAAGGCGACGCGGATCGATCACCGTCATGCCCAGACCGGTGGCAACCCAGAGGCGCCCGTCGTTGCCGCGCACGCCGCCCACACCGCTCTGCCACGTCTGCGAGCCCTGCTGCATGCCGTCGGTCTCGTCGTAGAGCGCGTATTCCAACTGGTGCGACGGGATTCGCGGCGACCTTGTCCACTTCGCGCTGGATCGAAGCGAATCATGGCGGCGCCCGAGTCCACGCCGACCCAGATATAACCTTCGGCGTCCTCGATCAGGACGGGCACGAGATCCGCCATCGGCGCATTCGCCTGCGTGATCGAGGTAAGCCGTCCGTTCTGAAAGCGGCTGACACCGGAAGACGTGCTCAGCCAGACTCCCCCGCGCCGATCCTCGGTGATCGCCAGCACCGTCCCTCGCGGCAGTCCTTCGCGCTGAGCCGAAGAAACGGAACTTCCCTGACTCGTGCACGGCCGCACCAGCCGTCAGAAGCCCCATCCACACGCGTCCCTGGCTGTCGGTGAAGATGGACTGGCAGGCCTTGTTCGCAAGGTCCGGATGCTCCTCGAATCGCGAGACCGCCTTGCCGTCCCACGTCATCACCCCTCGCAACGCCGTGCAGAGCCACAACGTGTCCTGCGCGTCGGTGGTGATGGCCATGACGCGGCTCGTCCGAATCACGTCGGGGACGCTGACGTCTTCCAGCCGTGTTCCCGACGAGCCTGCTGATCTTCTGCGCGCCAGCGACCCACAGCGTGCCGCGCCGATCGCTGTGCAGGGCCATGGTCTGCGCGACGTTGAGCGACGTGCGCGTCGAACCCGAGAAGCGATTGAGCGCGTGGCCCGTTGCGACCCACACGCTGCCGTCGCCGCCGACTGCAGCGGTTCGCACGCCCTCGTTGGTAAGGCCTTCCAACTGACCGACGCTCGAGAACGATCGCTCAGAAAGACGGATCAGTCCGCCTCTCATCCCGACCCAGACGTTGCCTTCGCGGTCTTCGAAGAGCGAGCGCGGCGACCCCGCGAGCCGGTGCTCGTACTCGTAGCGCTCGACCAGCGGCGCGGCAGCGAGCGGGTCGCGCACGCGGAGCAGTCCGCCGCCAAACGCGGCAATCCAGATCTGGTTGCGGCTGTCGCGCAGCAGACGCCACGCGCCGGCTGGTAGCCGAATCTCGCGCGCATGCTGCGGCGCGACTTGGGTCGAGAGCTTGCGCACGATGTCGCGCGCGTCGGTCACCCAGATCGCGCCGTTGGCGTCTTCGGTGAGGCTCTGCACGTTGGTCGCTTCCGCGTCGACGAGCTCGAGCGATTCACCGTTGCGTCGATACACACCGGAGGCCGTGCCGACCCACAAACGACCGGCGCGATCCTCGTAGAGACTGAAGGCCTCCGCACCGCTATAGCCGTGCGCCTTGTCGAGCGTCGTCCATTTGCCGTTCGCAAAGCGGAACAGACCGGCGCGGTTCGCGACCCAGATCGTCCCCTGACGATCCTGAATCATCGCGGTCGCGCCTGGCGGGCGCGCCCTCTGCCGTCGCGTGGTGGAACGACCCTGCCCTGGTGAATGCGGACGACGCCGGCGCCGCCGCCGATGCCGACCCACAGGCTGCCGTCAGCCGAACCGACGATGGCGTGAACCGGGCCGCTCGGCAGCGGGTTCTCCGGCGAGAACACGGTCCACGGCGTAAACCGCGACCCGTCGAACCGGATCAATCCGTTGGGTGTGCCGAGCCAGAGATACCCGTCAACGTCCTGCGCAACCGCGAACACGTCGCCGGGCGACAATCCCTTCTCCGCCGCCCAGGTCGACAGGACATAGTCCGGCAGCGAGCCTTGCGCGGACAAACGCGTGGCGGTGGCAGCGCATACCAACACCGCGAGCGTGACGGCGATGGCCGTCGGGCGGAACACGGGGAAGCGGGCGGTGAATGACTCGCGCGACGTCATGGGCGCAGCGGCGCGCGACATTATTGCGAGTCCGTGGTTCGGGCAGCAAGTACCCGTTCAGGGTAGGAGCAGGGGGCGCCTTCAGGCGGCCCCTACAACTCTTCTTCCGCGACGGGTTCGAGGACCACGTCCCCCGCGTACTGTTGGATGATCGAGAGCAGGCCGGTGTAGAGGAAGCCGATCTGGAAAAGGACCAGGAACGGCAGCGTGCCGTAGATGCCGTTGGCCAGCGCGTAGAACACCGTGGCTGTGTAATAGAGTCCCAGCGCCAGCTCGATCATCGGCTGGACGACGAAACTCTGACGGTACTTCTTGCCGATCCATTCGTCGGCATCCACCTCGATGCGGTACTTCGGCGTGCGCGCGAACTCGCTCTGCTTGTTGAAGACGGCTTCGAACACCGCCTTGGTGTTGTTGATGGCGAGCCCGATGCCAATCGACATCAGGAACGGCAGGTATTTCGCGCGGGTGATCCAGTCCGTATGCAGCTCACGCTGGCAGACCATGTAGAAGTTGGCCACCGACGCCGTCGCCGCGAAGAACAGCGGCACGTCGATGAGCAGCATCTCGTACCAGCCCATGTTGTAGCGGATGACCATGGCCGGTGCCATGAGCACCGACAGCACGCACATCAGCGGATAGTTGAAGTTGGCGGTGAGGTGGAAGAACGCCTCTGCCTTCACGCCCAGCGGCACGTTCGACCGCAGGATACGCGGCAGCAGCTTGCGGCACGTCTGGATCGAGCCTTTCGCCCAGCGGTGCTGCTGCGACTTGAACGAGTTCATCTCGACCGGGACTTCCGCCGGCGCAATCAGATCCGGCAGGAAGACGAAGCGCCAGCCGCGCAGCTGGGCGCGATAACTGAGGTCGAGGTCCTCGGTGAGCGTGTCGTGCTGCCAGCCGCCCGCGTCGTCGATCGCGGTGCGGCGCCAGATGCCGGCTGTGCCGTTGAAATTGAAGAACAGCCCGGCGCGGTTGCGGGCGCCGTGCTCGAGCACGAAGTGGCCATCGAGCAGGATCGACTGGATCTTCGTGAGCAGCGAATAGTCCTGATTGATGTGTCCCCAGCGCGCCTGGACCAACGCCACCTTCGGATCGGTGAAGAAGGGAACGGTGCGCATCAGGAAATCGTGCGTCGGGATGAAGTCGGCGTCGAAGATGGCGACGAACTCGCCTTTGGCGACCTTGAGCCCGGCGTCGAGCGCGCCGGCCTTGTAGCCGGTTCGATCCATGCGATGGATGTAGGTGATGTCCACGCCGCGCGAGGCATTGCGGCGCACGGCCTGCTCGGCCACGCTGCGCGTTTCGTCGGTCGAGTCGTCTAAAACCTGGATCTCGAGAAGCTCGCGGGGATACTCGATCTGGCAGACGGCGTCGATCAGACGATCGGCAACGTACATCTCGTTGTAGATCGGGAGCTGAATCGTGACCGTGGGCAACGTTTCCTGCACGCCGGCCGGGACGGGCATCCGCCCCTTGTTCTTCATGTATAGGTAGACGAGGTAATACCTGTGCCATCCGTATACCGCTAGGATGACCAGCACGAAGAAGTATGTGGCGAGGATCAGCGTCTCTGAAGGCGTCATGCAGGATGAGTACGCAAATTCAAATGATTATAGTAGCCTCGTGCGCCGCGAATGCAAGAAAGAGGCCCCTTCCCATCCGTTTCGCTGCAGTTTCCAATGACTGAATCCGACCTGCGACAGATGCTCGACGAGGTGCGTGCCGGCACGCTCGACGCCGACGCCGCCAGCGCGCGGATTCGCGAAGCCTTCGCGGCGGCGCCGTTCGAAGATCTTGGCTTCGCGCGCGTCGACACCCATCGTCATCACCGCCAGGGTTTTCCGGAAGTCATTCTCGGGCTTGGCAAAACGCCGTCTCAGATCGCCGCGGTCGCCGAACGGATCGTCGCGCGTGGGCAGTCGCTGCTCGTGACGCGCGCGACGAAGGAGGCGTGGGACGCGGTGCGCGTCGTCGTGCCCGACGCGACGTACCACGAGGACGCGCGCGCGATCACGCTGAAGCAAGCCGACATTCCCGCCGGCATCGGCACTGTATTGATCGCATGCGCGGGCACGTCAGATCTTCCCGTCGCCGAGGAAGCCGCTGTCACCGCGGCGATCATGGGAAACACGGTCGATCGCCTGTACGACGTCGGCGTCGCCGGGCTGCATCGTCTGCTCGGCGAACACGAGCGGCTGCGCGCTGCGCGTGTGCTCGTCGTCGTGGCGGGAATGGAAGGCGCGCTGCCAAGCGTGATCGGCGGCCTGGTCAAGGTTCCAGTGATCGCCGTACCGACCAGCGTCGGCTACGGCGCCAGCTACGGCGGCATCGCAGCACTGCTAGGGATGCTCAACTCGTGCGCGAGCGGTGTGGCCGTCGTGAACATCGACAACGGTTTTGGCGCAGCCTGTCTTGCGTCACGGATCAATCATCTGACTTAACTTCCAACTTCCAATTCCCAACGCGCAACCACTGCCAACTCCCAACGCCCAAATGGAGTTCCAACCGCAAACGCCCAAGAACGCCTGATTTTGGCTGGTTTGGCCGTTCGGCCTGGAGTTGGGCGGTTGAGAAATTGGGCGTGGTTGGGCGTTGGGATTTGGTAACTTGGGAGTTGAAGCGCTCATGAATGCAGGCGCGCTAAGAGCCCTTGAGTTCGATCGCATCGTTTCGGTTGTCACGAGCCTCGCCGTCACGACACTGGGCCGCGACCGCCTGGCCGATCTGCATCCGCTGACCACCACATCGGAGGTCCTGGCAGCACAGCGGGCGACGACCGAGGGCACGCGGTTCCTGGCGGACTATCCGGGATTTCCGCTACGGGCGCCGTCGGATCTGGGCGAAATCATCGAGGCACTCGGCGTCGAGGGCCGCGGCCTCGAGCCGATGCGGCTGCTGGGACTATCGGGTTATCTGGAATCGGTCGAGCAGTCGCGTCAGGCGATTACCAAAGTCGGCGTCGCGTTTCCGCTGCTGCGGATGCTGGTGGAAACGGTCGCGTCGTTCAAACAGGAGATCGCCGACGTACGGCGCAAGATCGAGCCGTCGGGGGAGGTCGCCGACCACGCCAGTCCGGCGCTCGCCTCGATTCGCGAGCGTCTGCGTAAACAGAAGCAACGCCTGCGAACGACGCTCGACGGGTTTCTCCGGGGACGCGACGCGAAGTATCTGCAGGAGCAGGTGGTGACCGATCGCAACGGCCGCCATGTCCTGATGGTGCGCGCCGAGCATCGCACCGCGATCCCGGGCATCGTCCACGGCGGATCGGCGAGCGGCGCGAGTTTGTTCGTCGAGCCGCTCGAGACCGTCGAGATCAACAACGACATCGTCGCGCTCGAGGAGCAGGAAGCGGAAGAAGTGCGCCGCATCCTGCTGGAGCTGACCGACGCGTTCCGCCGCCGCCCTGAAGAGCTCGAGCGGACGATCGAAGTGGCGACCGAGCTCGATGTCATTCAGGCGCGGGCGCGATTTTCACTGCTGGTTGGCGGCGTGGAGCCGGTGATTGCCGCCGACGGCACGTTCGATCTGATGGCTGCGCGTCATCCGCTGCTGATGGCGAAGGTCGGCGGGAACGTCGAGGAACCGGTCCCGGTGGACATTCACATGCGGCCGCCGGCGCGTGTGCTGGTCATCACCGGACCCAACACAGGTGGAAAGACCGTCGCACTGAAGACGGCGGGACTTTTCGTGGCGATGGCGCAGGCCGGGCTGCACGTGCCGGCCCTTCCGGGTTCGAAGCTGCCGGTCTTCAAGTCGCTCTTTGCCGACATCGGCGACGAGCAGTCGATCTCGGCGAGCCTCAGCACCTTCTCCGCGCACATCGCGAACATCGTCGCCATGAACCGCAATCTGGTGCTGCCGGCGCTCGTGCTGCTGGATGAAGTCGGCGCCGGCACCGACCCGGTCGAAGGCGGCGCACTCGGCATCGCCGTCATCGACCACTTCCGCACGCGCGGCGCGCATCTCGTCGCCACGACACACTACGACTCGCTGAAGTCGTATGCCTCGACCACCGAGGGAGTGGAGAGTGCAGCGTTCGGATTCAATCCGGAGACCTTCGCTCCGACGTATTCCTTGCACTACGGATCGCCCGGACGCAGTCTGGCCATCGAGATCGCCGCACGTCTAGGCATGCCGCCGTCGGTGGTGGCCAAGGCGCGGGAGAGCCAGAGCGATCGCGAGAAGCAGCTGGCCGAACATCTCGCGCGCGTGGATGAGGACGTCCGCCGTCTCGAACAGGATCGCCGCGAGGTCGCGCGCGAGCGAGCCACGGTTGCCGACGCCGAACGCAAGCTGCGGGCACGCGAAGAATCCGTGCGCGAACGCGAAGACACGTATCGGCGGCGGCTCGACGCCAAGCTGGACGAGCAGTTGCGCGAAGGCCGTCGCGAGATCGACGCGATCATCGAGGGCCTGAAGGCGCGAACGACGGCGCTGTCGGACCAGGCGGCGCGCCGGGCGGCCGCGGCGATCAGCACCGGGGAGACCGGCGCGGCGCGGGCCGATGCGCGGACGGCGATCGAGCAGGTGGTCGGCCGTTTGAAGAAGGGACCAGGATCGCCGGCGCAGACGCCGGTTCAGACCCCGGAGGCGCCCATCGAACCCGGCGTTCGGGTGACGGTTGGCGCGCTGGGCCTCGAGGGCACGGTACTCGACGTGCAGGGCAACCAGGTCGAAATCGACATGAACGGCAAGCGGCTGCGCGCCGCGCTGCGCGACTTGCGCGTGATTGGCGGCGCCTCCTCGTCTGCAAAGGTGAAGGTCAATATCGATCTGCAGCCGCGCACCGGTTCTTTGACTGAAATCAATGTCATCGGATGCACCGTCGATGAAGCGCTGTCGCGGCTCGAGAAGTTTCTCGACGAATCTACCGTCACGGATCAGCAGGTCTTGCGTATCATTCACGGGCACGGCACGGGCCAGCTGCGCCGCGCGGTCGCGGAGTTTCTGAAAGAGCATCCGCTGGTGGCCAGATTTCAGGCCGCGCCGCCCGATCAAGGCGGCAACGGCGCGACGATGGTGGAACTCAAGGACTAATGGCTCTCTATCCCCAGTCCTTTATCGACGACCTGAAAGTGCATGCCGACATCGTCGTCGTGATTCAGGACTACGTATCGCTGAAGAAGAGCGGGGCGAGCTACAAAGGCCTGTGTCCCTTTCACTCCGAGAAGACGCCGTCGTTCAACGTCAATCGCGACAAGGGGTTCTTCCATTGCTACGGCTGCAGCGCCGGCGGCGACGTCATCAAGTTCCTCGAGCTGCACGAGAAGATCGGGTTCCAGGATGCGGTGAAACAGCTGGCGCAGCGGTTCGGCATTTCGCTGCCGGAGCTCGAGGCCAACGACGAGCAGCGAGCCAGCGCCGCGGAACGCGAGACGCTGCTGAAGGTTCACGAGGAAGCGGCCAAGTGGTTCCGCGAGCAGCTGCTCTCTCCCGCTGGTGCGCGGATCCGCAAGTACATCGCCGACCGCGGTATCAATGACGCGACGTCCGACGCGCAGGGTCTCGGATGCGCGCCGCCCGGCCGCGAAGGCTTGAAGCAGGCACTCCTCAAGCAGGGCTTCTCGCCGGGCACGCTCCTCAAGGCCGGCCTGGTCGTGCAGCGGGACGATGGCCAGACGATCGATCGGTTCCGCAACCGGCTGATGATCCCGATCGGCCGGGATACCGGATCGATCATCGCGTTCGGCGGGCGGGCGCTGGAGAAGGATCAGCAGCCGAAGTACTTGAACTCGCCGGAAACGCCCATCTATTCGAAGAGCCGAACGCTGTACGGATTGCACCTGTCCAAAGCGGTGATTCGTCAGAGCGGGTTCGTGGTCCTGGTCGAGGGCTACTTTGATTTCGGTCAGGTGTTTCAGGCCGGGTTCCCGGTGGTGGCCTCGTGTGGAACGGCGCTGACGCCGCAGCAGGCGCAACAGCTGCGCCGGTTCGTGGGGAAGGTTGTCCTGAGCTATGACCCCGACGCGGCCGGGCAGGGCGCGGCGGCGCGTTCGAGCGAACTGCTGGTGTCCGAAGGATTCGAGGTGAATGTCACGACGTTGCCGGCCGGGGCGGATCCGGACATGTTCATCCAGAACCACGGCGGTCCGGCCTACGGTGAACGACTGAAGCAGTCGCGGCCGTATTTAGACTATCTGTTGGACCGGGCGGCGGCCGGTCACAACCTGAACAGCGATGAGGGCCGGGTGAAGTTTCTCGCCGAGATGCTGCCTGTCGCGGCACGGATTCCGGACGCAGCGATGCGTGACCGGTTCGGTGATCGGCTGGCGTTCAAGGCCCGGGTGACCGACGAAGTCGTCCGTGCGCAGATCCGTAAAGCCGCCGTCCAGAAGCAGACGGCCGTCCAAATCCGGCCGCTGACAAGCTTTGGGAACGTGACCAAGGCCGAAAAAGGCCTGATCTGGTGGCTCATCCACGAACCGGGCCCGGCGCTGGCTGCCCTCGACACCCTCGAACCGGGCGACTTCGAGGGGCTGCCGTCCTGGTCGGTGCTGGATCTCGCACGCAAACTGAACGAAAATAGAGGTTTCTCTCCTTCTGTGCTGCTCGAGCGTCTAAGCATGGTAGAGGCACAGCTCGTCACCGGGATTGCGAGCGAGCCTGAACCGCCTGCGCTCTCGCTGACATTTTGTGTGCGCGCATTGCGACGCAGTCGTTACCTACGGGAACGTGCGGCGGTGCAGCAGGAGATCGAGCAGCTCCAGAACCAGGGCGCCGCCAACAGCGGCGAGGGAGATGCGCTGCTCGCGCGCAAGCTGGATTTGGGCCGGCTCATTGAAGAACTCGTGATTGCGGAGGAGTGACCTTGTCGATCGAAGAGAAATACGACGAAGTACGACAGTTGATCAACGTCGGCAAAGAGAAGGGCTACCTGCTCTACGACGAGGTCAACGAGATTCTGCCCTCCGAAATCACCTCGTCGGAAGAGCTCGACGATCTGTTCAACGCCTTCGGCGCCGCGGGGATCGAGGTGGTGGACTCCGACAAAGCCTACCGCGGCGACAAAGACTTCGATCGTGAAGGTTCGGGCGACGAGCCCGAGCTGGACCTCACGCCCGGCGCGCTGGACAAGACCAACGATCCGGTGCGCATGTATCTCCGCGAGATGGGCACCGTGCCGCTGCTCACCCGCGAGGGCGAGGTGGCCATCGCCAAGCGCATCGAGCGCGGCAAGCTGGCGGTCATCAAGTCGATTTCCCGCACCCCGACCATCGCCAAGCGAATCCTGATCATGGGCGATCAGCTGCGCGCCGGAGAGCGCACGATTCGCGAGCTGGTGATCTTCAGCGACGAGGAGATCACCGACGAAGTGATTCAAGAGCGCGCCGTCGAAGTGCTCGGCGAGATCGAAGCCGTCCGCAAGGCGCGCGTCAACTATCAGAAGTGCATCGAGAAGCTCGACCTGGTCCCCAAGAAGGACAAGCGCAAGTACCGGCGCGCCCGGCTGAAGACGCTGCGTGCCTGGGTCGAGGTGTCACGCCGCATTCGTGACATCGAGTTCACCGAGGCGGTGAAGCGTCGCCTCGTGGACGAAGTGAAGGACACGGTCGACTCCGTGCAGAAGATCCAGCGCGAAGCCGATCAGCTCGATCGCTATCTCAATCCGAAGCTCAAGGCCAAGACGCCGAAGCTGAAGGAAGAAGAGCGGAAGAACCTCCAGAAGAAGCTGAAGGATCTGCGTCAGCACGTCAAGCAGATGATTGACGACCTCGAGGAGACGCCCGAGCGCCTCCGCCGCACCATCGAGGTCATTCAGCGCGGCGAGCTGCAGGCCGAGCAGGCAAAGAAAGAGTTGGTCGAGGCCAACCTCCGTCTCGTCGTCTCGATCGCGAAGAAGTACACCAACCGCGGGCTGCAGTTCCTCGATCTCATTCAGGAAGGCAACATCGGTCTGATGAAAGCGGTGGACAAGTTCGAGTACCGCCGCGGCTACAAGTTCTCGACGTACGCCACATGGTGGATCCGCCAGGCGATCACTCGGGCGATTGCCGACCAGGCCCGCACCATCCGCATCCCGGTCCACATGATCGAAACGATCAACAAGCTGATTCGCACCTCGCGCGCGCTGGTGCAGGAGCTGGGCCGCGAGCCGACCTCGGAAGAGATCGCCAAGCGGATGGACATCCCGGTGTCGAAGGTCCGCAAGGTGCTGAAGATCGCGCAGGAGCCGATCTCCCTCGAGACGCCGATCGGTGAGGAGGAAGATTCGCATCTTGGCGACTTCATCGAGGACCGCAACATCGTGTCGCCGGCCGAAGCGGTCATCAACCTGAACCTCAAGGAACAGACCGAGGCGGTCCTCAAGACGCTGACGCCGCGCGAGGAAAAGGTGATCAAGATGCGCTTCGGCGTCGGCGACGGCAGCGAGCACACGCTCGAGGAAGTGGGCCAGAACTTCGCCGTCACCCGCGAGCGCATACGACAGATCGAGGCCAAGGCGCTCCGCAAGCTGCGCCACCCGTCGCGATCGCGTAAGCTGAAGGCGTTTTTGGAAGGAAGAACCTAAAGGTGCGAAGGTGGCGAAGGTGCGAAACCAAGTGGTCGAAGGCGCACCGTGGCACCATCGCACCCTTGCACCCTCGCACTCGTTCGAGGGCTCGTAGCTCAGCGGTTAGAGCGGCCGGCTCATAATCGGTTGGTCCCAGGTTCGAATCCTGGCGGGCCCACCAACCTTCGCTCTTGAATGCAGGCGAAGGTTGCCGCCGTAGCGCGCAGCGCGAAGGCGGGCCTGTCCACCGAGTGAACGAGCTACGGTTGGCAGGCCAAGAGCATGGTTGGTAAGCCAACAACAAAGGGGTGAATGTCTCCAGATCTGCAGCGGCTCATCAAGCTCCAGCAACTCGAGTCGACCATCGCGGACGCGAGAGCGACGATAGTTGCACACCCACGTCGTCTGGCTGATGCTGATACGCGTCTCAACGAGAGCAAGCAGGCCGTTGACGCGGCGAAGACCCGCCTGAAGGACAACCAGGACGCGCGGCGCAATCTGGAGAAGGACGTCGCGGTCTACCAGGGACGCCTGACCAAGTTCAAAGACCAGCTCTCCCTGGTCAAGACCAACAAGGAATATCAGGCGATGCAGCACGAGATCGCGACGGCGCAGTCCGATCTCGGTGCGGTAGAAGAGAAGGTCCTCGAGCGCATGATCGAGGCCGATGCGATCACCGCCGACGTCAAGCGCGCCGACGCCGCCCTCGCCGTCCGGCAGAAGGAAATCGACGCCGAGAAGAAGGAGCTCACCGAGGAGCTCGCTTCGGTCGAGGCGTCGTTGAAGCAGTCCACCGAGACGCGCGCCGAACTGCTCAAGGATCTCGAGCCGCGCCTCATCGGGATCTTCGAACAGGTCGCACGCGTGCGGAAAGGCGTCGCGATCAGCATGGCCACGCGCGACGGCCTGTGCGCACTCTGCCACGTGCGGCTGCGACCGTACGTCTTCCAGCAGGTGCGCGCCAACGACAGCATCATCCAGTGCGAGAGCTGTCAGCGCATCCTGTACTGGATCCCGCCGCCGCCGCCGATCGAGCACGCCGTCGTCCATACGTGACGCAGCCTTCGTTCTTTGCCGATGTCCGCGGCCGCGCCGCGACGGCAAACATCGCGATGCATTTTGAATTCTGCCTTTGCATTACTGACGTGCACGTATGACACCGGCAAGCCGTCCTGCGGCGTCTTTCTCCGCGCGGTACGACGTGAGCACGTCGAGGTGCATCGCCGTGCACAGACCTGACGAGTGGACCTGCTCTTCAGGCACTCCTGCCAGCAGCAACTGATCGCGATTGGCAGCGGCGACATCGAGCCGCAGCGTTTGCCGCTCGCGGGAGCCGCGCGGAGGCGCCGGCGCAAGAAACCAGCGATCGATGAGAAACCGCTCGTGGCCGGCTGCCGCGAACGCATCCACCAGCTCTGTTCCGACTTCGTAGCAGCACGGGCCGATGCTCGGCCCGATCGCCGCGACGACGTCGGCCGGCTTCGTCCCGAACTCACGTTCGAGCGCATCGAGCGCCGCCACCGCCGCTCGCGCGGCTGTGCCTCGCCAGCCGGCGTGCACAGCAGCGACCACACCGCGAGTGCGATCGGCCATGAGGAGCGGGACGCAGTCGGCGACCCGAATCGCCACCGCGACATCGCGGCTGCTGGAGACGAAAGCATCGGCCTCCGGCGCAGCAGCTGACGGCGCGTCGCCGTCGCGCACCACGACTACCGCTCGCCCGTGAACCTGCTTCGCCATCGCGATTGCGCGGGCGTCCATCGCCGCGGCCAGTTGTTCTGAATCCTCAGGCGCGGCGAGCGAGAGCTGCCTCGTCGTAAACAGGTGCGGGGCGATCGCGCCAAGCGGAACGCAGCGCAACGCCGCGCCCCACGACTCGGTGGTCCACTCGAAGGCGTCCGGAACGGATGGAAGACTCATGTAGGATCGACGAGGGTCAATGGACATTATAGGAACCGGCCTCGACGCGACTGAAATCTCACGAATTGCCGATGCAATCAAGCGTTACGGCGATCACTTCATCCACCGCATCTTCACCGAAGGCGAGATCGCCTACTGCCGCGCCAAACGACGCGGCGCCGCCGCATCGTTCGCCGCACGCTTCGCCGCGAAAGAGGCGACGATGAAGGCGCTGGGCACGGGATACTCGCGTGGCGTCTACTGGACGACGATCGAGGTGGTCCGACATCACGGTCCTCCAACGCTGCAGCTTCACGCCGGGGCAGCGGCGCGTTTCGCCAAGCTGGGCGGCACGCGATCGGTCGTCACGCTGACCCACTCCCGCGATCTCGCGATCGCGCACGTGATGCTGCTCAAGAACTGATAACGGCAGTAGGCGGGGCTGTGCGATGCAAATGCCGTAACCGCCGTAGTCACTTCCAATTCACGACCGCTGAGACGATGCGCGCGGCGAGCCGCAACACTCGACCACTCAGCGGCTTGCGCCGCCAACCACGGGCTCTCTCGTCCGGCGCGCCGCTTGCCTTCGATGTCTGCGAAGACACGGAGGGCGCTGTGGAAGTCAGAATCACACCAAACGACAAGAACAACCCGCCCGGCAAGCTGGCCGACGCGGAGCTCCATTTCACCGAGGGTGTTCTCGCTGGCCTGAAGTTGATCGGCTTTGCCGTGTGGGAACGCCGCACGGGAAACGGACGGAACGTCACGTTTCCGGCGCGGCAGTACTCCGTGAACGGTGAGCGGCGGAGCTTCTCGCTGCTGCGGCCGGTCGCTGGAGACGCCACGGCGCAGGACAAGCTGCGCGAGCTCGTGCTGCAGGCTTACGCCGAGTACGAGGAGCGCGCCGCGGTCACGACCTGAACTCAACTGCTCGCTGCAACTACGGCAGTCGATCGGGCGGATTGCCCGTTGGTCGGTCCCGGTCTGCGGGATCGAAGAGGCGTACGCGCGTCGTTCGTCCGAAGTCCGCGCGGGCCGGCCAGTCGAGCCGGGCGAGTGTGGAGTCGGGAAACTTCTGACGCAGCAGGGCCTCTTCCCAGTCCTCGACGACGATGACCGGCCGTCGTCCAAGCTGGGCGAGGTCGCCGAGCGCCTCGTCGAATCCGGTGTGGAGCGAGTCCCATCGAACGATGGGAAGGCCGGTGTAGTAGCTCGCGCTGCCGCTGTGCTGCGACGCGACGATCACGGCGTCCTTCGGAAGGACCGCGTCGAGGTAGCGGCCTGCCGTGCCGTATCGCGAGGCGTCGATCCAGAGGGAGAACGAGCCTTCGTGCGCCGCGGTCATCACGTTTCTCGCGCACACCAAAGTGAGCGCGAGGAGCAGGACCTGGGTGCGCGCCACCGACGGGAACCGCAGCATCGCGTTCGTGACAACCGCACCGGCAGCAGCGAGCGCCGCCGGCCAGATCGGAAGAAGGAACCGGAGATACGCCCAGTCGGGGAACACGCCGTAGGCGAGATAACAGGCGAGCACCGGCATCGCCACGAGCGCAGCAATCCGGGCGGGCAGCAATCACCGAAGGGCGGGTCTTGTTCTTGAGAACCGCCGGAGCCGGAACGTCTCGCCGGACGACGAGGAGCAGGACGCTCGCGGCGATCAACGCGAGCGCCGGCGTCTCGCCCGTGAGCACGCGCATCGTGTAGCCGCGAATGTTCGGAAGCACGTTGGCCACGGAGAACATGTCGGAGAACGTGCCGTGACCCGATGCACGCGGATCACCGTACAGCGTCCATTGCATCCACGCGAGCACCACCACGCCGGGCGAACACGCCGCAGCAAACTTCGCCAATGAGGCAACCGTCGCACGGCGATTCGCCGAACGTGGCTCCGACAGCATGGCCAGGACGATGGCGACTATGCCAGCGACGGGAAGGAGGCTGGGGCGGATGGGAATCGCGAGGGCCGACAGAGCGCCGGCCGCGAACGGCCTGCCGGCGAGCGCGGCGAGAAGTGCCAGCGTCCAGACTGCGGTGGCGGGAATGTCGCTCATCACCTGGACGACCTGCGAGAGCAGCAGCGGACTGGTCGTCATGAGCGATGCGGCGATGACGCCCGCCGTACGGCTATGCAGTCGTGCCGCCAGCACGTAAGTGCTCATCACGATCAGCGCAGCAAAGAACGGCACCACCAAGAAGGGCCCACGTCACCGGCAACGACTGTCGCGAGCGTAAACACGAGCGGCAGACCAGGTGGGTAGGTCGGCACGATCTGTCCGGCGTGAAGTCCAGGACGATATCCGAGCGGAGCGAAGGAGAGCTCCGGTGTCGGCCAGTTCACGCGCGACGCGAGCGGCACGGGCACGACGAGATCGCCTTGCGCGATCAACCGCGCCTGGCTCAGATACGCGCTCGGGTCGGAAGCAGCGGCGACGTAGGTGCCGAACGCGATGCCTACGCCGGCAGCCGCTGCCGCCAGCACCATGACGATCGCGAGGGCGTGTCGGTCGATGAACTCCCAGAGCGCGGCATCGGCCGCGACGATGGAGGCGTGCCCCTGGCCGATGGCCAGCGCATACGCAGCGGCCGCGACGACTAACGGAGGCAGGAGACGATGGGCGGAGAAATACAGCGGACCGGCGTCGATGACGAAACCGCCCGTGATCGCGACCACGGCCGCAACCATGAGCGCACCCATGCCGGCGCCGATCCCGACTCGGGCCACCGTCACGCGAACGCCGGCCTGTCCCGCCGTAGCCACGCGATGGCGAAGGCGGGTCAGGAGGTTTCGTGAAGGACCGTCAGCAGCCGCGCGTTCTCTTTCTGTCGTTTGAGAGGCAGGGTCCATTCGGCTCGCATCGCTTTGTCAGCTTCCGTGCGGAAGAAGCTGTCTTTCATGCCGCCGTCAATGATGTCCCAGGGCAGGACGCTGTCGCGCGACCGGTCGCGGAATACGAAGAAATCGGCATCCACGCCGGCTTCGGCCACTGCCGCGCGCCAGTTGCCGCCGTTGCGCTCGGCCGCCTCGATCGCCGGCGCTACGCGCCGATCGCCGAGCGACAGCAGCGCCTGATAGAACGAATGCCGCTCGGACTTGATGTTGAAGTAGACGTTGTCGATGCCGGCCATGAGCGACCGCATGCGGGCGATCTTCCGCTCGATCGAGCGCTCGTCCTCCATCGGCAGCCACTGATACGCAGTGCCGGGCTTCGGCACGAGCGGATTCACGCTGCCGACGATCCGCCCGATGTGGCCACGGCCCTTGGCGTGCTTCATCATCGTCTCGCGCAGCTGGAGCGTCAGATCGCGAATGGCCACGAGATCCTCGTCGGTCTTCAGTGGGGATCCCGATCATGAAGTACAGCTTCAGGTTCTCCATCCCCGACGCGAAGATCATGTCCGCCGCTTCGAGGATCTCGTCGTTGGTCAGCGTCTTGTTGATGACGCGGCGCAGTCGATCGGAGCCGGTCTCGGGAGCGATGGTGATCGTCTTCTCGCCGCTCTGCCGCAGCAGACGCAGGATCGTCGGCGTGATGTCGTCGAGCCGGAGCGAGGCCGGGCTGATGCGTGTAGCCCATCTCCACGAGGCGGGTGAGGATCTCTTCGATCTCGGGGTGATCGCACAGCGCAATCGACACCAGGCCGGCGCGATTCGAGTGCGGCCGTGCCTGCTCGGCCAGCTGCAGGATGCGGTCCTTCGGAAACGCGCGAACCGGAAGGTAGTTGTAACCCGCCCAGCAGAAGCGACAGAGGTTTGCGCAGCCGCGCACGACTTCGACGAGGAATCGCGATCCGAACTCGGTGTCGGGCGTGAAGATCGTCGTCGCCGGCGGGTCCACCGCTTCCGTCGTCTTCAGTGCGGCCTTGTGGACGACCGGAGGCGCACCGGTGCCGTCGCGCGGCACGAACGCCGCGATGGTGCCGTCCCCGGCGTACTGCACATCGTAGAAGGCCGGCACGTAAAAACCGCGTTCCATTACCAGCCGGCGGAGCAGATCGTCGCGATCGGTTGCGGCCGAGAAGGCCCGCACCAGCGGCGGAATCAGCGCTTCACCTTCGCCGGCGGAGATGATGTCGGCAAACGGCGCCAGCGGCTCCGGGTTCACGAACGTCACCGCGCCGCCGATCATCACCAGCGGATCGTGCGCCGTGCGATCCGCGGTCAGCTTCGGAATGCCCGCGAGACGCAACAGCGTCAGCACGTTCGTGTAGTCCCACTCGAACGAGACCGAGAAGGCGAAGATGTCGAACTCGCGGACCGGCGTCTGCGACTCGAGCGTGACGAGCGGCGCGCCCGACGCCAGCTGGGCCGCGAGCTCGGTCTTGGGCGGCAGAAACACCCGCTCGCAGACGATATCGTCTTCCGCGTTGAACAGCTTGTAGACCGTCTGGAAGCCGAGGTTCGACATCCCGACGAAGTAGGTGTTCGGGAATGCCAGCGCGACGCGCAGCTTGCCGCCGTGCGGCTTGCGGACGTATCCCACTTCCTTCGACAGAAGTTCGCGGGCGCGCTCGCGCTGTTGCCAGAGCTGGTTCATGTGGACTCGTCGAATGCGTGAACGCGGAACGCAGCAGCCCCGCCGCTGCGAAAGCAGTGCCTGTCTCGCCGCAGCCACGGGCGAAGGCGGAATGCCAGTCAGGGAACTGCACTTGAGACGCCGACGGTCTCGCGTCCCGTGGGTCTATGCAGTGTACCACCGGCCGCTGAAAGCGGCCGCGGCCGCCGGGACAGCCGGAACGGGAAGACAGCCGCTGAACGCGGCAAAGAGAGAGACACCCCCGCGACGCCGGCTGTCACGCGTCACAGCCGGCGAGGTCGACGCGGAAGCACACGCCACAGCCGCCCGGGGGTAGGCGGCCCGTGCGGCTCAGTTCTGACGACGCAGAAACGCCGGCACGTCGAACAGCGAGTGCTCGATCGGGGTCTCTTCTGACCCGCCCATCGCCGATGCCGCAGCGACCGCGGGTGCACCGAGCGATAGCTCGATTCCCGGCCTGCGGTTGACTGTCAACGACGGTGTCCCGCCGGGAGCGGCGGCAGCGGGCACGGCGGTCTCGCTCATTGCAGAGCGGGTTCTGCTGTGCGCCGCTGCAGCGGCGTCGGCAGCGGCCGCGCGGCTCAAGTGCTGCGTGTAGCTCGAAAGGTCCACCGGCGTGTGCGAGGCAGCATTTGGCCCGGGGCGAGCCGCGACCTTGCGATCGAAGCCGGTCGCGATCACGGTGATCTTCACTTTGCCGGAGAGGCTCGGATCGACGACCGCGCCGAAGATGATGTTGGCGTCTTCGTGCGCCGCTTCCTGGATCACGCTCGACGCCTCGTTCACTTCGACCAGCGAGAGATCGGGGCCACCGGTCACGTTGATGATCACGCCGCGTGCCCCGTGCACCGAGCTGTCCTCGAGCAGCGGGCTCGAGATCGCGCGCTGCGCAGCCTGCATCGCGCGCCCGTCGCCTTCGGCGGTGCCGGTGCCCATCATCGCCACGCCCATCCCCGACATGATCGTCTTCACGTCGGCGAAGTCGAGGTTGATGATCCCCGGCACCAGGATGAGATCCGAGATGCCCTGAATCGCTTGACGCAGCACATCGTCGGCGAGCGTGAAGGCCTCGGTGAGCGGCGTCTTGCGATCGATGATCGACAGCAGGCGCTCGTTGGGGATGGTGATGACGGTGTCGACGCACTCACGCAGCGCTTCGAGACCGGCTTCGGCCTGAATCGCGCGCTTGCGGCCCTCGAACTTGAACGGCTTGGTGACCACGGCGATCGTCAGCGCGCCGAGCTCACTGGCCAGGCTGGCGATGACTGGCGCCGCTCCAGTCCCCGTGCCGCCGCCAAGACCGGTCGTGACGAAGATCATGTCGGCCCCTGACAACGCTTGAATCAGCGTGTCGGTATCCTCGAGCGCGGCCTGGCGGCCGATGTTCGGATCCGCGCCGGCGCCCAGCCCCTTGGTGAGCTTGCCGCCGATCTGGATCTTCACTCCCGCCTTGTTGTGATCGAGCGCCTGGACGTCGGTGTTGGCGACGATGAACTCGACACCGCCGAGTCCGACTTCCACCATGCGATCGACGGCGTTGCTGCCGCCGCCGCCGACGCCCACCACTTTGATGCGCGCCGCGTTGCGCGCCTCCGGCGCGAGCGTCAATCGCAGTGCTTCACTGTTGAGCCCGTTGCGCCCCTGGCCTTCTCTCATGTGCTCCTCCGTCCTTCCGGTCCTCGTCGTTCCATCCGTAGGGCCGCCAACCGGCGCCCCGGTTCGTAGGGGCCGCCTTCCGGCGGCCCGGCCTCAGAAAAACTCCTTGAAAATCCCTCGAAGTCGTCCGGCTACGCGGCTGAATGCGCCCGCGCCGGTACGCGGCGGATCGGGCGCACGGTTACGGTGCGCGTACAGTCCGATGCCCACCGGCGTGGCGAACACCGGACTGGTGATGTGATCGGCGAGGCCGCCCACACCGACCGGCGTGCCGCGTCGAATCGGCAGATCGAAGATCTGCTCGGCGATCTCCGGCATGCCTTCGAGAATCGCGCCGCCGCCGGTGAGCACGATCCCTGAGTTCAACGACTTCTCGTATCCGGCCCGGCGAATCTCGTCCCACACCAGGTGGAAGATCTCTTCGGCGCGCGGCTGCAGAATCTCCGACAGGATGCGCCGCGCCATCAGCCGCGGCTTGCGGCCGCCGACACTCGCCACCTCGATCGTCTCGTCCTCATCCACCATCGACGACAACGCACAGCCGCTCTTCCGCTTCAACTTTTCCGCGTCGGGAATCGGCGTGCGCAAGCCAACCGCGATGTCGCTGGTGAAGTGATCGCCGCCCACCGCAACGACGCCGGTGTGCCACAGATTGCCGCGCTCGTAGATCGCCAGGTCGGCCGTGCCGCCGCCGATATCCACGAGTGCGACGCCGAGCTCCTTCTCGTCCGGGGTCAGCACCGCTTCGGCCGCCGCCAGCTGCTCGATGACGGTGTCCACGACATTCACACCGGCACGGTTCACGCACGCGACGATGTTCTGCGTGGACGACACCGCACCGGTCACCACATGGACGTTGACCTCGAGCCGCGCACCGGTCATGCCGATCGGCGCGCCGATCCCGTCCTGGTCGTCGACGACGAAGTCCTGCGGCAGCACGTGCAGGATCTCGCGTCCGGTCGGCAGCGCCACGGCCTTTGCCGCGTCGATCGCCCGGCGCACATCGTCGCGGGTGATCTCGCGATTCTTCCCGGCGACCGCGATCACGCCGCGGCTGTTGAACCCCTTGACGTGCGGCCCCGAGAGCGCGAGGTAGACCGAGTCGATCTCGATGCCGGCCATCAGCTCGGCTTCCTCGATCGCCTTCTTGATCGAGTCCACCGCCGCCTCGAGATTGACCACCACGCCGCGCTTGATGCCGCGCGATTCGGCGACGCCGATGCCCACCACGTGCAGGCTGTTGTCGTCCATGCCTTCACAGACGACGCAGACCACAGTGGATGTGCCGACGTCGAGCCCGACGATGTACCGCTCTCTACGAGCCACGCTGTCTCCTTCCGCGGGAGGGGCGGACGTACACGCGTTCGTCAAACCGCAGATCGACGTAGTCGATCTCGGGTATGCGCTCGCGCAACGCGGGAAGCAGATCGACGTAGGACTGCACGCGATCGATGAACTTGTCGCTGCCGACATGCACGAGCGTGGTGTCGTCCTTGAGTACGACGATGGCGTCGTGGACGTCGGTGACATCGATCTGCGAGAGGCGCGCCGCGAGATCGGGACGCCGTTGCAGGTCGAGCAGCAGCCGCGCCGCCAGCGCGGCGCGGGCGTCGTCGACCAGCGTCGCACCGGGACGACGCGACGCCAGGCCATCGACGATCGGCAGATCGAACTCCGCGTAGTTGGGACCGAACTCGTCGATGATCGTGCCCTGATGGTCGATGAGATAGAGCACGTCGCGAATCCGCCCGATGGCCATCGGCTGACGCTCCGACACCAGCACGACGAGCGTCCCGGGCAACTCGCGCCGCAGCGCCGCATCGGCGACCCACGGCGAGCTCATGAGCTTGTGCCGCCACCGTTCGAGATCGGCGGTGACCATGCTTTCCCCGCGAAGCCCCTCGAGCAGCGCCAGCACTTCGCCGCGCGACAGCCGCTCGTTGCCACGCACGGTGATGCGCGTCACGGTCAACGCTTCGGCTGACAACACGAGCTCGACGGCGCGATACATTGCGAAGCCGACCAGGACGACGACGACGGACAGCCGCAGGAGCGTCCACCACGACGGACGCCGCCACGCACGCCGGCCCTTCGGCGTCACGTGAGCGCGTCTGAAGCGCTTGTCCGCAGGAGCTGCGACGGGCATCAGTGCTGTGCGCCTTTCTGTGCGAGCGCCTGCATCAGCGTCTTCGGCAGCGTGCCGATCGATCCCGCACCCAGCGTGATCACCGCGTCGCCGGGACGGACGATCGTCAACAGGGTGGGCACGACGTCGTTGAGTGCCTTCACGACGTGAACCGGCCGGCCCGATGCAGTGCGGATCGATTCGGCCAGACGCTCGACGGTGACACCCGGGATCGGATCCTCCCCGGCCGAGTAGATGTCGGTCAGGACGATCTCGTCCGCACCGGCCAGCGCGGGCCCGAACGCGTCAAGCAGATGCGCGGTCCGCGAATGGCGATGGGGCTGGAACGCCACCACGATCCGGCGGTCGAGCGTCGCGCGCGCCGCCGCCATCACCGCCGCGATCTCTGTCGGGTGATGCCCGTAGTCGTCGATGACCAGCACGCCGCCGGCTTCGCCGTGCGGCTCGAATCGGCGCTCAGCGCCGTGGAAGCCGGCCAGCGCCGCGGCGACGCGCGGAAAATCCAGGCCGATGCGCTGACTGACTGCGACAGCGGCCAGCGCGTTCTGAAGGTTGTGACGGCCGGGCACGGCCAGCTCCAGGCGGCCCAACAGATCCATGCCGGCCCGCGTTCGCCGATACACCTGGCAACGTCCGCCGAACGCGCCGAGCTCGATGCCGGCGCCCACGATGTGCGCACGTGGATCATCGAGGCCGTAGGTCACGACCTGACGCCTGATCCGCGGAAGGATGGCGGCCAGGTTCTGATCCTCGACGCAGGCGATCGCGGCGCCATAGAAGGGCACCTTGTTCGCGAAGTCGAGAAACGCCTGTTGCAGATCGGCCAAACCGCCCTCGTAACTCTCCATATGCTCAAGATCGATGTTGGTCATCACCGCGATCGACGGCCACAACATGAGGAACGACCGATCGCTTTCATCCGCTTCCGCCACCATGTAGTCGCCGCGGCCGAGCCGCGCGTTGCTGCCAAACGCGCTCAACCGACCACCGATCACCGCCGTCGGATCCAACCCGCCTCGTTCCAGCACCAGCGCGATCATCGACGTCGTCGTGGTCTTGCCGTGCGACCCGGCGACCGCAATCGAGAAGCGGAGCCGCATCAGTTCGGCCAGCATCTCCGCCCGCGGAATGACTGGAATCCCGCGTTCCCCCGCCGCAACGACCTCCGGGTTCGTCGACCGCACCGCCGACGAAACCACCACGACATCCGCGTCGCCGACGTGACTGGCGTCGTGCCCTTCGAACACCTTCACGCCGACCGCTTGCTCGAGCCGGGCGGTGACGTCGGAACGCCTCGCATCCGACCCGCTCACCGCATATCCCAGGTTCGCCAGCAACTCGGCGATCCCGCTCATGCCGATCCCGCCGATCCCCACGAAGTGGATCCGGCGAGTCTGACCGAGCATCATGCCGAGGCGAGCTCGAGCACCTTGTCCACGATCACGCGCGCCGCATCCGGTCGTGCCAGTCGGCCTGCGGCATCCGCCATTCGCCGCCGTCGCTCGGCGTCGGATGCGAGCGCGAGAATCTCCGCCGCCAGCCGATCGCCGGTCAGCTCGCGCTGTTCGACCATTCGCGCCGCCCCCGCCTTCACCAGCGCTTCCGCGTTCTTCCGCTGGTGATCGTCGGTGGCGGCTGGAAACGGCACGAGAATCGATGCCCGCCGCGCCGCCGTCAGCTCCGCGAGCGTCGTCGCACCCGAGCGGCTCACCACCACGTCGGCGGCTTTCATCTCCCGATCCATCCCGAACAGGAACGGCTCGACGCGGGCCTCCAACCCGGCCCGCCGATATCCGTCCCGGACCACTTCCACATCGCGTTCGCCTGTCTGATGCGTGATCGCCAGGCGAGGTGTGGCGGCAGCCAGCCGCGCCGCTGCCTCCACCATGGCCATGTTGATCGCGTGCGCGCCCTGAGAGCCGCCAAAGACTAGGACCCGTGCCGCCCCTGGCGGCGAACTCGGTTGCTCATACGCCTCCTCGAAGAATTCCGGCCTGACCGGATTGCCCGAGACGAACGCCTTGCTTCCAAAGAACGACACGCTCTCGGGGTACGTCACGGCAGCTGCGCTCACCAGCGGGGCGAGCAGCCGGTTCGTCAGCCCGGGCAGCGCGTTCTGCTCCATCAACAGCGTCCGCACCCCGCGCACGGCAGCGAGCGCGACCACCGGGCCAGAGCTGTAGCCGCCGACGCCAATCACCACCCTCGGCCGATGACGGCTGATCACTCCCCACGCGTCGATGGCGCTGGCCGGCAGCAGCCCAACGCCGCGTGCCAGAGAGGCCAGCGATTTCCCTTTCAATCCAGCGCTGCGAATCGTCTCCAGCGTGAACCCCTCGCGCGGCACGATGCGCGCCTCAATGCCCGCAGCCGTACCCACGAACGTCACTGTGGTGTCCGGCACCCGTTTCACGAGCTCCCGGGCGACCGCAACGCCCGGATACAAGTGACCTGCTGTCCCGCCGCCCGCGATCAGGATCGACAGCGCCATTCATCACGCGTCCGTCGATTCATGCTGGGAGATGTTCAACAGCACTCCCATCCCGAGCAGGTTGATCAGCAGTGACGATCCACCGGCGCTCACCAGCGGCAGCGGAATGCCTTTCGTCGGCATCAACCCGAGCACCACGCTGATATTCACCAGCGCCTGCACGGCGACCATCGTCGTCAGCCCAATCGCGACGAACGAACCGAACGAGTCCTCGGCGCGCAGCGCGATGCGCGCGCCGCGCCAGGCGATCACACAGAAGCAGACGAGCACCGCCGTCGCACCGATCAGACCCAGCTCCTCGGCAATCACGGCGTAGATGAAGTCGGTGTGTGAATAGGGCAGGTAGAACAGCTTCTGCACGCCGCCCATCAGTCCCTTGCCGAACACGTGACCGGTGCCGACGGCGATCAACGATTGGAGCACTTGAAAGCCGTCGCCGAGCGGATCCGCTTCCGGATTCCAGAACGCCAGCAGCCTGCGGCGCCGGTAATCGGCGCTCATCAGGACGATGTACAGCACGGGCACTGCGACCAGCGCCGCACCAGCCAGGTACCGGTAGTTCAGTCCGGCCGCGAAGACCATCAGACCGATGATCAACAGCAGCGACACCGCGGTGCCGTAATCCGGCTCCAGCAGGATCAGACCGAACATCCCGCCGACGACGATGAAGATCGGCAGCAGCGAGTACTGCAATTCGTCGATCCGGTGCATCCGTCGTTCGAGAATCAGCGCCGTAAACAGGATTGCCACGATCTTGGCGAGCTCCGATGGCTGCATGCCGAGACCGCCGAGGTTGATCCAGCGGCGCGTGCCGTTGATCGGCGCCCTGAACAGCACGGCGATCAGCAAGAGCGCCACGAGACCGATCGCGCCCCAGATGAACGCGTCGTTCCGGTAGGTGCGGTAGTCGATCCGCATGGTGATCGCCAGGACCGCCACGCCCAGGATGGCCCAGAGCGCCTGCTTGTTCAGGAAGTAATAGGCCTGGTCGAAACGCTCCAGCGCGACGACCGCGGAGGCGCTGTACACCATGACGATGCTGGCGCAGACCAGCAGCAGCGTCGTCATGAAGAGCACCCGGTCCGATTTCAGCTTTCTTGCCACGTTCTAACCCGTCCACCCATACAGAACTTCGCGTGAAGAACCGAGAAAGTGTCTTGCGCGCGATCGGCTAAGATCCTCCGCCTCCGCCCTTCGGGCTATGCGGCGGGACAAGCCCGCCCCGCTTGAGGGGCACAGAGCCTGCGCCGCCACAGCTGCGAAGCAGCGAAGGCGCGTAAGCGGTCAGCAGTCGTCAGCCGGCACGTGGGATGGGACACCCACCTCACAGACCGGGGTAGTCTGTGTTCCCAGCGGTAGGCCCCCACCCGCGCCGGTCGACTGACGACTGCTCACCCCTCACGCAACTCGAAGGTGCGAAGGTGCGAGGGTGCCGGCCTTTCACCGTTCGCACCGTCGCACCGTCGCACCTCACCCGTCGCATCTCACCCGTCGCCGTGATCCCGAATTAACCTCCCGACTTCCTCCTTGAAGACCCGTCCGCGTTCCGCGTAGTCCTTGAACCAGTCGAAGCTCGCGCACGCAGGCGCCAGCAGCACCACACCATCCGGCCGCGCCGCCGCGTAGCCATGCGCCACGGCTTCGCTCATCGACGAGGCGTTCACAACGGGGACGACATCCTGCAGCGCGTCGCGCACCAGCGGGGCCGCTTCGCCGATGGCGATCACGCCGCGGCCATGCGCCGACAGGGCCGCCCGCAGCTCGCGCAGGTCACCGCCCTTGAACCGGCCGCCGACCAACGCGACGACACCACGCTCGAAGCTCTCGATCGATCGGCGCGCCGCCTCGACGTTGGTCGCCTTCGAATCGTTCACGAATCGCACGTCACCAATCCGGCCAACGGGTTCCATCACGTGCTCGAGACCGTGAAACCCACGCAAGGCGCGTGTCATGGCGCGAGTGGGCACCCCTGCCACCGAGGCGACGGCAGCGGCTGCAACCACGTTGTTCAACATGTGCCGGCCGGTCAGTTCGACCGCCGACACGGGAATGAGCTGTTCCTGGGTCGTGGGCGCGCTGCCGCGCCCGGTTCGCTTCACAATCCAGTCGCCATCCACGAGAAAGCCGTCGGGGAGCTGGCCTGACGGCGAAAACATCACACGCTGTGCCGCAATGGCGGCGCTGTGCGCCATCACCGCCGGGTCGTCGGCATTCACGACTGCCCAATCGGTCGGCTGCTGGTTGGCGAAGATCCGCGCCTTCGCCGCCGCATACGCCTCAACCGTCGGATGCCGATCGAGATGGTCGTCGGCAAAATTGAGCCACAGCGCGATCCACGGACGGAATGTCACGGTCGTCTCGAGCTGAAAGCTGCTCACCTCGACGACGTGAACGGTGTCCGGCGTCGAGGCATCCACCTGCGCGCTCAGCGGCACGCCGATGTTCCCGCCGACCAGCACGTCGCGCCCTGACTCCTTGAACATCCGTCCCAACAGCGTCGTCGTCGTCGACTTGCCTTTCGTGCCGGTCACCGCCACGATCGGCCCCTTCACCCAGCGCGAGGCGAGCTCGAGCTCGCCGATGATCTCGGCCCCGTGCTGCCGCGCCGCTGCGAACACCGGCTGCTCGGTCGGCACACCCGGACTCACCACCACCAGGTCGGCACCACCGAACGTGGCCGTCGTGTGGCCGCCCAACTCCAGCTCCACTCCGGCGTCACGCAACCGTGTTGCCTCGTCGACGCTGGAGCGGCTGTCGGTCAGCACGACACGCGCACCTCGTTGCGCCAGCAGTTCCGCCGCAGCGATTCCGCTGCGAGCCGCGCCGACCACCACCACGCGGCGCCCGACCACCGAGAACGCGTCATCACCCACGCCATCACCGCAGCTTCAAAGTCGTGAGACTGAACAACGCAAAGATGATCGACGCGATCAAGAACCGCGTGATGACCTTTGGCTCGCTCCAGCCGATCAGTTCGAAGTGGTGATGGAGCGGCGCCATCTTGAAGACACGCTTGCCAGTCAGCTTGAAGGAGGCGACCTGGATGATCACCGACATTCCCTCGAGCACGAAGATGCCGCCGACAATCGGCAGCAGCAGTTCCTGCTTGATGAGGATCGCCACCGTCCCGAGCGCGCCGCCAAGCGAGAGCGAGCCGACGTCGCCCATGAAGATCTCTGCGGGGTAGCAGTTGTACCAAAGGAAGCCGAGACTGGCCCCGGTCAGCGCCCCGCAGAAAATCGTCAGCTCACTGGTTGGAAAACGGACCAGGAGCAGATACTTGGCGAGCTCGGCGTGGCCGGTGACATAGGCCAGCGCGGTGAACGCCGCGGCCGAGACCGCAAAGGTACTGATCGCCAGCCCGTCCAGGCCGTCGGTCATGTTGACGCCATTGCTCGCGAACACGAGCACGATCACGGCGAACACGACGTAGAACAAGCCGAGATCCGGAATCAGGCTCTTGAAGAACGGAAAGATCAGCCGCGTGCTGTAGAGTGGCGGATTCTCACGCGAGAGCAGCAGCACCGCGACGCCGACACCCAGCGCCACGATGATCTGACCGAGCATTTTGTAGCGCGGGATCAACCCGTGATGCGAGCGGCGCGTGATCTTCAAGTAGTCGTCGAGGAACCCGACGGTGCCGAAGCCGACCGTCGCCAGCACGGCGATCCAGATATAGGGGCTCGAGAGATCCGCCCACAGCAGCGTCGGCACGACCGCCGCGGTGAGAATCAGCAGTCCGCCCATGGTCGGCGTTCCGGCCTTGGCGCGGTGCGACTGCGGTCCTTCCTGCCGGATGATCTGGCCGATCTGAAAGTCCCGCAGGGTCCGGATGAGCCACGGACCGAACAGCATGCTGATTGCGAAGGCGGTCAGGCTCGCCGCCGCGGTGCGGAACGTGATGTAGCGAGTCACGTTCAACGCACCAAGAAACGGCGACATGTTGGCGAGCTGCGGCAGCAGGTAGAACAGCATCAGGCGAACTCCGCCGCAAGACGATCCGCCACCAGATCCGTGCGCGTGCCGCGCGATCCCTTGACGAGCACCAGGTCGCCGCGCCGCACGTGCGCCGAGACCGGCGCAACCGCATCAGCACTCTGCTCGTAGTAGGCGACCGATTCGCGCGGCATCCCGGCCGCGACCGCGGCATCAGCGAGCGCGCGCGCCGGCGCACCGCCGATCGCAAAGAGCATCGTCAGGCCCGCGGCCGCAGCCGCCTGGCCGCACTCCTCGTGGAGCGCCTGCGCATGGTCGCCGAGCTCGAGCATCTCGCCGAGCACCGCGATCTTCCGCTCGCAACGGCTCTCGTGTGCGACGACCTCGAGCGCGCGGCGCAGCGCACTCGGGCTCGAGTTGTAGGAATCATCGATGAGCGTGACGCCGCCCGGGAGGTGCGCAACCGCGCCGCGACGATCGGCGGGGCGAAGCCGGCCGGCGACGTCGACGATCGAATCGAGGTCGATGCCGGCGTCGAGTGCGACGGCGGTGGCCGCCAGCACGTTGGCCAGGTTGCCACGTCCGAGCAGCGGCGTTTCGAGGACGCGTTCACCCGCGGGCGTCGTGAGCTGCGCGCGCATGCCGTCCACGCCGCGGTCCTCGATCGATGCGGCACGCACCTCGGCGTTCTGCACTGTGCCGAAGGTCAAGGTCCGGCCGGGGAACGTGCGCGCCCGCGCCATCACTCTCGCGTCGTCGGCGTTGCAGACGAGCAGCGTGGCCGCCGTCGCGCGCTGCAGGATCTCGCCCTTGGCATCGGCAATCGCCTCGGGAGACGCAAAGAAGCCGAGGTGCGCGTCACCGACGTTCGTCCACACACGAACATCGGGTTCGGCGATCTCGACCAGCCTGCTGATCTCTCCGGCGTGATTCATGCCCAGTTCCATCACCGCCACATCGGGCCTGGTACGCAGCTGCATCAACGACAGCGGCAGACCGATGTGGTTGTTCAAGTTCCCCTTGTTCTTCACCACGCGATAGCGCGTGGCCAACATGTCGGCGATCGTTTCCTTCGTCGTCGTCTTGCCCGCGCTGCCGGTGATCGCGATCACCCGCGTCTCGGCCGCCAATCGAACGCCGTGCGCCAGGTCCTGCAGCGCGCGCAGCGTGTCTCCGACCTCGATCACCGCACCATGGCGGGTCCGCAAACCAGGACCCGCCCTGCGGCTGTCGTAGGCCGGGTCGTGCTTTTCCGACCCGGCGTCACGTTCGACGATCGCGCCCGCGGCCCCCCGTTCGAGCACTTCCTCGACAAACGAGTGGCCGTCGAACCTCGGGCCCTTGAGCGCCACGAACAGATCGCCGGCGCGTAGCGATCGGCTGTCGGTCAGAACGTCTCCGACCGGCAACTCGGGATCTCCTGACTGCAGCGTGCCCCCGACCGTCTTCGCGACCCACCCCAGGGTCAGTTCGAGCTCGTTCACTAGGAGCCTGACTTGACGCGCCGCGCCTCCAGCGCCTCTCGAGCCACTTCGATGTCGTCGAACGCCAGCCGGCGTGCGCCGATCTCCTGGTACTTCTCGTGGCCCTTGCCGGCAATGAGCACGACGTCGCCGGGACTCGCGCCGCGCACTGCCTGCAGAATCGCCTCTCGCCGATCAACTTCGGTGACGATGGATGCGTTGCTCTGGCGGGTCTCCGCATCCGCGCCGCGTTTGATTTCTTCGATGATCCGTTCCGGGTCCTCACTGCGCGGGTTATCCGACGTGATCATCACGACGTCGCTCAGCCTCGCCGCGACCATGCCCATCAGCGGCCGCTTCGTCCGATCGCGATCGCCGCCGGCGCCGAATACCGTGATCAGCCGCCGTTCCGCCATCGGCCGCGCCGTCTCGAGCAGGTTCCTCAGCGCATCGTCGGTGTGCGCGTAGTCGACGACAACCGTCACGTCGTCGGCGGCGCTCGAGACCACTTCGAATCGTCCCGGGACGCCGGGAAGACGCTGCAGCCCTTCTTCGATCGCCGCGATGGGCACGCCGAGCTCGACGGCCGTTCCGACCGCGCCGAGGATGTTGTAGACGTTCGGCCTGCCGACCAGACTCGAGCGAACGTGCACCGCGCCACGCGGCGTGCGGACCTCGAAGTCGAGTCCGGCCAGAGAGTACGAGAGCGGGCCCGGCGAGACGTCGGCCGTCTTGTTGATGGCGTAGGTCACCGGCCGCCCGACCACCTCGACGAGGGAGGCGCCACGGGGGTCGTCCACGTTGATCAGCGCCGGCGCATCGGCGGGCAGCATCTCGAACAACCGTCGCTTGGCAGCGAAGTAGTCCTCCATGTCGGCATGGAAGTCGAGATGATCGCGGGTCAGATTCGTGAAGACCGCGGCGGCGAACTGAATCCCGTCGACACGCTTCAGTGCCAACGCGTGCGACGACACCTCCATTACGCACGCCCCGCATCCGCCGGCCACCATGTCGCGCATGAAGGCCTGCAGATCCGGCGCCTCGGGCGTCGTTCGGGTCGCGTCGAACGCCCGATCGCCGATGCGATAGGTGACCGTGCCCATCAAGCCGCAGCGAATTCCAGCGGCATCCAGGATCGCGCTGACGAGAAAGCTGCTCGTCGTCTTTCCGTTGGTGCCGGTGAAGCCGACGACGCGCATCTCGCGGCTGGGGTGATGGAAGAACTCCGCCGACAACCACGCCCAATGCGAGACGCGCGTCGTTGACGACAATCCACGGCACGCTGGCCCCGGCCGGCGCCGCTGATTCGGCGACGACGGCCGACACACCAGCCGCGATCGCCTGTGGCGCGAACACTGCGCCGTTCGCCTTCAGCCCGACCAGCGCGACGAACACCGCGCCGCGTGCGGCACGGCGCGAGTCGTGGGTCACGCCGGTGCATTGCGCATCGAGCGCCGCCCCGCTCCCGGACAGCGGCGAATGCGTCAATCCTGGGACACGGCCGAGCGCGCGGAGGAGGTCACCGACGGTCATGGCTTCGTGCTGCTCGCGACTTGATTCGGAACCCCGAGCTTGAGCACCACAGTGGACGCGGATTCGATCGGCTCGCCGGCCGGCGGATACTGCTGCGTCACCACACCCGTGCCCTGCAATCGAGTGGTCAGACCGAGCTGCGCCAGCACACGCAGCGCGTCGCGCGCGCTCATGCCCGTGAGATCGGGGAACACGGTGATCGCGCCTCCCGAACCTCCGAGCGGCACGATCCGCGGCTGTGCGATTGGACCGGAGGCGTGTTGCTCGGTGGTGTCGTCCGGACGCCCGGCGAGCAGCGGCTGTGGCGCGTTAATCGACTGTGGCACCCCGTAATGGCGGAGCGCGGTCTGGGCGATCTTCTGGAAGATCGGTGCGGCCACGACGCCGCCGTAGGGTGAGACCCGGTGCGGCGAATCGACGACGACCACGATCGCGAACACCGGTTTGTTCGCCGGCACGAAGCCGACAAACGACACGTTGTAGTCGGAATGACCGCGGTAGCTGCCGTTGACCAGCTTCTTCGCTGTGCCGGTTTTTCCCGCCACCGTGTATCCGGGAATCTGCGCCGCCTTGCCGGTGCCGTCGGTGACGACGCCTTCCATGATCTGGGTGAGGGTCGCCGAGGTGTTGGCAGTGATCGGTGCGCGCAATGATCTTGCGAGGCACCGGCAGCCGCCGACGATCGCGAATCACCGCACGCACGACGCGCGGCTGCACGAGCTCGCCGCCATTGGCGACGACACTGACGGCCTGCACCATCTGCAGCGGCGTGACGCCGACCTGATAACCCATCGCCACCGAGGCCAGCGCACTGTCGGTGAGCTTCGACGGATCCCAGACGATGCCCGGGCTCTCGCCGCGGAAGTCGGGCGAGGTCGGCTTGCCGAAGCCGAACCGGCGCACGTAGTCGCTGACCTTGTCCGGCCCGAGTTGCAGCGCCACCTTGATTGCGCCGACGTTGCTCGACTTGATGATCGCCTCCGCGAACGACAGCACGCCGTAGTTGTGATCGTCGTTGATCACGCGCTTGCCGAAGCGGATGTTGCCGGCGCGGGCATCGATGATCGTGCTCGGCGTCGCCGTCCGCTCTTCGAACGCGGCGCTCGCGGTGACGATCTTGAACGTCGAGCCCGGCTCGTAGATGTCCTGAATCGCGCGATTGCGGCGCCGCTCCTCGCGCACCTCGCGATACGCGTTGGGATTGAAGTCGGGGGCGTTGGCGAGGGCGAGAATCTCGCCGGTGTAGGGATCCATGACGATCGCCGACCCGCCGGACGCGCCGCTCCACTGCACGCCGGCGCGCAACTCGCGCTCGGCGACGTGCTGCAGATATTCGTCGATGGTCAGCTCGAGCGCCGCCCCTGCCGTGGGCGGCCGCTCGACGCGGCTGAAGGCGCTGCCACGCGCATCGCGCTCGACGAGCACCGTGCCGGCGCGGCCGAGGATCAGCGAGTCGTACGCCGCCTCGATTCCGGCCAGGCCGACGTTGTCGACGCCGACATAGCCCAGCACGTGCGAGGCGAGATCCGAGTTCGGGTAGGTGCGTTTGCTCTCTTTGATGAATGCGATGCCCGGCAGCTCGAGCGCCGCCACCCGCGCCGCCTGGTCCGGCCAGACCTGCCGGCGCACGTAGGCGAAGTATTTGCCCTTGCGGATGCGCTCGATCATCGCCTGGCGATCTTTGGCGTCGCAGTCGCCGAGCGCGCCGCAGATCGCCGCCGTCGCCGCCTCGACGTCGCCGAGTTCGCTCGGCACGGCGTAGATCGTGTCGGCGTCGACGCTGTAGGCGAGGATGTGCCCGTGGCGATCGAGGATGTCGCCGCGCTTGGCCGGCGCCTCGACGGTGCGCGACTGCTGACGCTCGGCGCGCGTCGCCAGCTCGCTGTAGCGGAACACCTGCAGATACACGAGGCGCGCTTCGATCGCCACGGCCCAGAGCAGGAGAAACCCCAGGGCCAGGGCGACCCGGCGCTTCAGCGTTTCGCGCAAGACGTTGGCGGGCTGGTCGGCCACGGGAAGCTCCGTTTCCGTCCTAGCGTCGAGCGACGACCGACCGCGGCGGGGCCGGGGTCTGGATGACTCGCTCGATCACGATCGCATCGTCAGCCGACGGCGCCACCATGTGTAGCCGTCCGAGGGCCATCCGCTCGATTCGCGCCGGCGAGCGCAGCGTCTCGATCTCGAGGCGGAGATGCCGGTTGACGGCCTCCTCGTTGGCGCGCTCGCGCTGCATCTGCTCGAGGCGATAGCCGTGACGGATCAGCTCGAAGTGCTGCCACGCCGAGAACAACAACACCACCACGAGGAAGACGCCAATCAACGTCGAACGCCACATCTCGCGATGACGCTCGCGATCGACCTCGCGGACGATCGGGTTGTTGCGGACGTCCTTTTTGATCGCGTATTCGAAAGTTTCGGCCGTCATGTCCGCACCGCCTGTGTCCTACCGCGCGGCTGCCCGCAGTTTCGCGCTTCGCGCGCGTGGGTTCTGTTCGATCTCGACTTCCGTCGGCACCTGCGGCCGCTTGGTCCGGATGGTGATCGCACCATTCGCCTGCAACGCCCGCAGCGTGTGCTTCACGACGCGGTCTTCCAGTGAATGGAACGTAATCACCACCAGCCGTCCGGCCGGCGCGAGCCGGCCGGCAGCGCGCGTCAGGAACCCGTCGAGGTCGTCGAGCTCGCGATTCACCCAGATGCGGATGGCCTGAAACGTCCGTGTCGCCGGGTCGATGCGCGAGTAGCCCTTGCGCGGCACCGCCTTCCGAACGATCTCTGCCAGCCGCCCCGTTGTCTCGATTCGCCTCGTGCGACCGGCCTCGACGATCGCCCGTGCCACGCGCCGTGCGTGGCGCTCTTCTCCGAACTCGTAAATCAGGTCCGCCAACGTCCGTTCATCGACGGTGGCCAGCATGTCGGCCGCCGTCGTCCCGCTCGACCGATCCATGCGCATGTCGAGCGGCTCATCTCTCCGGAAGCTGAAGCCGCGTTCCGGCGAGTCGAGCTGCATCGACGACACGCCGAGGTCGGCCAGCACCCCGTCCACCACATCGATCCCGCTCGCGTCGAGCACCCCGACGAGGTCGCGGTAGTCGCTGTGCACGAGCGAGACGCGATCGCCGTACGCGCGCAGCGCCTCGCGCGCCTGGGCGAGCGCGTCAGGATCGCGATCGATCCCGATGACTCGTGTCGCGCCGGCCTCGAGCATGCGGCGCGCGTGTCCCCCCAACCCGATCGTGCAATCCACGAACACGCCGCCGCGCGACGGCTCGAGATGCGCGTCCACCTCGTCCACCATCACCGGTGTGTGCACGATTCACTCCCATCAGATCCCGAGCTCGGCGAGGCTTCGGCCGTCCTCGTCGGTCCATGGATCGCGCTGCAACTTCTGCGCGAAGCGTTCGTCGTTCCACACCTCGAGATAATCAATGCGCCCAAATACGCGGACGTCGCCTACAATCGAGGCGCTGTCGCGGAGCTGCGGCGGAATGACGATGCGGCCTTGCACGTCGAGCTCGCTGGACTGGCCGTAGTAGTTCACGCGGTCCAGGAACTTCAGTCGAGCCGGATGGTTCTTGGAGCCCTCGAGGAGCTTGCGCTCAACGTCGAGCCACACGGACATCGGGTAAATGCGGACACACTCCCCCGTCAGACTCGTGACGAAGACGTCCGGCCCCTGCTGGTCCTGGATGACCGTGCGAAAGATCGTGGGCACTTTAAGCCGGCCCTTGTCGTCGATCCGGGCCGGAGCGCTGCCTCGTAACCCTTTTGGCTCCACCTGGCTCCACAAAAATCCACACGGATAGTAGGACTGCGCGTTGGATGGATGTCAACCGCAAGCTGCTGATCTCCAGTGAGTTACGCCAAACTTTCGCTATGTTTTCGACTGTCTTCTTGTATGGGGATCTGACCCTAGTAACCACCATCGCCGGGGTCAGACCCGATGACATGCCACGACTCATGGGGTCTGACCCCACGTGCTAGGCTGAAAAACTCATGCTCCGTGCGGCTCTGATCGGTCTCCCCTCCAGCGGCAAGACGACCCTGTTTCAGCTGATGACCAGCGCCAAAGAGGCGCCGCGCGGCAAGGGCGACGTCAACATCGGCATTTCCAAGGTGCCCGACGCCAGGCTCGACATCCTCACCGGGATGTACAACCCGAAGAAACGGGTCCCGGCGACCGTCGAGTTCACCGACATCATCGCTCCGGCGAAAGCAGGCGCGCAGGCGCTCGTCGACGTGGCCGGCTACAAGAACGCCGACGCGCTCGTCCACGTCGTCCGCGCCTTCCGCGACGCAGCGGTCCCGCACGCCGCCGGCTCGATCGATCCGGCGCGCGACGCGCAGACGATGGAAGACGAGCTGATCCTCGCGGACCTCGTCATCGTCGAACGGCGTCTCGAGCGGCTCGAGAAGGATCTGAAGAAGGGTCGTTCGACGGAGCTCGAGAAGGAGCGCGAGCTGGTGCAGCGCTGCAAGGCGGCACTCGAGGAAGGCAAGCCGCTGCGCGCGCTGCAGCTGACCGGCGACGATCTCAAACGTCTGAGCGGCTTTCAGTTCCTCTCGGCCAAGCCGTTGCTGCTGGTGATCAATCTCGACGAGTCGGACATCGGCGACGTCGCCGCCGGCATCGAAACCGCCGCCGCGACACGCCGGTCTGACGTCGTTTCTCGCCAACGCCGAGACCAAGGCCGTCGCGCTCTGCGCCAAGATCGAGCTCGAGATCTCACAGCTCGAAGGCGACGACGCCACAGCGTTTCTCGCCGATCTCGGTCTGAGCGAATCGGGGCTCGATCGCGTGATCCGAACGACCTACGACCTGCTCGGCTACATGTCGTTCTTCACCGTCGGCGAGGACGAATGCCGCGCGTGGTCGATCGCGCGGGGCACCGCGGCGCAGGCCGCTGCCGGCGAGATTCACAGCGACATTCAACGCGGATTCATCCGCGCCGAAGTCGTCGCCTACGACGCGCTGACCGGCCGCGGCTCGATGGCCGCCTGCCGCGATCACGGCGAGGTGCGCCTCGAAGGCAAGGAATACGTCGTTCAGGACGGAGATATCATCAATTTCCGGTTTGCCACGTAATGCAAGATGCAAATGCAAAACGCAAATCAGGTGTGCTGCATGTGCATTTTGACTTTTGAATTTTGCATTGACTCAGATCCGCAGGATCCTGGTCGCCGACGCTCACGTGCCGTTTGTCACCGGCGGCGCCGAGCTGCACGTCCGATCGCTCATCGACGTGCTGCGCCAGCGCGGCCACGACGTCGATCTCGTCGCGCTCCCGTTTCGCTCGCAGCCGAAGGACGAACTGCTCGCGCAGGCCGCGGCGTGGCGGCTGCTCGATCTGTCGTCGAGCAACGGCCAGCCGGTCGATCTGCTGATCGCGACGCGCTTTCCCACCTACTTCGCCCGACATCCACGCAAGGTCGCCTGGGTGATCCATCAGCATCGCGCCGCCTACGAACTGGCTGGCACACCGTACAGCGACTTCGAACACACCGAAGCCGACGTCGGACTCCGACGGAAGCTCTTCGAGCTCGATGCGCAGATGCTCGGCGAGTGCCGGCACGTGTTCGCCAATTCCAACAACACCGCGCGCCGGCTGCAGACGTTCAACGGCGTCCCCGCCGAAGGGCTGTATCATCCGCCGCCGCTGGCCGATCGCCTGCGTGCAGGGACCGTACGGCGACTACGTGCTCGTGGTGGGCCGGATCGAAAGCGTGAAGCGCGTCGATCTCGCGATCGCGGCAATGGTGCAGGTGCCGGCGCCGCTGAAGTTGATCATCGCCGGCGACGGCTCGCAGCGCGCGGCGGCCGAGCGCGCGGTGTCGGAGCATGGACTGCGCGACCGGGTGGTCTTCGCCGGCGCCGTCGGCGGCGACGACCTGATCGCCCTCTACGCCGGAGCCCTCGCCGTCGTCTATGCTCCGTTCGACGAAGACTACGGTTACGTGACGCTCGAAGCCTTTCTCAGCGCGAAGCCCGTGATCACCGCGACCGACTCTGGCGGCACGCTGGAGTTCGTCGTCGACGATCAGAACGGGTTCGTGTGCGCGCCCGAGCCGGCAGCCATCGGCGCTGCGCTGGCCCGTCTGGCCGCCGATCGCGCCCGCGCCGCGCAGCTCGGTCAGGCCGGACTGGCGCGGGCGCGACAGATCACGTGGGACGGCGTCGTGGAGCGGCTGCTTGGCTGATCCGTCGACCGTCTCGATCGTGATCCCGGCGCTGAACGAGGCCGACGCGATCGGCGACGTCGTCTCGAGTCTGCGCGCCGAGGCGGCGTGGAGAGAGATCCTCGTCGTGGACGATGGCTCGAGTGACGCGACAGGTGAACGCGCGGCACGCGCCGGCGCGCTGGTCGTGCGGCATCCGTACACCAAGGGGAACGGTGCGGCCGTCAAGACCGGCATTCGCCGCGCCGAGGGTCAGTTCATCCTCATCCTCGACGCCGACGGCCAGCATGCGCCCGCGGACGCCCGTCGTCTCGTGCGAACGTCTCGGCGAGTACGATCTGGTCGTCGGCGCGCGCACGGCGCAGACGCAGGCCACCGTCGGCCGGCGGATCGGCAACCAGCTGCTCAACCGTCTCGCCAGCTATCTCACCGGACGGCACGTTCCCGATCTGACGTCGGGATTTCGTGGTGCGCGGCGCGAGCACCTGCGCGAGTTCCTCCATCTGCTGCCCAACGGGTTCTCCACGCCGACGACCACGACGCTGGCGTTCATCAAGGCCGGCTACAACGTGACGTTCGAGCCTGTCGATGCGCGCGCGCGTACTGGCCGATCGAAGATCAGGTTTGCGCGAGACGGCACGCGGTTCTTTCTGATCCTGCTGAAGATCATCACGATCTTCAGCCCGCTGCGCATCTTCGTCCCGATCAGCGCGGCGTCGCTGCTGTTCGGCATCGCCTACGGCCTGCTGAACTTCGCCATCTACGGACGGATTCCGAACGGCGCCGTGATCCTGATCCTCTTCGCCGTGATCGTGTTCCTCGTCGGCCTGATCTCGGAGCAGATCTCCTCGCTCCGGTTCGACGGGCACTCGCGGTCGTAGGTCCGAGGTGCGAGGTGCAGGTGCGTGATGCGACCTCTCGTCGTCGTCCCGACGTATAACGAGCGCGACAACCTGCGGCCGCTCGTCGCCGCACTGCTGGCGATTGAGGGACTGAAGGTGCTCGTCGTGGACGACAACTCGCCGGACGGCACTGCCGACGAAGGCGACGCGCTCGCCGCCGCGAGCGGCGGCCGCGTGTCGGTGATGCGCCGGTCAGGACCGCGCGGCTTCGGCCGCTCCTACATCGACGGCATGGCTGCAGCGCTTCGCACGGACGCCACGCACATCTGTCAGATGGATGCGGACTTCTCTCACGATCCGGCCGCGGTGCCGCAGCTCCTGGCGGCTGCCGGCGGCGCCGATCTCGTCATTGGATCCCGGTATATTCCGGGCGGAGAACTCCGTAACTGGCCGGCACACCGCGTGATGCTGAGCACGTTCGCCAACTGGTACGTCCGCGCGATCACGCGTCTCCCGGTGCACGACTGCACGAGCGGCTTCCGCTGCTGGACGCGCAGCCTCCTCGCACGGCTGCCACTCGACCGCATCGTGTCCGAGGGCTACGCGTTTCAGGTGGAAATCGCCTGGGAGGCCCACATCGCCGGCGGTCGCATCGTCGAAGTACCAATCACCTTCGTCGAGCGGCGGGAGGGGCAATCGAAGATGTCCGGACGGGTGATCGCCGAGTCGGTCATCCTGCCCTGGCGCCTGATCGCGCGGCCGCGCCGCGGATAGTCAATTAGTGATATATCTTTGCGCGTGCCGAAACCATCGATTTCGGCGTTCTTTCCCTGCTACAACGACGCGAAAACGATTGGCGACCTGGTCACACAGGCCGATCGCGTGCTTGGCGGGCTCACCGACGACTACGAAATCATCGTCGTCAATGACGGCTCGAGGGACGAGAGCGCTTCAGTCCTAGCGGCGTTGTCGACACAGGTGCCGCGACTGCGTGTCGTGCACCACCTCGATCAATCGTGGCTATGGCGCCGCGCTGCGCAGCGGCTTCGAACACGCCACCAAGGAACTCGTCTTCTACACCGACGGCGACGGGCAGTACGACGTCAACGAGATCCCGATCCTGTTGATGCTGCTGACCGAGGATACGCACTTCGTCAACGGGATGAAGATGACGCGTCAGGATCCGCCGCACCGCGTGTTCATCGGCAACCTGCACCGCTTCGTCACCCGCTGGTCCTTCTGGCTGCCAATCACCGACGTGGACTGCGACTTCCGCCTGATCCGGCGCTCGATCCTCGACAAGATCCGGCTGTCGAGCAGCAGCGGCTCGATCTGCGTCGAGCTCGTGAAGCAGGCGCAGCGCGCCGGGGCACAGTTCCGTGAGGTGTCGGTGCACCACTACGCGCGGCGCGCGGGTGTCTCGGAGTTCTTCACGCCGCGACGGATCCTCCACACCTACGCGGATCTCGCCGTGATGTGGGTCGAACTGATGATCGTGGCCAAGCTGAAGGGTCTGCGCGCTCTGATAGAATCGGCCGCGTGAGCACGGGCGCAGACGCGTTCCGCGCGTTCTACCGCGACCGCCGGGTGATGATCACCGGCGGGCTCGGATTCATCGGCAGCAACCTGGCCCGCCAGCTCGCCGGTCTCGGCGCGCGCGTGCTGATCATCGACTCGCTCATCTCCGAGTACGGCGGCAATCTGTTCAACATCAGCGGCATCGAAGACCGCGTGACCGTGAACATCGCCGACATCCGGCAGCAGAGCACCATGAACTATCTGGTGCGCGAGCAGGACGTCATCTTCAATCTCGCCGGCCAGGTCAGTCACATCGACAGCATGCAGGATCCGCACACGGATCTCGAGATCAACTGCCGCGCGCAGCTGTCGCTGCTCGAAGCGTGCCGCATCCACAACCCGCGCGTGAAAGTCGTGTACGCGGGCACCCGCCAGGTCTACGGCCGTCCCGATTCGCTGCCGGTCTCCGAATCGCATCTGGTCCGGCCGACCGACGTCAACGGCATCAACAAAGCCGCGGGCGAGTATTACCACGTGGTCTACAACAACGTGTTCGGCGTCCGCTCGTGCTCGCTGCGCCTGACCAACGTCTACGGACCGCGACAGCTGATCAAGCACAATCGTCAGGGCTTCATCGCCTGGTTCATCCGCCAGGTGGTCGAAGACCGTGAGATACAGCTCTATGGCGACGGCGGTCAGCTGCGCGACTTCGTGTTTGTTGAGGATGCGGCGGACGCGTTTCTGCGCGCCGGCGCGTCCGACACGTGCAACGGCCATCCGTTCAACGTGGGCGGCGACGAGCCGATTTCGCTCCGCGAGCTCGTCGAGCTGTTGATCGACATCGCCGGCACGGGACGATTCCGGCTGGTCGAGTGGCCGCCGGAGAAGAAGGCCATCGACATCGGCGACTTCCACGCCGACTCGTCGCTCATTCGCCGCACGCTCGGATGGCAGCCGGTGACGCCGTTGCGCGACGGCCTCACGCGAACCATCGAGTTCTACCGCGCCCACCTCGACAAGTACGTGACGGACGCCTCGCACGTCGGCGTGCCGTGAGCGCCCCCGCGCCGATCCCCTTCATCGACCTGCGACCCGGTCCAGACGAAGCCGCGGTCCGCGCGGCGATCGATCGCGTCCTCACCCGCGGCTGGTTCGTGCTCGGTCCGGAAGTCGACGCCTTCGAACACGAATTCGCCGCCGCCTCGGGAGCCGCGTTCGCGATCGGCGTCGGCAACGGCACCGACGCGATCGCGCTGGCGCTTCGCGCCCTCGATATCGGCGCCGGCGATGAAGTCATCGTGCCGGCAATGACGGCGAGCTATACGGCACTCGCCGTCATTGCCGCTGGCGCGGCTCCCGTCATCGTTGACGTCGATCCTGACACGCTGACCATCGATCCGAAGGCCGCTGCCGCCGCAGTGACGACGAGAACGCGTGCAATCGTGCCGGTGCACCTGTATGGACAGGCGGCGGACATGGACGCGATTCGCGACGTTGCCAGCCGCCACTCGCTCGCCATCGTCGAAGACTGCTGTCAGGCGCACCTGGCAACAGAGGGCGGGGTTCCCGTCGGCACCCGCTCGCAGGCCGCGGCATTCAGCTTTTATCCGACCAAGAATCTCGGCGCGCTCGGCGACGGCGGCGCCGTCGTCACCGGAAGCGAGGCCATCGCGTGGCGCATTCGTCAGCTGCGCAACGGTGGACAGCGCGAGCGCGGACACCACGTCGAGGCCGGCGTGAACAGCCGCCTGGACGATCTGCAGGCCGCCGTCCTTCGCGCGCGCCTGCCGCTGCTCTCGCCGGCGACGATCAGGCGCAGGGCACTGGCGGCGCGCTATCGGCAGCTGCTGCCGGCGTCGCTGCGCACGATTCGTGAGCGCGACCCCGGCCACGTGTACCATCTGTTTCCGGTACTGGCGCCCGAACGCGGGGCCCTGCAGGCGCATCTGTCAGCCGCCGGTATCGAAACGATGGTGCACTACCCGGCCGCGCTGACGACGCAGCCGGCGTTCGCGGCATTCGTCTCGCACGAGTGTCCGGTCGCCGTCTCCGCCGCCGGCCAACTGTTATCGCTGCCGCTTGCTCCCCGGCTCACCGACGACGACATCGTTCGTGTGGCCGATGAAGTGGCGGCCTTTGCGAAAGGACATCGTCTCGCGTGAAAGCCCTGATCACCGGCGGCGCCGGGTTCATCGGATCCCATCTCGCCGAACGCCTGCTGCGCGACGGCCACGAGGTGGCGGTGCTCGACAACCTGTCCACCGGTTCCATCGACAACATCAGTCATCTCAAGCAGACACCCGGCTTTTCGTATGCGATCGACTCGGTGACCAACGAGTCGCTGCTCGCCGAGATGATCGATCGCAGCGACGTCGTCTTCCACCTTGCAGCCGCCGTCGGCGTGAAGCTGATCGTCGAGCAGCCGGTGCATACCATCGAAACCAACGTGCATGGCACCGAGGTGGTGTTGAAGCACGCGAACAAGAAGAAGAAGCTGGTCTTCATCGCGTCCACGTCCGAGGTCTACGGCAAGAGCACCGACGTCCCGTTTCGCGAAGGCGCCGAGCACGTGCTCGGCCCGACGGTGAAGCATCGCTGGGCCTACGCGTGCAGCAAGCTGATCGACGAATTCCTCGCGCTCGCGTACTGGAAGGAGCGCAAGCTGCCGGTCATCATCGTGCGGCTGTTCAACACGGTCGGCCCGAGACAGACGGGGCAGTACGGCATGGTGCTGCCGACCTTCGTCAGGCAGGCGCTGGCGGGCCAGCCGATCACCGTGTTCGGCGACGGCAAGCAGACCCGCAGCTTCACCTTCGTCGGCGATGTCGTCGACGCGCTCGTGAAGCTGACCGACGAGCCGCGCGCGATCGGCGGTGTGTTCAACGTCGGCAATACCGACGAGGTATCCATCCGCGAGCTAGCTGATCGGGTGAAAACGCTCAGCGGTAGCCAGTCCACGATCCAATACGTCCCATACGATGAGGCGTACGAAGCCGGCTTTGAGGACATGCCGCGACGGGTGCCCGATATCTCCAAGATTCGCGACCTGGTCGGGTATCAACCCAAGCTCGAGCTGAACGACATCATCAAGACGGTGATCGAGCACATCCGTCAGAAGTAGGCCCTCCAGACGAGGTCGCCGAGGCAGGGCACGTGCTTCTGGACGTGGCCACGTCGCGGAGGGCACGTCCTTCTGGACGTGCCTGCAGGGACCGATATACTAGTCACTCGCTGCGAGGCTCACATGAAGATATTCCGCATGCTCGCTGTCGTCGCGCTGCTCGGCGCCGGGGCTACAACCGCCGCGGCTCAGGGAGTCTCTCTGGAATTCCAGGACGGCAAGGTCCGCCTGAATGCGCAGAACGTTTCAGTGAGTCAGATCCTCGCGGAATGGTCCCGTCGCGGCCGCACCACCATCGTCAATGGCGAGCGCGTGCCGGGGCCGCCAGTCACCCTGGAATTGCAGGACGTCCCGGAACAGCAGGCGCTCGATATCGTGCTGCGAAACGTGAGCGGCTATCTCGTCGCGGCGCGCGACACCGCTGTCACCGGCGCATCGGCGTTCGATCGCATCTACATCCTGCCAACGAGCTCTCGCCCGACCACCGCCGCACCGCTCGCGCCGCAGCAGCCGCAGCAGGCGCTGCAGGTGCAGGACGATCTGGACGACGACGAGCCGCTGCCTGCCGGGCCTCGCGGCCCGAACCTCCCTCCGGGGACACGATTGCCGCGCGACGTCAATCAGCCGGGCAACGGCGTCAGACCGCCGGTCGTGTTGGATGACGACGACCGCAGCGAGCCTGATAATCGACCACCGGCGCCGACGCCAGGCAATCCGTTCGGTGTCGCGCCCGGCACGACGCGTCCGGGAGTCGTCACGCCCGGCACACCCTCGCCGACTACTCCTGGCGCGATCACGCCGGCGATACCCGCGCCGAATACTCCCGGCGTGATCTCGCCCGCGCCCCCGGCGAACCGGCCGAATCAATAGCCGTACAATAAGACGCAACGTCGGGGTCTCCTTCAGGCGGCCCTTGCGTCTGCGTCTTCATGTCTGACATCGATCGATTCCGCCCCGAGGACCGGCGCGGTGTGGACACGCTGCATCGCCGCATGCAGGGCGCCGACGCGGCTGAAGCCACGCGCTTCCGCTGGGACTGGCAGCATCGGCGGAATCCCCACAACGCCACCGGTCAGCCCGGTATCTGGGTCGCACGCGAAGGTCCGACCATCGTCGGGCACTATCAGACGCTGCCTGTCCGTCTGTCGCTGAAGGGACTCGAGGTGGATGGCGCGTGGGGCACCGATGCGATGATCGCGCCGGAACGGGATCGCCAAGGCCTCGACGAGGCACTGCTGCGCGCGTGGGATCGCAACAGCGGCGCGGTGCTCGCCATCCGGCTGTCGGAGGGCGCGCGGCAGGTGCTCAATCGTCTGCACTGGCCCGAATCGCATGTCGTGCCGACGCTCGTGAAGCCGCTCACGCGGCGCGCCATGCGCACGCCCCACCTGCCGGTCGCCTTCAATCGACTGATTTCAGCGGTCACCCACCCGGTCGTGCAGATTGTGGCGCGCTCGCGGCCGCTGCGGGCGGAGTGCGAACCGATTCGCCGCTTCGACCACGCGTTCACGACGCTCTGGGAACGGCTGGCGCCGAAGTTCGACTTGTCGGTGCGACGCGATTCACCGTACTTGAACTGGCGATACATCGAGCCGCCGCACGTGCGCTACTCGGTCGTCGCGCTCAAGCGTCAAGGCGAAGTGCACGGCTATGCGGTGTACCGTCATCGGCACGAGCCACTCGGCCGTGTGACGATGCTCGTGGACTTCCTCGTCGATCCCGACGATGTGTCGGGACTCAAGACGCTGCTGCGCTGGGTCGATCGCGCCGCGGCGGCAGAAGACTCGGACAAGGTGCGCTGCTCGGTGATGCACGGCGCATTTCGGCGCGGGCTGCGCCGTGCCGGCTACTTCAACGTCAAGTCCACGCTCGATGTGTGCGTGAAGGTCAATGCCGTGCAGGTGCCGAAAGGGTTCTACGACGACACCGACGGCTGGCACATCACCAGTGGCGATTCGGATCAGGATCATTAGATACGGACCACAAGATGAACTTGAATGACAAAGTCGCCGCTGAAATCACCGCGGCGATGAAAGCCAAGGATGCGCCCAGACTGTCCGCGCTGCGGATGCTGAAGGCCGCGATCATGAACAAAGGCGTCGAAAAGGGCCGCGACCTCGAAGACGCCGAGATCCTGCAGGTCGTGTCGTCGCTCGTGAAGCAGCGCCGCGACTCCATCGAGCAGTTCAGCAAGGCCGGCCGTACCGATCTCGTCGACAAGGAGACCGGCGAGGTCGCTGTGCTCGAGGCCTACCTGCCGCCCGCGGCAAGCGCCGCGGAGATCGATGACGCCGTGGCCGCGGCGATCGCCGAGACGGGCGCCAGCTCGCCGAAGGACATGGGGAAGGTGATGAAGGCCGTCATGCCGAAGCTCGCCGGCAAGAATGCCGACGGGAAAGTCGTGAACGAGGCTGTCCGCCGCAAACTTGGCGCCTGACTCGGGTTCCTCGTCTCGGCTGACCGGCCAGCCGCGGCTGGCGCGGTCGGCGGCGGCGGCCGCCGCCGCGACCATGTCGAGCCGAGTGCTGGGGCTCGTGCGCGAGATGGTCCTCGCGCAGTACTTCGGGACCACCGCGGCGATGGCGGCCTACAACGTCGCCTTCCGCATCCCCAATCTGCTCCGCGACCTGTTTGCTGAAGGCGCGATGAGTGCGGCGTTCGTCCCGACATTCACCAAATTCCTGCACGGCTCCGGCAAGGAGTCGGCGTGGCGGCTCGCCAATCTGGTGATCAACGCCCTCGCCGTCATCACCGGGCTCCTGGTCCTGCTCGGCATCATCTTCGCCGAGCCGCTGGTCCGGCTGATCACCGACAACGAGTACACGCGCGACCCGGCGCAACTCGCGCTGACCGTGGAGCTCGCGCGCTGGATGCTCCCCACGTTGACGTTCATCGCGCTCGCCGCAGCGCTGATGGGGATGCTGAATTCGCTGCATCACTTCTTCATCCCCGCCTTCTCGCCGGCGATGTTCAACGTCGTCACCATCCTGAGCGCGTGGTTCGTGGTGCCGCTGATGCCCGGCCTGGGCATCGAGCCGATTCTGGCGATCGCCGCCGGGACATTTCTTGGTGGCGTCGCGCAACTGGCGATTCAGTGGCCGGCGCTGCGCTCGGAAGGATTCAGATACCGGCCGCTGTTCGATCTCAAGGACGAGGGACTGCGCCGCGTGCTGATCCTGATGGGCCCTGGCACGATCGGCATGGCCGCCACGCAGGTGAACGTCCTGGTCAACGTCGCGCTCGCGACCAGCCAGGAGATCGAGGCGGTGAGCTGGCTGAACTACGCGTTCCGTCTCATGTATCTGCCGATTGGATTGTTCGGCGTGTCGATCGCCACCGCGGCACTGCCAGCGGTGTCGCGCCATCATCATCAGGAGGACGTCACGGCGGTTCGCAACACCGTATCGGACGGCCTGTCGTTGATGGTGATGCTGAACGTGCCGGCGATGATCGGCTTGATGGTCCTCGCCGTGCCGATCGTGCGCATGCTGTTCGAGCACGGCCGTTTCACACCGGCGGACACGCTCGCCACCGCCGCGGCGCTGCAGTACTACGCGATCGGCCTGGTCGGCTATTCCGTCGTGCGCATCACCTCGCCGATGTTCTACGCGTTCGGACGCAACCGCATCCCGGTCATCGTCAGCGTCGTGACCGTGCTCCTGAACGCGGCGCTGAACTACTGGCTGGTGCACGAGATCGGCTTTCGCGGTCTTGCGCTCGGCACCTCCATCGCCGCGCTCTTCAACGCCGGCACGCTGCTCTACCTTCTGCGGTCGCAGCTCCAGGGCCTGAACGGCGGACAGCTCTTTCGTCCGTCTCGCGCATCGCGCTCGCATCGATCGCGATGGGTGGCGCGGCGTTCGGGGTCCTCCGCGGGCTCGAGGGTTGGCTGCCCGGCGACGGGGAGTTGATGCAGATCGTGCGGCTCGTGCTGACGATCGGATTCGCCTTGCTCGTGCTCGCCGGCAGCGCGTGGCTGCTCCGTATCCGCGAGTTCAAGCAGGGCGTCGCGCTCGTCACCCGGCGCCTTCGACGCTCGGCGCGATGACGCGCGAACCCGCTGGTTCGGGCCGACCCGAGGGTCGGCGGGGACTGTTCGGGCTCCATCGAACCGTGCTGCTGCTGGCGGCGACGCACTTCGTCGTCGATGGCTACGGCAACATCCTCTCGCCGCTGCTGCCGCTGCTCATCACCAATCTCGGTCTGTCGTTCTTCGGCGCCGGCACGCTGCAGATGTGTTTTCAGCTGGCGAACTCCGTCAGCCAGCTCGCCTTCGGCCACATTGCCGACCGCTGGCGGCCGCGGGTGCTGCTGCTGGCGGGTCCGATCCTCTGCGTCACGGCGATTACGCTCATCGGCCTCGCACCGAATCCTGTGATGCTGGGGCTGGTACTGATTCTTGGCGGGCTTGGCGGCGCCGCCTTTCATCCGCCAGCCGCGGTGCTGGTGCATCAGCACTCGGGAGAACAGCGCGGGCTGGCGATGTCGTTCCACATCACCAGCGGCACGCTGGGTCAGGCCATCGCCCCGCTCGCGTTTGCGCCGTTCGTCCAGCACTACGGCCTATCGGCGACACCGATTCTCATGGTGCCGGCGCTGATCGTCCTGGGCGGGCTGTTGTTGCGCCGGATGCCGCCGATTGAACGGCTGCAGGCCTCGCACGACACTGGCGGAGTCCGCGCGCTTCGTCCGTACGCGCGGCCGCTGGCGCTGCTCTATTTCATCATCGTCCTGCGAACACTGACGACGAGCAGCTTCACCACATTCGTGCCGGTGATGCTCACGCAGCGCGGCATGACGCTGGCTCAGGCAGGCACCGCAGTGTCCGTGTATCTGTTTGCGACGGGTCTCGGCGGTTTCTTCGGCGGCCCGGCCGCGGATCGCTTCGGCCCGCGCCGCGTGATCATCGTGTCGCTCATCGCCGCCGTGCCCTTCCTCGCTGTCGCGCCGCTGCTTTCCGGCTGGGCGTTCGTCGTCGCGCTGGCGATCGGCGGCTTTCTGCTGCAGTCGACGCTGCCTGTGAACGTCACCTTCGGCCAGACGATCGCGCCAATCAGTGCAGCGACGGTGTCGTCGTTGATGATGGGATTTGCGTGGGGAGTCGGCGGGCTGGTGGTGCCCTTCGTCGGTATGCTCGCCGACAACATCGGCATCGTGTCCACGTTGATGGTGATGTCTGCTGTGCCGCTCCTGGCGGCTGCGCTGGCGTGGCCGCTTCCATCCGGCCAACGTGGTGAACCTATCCCAGTGACTCCGTGAGCCGATTTCCCCCCGCTCTGCACCTTCAGTGACAGGGGGAAAGATGACGCGAGCTCATGCCCTTTTACTATCGCCTTGGGCACCCCGAGCGAAGTCGAGGGGTGCGGTTGTCGCTCTTGCCGTCTGCCTGACAGCCTCGGCAGCGTCGGCACAGGAACCTGCGCCGACGCTGACGATCGCTCCAGCAAAACCGGCCCGATGGGATGCCGCTGCCCATCTCACCTGGCTCGGGGAGCGCCGTCCGCAGGACCAATTGTTTCAATCGAATCGCTGGTCTGGCGTCGCCTCGGGGGGCGGCAGCATCGGCTATTACTGGACCGCCCACCTGAAGACGGAGCTCGATCTCTCCGCCTCGAACGAAGACGAGAACTACACGTTCGAGGCCACCGCACTTCCCGGCCAGACGCTGCCGCAGTTCGTGCAGCGCGATCACGAGATCCGCTTCACGACCGCCGCTGCCGGTCTGACCGGCCAGTTCTTCGAGAACGCCTGGTTCCATCCCTTCGTCGGCGCGGGGATCGAGGTCGTGCGCGAACGGGAACACACCGAGACTGTGCCTCCGCCCGTTCCGCCGAGGGCGTCGACGGTCAGTCCGTCGCCGCCGGGCGAGACGCGAGTGCGATACAGCGGACGAGCCTATGTCGCCACCGGGTTCAAGGCGTACCTCTCGGATCACACGTTCATACGCACCGACCTGCGGACGTCCTGGTCGGGTGACGGCCTCGCGGCACTGGGATGGCGTAGCGGTGTTGGAGTGGACTTCTGAAAGGATGGCGAGCGATGCGTCACACAGGTCAATTCATGACGACGGCGGTGCTTATCGCCGTGCTGTCTGCGCAGGGCGTCACAGCCCAGGCGCCGCCGGACATCTGGAGAGACTTTGCACAACGCGTGCACGTCGGCACTGAACTCAGCGTGCAGCTGAGCGACGGCCGTCGCGTTCGAGCTATGCTGGTCGGCGTTCGGGACAATGCGGTGCTTCTGCAACCAAAGACGCGGATCCCTGTGCCGGTTCAGGCCGTTCCCTACGAAGCGATCGTTCGCATGGAGCCACGGAAGGCCGGCCATAGCGTCGGCAAAGCGGCTGCAATCGGAGTTGCCACCGGCGTCGGCACTTTCTTCGGGATCATGGCAGTGCTGTTTGCAGCCGTGGGCGATTGAAGAAGCCGATCTGGACGATCGACACGCCGCGACGGATATTGCCGATCAGGCACCAGTTGGCACAGACTGGTGGAATGCGAGGGCGCTACCCCGGACCCTCGGGGATTTCCTATTCGTTCGGTCCAGGTCCACTGACCCCGGCGATCAAGGCCATCATGATCGCCAACGGTCTGGTCTTCATCGTCACGTTCTTCCAGCCCATCCTGCTGCAGCAGTTCGGCGTCAGACCAAAGGATCTGGTCGACAGCTTTGCGGTGTGGGAGCTCGTCACCTACATGTTCGTCCACGGTGGCCCGAGCCACCTGCTCTTCAACATGCTCACGCTCTACCTGATGGGCGTGGAGCTGGAGCGGATGTGGGGATCGAGGTACTTCACCAAGTTCTACTTCGCGTGCGGTATCGGGGCCGGCGTGACACAGGTGCTGCTCGGATTCCTGCCAGGAGCGATCGGCAACCAGTTCTATTACACGTCGACGATCGGCGCCTCCGGGGCGATCTTCGGGATCCTGCTGGCGTACGCCATGTACTTCCCGACCCGTCCGATCCTGATGTTCTTCCTGTTCCCGGTGCCAGCCAAGTATTTCGTGATGATCCTCGGCGCGCTGGCGCTGCTCTTTGCGGCGGGCGGCGGTGGTGGAGTCGCGCACACGGCGCACCTCGGCGGACTGGTGACTGGCTACCTGTTTCTCAAGCGCATCCGGCTCAACCTCTTCGCCGAAATACAGTACCGCTATCTCAAGTGGCGCATCAATCGCACGCGGCGTAAGTTCGATGTGTATTCAGGCGGCCGGCGCGACGACATCAACCGCCGGGTGCATTAGGTCGATGCCTATCCCTGTCCATCGCTGGGATGAAATCGCGCTCGAGAAGATCACCGAAATGGTGTCGCGCAAGATCGTCACCGGCGAACGCGAGATGCTCGCCCAGACCTACCTCAAGCGCGGCGCCCAGGTCCCGATGCACTCGCACGAAAGCGAGCAAATGACCTACGTCCTTCAGGGGGCGCTGCGGTTCCTCGTCGACGGCGAGGAAATCATCGTCAAGGAGGGCGAAGTCCTGCACATTCCGGCGGGCATACCCCACCAGGCCGAAGCGCTCGAAGACACCTTCGAGCTCGATGTGTTCAGCCCGATCCGCACCGATTGGCTGGAAGCAGAGCCGGTGCGATAATCGACGATCAATGAAAGGTTCGAGCCTGGCCAACGGCGTGGACAACCGCGCCCACGGTGCCAAGGCGCGCAGCCGTGAACACGAAGGGCTGACGCGCGACGAGTTGCTCGCAGCCTACCGCCTGATGCTCCTGTCGAGGAAGGTGGACGACAAGGAGATCCTGCTCAAGAACCAGCAAAAAGCGTTCTTCCAGATCAGTGGCGCCGGGCACGAGGCTGTGCTGGTGGCCGCCGGTCTGCAGTTGCATCCCGGCGAGGACTGGATCTTCCCGTATTACCGCGATCGAGCCCTGTGCCTGACGCTCGGGGTGACGCCGCACGAGATGTTCCTCGCCTCGGTCGGCTCGTCGGAGGACCCCGCCAACGCCGGCCGTCAGATGCCCTCGCACTGGGGCCATCGCCGCTTCAACATGCCGTCGAAAAGCAGCTGCGTCGGCACCCAGTGTCTGCACGCGGTCGGGTGTGCCGAAGCCGGTCAGATCTACGCGCGCGTGACGGCGATCGAGGACCGCGAGACCCGTTATCGCCCGGACGAAGTGACCTACGTTTCAATCGGCGAAGGCGGCACGAGCGAAGGTGAGTTCTGGGAGTCTCTCAACACCGCATGTCAGCGAAAGCTGCCGGTCGTCTACCTGGTCGAAGACAACGGCTACGCGATCTCGGTCCCGGTGGACGTGCAGACCGCGGGCGGCGACATCTCACGTCTCGTTGAAGGCTTCCCCGGGCTGCGCGTGTTCCGTTGCGACGGCACCGACTTCCTCGCCAGCTACCGCACCATGCGCGAGGCGGTGACCTCGGTGAGGGAAGGCAAGGGTCCGGTGTTGGTGCACGCGACGGTGACGCGACCCTACTCGCACTCGTTCTCGGACGACGAGCGGTTGTACAAGACGCCGGGCGAGCGCGAGGCGGAAGCGCGCCGCGATCCATTGCGGCGCATGCAGCAGTTCCTGAAGACCGAAGGCCTGGCCACCGATCAGGATCTGGCGGACATCGCCGCATCCGTCGATCGTGAGGTCAATCAGGCTGCGGAAGAGGCGCTACGGGCCCCCAAGCCCGATCCAGCCACCGCCGCCGACTTCGTCTTCTCACCCGACATCAACCCCACATCAGACGAGTTCTCCACCGAGGCCAGACCGAACGGCACGCCCGACACGATGGTCGCCGCCATCAACGCCACGTTGAAGGACGAGATGGCGCGCAACCCGCGCATCGTCATCTTTGGCCAGGACGTCGCCGATGCCAGCAACAGCGAGGCGCTCCCGCTCGTCACCGGCAAGGGCGGCGTGTTCAAGGTGACACATGGTCTGCAGCGGCTCTACGGCGAGACCCGCGTCTTCAATTCGCCGCTTGCCGAGGCGAACATCGTCGGGCGCGCGGTCGGCATGGCGCTGCGCGGTCTGAAGCCGGTTGTCGAGATCCAGTTCTTCGACTACATCTGGCCGGCGTTCATGCAGATTCGCGACGAGCTGTCGATGATGCGGTACCGATCGGGCAATCACTGGTCGTGCCCGGTGGTCATTCGCGTGCCGATCGGCGGCTACCTGCGCGGCGGCGCGCCGTATCACAGCCAGTCGGCGGTGGCGATCTTCGCGCACACACCGGGCCTGCGCATCGTCCTGCCGTCGAATGCGCAGGACGCGGCCGGGCTGCTGCGCACGGCCATTCGCAGCGACGACCCGGTGCTCTTCTGCGAGCACAAGCATCTGTATCGGCAGACGTACAACAAGGGCATCTATCCCGGGCCTGACTACATGATCCCGTTCGGGAAGGCGGCCGTTCCGCGCGACGGCACCGACATAGTGGTCATCACGTGGGGCGCGCTGGTGCAGCGCTCGCTACTCGCGGCGCAGCAGGCCGAACGTCAGGGCATCAGCGTTGCCGTCATCGACCTGCGCACGATCATTCCCTACGACTGGAACACGATCGCCGAGTACACGAAGAAGACCAGCCGGGTCATCGTCGCGCACGAGGACCAGATGACGGCCGGGTTCGGCGCAGAGATCGCCGCGCGCATCTCGCAGGATCTATTCGAATACCTCGACGCTCCCGTCACGCGCGTGGCGGCGCTGGATTGCCCGGTCGCGTATGCGCCGGACCTCGAGGACGCGATCCTTCCGGGCTCGTCCGATGTGCTGAAAGCGATCAAGTCGCTTGCGGCCTTTTAGCGCGGTCCTCCTCGCCTTCATCATCCTGGCCTCCCGCTCGGACGCGGCGCTGCGCGTGGAGACACTTCGCTCTACCGGCAGCCTTCCCCCGCACATCGTCGGCAGCTACGAAGACGCGATCGATTTCCAGCAGGACGCGAGCGGCACCTACTTCGTGTTCGATCGCCGCGGCCATACGGTGCACACCGTAGACGCGAACAAAACGTCCACGCGCAAGATTCTGGAGATCGGCCAGGAAGACGGCCGCGTCATTCAGCCGACCGGCTTCGACATCGCTACCGACGGGCGATTCGTCATCGCCGACGTGCCACGCGCGCAGCAGCGGGTGCAGACCTTCGATCGCAGCGGCAAGCTCCTGACCGGATTCTTTCTGCCCGGCACGCCCGCTGCACGGGTGATCCTCGGCACCCTGATGCTGAACGGCGCCGGCTCGGTGCAGCACACCGGCTCGACGCTGCTCATCAGTCATCCGGAAAGCGGCGCGCTCTTCACTGAATACTCGCCGGGCGGATACGCGCAGCGCAGCATCGGACGGCTGCGGACCACAGGCTTCGAAGACGATCGCGAGGTGCACATCGCGATGAACGCGGGGCTTCCGCTGGTGGATCCGACTGGCGGCTTCTACTACGTGTTCATCACTGGCCGGCCGATCTTCCGCAAGTACAGCGACAGCGGCGCGCTGGTGTTCGAGCGGCACATCGAAGGCCGCGAACTCGATGACGTCCTCGCCAGCCAGCCGACCCGCTGGCCGCGGCGCCGCGTGCAGGACCGAGAGGTGCCGCTGGTGACGCCGGTCATTCGCACCGCCGGCGTCAGCCCGACGGGCGAACTGTGGGTGTCGCTGGGCGTTCCGTTCACCTACGTCTACAACAGCGACGGCGACAAGGTTCGAACCGTGCAGTTCACCGCGGCCGGTCTCATCAGCCCAACCAGCCTGTTCTTCAGCCGGACCGGCAAGCTGCTGGTGACGCCGGGCTGCTACGAGTTCGACCCGAAGTAGGAAACGCAGAGCGCGCTGAGAGCGCTGAGAAGAACATCTATGGATCGGGTCACTCTCAAACGCTTCGACACACCTGACGAAACGCGTGTGCTTGTCAAAGGCACGTTCGAGCTGATTCATGTCGGCGGCATGACGATCGGCCGCGCGACGTACGAGCCGGGCTGGAAGTGGTCGGCGCACGTCGGCCCATCGGTCGGTGCGACGCGCTGCACGGTCGAGCACGTCGGTCTCGTCCTCTCCGGCGCCGCGACCGCGGCATTTGACGATGGCCGCGTCATCGAGCTTCGCGCCGGGCAGGCGTTCCACATTCCCGCCGTTCCCCACGACAGCTGGGTCATCGGAGATGAACCGTACGTCTCGCTGCATTTCCTGGGCGCGGAGCGCTACGCCACGAAATAAGCTAGTCCTTCGTGACTTCGGCAGTCCTCACCGCATCTCGCCTCTCGCGCCGCTTTGGCGATCGACTGGCTCTGGACGATGTCTCGTTCACGCTCGAGGCCGGTGAGATCTTTGCGCTGCTCGGTCCGAACGGCGCCGGCAAGACGACCACGCTGCGCATCCTGGCCGGACTGATCGCCCCTTCGACCGGATCGGTGGAAATCGACGGCCAGCCAATGGGCCCGCAGTCCGCGCCGCAGCTGCGCGCGCGCATCGGGTTTCTCACCGAGGCACCAGGGCTCTGGGATCGGCTGACGGTCCGTCAGAACCTGCTGGTCTACGCGCGCTTGTATGGGCTGCCCTCGCCGGACACGGTGGTGGATGAGGCTCTCGAACGGTTCGAGATTCGCGACCGCGGCGACGATCGCGCCGCGCAGCTGTCGAAGGGCCTCAAGCAGCGCGTCGCGTTGGCGAGGAGCCTGCTGCACGATCCGCGGATCGCGATGCTCGACGAGCCGACGTCGGGCCTCGACCCGGCCAGCGCGCGTGAGGTGCGCGACCTCGTGCTCAGTCTCCGCGCCCAGGGCCGGACGATCCTGCTCTGCACACACAACCTCGACGAGGTCGAACGCGTCGCCGATCGCGTCGCGGTGCTCAGCCGTCGTCTCATCGCGATCGGAACACCAGCGTCGCTGCGAAACAAGCTCTTCGCGCCGCGGATACGAATCACGCTGACCCACGCCGGCGACGCCTTCGTCACGACATTGCGGGCGGCGGGGCTGTCCGACATCCACGCCGACGGCACGGTGCTGTCGGTCGGAATCGCGAACACGCCGGTGACGACCCCCGACGTCGTCCGGCGCCTGGTCGAGGCCGGAGCCAGCATCGAATCGGTGGTGCCCGAGGAGCCGCCGCTCGAGGACGTCTATCTGAAGCTCGTCAATCCGGACGGCGACGCATGAACCGCTCGCTCGCCCTGCTCGGCAAGGAGCTCGCGGATCTCCGTCAGAACCTCGCCATCTTCGTCCCGGCGCTGGTGGTGACGGTGATCGCGATCTTTATTCCGGTGATGATCGCCGTCATCGTTCCGGCCGTCACCGGCGAGCGTCTCTCGGATTCGGGCGACCTCGAGATCGCGGTGGAGATGTACAAGAAGAATCCCGCCATGCGCGCCCTCGATCCGGAGGCCGCGATTCAGGCCTATGTCTTTCAGTACTTCCTGGTGATGCTGGTGCTCGGTCCGATCACCAGCGCGATGTCGATTGCCGCGTCGAGCGTGATCAGCGAAAAGCAGGCACGCACCCTCGAGCCGTTGCTCGTGACGCCGCTCACCACGCTGGAACTGCTCGCCGGCAAGCTGCTCGGAGCGCTCCTTCCGGCGCTGGTTGTCACGGTGATCTCCCTGGTGCTCTATCTGGGCGTCATCGCCACGGTCGCCGCCGACGGCGTGTTCGGCGTGCTGCTCGGGCCGCGCACGCTCGGGGTTGTCTTGCTGATCGGTCCGCTGGCCGCGATGGTCGCGTTGCAGCTGGCGATCTGCGTGTCGTCGCGTGTCAACGACGCGAGAACCGCGCAGCAGCTGGGGATCTTCGTGATCCTGCCGATTCCCGCGCTCCTGCTCGGACAGCTGTTCGGCGGGATCGAGCTGACCGGCCCAGTGATTCTCTGGATCGCGCTCGCTCTGCTGCTCATCAACATCGGCTTGATGTGGTTCGCGATCCGGCTCTTCGACCGTGAGACGATCCTCACGCGCTGGAAGTAGTGTCCGGCTTTAGCCGGACTGTAGTGTAGTGTCCGGCTTTAGCCGGACTGTGAGGGAGATGACTGCCGTCCTGTCCGAGGTCGATCAACTGGCGCGAGTGGCCGTCAAACATCCGCGCGATGCGTTCATCGATCAGCAGACCATTGCGCGCCAGTGGCAGGAGCTGCGATTCACCGCGGCGCCGGATCTGGAACCCGCGTCGCGCGAGCACGACCTGTTCGTCGAGGCGTTGAGCGCTGCCGGCGCGCAGGTGCACCTGCTGCCACGCGACGAGACGACCACGCTCGATTCGATCTACGTGCGGGATGCCTCGATCGTGTGCGAGCGCGGCCTCATTCTCTGCCGGATGGGCAAGTCTCAACGCGTCGAGGAACCGGCCGCGCAAGAGCGTGCGGCTGCCGCCGGCCATCTGCCCATGACGATCTGCGGCCGCATCGAGCCGCCCGGACGCCTCGAAGGCGGCGACGTGATCTGGCTCGACGGCCGCACCCTGGTCGTTGGCCGCGGATATCGCACCAACGCCGACGGCATTCGACAGTTGCGCGCCATCCTCGGCAGCCGCGTTGACGTGGTTGAGGTCCCGCTGCCGCATTGGCAGGGGCAGCAGGACGTCATGCACTTGATGTCACTGATCAGTCCGATCGATCACGGCATGGCCGTCGTGTACTCGCGGCTGCTGCCCGTGCCATTTCGCGAGTGGCTGCTCGATCGCGGGATGCATCTCGTGGAAGTGCCGGACGAGGAATTCGACAGCATGGGCACCAACGTGCTCGCCCTCGCGCCGAAGCGCTGTCTGATGCTGGCCGGCAACCCTCGGACGCGCGCCGCACTCGAACGCGCCGGTGCCGATGTGCTCGAATACGAGGGCACCGAGATCAGCGTCAAAGGCGCCGGCGGGCCGACGTGCCTGACCCGTCCGCTCGAACGTGTGCCGCGACAGGGAACCGGCTGATAGCCGACACACGTCTGGTAACACGAGGAGTTCACGCCTATGCGCCTGCCTGGCTTGGTGATGTTCGTTGTGGCGTTGACTGTGACGGCGGCTGCGGCGCAGACGCCGGCGGCTCAAACGCCACCGCCGCAGGATGCCGATGCCATCTACAAGACACGTTGCGCGACGTGTCACGAAGCTGGCGTCGCGCGCGCGACCAACCGCGACGGCCTGCGCCGCCTCGCGCCCGAAGCCATCACAACGGCGCTGACGACGGGCAGTATGCGCGTGCAGGGACAGGACCTGACGCTCGACGCAGATCCAGATGCTTGGCGCGTGCATTGGGGAATGCCCCGGGAACAGCAGCGGTGAACGCCGTGTGCTCACCCAATCAGGGCGCTGCTCTGGTCGATCCGCTTGGCCAGCCGAACTGGAACGGCTGGGGCGCCAACCTCGCACAGCATCGCTTTCAGCCAGCGGCGATGGCGCAGCTGTCAGCCAGCGATGTGCCGCGCCTGAAACTGAAATGGGCTTTCGCATTTCCGGGCGTGAATCGTGCGTTTGCCCAGCCGACGGTCGCCGGCGGTCGCGTCTTCGTCGGCAGCGCAAGCACCGCCGTGTACTCGCTGGATGCAAACAGTGGCTGTCAGTACTGGGCGTTCAAGCCGGACGCTCCTGTGCGGACGGCGATTACCATCGGCGCCGGCGAGCAGGGCCGGTGGCTGGCGTTCTTCGGCGATCAGCGAGCGAACGCCTATGCGATCGATGCGCATACCGGTGCACTGGTATGGAAGCGCTCGGTGGACAGCTTCCCGGGCGCGACTATTACCGGCGCACCGACGCTGGCCGACGGCACGCTCTACGTAGCGACATCCTCGGCCGAGGAAGTGCTCGGCGCCAACCCGAAGTACGAGTGCTGCAGATTCCGCGGCAGCCTCTCTGCGTTGAACGCTGCGACTGGCGAGGTGCGCTGGAAGAGTTACACCATCCCCGAGGAGCCGAAACCGGTACGCAAGAACGCGCAGGGCGTGCAGCTCTGGGGACCATCGGGTGCGGGCGTCTGGTCGTCACCGGCCGTCGATCTCAAGCGAGGTGTCGTCTATATCACCACCGGCGACGCCTACTCTGATCCGGCGGGAGATACGTCCGACGCGTTCATGGCGTTCGACGTCAAGACCGGCAAGATCCTCTGGACGCGCCAGGTGACATCCGGCGACGCGTACAACGTCGCGTGTAGTCTGCCCGAAGCACTCCGCGTGAACTGTCCTGAGGCCAAAGGTCCCGACCACGATTTCGGATCGTCACCCATCCTGGTCGATCTACCGAATGGACGCCGCGCCCTGATTGCCGGTCAGAAATCCGGCGTTGTTCACGCCGTCGATCCCGATCGTGGCGGCGAGATTCTCTGGCAGACACGCGTCGGCAAAGGCTCGGCGCTCGGCGGCGTGCAGTGGGGCTCGGCGTATGACGGCCGGCGTGTGTATGTGGCGCTCTCGGATGTGATTCCTGAGACCGCCGGAACTGCCGCGGCGCCGCCGGCACCGCCCGGGCAGGCTCCAGGGCCGAATCCATCCGGCGGCGGACTCTATGCGCTCGACCCGGCGTCAGGCCAGATCGTCTGGACCACTCCTCATCCAGGGTGCGGTGACAAACCGGGATGCAGCCCCGCACAGTCGGCGGCCGTCACAGCGATTCCCGACATCGTGTTTTCCGGCGGGATCGACGGACACTTGCGCGCGTATGCGAGCGGGAATGGTGCAATCGTCTGGGATGTCGACACCGCACAGCCGTACCAGACGGTCAACGGTGTCACCGGCAACGGTGGCTCGCTCGACGGACCCGGCCCGGTCGTCGTTGGCGGCATGGTGTTCGTGAATTCCGGATATGCGTTCGTCGTCGGGAAGCCGGGCAACGTGCTGCTCGCGTTCTCTGTGGACGGGCGTTAGCGCTATGCGTTCCGAGCGAACGGAGGGGACGGAGGACACGGATTGACACGGAGAAACGAAGAAACGGAAGGATCTCTTTTGAAAAGTGTTCTCCGTTGCTCCGTTCCTCCGTGTTGATCCGTTAGCTCCGTCCTCCTCCGTTATCTCAGGAGCGCAGCATGGACGACTCACACGATCCGCTCATCTCACGGCGCGACGTGCTCAAGCGCGTCGGCGTCGCCGGCGCCGCGGCCGCCGTGCCGATCGACGCGCTCGCGCAAGCCACACGCGAGCCATTTGAAACCCTGACCGCCGCCGAAGGCGCGACGCTCGAAGCCATCGTCGCTCGGCTCATCCCGACCGATGCCAATGGGCCAGGCGCTGCCGAAGCGCGCGCCGCGCGCTACATCGATCGCGCGCTGGGTGGTTTCCTCTCCTCCTTCCTCGTGGCGTATCGCGCGGGACTCTCGGGCATCGAGTCCTACGCCAAAACGGTGAAGGGCACGCCGTTCACACAGCTCTCCGCACAGGACCAGGATGCGGTGTTGACCGACATGGAGAACAACGCGGCGAAGGGGTTCGCCGGCGCAGCGCTGTTCTTCAACGTCGTGCTGTCACACACGCTTCAGGGGACGTTTGGTGATCCCTTCTACGGCGGCAACGCGAATTTTGTCGGCTGGGATCTGCTCGGCTACCCCGGTATCCGCCTGACCGCGACCGCCAACGATCAGCGGATGGACGTCGCACCGAAGCCGACCCACATGTCGGCGTACGACTTCTCGATGTTCTCGAGGAAGAAGCCCAATGCCCGTTAACCTCAAGCCGACCGATGTCGTGATCGTCGGGCTCGGCGCCGCGGGCGGCGTGGCGGTGCTGCCACTCACCCAAGCCGGCCTCGAAGTCGTTGGACTCGAAGCTGGCACGTGGCTGCGGCCGGACGACTTCGCCCCCGACGAGCTGCGCAACAACTTCCGCGGCTGGCCGCAGGCCGTGCAGAAGGCCAATCGCGAGATCCCGACGCACCGGACCAGCCTCGAACGCGCCGATGTCGCCACGGCAGGCCATTCACCCGATGATGAACGCGGTCGGTGGCACGACGCTCCACTACTGGGCGCAAAGCTGGCGCCTGAATCCGTGGGACTTCAAGGTCGTCAGCGAGACAACGCGACGGTACGGCGCATCACGCATTCCGAAGGGTTCGACCATCGAGGACTGGCCGTTCGGCCTCGAGGAGCTCGAGCCCTACTACGACAAGGTCGAGTACGAGATCGGCGTGTCGGGACAGGCCGGCAACATCAAGGGCAAGATCGATCCGCGCGGCAACACCTTCGAGGGAGCGCGAGCGCGCGAGTATCCGATGCCGGCGCTGCGCGGCACGAGCTTCACTGACATGATGGCGGACGCGGCGCGGAAGCTTGGCTGGCGTCCGTTCCCGGGCCCCGCCGCGGTGACGACACGCGCGTACCAAGGGCGCACCGGCTGCGCCTATCATGGCTACTGCTCGCGCGGCGGCTGTCACATCAACGCCAAGGGATCGACTGCCGTCACCACAATCCCCAAGGCACAGGCGACAAAGCGGCTCTCAGTCGTCACCGAAGCGCACGTCACCACGATCGAGGTTGGCGCGCAACGGTCGGGTGAGCGGCGTCAACTACATCAAAGGCGGAACCGAGTATTTCCAGCCCGCGAAGGTCGTGCTCGTCGCGAGCTATGTCTACGAGAACGTGCGCCTGCTGCTTCTCTCGAAGTCGAAGGCGTTTCCAAACGGCCTGTCGAACAACCACGGGCAGGTGGGCAGGCATTACTTCAGCCACAACCAGATCGGCGGCGTCACGGCGCTCTTTCCGAAACGGCTGAACAACTGGTACGGCCTGCCGGCTCAGGGCGTCGCCGTGGACGACTGGGCGGACGACAACTTCGATCACTCCGGCCTCGACTTCATCGGCGGCGGCAATCTGTGGGTCTACTCCGATCGGCGACCGATCTCGGCCGCGGGCATGAGCACGTATGGACGCTCGCCGCGATGGGGCTCGGCCTGGAAGGCCTTCATCAAGCAGAACGCCGACTCGTGGAACATCTCGTATCTGCAGAAGACGACGCTGCCCTACGAGGCCAACTACCTCGATCTCGATCCGACCGTGAAGGATCCGCTCGGCTTCCCAGTGTGCCGCATCACCGCCGACTACCAGGACAACGAGCGGCGCGTCTCGACATTCATCCAGGACAAGATGGTCGAGTGGTACAAAGCCGCCGGCGCGATCGCGACCGAGAAGACCGGCATGGGCACGATGGGCCCGACCACACATGCCTACGGCGGGACGCGAATGGGTGATAACGCCGAGACCAACGTGGTGGATCGATGGGGCTTCTCGCACGAGGCGCCGAATCTCGGCATCCTCGGCGCGTCGGTCATGGGCACCAGCGGCGCACGCAACCCCACACTCACCGCGCAGGCGCTGGCGTGGCGCACCGCCGATCGTCTGGCGAAGAACTGGAAGCAGATCACCACGTAGAGGCGGGTCTGTCGACCCGCCTGGCCCGCGGGGTCTGAAGACCCCGCTCTACGAAGACATCCACAACGTGACCGCCAGCACCGCCGACGACCACAGCGCGCCGTAGATCACGCTGACGCCCAGCGCCTTCGCACCCGTCGCCAGCCACGAGCCGCCGTAGACGCGCCGCAACGCGATCACGACGTAGACGACGATGACGAGCGCGCCGACGAGTTGCGCGGCAGCGATGGCCGGCAGCGAACGCGCGAATTCCACGACGCTCTCGAGCGTGAGCACGACGAACACGAACGCACCGAAGTGCGTCGCGAAGTACAGATGCTCAGGGTAGTGACGGCCACGATAGAAGAGCCGAAGGACCAGCGCGAGCGCCGGAATCAGGACGAAGAGCACGCGCGGTATCGCGTCCGAGACGCGGCCCATGAGACCGTCGTAGTCGTCGGCGATGGCCCGCACCAACGGCCGGAGCAACCGGGGCTGAGCCTCGATCTCGCGATCGAGATCGGCGCGCTCGGCCGGTGTCAGGCTGGCCAGCCCGCGGGTGACCGCCTTGCCGAGTGCGACTTCGCCAGGCGTTTGATCGGTGGCCCGGCCGGCGCTGACGCCAAAGCCAATCTCGAAGTCGGCATCGGTGTCGGGAAACGGCACGCTCGCTTGCACGAGAAAGAACAGCACGCTGCACGACAAATACAGCTTCACCGGCCGCACATGGCGAGTGCGCTGGCCCTCGATGGCGGCACGCGTCAGCTCCCCCGGCTTGGTCAGCAGCAGACGAATCGTTCTCGCGAACTTCCCGTCCCATCCCACCAGCTCGTCGTACGCGTCGCCGACCAGCTCCTTCGTTGTCGGGTGCGGTGGAATGACGCGCTGGCCGCAGCGCGAGCAGAATGGCCCGGCGAGTGCGGCGCCGCAGTTGAGACACTCACTGTGGACAGTCTGGGTCACGCGCGCGGTATTGTCTGCGATCGCCCGGCCTTCGCATAGACTGATCGCGTGATCAACTCGGTCGCCGTGCTGGGCGCAGGGGTCATGGGCGCTCAAATCGCCGCGCACTTTGCCAATGCCGGCGTCCCTTCGCTGCTGCTCGACGTCACGGCCGAGGCAGCCGAGCAGGGCCTCAAGCGGGCGCGCGCGCTGAAGCCGGATCCGTTCTTCACGCCCGATGCCCACAAGCTGATCTCGACCGCGAGCTTCGACCAGGGCATGGCGCGCCTGAAGGACGCCGACTGGATCCTCGAGGCGATCGTCGAGAAGCTCGACGTCAAGCGCGAGCTGCTGGCAAAGAGTGGACGCCGCCCGACGTCCGGGCAGCATCGTCAGCTCGAACACCTCCGGTATTCCGATCGCCGCAATTGCCGAAGGTCGCAGCGACGACTTCCGTCGTCACTGGCTCGGCACGCACTTCTTCAACCCGCCGCGATACCTTCACCTGCTCGAAGTGATCCCCACGACCGAGACCAGCCCTGTGGTCGTCGAGACGGTGACCGTCTTCGCCGATCGGAGCCTCGGCAAGGGTGTCGTCGAAGCGAAGGACTCGCCCAACTTCATCGGCAACCACATCGCGCTCGAAGGCGTGACGCGCATCCTGGCCAGGCTCGCCGCCGGCGCGTACACGATCGAAGAGATCGACGAGATGACCGGACCGGCGATCGGCCGGCCCAAGAGCGCGACGTTCCGCACATTGGATCTGGCCGGCGTGGACATCGTGGTTCACGTCATTCGCAACCTTCAGGAGCGTCTGGCCGGCGCGGCGCCGACCGGATTCGTGCTGCCGCCGTTCGTCGAACAGATGGTCGCTCGCGGGCTCGCTGGCGAGAAGGCCGGCCAGGGCTTCTACAAGCGTGTCAAAGGCGCAGACGGCGAATCAGAGATCCTCGTCCTCGATCACACAACCCTCGAGTACCGCTCGAAACAGCCGGTTCGTCTGCCCTCGCTCGAATCCGCGCGTACCGATCAACGACGCTGGCGAACGGCTGCAAGACGCTCTTCAACGGCGGCGATCGCGTCGGGCAGTTTCTGCGCGAAACGCTGGCGCCGACGCTGGTCTATACCGCACGCGTGACTCCCGACATCGCCTTTTCACCCGACGATGTCGATCGAGTGATGCGATGGGGCTTCGGATGGGAGATGGGACCGTTCGAGCTGGCGGACGCCATCGGGATTCCGCGCGTCCTCGAGGTCACGCGCGAGGTCGCACCAGAGCTCTTGAAGGACGGCGTGCCAGCGGTATGGCAGCCGGTCCTGAACGAGGGTCGTACCCGGCTCCGCGACGGTGAGCTACCGGCCGCGCGCGACCTGCAGCTTCTCCGCGACGCCAAATCCCGCTCGCGCGTCGTCAAGAAGAACGCCGGGGCCAGCCTCGTGGACATTGGCGATGGCGTGCTCGCGATCGAGTTCCACTCCAAGATGAACGCGATCGGCGCCGACACGCTGCAGATGCTGCAAGCGGGCGTGCGCGAAGCGGAACAGAACTTCGCCGCGCTCGTGGTCGGCAACGACGCGCCGCACTTCTCCGCCGGCGCCAACCTGATGCTGTTGCTCCTCGAAGCACAGGAAGAGAACTGGGACGACATCGACCTCATCATCCGGCAGTTCCAGCAGTCCACCATGGGACTGCGGTACTCGAAGGTACCGGTCATCGTCGCCCCTGCGGGCCTCGCGCTCGGCGGTGGCTGCGAGGTCTGCCTGCATGCCGATCGCGTGCAGGCCGCGGGCGAAACCTATATGGGCCTGGTCGAGGTGGGAGTGGGGCTCATTCCGGCCGGAGCCGGCACCAAGGAGATGGTGGCGCGAGCGGCGGAGCAGATGGTTCCCGGCAGCAACGATTTCCTGCCGACGATTCAGCGGGCGTTCGAGCTGATCGGCTTCGCGAAGACCTCGGCGAGCGGCCCCGATGCGCAGCGGCTCGGCTATCTGCGTGCCGGTGGATGCCATCACGATGAACCGCGACCGGCTCATGGCCGACGCGAAGGCGCGCGCGCTGCAGCGCGTGCGCGAGGGTTATCAACCGCCGCCGCCGCGCACGGCGATTCCGGTTGGCGGCGGCACAGTCGCGGCCGCGCTCAAACTTGGCGTGCATCTCGCGTGGCGCGCGGGGCGCATCAGCGATCACGATGCGCTCATCGGTCGCAAGCTCGCGACGATCATGGCCGGCGGCGAGATTCCGCATCCGACCACGGTCACCGAGCAGCGGCTGCTGGACCTCGAGCGCGAGGCGTTTCTCAGCCTGGTCGCGGAACGCAAGACGCAGGAGCGGATTCAGCACACGCTCAAGACCGGGAAAGCCGCTCCGCAATTGAAAGGCCGGTCCAAAAGGACCGGCCCTACGTCAAACGGTACGATTGTAGGGCCCGTCCTTTCGGACGGGCCAGAACGCATGAACATCTTCGATCGCGGTACTGGCACCCCCGTCGTACTCATCCCCGGCATTCAGGGCCGATGGGAATGGATGCGCCCGGCCGTTGACGTGCTGTCCAGGTACTGCCGCGTGATCACCTTCTCGCTTGCCGACGAGCCGACGAGCGGCGCGCGGTTCGACGATGCAGCAGGGATCTGGAACTACGTCCAGCAGGTCGATGAGGTCCTCGAAGAGAAGGGGATCCGCGCGGCGACGATTTGCGGCGTGTCGTTCGGCGGATTGATCGCTGCCTCGTTCGCGGCGCGTCATCCCGAGAAAGTGTCGGCACTGGTGCTGTCGTCAGCGATCCCGCCGTCGTGGAAGCCCGACGCACGCGCCGAGTTCTTCATGCGCTCCCCGCTGCTGCTGTCGCCGCTCTTCTGCATCGGCTCACTGCGCATGTGTCCGGAGATCTTCGCCGCGCGAGGCGTGCTGCCGGGCGCGGCGTTCGCTGCGCAGCACGCCGCCACCGTGCTCATGCACATGTTCAAGCCGCGGTTGATGGCGCGCCGGGCGC
>CAVSKE010000020.1:0-134714 GCA_963728305.1 uncultured Acidobacteriota bacterium
CGCCGCCGTGCTCATTACGACACCGTATCAGCGCCAGGACCTGCGGCGCCCTTCATCGTATCGTCTGACGCGACGTTCGAGGTCGGGGCGATCGGGTCGGGCGACCAGGCCATTCGAACCGTCGACCATCGTCCCCCTGGCCATACCGCGCCTGGTCGGCGTCCGCAGCCGGCAACATCCCGCTGAACATCATCCCGCTGGTGAAGAACCTCTGATCAGACGGTTCGGCTCGAAGGTGCATACCGGCGCGCCGATCCAGGTCTACCCAGTCGCTCGACACAACGAACAGAACGTGCCGGCGCGTTCGCTGTCGCTGCGCCAATCCGCTCATGAACGGCCATCCCGATGGCCAACCTCGAACACGAGAACCTCGTCAACCTATCCCGGCAGCCCGAAGACCCGCCTACTCCAGAGTCTCGCTCAGCCATCACGAAGCCGTGCGCTTCCTGTCCTCGTTCTGACTGCGGCGCGGACGGATGGGCAAAATAGCCGCGACAGTCGCAGCAATTTTGATACCAGGGCTTCGCACCATTCGATCCCTTGAGTCCAGTCGATTGACGCGGCCACCACGGAGGCTGTATCATGCCGCAAAGACTGCCGCGCCCCAGAGTAGCCAGCCCAAGCCCGCTCAATGGTCCAGCGCCAGCCAAGGCCGACAGGAAGACGTACATAGGGGCGATCTTTGCCTACGAAGACGAACTTCGAGCAGCAGGTTCGTCGCTGGATCGTCGTCACCGTCGCGTCGGCGACATGATGCCCAGGTCCCCGGCGTCGGGGATTCGTCGAGGCTCCGATTGCGTCTGCGACAGACATGGGCTTCCAGCGAAGGCGATCCAGCCGGGCACAATAGCGAACCCTGCCGATCAGAACAACGGCGCCATTGAGCGTGATCTTCGTGCCGACCCGCGCCGACAGCCCCAGCGTCGTGATGGCATACGTCGTCATGTAGGTGGACACGTAGGTGAACAGGGTTCCACCGCAGGTGGGAAGTTCGCAGACGACGGTACACCAGTGATGGCGAGCAGGTTCGCCAGCACGCCCCCGGTGGAGTGATGGGCGGTGGCCGCGTCGATCGTCTCAGGCAGCTGGCGTCGGATATACAGCGCAACGGGAGCGATCAGGACTCCGAGCAGGAACGGAATCCGCCAGCCCCAGGCATACAGTTGTTCACGCGACAGGGTCGCGGCGAGGATTACGCCAATGCCGGCGCCCATGATCGACGCCAGTTGCTGGCTGTAGGCCTGCCACGCCGTCAGCGCCGCGCGCTTCTCCGGCGGCGCGGACTCGAGCAGATACGTGGTTGCCGGCCCGACTTCCCCGCCGCACGAGAAGCCCTGAATCAGCCGGGCGATGACCAGCAGGATCGGCGCCGCGATGCCGATCTGGGAGTACGGCGGCGTCAGCGCACCATGCCGGATCCGAGCGCCATCAGCAACAGCGTGAGGGTCAGCGCGGCACGGCGTCCGACGCGGTCCGCGTATGGGCCGATGATGGCCGCGCCGAGCGGCCGGGTGACGAATCCAACGCCGAAGGTGGCCAGCGCGCCAAGCAGCCGGCCGATCTCCGATTCGGCCGGAAGAAGGCGTCGCCGATCATCACGGCGAAGAAGGTGTAGACGAGGAAGTCGTAGAACTCGAGCCAGTTACCGATGACGACGGCGACGCGACCTTGACGGCGGTCTGGTGGGTACTTACTTCTATGGTGCTGGCGCCGGTGGCTGGGTGCAGCTGATCGTCCATGGAATCCCGAATTGATCCGTCAGCACGCCGAAACGGAGACTCCAGAAGGTCTGCTGGAGCGGCATCTCGATCGTGGCGTTATCGGCGAGCGCGTGGAACAGCCGTTCCGTGTCAGCCGGATCGTCGGCTTCGAGAAAGATCCGAAACCCTTTCGGTGGCTCGTATTGTCCGGGCGGCGGATCCGCTCCCGCGACGGTGATGCCGCCCAGGGTGATGGAGCCGTGCATGATCTTCGTCTCCCACCCGGGTGGCACGTCGCCGGCCATGGGTGAATTCGCGTAGGGGAACAGGCTGGCTCTCGTCGCACCGAGGCGCTGCTCGTAGAAGCGGAACGCGGCTTCACACTGGCCGTTGAACGACAGGTAGATCTGAGGTGTAGGTGTCATCGGCCTCATCGTTCGCCGGGCGGCAGTTCGGAGTCTTGTACAAAAGGCAGCTCCTGAGCGATCCATTGCCGTGGCGAGCTGCCGGCCAGCGCGTGCCACTCGCGCGTCATGTGTGCCTGGTCGTAATACCCGCACGACTGTGCGACATCCGCCAGCCGCCGTGGGTGCGCCTTCAGCGCGCGGCATGCGTGCTCGAAGCGGAAGATGCGGGCCGCCGTCTTGGGACTGAGTCCGAACTCCGCCTGGAAGCGGCCGGTGAAGTGTGCGCGGCTCCAGCCGATGTGGCGTGCGCAGCGAGGCAACCGGAATGCACCCCGAATGTCTGGCGAGCTGTTGCCAGGCCCACAGGGCCGGTGCCGACACTCGCTGCGGCCGCAGCGCGCGTGAGAACGCCTCGTCCAGGTGCGCGAAGCGCGCGTCCCAGCTGCGGCTGTTTCCGAGGCGCTCGACCAGCTGTGTGCCTCGTGCACCCCAGAGGTCCGAGAGTTCGATGACGCGTGACTCGATCTCGGGGTTCGGCACGCCGAGAATCGCGCGCACGCCGAGGGCAGTGAAGAAGACGTGCACCAGATGTACGCGGTGGCCCTGCCGGACGAGGGCCGGACGTGTCGTGCAGACCCGGCGACCAGCGCCGTAAATCGTCCGGCCTGCTGGCGGCCCGGTGCCCGGAGCAGCTCAATCGGTTCGGCGAAGCTGATGATCAGGTGCGCATGCCGCGACGGGCAGTCCCGCGTGTGTGCCGCGGAGGCAGACCGTCGACGCAGGCCCCCCGCGTAGTGCGAGATGAATGGGCGCAGCGCCGGTGCGGGCAGCGAGACGACGTGCTGCACGGGACCGTCAGTCATCGAGGCTCAACGAGTCAGGCGATCATACCCTCACGCTCGGTGCCGAGGAATATACTGAGACTTCCAACGCGGGATCGCGGAGCGATGTCGAGCAGGAAGCAGAAACAACAGTCGCACCCTCTGCGACGGGCAGCAGCCGGCGCGACGGGCACGGCCGGCGCGCCATCCTGGCCGCCCTCGGAGCGCTTGGCGCCGGCGCCGCCGCGACGATGGCGCTGCAGAAGCCGGCATCACTCCAAACCGCACTCGGCGTGCTCGAGGTCTGCCCGTCCACCGACCCGCTGCCGGTCGTCTTCGTCGGCCACGGCACACCGTTCAGCATCATCGATCCGAACGTCTGGACCGCGGAGTGGAATCGCATCGGTCGGACGTTGCCGCGCCCGGCCGCGATCCTGATGATCTCGGCGCACTGGCTGACGTCGGGAGCGTCGCTCGTGACCGCGAGCGCGGCCCCGCAGATGAATTACGACATCAGCGGATTTCCGACGCGCGATTTACGAGTACCGCTATCCGGCCCCCGGTCATCCCGCGGTCGCGCGTGAAGTCGAACGCGCGCTGCAGGGTCAGACGCATGTGCAGGGCGATACGAGCTGGGGCTCGACCACGGCACGTGGCTGCCGCTGAAGTACATGTTCCCGGCTGCCGACATTCCAGTGCTTCAACTCAGCGTGGATTACGGCCGGCCGCCGGCGTTTCACTACGAGCTGGCGAAGCGGCTGCGGACGCTTCGCTCGAAGGGCGTCCTCATCATCGGGTCGGCAACGTCGTCCACAACCTGGGCGAGCGCGGCGGCACCGGGGTCACCGAAACGCCCCGTGACTGGGCAGTCGAGTTCGATCGACGGATGGCGTCGGCTGTCGCAAGTGGACGCCATCGGACGCGATCGACTTCCTGTCGCTCGGTCATTCGCGAAGCTCGCGCATCCGTCTCACGATCACTTTCTGCCGTTCCTGTACTCCTCGGGCTGGTCGAACCAGCGGACCGGTGCAGACGTTCTGCGAAGGGTTTCAGTGGCCCGGCATCAGCATGCGCTCGTTCGCGTTCGCGTAACGGGTGCCGCTCGCCGCAGGCTTAACATAGAGAGCACGCGCCCGTAGCTCAGTTGGATAGAGCACCGGCCTTCTAAGCCGGGGGCCCCGCGTTCGAGTCGCGGCGGGCGCGCCAATTTTCCATCGTCCCGCGGCTGTGTGCGCGTGACGGTACCGGCGAACTGCGCGGCGACGCTGGTTGGTCTACGTGCGTTCCGGGTGGGGTGTACAGGTGTAACATGCCGCCGAGTGTGAAGCTGAAATCCAGAAATTCTGGGTGCCAACCTCTCACGCGCGGAGGGCCTGACATGCACATGGGTCTGCGCTCTAGTGTCGTCGCTGTTCTTCTGATGGTGGCCGCGGCCTGCGGCGGTTCCGGAGTGACCTCTCCAAGCGGAACCACCCAGCCATCTGTCGTAACGGTGCCGCCTCGGCCGACCTTTCCCCCCTTATCTGGACCGTCGCGCACCATGGTCTTCGACCACGCCCTGGCGAACCGTGTCTCCGATTACACCATCCACTCGCGGTTCGTCCTGTATGACAACGGCGGGTTTGTTCTGCAATTCCCGACCGTCGCCGGGGATGGATACCGTGGAGGATACACGGAGGTGAACGGCGCCATTACGTTTGAATGGGAAGGCTGGAACGTTGCCGGGCCATGGGGGGCCGCCGGCAGGCTTAACGGCAATTCGCTGACGGTTCAATACAACTCCATCATGCAGGGTGCGGACTTCGAGGACGCCGTCTACATGCTGGCGCCATGACCGTCTGGCCACAGCCTGGTATCGGTAGGCCGCTTACGCAGAGGGCCTTGTCGCGCAGTGTTCGCCTATCGATGTATGTGCTGCCCGATTCGGCGCGTTCGCGGCGACGCGGGGAGATCAATCGCGTGGCACATCCGCGTGGCATCCGGCGCAATCTGCTGAACCGTAAGCCGCTTCCGACACAGGAATTCACCCTTCTAAGCCGGGGGTCGCAGGTTCGAGTCCTGCCGGGCGCGCCAGCGCGCTTCGCGCGGCGGCGCTGCCGGCAGTCTCTGGGTCACGCCGCGCCTCGCTTCGCGAGTCGCGAGCAAGTGCGAGTCCTGCCGGGCGCGCCATTCGACTCATGTCCATTCGTCGGACAGGTGGCTGTGAAATACGCCGTCGTCGATCGACGACGTCCTCTGCGTCATGAGTTCTGATGCTGTCGACGTGCTGCTTGTTGCGGTCGCGGTTCCCGACAACGGACGTTTCTGCGCGGAGCGGCAGAGCCATTGTCGGGTTTGGCCACGGATGCGACGGTTATAATCCGCAACGGCAGGCTCGAACCCGATGCCACTGCCCGCAGGTAGCCAGATCGGACCGTACGAAATCATCGCCCTCCTGGGCTCAGGCGGCATGGGCGACGTGTATCGCGCGCGTGATACCCGCCTGAACCGACAGGTGGCGATCAAGTTTCTCGCCAACGCCATCACCGATCCGCTCGCCATCTCCCGCTTTCAGCAAGAGGCACTGACCGCCTCGTCGCTCAATCACCCGCATATCGTCACCGTCTTCGAAAGCGGAGAGATCGACGGCACGCAGTATCTGGTGGCCGAGCTCGTCGATGGCGGCACCCTGAACGAGTGGGTGCATCACGAGACGCGAACGTGGAAGCAGATCGTCGACATGCTCGTCGGCGTCGCCGATGGACTGGCCGTCGCGCACGCGGCCGGCATCCTGCACCGTGACATCAAGCCAGACAATATTCTCGTCACCAAGAGTGGCTATGCGAAGCTCGCCGACTTCGGTCTCGCGAAGCTCGACACATCGGCCGCTGATCGGTCGCGCGCCATCACGGTGCAAGGCACACGTCACGGCGTAATCGTCGGCACCATCGCCTACATGTCCCCCGAGCAAGCCGCGGCCAAGCCGCTCGACGCGCGCAGCGACGTGTTCTCGTTCGGCATCGTGATGTACGAGTTGCTCGCTGGGCGCCGGCCGTTTGTCGGCGTCTCTGATCTCGAAGTGCTGCAAGAGATCCTGCACGGTTCGCCTCAGCCCTTACCCGAGACGATCCCGCTGCCGCTCCGCGCTATCGTCGAGAAGGCGCTGGAACAGGATCCGGCCGATCGCTATCAATCGATGCGCGAGATGGTGGTCGATCTCCGCCGAGTGGCGCGGCAGCGCTCGGACGCGTTGACGACGACCGCCTCGACGTCGAGCGGAGCGTCCCCGACGTCGTCTCGCGCAGCCTCGCCGTGGCTGTGGGCTGCCGCCCTCGTTCTGGCCGCGCTGACCGGATTGGGCGTGTGGTGGTGGCGGCCACAAGACAGAACCCCTGACCACCCGCTGGCCAACGCGCAATTCATCCGATTCACGGATTTCGACGGCGCCGAGAACGACGCATCAATCTCGCGTGACGGACGGTTTGTCGTCTTCCGATCCGATCGCGACGGGCCGATGGACACGTGGGCCAGCCAGGTCGGCAGCGGCCGCTTCGTCAACCTCACGCGGGGCACCAGACCGACGGTGCTTGGTACGAAACGCCGGATTGACGCCTGATGGCGCGGACATCTGGCTGTCGAGCATGCAGGGCGGCGACCGCATGCGGCTGACGCCACTGCTTGGCGGCGGTCTTCGGCCGTTTCTTCCCGAGCACGCGATGAACCCCGCGTGGTCGCCCGATGGATCGCGCCTGGTCTTTCATTTGTACGACGCCGGCGATCCGACGTTCGTTGCCGAGCGCGACGGCTCGAACGCCCGCGAGCTTTTCAAGCTCGAACCGGGCGTCCACAGCCATTTTCCAGTCTGGTCGAAGGACGGACAGTGGATCTACTCCGTGCGGGGCGTCTGGGACTCGAGAGAAATGGACATCTGGCGCGTCCCGGTGAGCGGCGGTGGTCCTGAACGACTGACACACGTCAACCGGGATATTCGCTATCTCGCGTTGCTGAACGATGGCACAGTGCTCTTTGTCGCGCCCGATCAGGACGGTGCCGGCCCGTGGTTGTGGTCGCTGAATCTGGACACGAAGATCATCCGTCGCATCAGTTCCGGACTCGAAGTCTATCTCGTCGATCGATGCCAGCGCCGACGGACGCCGGCTGGTCGCGACCGTTTCGAATCCGACCGCAAGTCTGGCCAGCCTTCCGATCCTCGATCGTGTCACCACCGACGATGACGTGAAGCCGCTGGGTCTGCCGACTGTGCGCGCATTGGCGCCGCGGTACGGCGGGTCGACGATCTTCTACCTCTCGTCGCGCGGCGGCGGCGACGGACTCTGGCGCTATGACGGTACCGATGCGACCGAGATCTGGCGCGGTGCGAGCGGAGCGCTGCAGGAGCCGCCCGCCGTCACGCGCGACGGGCGACAGGTCGCGGTGATTCTGAGAAAGCAAGGCAGGCGCACGCTCACGCTGCTCTCCGCGGAAGGCGGCGATGCCAAGCCGCTCGCGCCCGCGATCGACGTGACCAGCGCCGCCAGTTGGTCGCCGGACGGAAAGTGGATCGCGGCTGGCGGGATCGATGCTGGCGGCGCCGGCTTGTTCAAGATTCCTGTGGATGGAGGGACGCCTCAACGCCTGATGACCGGCACAGCGACCAATCCCGTCTGGTCGCCCGACGGCACGTTGATCGTCTATACCGGACCGGTCGTCGGGCCGGTGGGATCACTTGTCACCGTGCACGCCGACGGTACACCTGGAGATGCCCTGAACATTCAGGTACGCGTCGGGACCGAGCACTATCGGTTCATGCCCGACCGGCCGCAGCTCGTGTACATTCCAACACCAAACCAAGTGTCGCCAGAGTATTTCTGGTTGCTCGATTTGCCGTCGAAGAAAGCGCGGCAGCTGTCCTCGGTGAACAGCCGCTCAACGCGCACGTTTGATATCACGCCGGACGGCACGCAGATCGTCTTCGATCGGCTCAAGGACAACTCCGACATCGTCCTCATCGACCTGCCGCAGCCGTAAGCCGTTCGAGTCCTGCCGCTGTGGAAACACGTCGGACGCAAAGGCGAGTCGAGATGCAACAGCTAGGGTGAAGCGCCTACAACGACAGAGACCCACGACAGTTCGTGGCGTGCGCGTGCTGTTCCTGCACACCGGCTCGAAGAAGAGCTGCGCCGGCTCATAATTCGTTTGGTCGACCGGGCCGCGTGGTCTATCCTGACCCGCCGTGCGAGTACCACTGACAGTCCAGCGGAACGCCGGCCACTCTCGGCCGCGTGTCGTGCTGGCTGACGATCATGCGCAGGTGCTGGAATCGGTCAGCGGTCTGCTCTCGACCGACTTCGACGTTGTCGCCACCGCGACGCACGGACGTCAGGCCGTGGACCTCGCGTTGCGTCTCCAGCCCGACATCGTGGTGCTGGACGTGGCGATGCCTGAGTTCGACGGCTTCCAGGCTGCACGGGCGCTTCGGCAGCACGGCTCGCGCGCCCGGATCGTGTTTCTCACCATGCATCGGACGGACGAGTTCGTCTCCGCGGCCATGAGCGCCGGCGGGCATGGCTACGTATTGAAGTCGCGAATCTATTCGGATCTGGCCAGTGCCATCGGCCACGCGTTCGACGGCCGGCGCTTCGTGCCATTCCTGACGTCGCTCTCGAGGCTTGTCGGCGGACAGCACGCTGTCCAGTTCCACATGAACGATCGATTCTTCCTCGACGAAGTGTCTCAGTTCGTGGGTTCCATGCTTCGCGCGGGTGAACCGGTCGTTGTCGTGGCAGGTGAGGCCATACGCGGTGGCGTCGCTGATCGACTGCACGCGCAGAGAGTGGATCTGGAAAGACTCACGTCGCGCAGACAGTTCGTCGCGCACGATTCCTCCCTGGCCCTGTCACGCGTGATGCACGGCGGGCGTCCCGACCGCGACTCGCTCGCGGAGATCGTCGACGACCTCGAACGCACGCGTGTGGCAGCGGCCCACAGGCCAACCAGTCGACTGACCATCGTGGGTGATATGAGCGTCGCGTTGTGCCGAAACGGCGATGTCGACGCCGCGATCGAGGTTGAACGAATCTGGGACGATTTGACGACCGGGCTGCCGTTCTTCACGGTGTGCGGTTACCCGGTCGATTGTTTTGAGCATGGGGGGGCGGAACTATTCGGGAGAGTCTGTGCCGCGCACAGCGCCGTCACGCACACTCCCGACACTCCGTAGTTCCCATGAAACGCGTTATTGACGCGAAGGTGGTCATATGACCTTTGCTGCATCGGACCGATATTCGCAAACGGAGCGAGGAGCCGGGAACGCCAAGGTTGGAACCTTGCCGGTCACCGAGGACCTGTTCCAGACCGTCGCCGATGTCGCCCCGGTTCTCGTCTGGATGTCGGGTCCCGACAAGCAGTGCACGTTCTTCAACAAGCCCTGGCTGGACTTCACCGGGCGGCCCATCGAGTGCGAGTTGGGCAACGGGTGGGCTGACAGTGTGCATCCCGACGATGTGCAGTCGTGTCTGGACACCTACACCAGCGCATTCGACCGCCGAGAGCCCTTCACGATTGAGTATCGGCTGCGGCGCCACGACGGTGAATACCGTTGGGTGCTCGACACCGGCATTCCGTCGTTCGCCCCGGACGGCTCGTTTGCGGGCTACATCGGATCATGTCTCGACATCACCGATCGACGACACGCCGAGGACGCGGTGCGTCGCAAGGAGATGGAACTGCGCGAAGCGCAGCGCCTGGCAGGCGTCGGAAGCTGGAGCTGGGAACCGGACACCGATACGGTCCGATGGTCGGAGGAGATGTATCACATTTCCGGCCGCGATCCACGCTCGGGGGCGGTCAGCTACAAGGATCACGGAACCCTCTATGCCCCGGAAGGCTGGATTCAGTTGCAGCGCTTGGTCGAAGAGGCGCTTCGGACCGGTGCCTCGTACCAGCTCGATCTCGAGATGATTCGCGCTGATCACACGCGCATCTGGGTCACGGCGCGCGGTGAAGTCCAGCGTGACGCCTCCGGCCGCATCATCGGGCTCCGCGGCACCGTCCAGGACATTGCCGAGCGCAAGCAGCGCGAGAACGCGCTCGCGCTGTTCCGCAGCTTGATCGACGGGTCCAACGACGCGCTCGAAGTCATCGACCCGGTCACGCTGCGGTTTCTGGATGTGAATGAGCAGGCGTGCCGCGACCTCGGCTACAGCCGCGAGGAGCTCCTGTCGATGACGATCCTCGATGTCGATATCACGTTCGACCCATCCGCGAGGAAGACACTTCGTGAGTCATGTCAACGGGGAGGCGTGGTCTTTGAAAGCGTGCATCGCCGGAAGAATGGGTCGACGTTTCCGGCCGAAGTCACCATGAAGCCGGTCACGATCGACCGCGCCTACAACGTGGCTGTCGTCAGGGATATTACCGACCGCAAGCGCGCGCAAGAAGAGCTGCGGGAGAGCGAGGAGCGTCTGAGGCTGGCCGCCGAAGCTGGCAAGATGTTCGCCTATACATGGGATGCGGCCACCGATCACATTCTGCGCTCAGGAGACTCCGATCTTCTCGGCGTCGATCCGGCAACCCCCTTCACCGGCAGGGAACTGCTCGAGAAGGTGCATCCCGACGATCGGCATCTTCTGGTAGGCGCCTTCGAACGCCTGACGCCAGACACGCCGCTTTTTCAAGTGAGCTACCGCATGGTCCGGCCTGGCGGCGAGATCGTGTGGGTGGAACGCAACAGCCGCGCGTACTTCGATGAGCACGGGCGCCTCTTACGGATCACCGGCATGGCGGCCGACATCACGCAACGCAAGCGAGGTGAAGACGCCCTGTCCAGCCTCAGTCGCCGGTTGATTCAGGCCCAAGAGGCAGAGCGGGCGCGGATTGCACGGGACCTGCACGACGACATCGGTCAGCGGCTGGCACTGCTGGCCGTGACGGTGGAGCAGCTGACACACAATCGATCGCTGACGTCTGACGAAAGTCGCGGCCACCTCGACTCACTGCAGGCCCAGACGGCGGAGATATCGGCGAGCGTGCAGGCGCTCTCGCACGAGCTGCACTCGTCGCGGCTGCAGCATCTGGGCATGGTCGCCGCGATGAAAGGCTTCTGTGCGGAGCTCTCGGCGCAGCAGAAGGTCGAAATCGATTTCGCCTGCGCGGACGTGCTGTCTGGAGTGCCGGCGGAGACGGCGCTGTGTCTGTTCCGGGTGCTGCAGGAAGCCTTGCACAACGCCGTGCGGCACAGCGGAGTCCGGCAGTTCGACGTGCAGCTTCGCGGAACGCCGGCTCTCCAATTGACCGTGCGCGATAAAGGGCTGGGCTTCGATCCGGAAGCCGCAATCGGCGGCGGAGGGCTCGGCCTCACCAGCATGAAGGAGCGTCTGAAGCTGGTTGGCGGAGAGCTGGTCATCGAGTCTCGATCGAGCCGGGGGACCAGAATCGTGGCCCGCGTGCCGCAGCTTCCGGTGACTGAGCTCGCCGCCCGGGCATAGAACCGGTGACAGCAGGTGGCTCACCGGTGCCTCATCAACAGTCCCGACCGCGGGTTCTGCTCGTCGACGACCACGCGGGAATCGTGCACGCACTCGGGCTGATCCTTGCGCCGTCTTACGAGATCGTGGGCCAGGTGGCCGACAGCGCCGCGGTGCTCGAGGCCGTCACCCGACATCGGCCCGATGTCGTTGTGCTGGATGTGACCATGCCCTCCGTCAGCGGTCTCGAGATGTGCCGTCGCATCACGCAAGGACCGGCACACCCCAAAGTCGTCATACTTTCCGCAGTTGATGACGCCGCAATCAGGGGACGGGCGTTCGAGCTGGGGGCGTCGGCCTATGTCGTGAAGTCCCGGCTCGCGCAGGATCTCATTCCCGCCATACAAGAGGCATTGGTCGACCGGGCGTGAGGCCAGGTCGGACTCGTCGCCGCGCGTGACTCGGATTACGCCGCGTTTACCTGGCATCCTGCCGACGAGCGGCTGACACGATGGCTCGCGCTGTATCACGACATCGCGCGTTCCAACGGCGGCGAGCCGGATGCCGGTCGTTATCTGCTTTCATGGGCGCAGCAAGCAGGATTCACGCGCATCGACGCGTCGGCGTCGGCGTGGTGCTTCTCGACGCCCGATGAGCGCGCCTGGTGGGGAACGCTCTGGGCGGACCGCATGACCTCGTCAGCGATCGCGAAGCAGGCGCTTCGCGATGGCCGCGTCACGCCGGACGAACTCGCTGCGATGGCCGAGGCCTGGCGCGAATGGGCTGCCGCCGCCGACGGCTGGTTCGCCGTGCTGCACGGGGAAATCGTTTGTACCCGGTGAGTCAATCCTCGCGGTAGGCGCGGGCTTTCTCGCGGAGCAGCGCGGCGATTGCGGGCTGATCTTGCGCGAGGTTCCGCACCTCGCCGTGATCGGCGGTGAGGTCGTACAGCTCCTCGGTGCCGTATTGCGGCGTGGCGATGAACTTGTACAACGCGCGCTGGTCGCGGTAGAGGACGCCGAAGCGATTGGGCACGAAGTAGGTCTGGTGATAGGTGAACCGCTTCGGCGACGGCGCCAGCAGCGATTGTCCCTCCCACGACTCGGGGATCGGCAGTCCGAGGCGATCGAGGATCGTCGGCGCGATGTCCACCTGCGCGGCGAACGTCAGATCCGGATACGACGCCGCAGGTGCGTCGTAGAACAGCATCGGGATGCGGATGTCTTCGTTGTACAGATGCCAGCCGTGCGCCCAGTGCCGCTCGCCGAGCCCTTCGCCATGATCGCCAGTCACCACCACGATCGCATCGTCGAGATATTGCTTCGCGCTCAGCGCGGCGAAGACGTCGCGGATGATGCCGTCGGCCTGCCGCACCTTGTCGTCGTAGCGATCGGGCTTGTTCAACTGCGAGAGGATCTTGTACGGCTCGAGTCCGGGGCTGACGCGATCGTCCGGGCTCGTGAACACGTGCGAGTCCTCGAACTGCACACCCAGATAGTGGGGCGACATCAGGTGCACATAGAAGAACGCCGGCTGGCCAGGCTGCGCCGGCGGTACGCGCTCGAGCCCTTCGAGCACGAGCCGGTCATCGTCCATCGTGTGGCGCTGGGTGAGTGATCCGTCGAAGAACGTGTCCTCTTCCGAGCGATAGAACGACGGCAGTCCGTTCCACGCGCTGTGATTCCCGGACAGCAGGAACCACGTGCGGTAGCCCTGGTCCCGCAAGACATCCTGCAGCTGGAATGTGCGCGCGCTGATGTTGCGGAAGTCACGGCTCGCCAGCGTGCTGGTGATCCCGCAGAACGACTCCGGGCAGCTCGCAAACGCCGCCTCCACCTTCTTCATGCGCCCGCTGTGCACGAGCGACGACAGAAATGGCGTCGTCTCGCGCCGATACCCGTAGACCTGCATGCGGTCGGCACGCAGCGAGTCCACGATGATCAGGACCACGTGCTTCCGATGGGCGCCAGCGACAGGTCGAGGATAGGACGCGCGCAAGACCGCGTCGCGCTCGGCGACGGCTTCGCGCCGCGGGTTCGGTTCGAACGCGAATCCTTCGGGACGAAAGAAGCTCGCCAGGAGCTCATGTTTCCAGAGCAGGTCGTCGCGGCTGGCGATGCCCCAGTTGAGCGTCGCGGCAAAGAGCGCGACCATCAGCGCCGCTAGGGCGACGAGCCGGGCCCGCGCGAACACCGTTCGTCGAGCGACCGTGATCGCGCCACCCCAGATGCTGATGATGGTGGCCATGACGATGAGCGTGATGAGAGTGAACGTGGTGATACCGAACGGGCCGAGCGGAAACGGCTCCTTGCCAGACCACACTGTGGGCGCGAAGGCGAGGACGAGATGCCCGGTCATGTTCCGGCCCCACGAGCTGTTGCTCACCGCGCTCAACGCATACAGATAGACCTGCAGCGTGGCGGTGACAACCAGCAGGATCCGGTAGATGAGGCCCGGCCAGCGCTCGCCGCGAACGAACGACGAGATGGCGGCAACGATCGAGAGGAGCGCGAGATCCCACTGGATGATCAGGAGGACGTGCGTCGCGATGACTCGCGGGTGATGCCCGAACTGACGCGCGAACAGCGCTTCGACCAGCCCACTCACCAGGAGATGAGCGCCGATGAGCCATAGCAGCCGGGTGTGCAACGATTGATTGTCGATCGATTCCCGGTGACAGCGCTATGATGGCGCTCCAAGGGCGGGAGGTTTCGATGAGGATCCGGCACGGTCTCGGCGTGGCAGCGTTTGTCTGCGGCGCGTTCTTCGCCGCGGCGCCTTCGTTCGCGCATCATTCGTTTGCTGCCGAGTGGGACAGCACCAAGTGCAGAGACTTCACGGGGACCCTCCGGAAGCTGGACTGGCAGAACCCGCACCCCTATTTCTTCGTGGACGTGAAGGAGCCGGATGGCAAGGTCGAGCAGTGGTCGTTCCAGGCCTACTCGCCGGTCACGCTGCGTCGGAACGGCACCGACCGCCAGGTGTTCCTCGACAACATCGACAAGGACGTGTGGATCAGAGGCTGTCTCTCGAAGACCGGCAAGCCAAACGCCGCCGCGGCGGGGACGCTGAAGTTCTCGGACGGCGTGATGCGGCAGGTCGGTCAGCTTCAGGACTAATGCGATGACGACTTCGTCACGTCCGGCGCGCCGGTCTCGCAGCGTTGATGGTGGCGTCGGATGGCTCACGCCGGCCACCGCACAAGAGCAGTACACGATCAAGCCGCTGCCGCCGGGCGGACCGACACCGCGTCTCGCGGATGGACATCCTGACTTCACGGGTCAGTGGTTCCCCAACGGAGCCGGGCAGGGCGTGTCGGGACGCTTCGGCGTTGACCCGGCGGCGATTCGTACAGTTCGATCCCAAGGTCACGCCGGAGGAGCCGCCACAGTTCCGGCCCGAGGCGCTGGCCAAGATCAAGTCGATGACGCCCACCGAGCTCGAGCTCTCGAAGTCGTCGGTGAACTGCATGCCGCGCGGCCTTCCGGCGATCTGGCTGCAGAACCCGTACACGACGTTCATCGTCCACAAGCCGGGTCTGCTCGCACAGCTCTACGAGGTGCTCAACAACTGGCGGCTGATTCACACCGATGGCCGCCCGTTGCCGAAGAACCCCGAGCCGTTCTTCCACGGCAACAGCACGACGCGCTGGGAGGGCGACACGCTGGTCGTCGAGTCGATTGGCTTCGACGAGCGCACCTACATCATGCCCAACGGCTGGTATCACAGCGACGAGCTGAAGGTGACCGAGCGCTACACGCGGCCGTCGATGAACTATCTGATCGTCGAGATCACGGTCGACGACCCACAGGTGCTGGTGAAGCCGTGGAAGTCGGCGCCGCGCCGCTGGACGCTTGGCAACGGCGAGATCTACGAGTTCTATTGCACCAACAACCTCGAGCTCGAAGAGCTCGAGAAGCTTCGGCAACAGGAGCTGCAGCAACAGAAGTAGGTCATCATGACGCCGCATCTCGACGCGGATCTCGCGGTCACCCTCGCTGACGATCGGCCCGGCATGCTGGCCAGGGCGATCGGCTGCGTCAGCGCCGCCGGCATCAACATCGACGGCTACATCGAGATCAATGGCGTCGTGCACGTGCTGACCGAGGATCTGCCGGCCGCGCGCACGTGCCTCAGCAACGCTGGATTCCGTGTCATTCAGGAGCAGCAGGTGGCGCTGGTGCCGGTGAGTGACGAGCCCGGCGCGGCGGCGCGGGTGTTCCAGCGCATTGCCGATGCGCACATCAATGTGCGCTACAGCTATCTGGCGACGCGCAATCGGCTGGTCATCGCCGCCGACAAGCCGCAGGCCATTATCGAGGCGCTGAAGACGCGTAAGCCGCCGCAGATCGGCGAACCAGTTCGTCACGACGATCAACGACGACGCGACGTTCTCGTGCGTGAGCCGGACCATCAGAAACCGATCGCCCTTGGGCTCGACGGCATAGCTGACACCGGTGTCGGAGCGCAGGTTGTACACGCCGTCGAACAGCACGGCGGGCGGTTTGGGCGAGAACGTCGTTCGCGTGTCAACCGCGACCGCCATCATCTGCGACTCGTTCCGGAAGTACAGCTCTCGACCGTCAGGCGACCAGCGCGGCTCGTCGCCGCCGGTCGTGGAGACCTGCCAGCGGCCGCCGGCACTGGACATGTCGCGCACGTAAACCTCGGCTCGTCCACTCTCGTCGGACTGATAGGCCAGCCAGCGTCGGTCCGGGGACCAGGCACCAGCGAAATCGTCGAATGGCGACGCCACGAGCGTCTCCGGCTTGGCGTTCGCGGCGAGCGCGAGCGTCACGACCTCGCCTGAACCACCTGCCGCTGATCCGAGTACGCGATAGTCGAGCGAGCGCGAACGCGCCATCCGTCAGATGACGGCCTGCAGATACGCGCGTGAATCGAGCGCGACAACGTGACTCGGCGTCGCGACTGCCGTCGGCCGGCTTGCGCATGATCGTCGTCCGGCGGCCGTTCGGATCGACGTACGACGTAGTAGATCGTCTTGCCGTCGGCCGACCAGACCGGCGACAACGCGTTGCCGCTGAACGACAGGCGTGTAAACGTCTTGCGGGCGAGATCGCTGATCCAGACGTCGCCGCTGCCCGCGGTGAGCGTCTGCCAGATCGACGGCGACGCGCGTGCCGTCGGGGGAAATCCGCGGATCGAAGTAGAGTCCCTGCGGTAGTCCGAGCGGCTGCGCCGTAGCCCTTCCGATCGACCCACACGAGGCGATTCGCCGCCGCGAGCGCGCTGCCTGGCGTGTAGGCCAGCGTCCCGTTCTCGGCCACCGAGATGTGCGACGCGCCGGTGGTCGTGTCGCCGTTGACGCCTCGGCAGGACCTGCACGGGAGATCCTCGCAGTGGTCAGGCTGTCGACGTCGAAGGCGACGGCATACAGGACTCGATTCACGCGCGAACAGGAGATGTCCAGTGGCGACATAACGGGCTGAGCTGGCACCCTTGAGGACCGTGTGACGCTTGCCGGTCGCCACTTCGACGGCCTCGATCGTCGCCGCGTCGTAGTTGTCCGGGCTGCCGAGCGTCCCGACCGTGAAGAGGACGGCCTTGCCGCCGGGCAGGGCGGACGGCCAGCGATGCGTGCGCTCGCCAGTCTTCATCGTCGAGTGTCGTGAGCGGCGCGCGGCGTGCCTCCGGTTGACGGCACCTGAAGAAGCGGCCCGGCGGCCAGCGAGGCGTACACCAGTGTGCCGTCCGGGAGCCACGCGATACCGCGAGGGTCACCGTCGCTGCCGGCTTCGGTGACCGTCGTGACCGCGCCGTCGAGCGTGGTCTTCTTGAGCCGTCCGGCGGCGAAGAACGCGATCTCCTTGCCGTCGGCGAGAAGACCGGATTGGAACCGCCTTCGGTTCCCGGCAGCGCGCGCAGGCGTGATGTCGCCGAGCGATCGGACGTACAGTCGCGAGACCCCCTCGGTGGACGCGACGAACGACCATCATCGATCCGTCCGGCGACAGCGCGACGCCGGGCCGTGCCACGAGCGCGAGCGATGTCTTGTCCGGCGGCCGCACGTCGAAGCGAGCGATCAGGACGTCGTCCGACGGACGTCGTGGCGACGCGCCAGAGCACGGCGCCGGTGGCCGACGAGCGCCAGCGCAAGTCCGGCGGCGACGATGGGCGACGAGCCTGCGACTGGCCGTCGGTGAAGGCTCGCGACGACGCTCCACGTCCGGCGCGGGCACGAGCGCCGATCCCGCAAGCGCGAGACGCGCTTCGCCGATGTCCCTGAGCCGGAGCTTCGGATCCCTGACGAGGCAGCGGGCGATCACATGTCTGCACGGGCGCCGGCACGGACGAGGGGAGCGCGGTCAGATCGGGATCGCGCATGATCACCGACGCCAGCACTTCGGACACCGTCTCGCCCTCGAACAGCGCGCGCCCGGTCAGCATCTCGTAGAGCACGACGCCGAACGCCCAGATGTCGGCGCGCTTGTCCACGGCTTTGCCCTTGGCTTGCTCGGGGGCCATGTACGCGGCGGTGCCGATGATCATGCCGACGCCGGTCACGGCGGGGCTGGCGACGGTCGGGGACAGCGACAGCGGGGCGGTCGGTGCTGGGCGGTCCCGATCCCTCGAACGCTTTCGCCAGGCCGAAGTCCAGCACCTTCACCGTGCCGTCGTCGCGCACCTTGACGTTGGCGGGCTTCAGGTCGCGATGGACGATGCCTTGTTCGTGCGCCGCTTCCATGCGCGTCGGCGATCTGTCTGGCGATGGCGACGGCTTCGTCGACCGGGAGTCGGTCCTTGAGCGATCCGCTGCGCGAGGTCCGGTCCGTCGACGAGCTCCATGACCAGCGCGCGAACCGGCAGGCTGTCCTCGAGGCCGTGAATCTGCGCGATGTTGGGATGATTGAGCGAGGCCAGCGTCTGCGCTTCGCGCGTGAAACGGGCGAGGCGATCGGGATCGGCGGCGAACGCGTCCGGCAGGATCTTCAGGGCGACGTCGCGATTGAGCTTGGTGTCGCGAGCGCGATACACCTCGCCCATGCCGCCGGCGCCGATCGCGGCGATGATCTCGTACGAGCCCAGTCGTGTTCCGGGGGTGAGCGGCAAGACGCTCAGAGAATACAATACACACCTCTTCCCCGGAGGCGGATGGCTCATGACGTATCGTCGTCATTCCTGGTAGTGGTGTTCGCGGTCGTCCTGTTGCTGCTCGCAAGCCAGGCCGGCGCGCAGACGGTCGATGCGCCGCGATGCGGCACCGGCGTTCACGAGTCGGAAGCCACGCGGCTCGGTGGGTTTTCCCGAAGATCAGATCTTCTGTCCGCTGATCGCCGACCCGAAAGAAGCCCGATCGTTCGTCAGCTACCTCCACGGCACGTTCCGCTCGCTCGACGATCCGAGCGGCGACGGACACCTCGATCGCCTCGGTCGGCATCGGCGATACGTTCGGCTTGTTTCGCATCGGCGGCCCCGACCCCGGCGAAGGCTTTCAGCTCGATGTGATCGGGCGGCATCTTCGCGCAGTTCGATCTCGGTGCGCCATCGAACGATCTGATCAATGCGGACTATGTCCTCGGCTTGCCGCTGACGTTTCGACGACACGGCTTCAGCTTTCGAGCGAAGCTGTATCACCAGAGCTCGCATCTCGGCGACGAGTACCTGCTGCGCAGCGACGAGATCGTTCGCGAGAATCTCTCGTTCGAGTCGATCGAGTTCCTCGTGTCTCAGGAAATCAGTGTGTTCCGCGTCTACGTCGGCGCCGAACGGATCTTCCGACGCGAGCCCGACGAGCTGCCGGATTCGCTGTTCCATACCGGCATCGAAATGCGTTCGGGTCGGGCGCGGAAGGTGCAGCTGCTGGCTGCCGTCGACGTCAAGACCACGGAACTGCACGACTGGTCGCCGGCGGTCAGCGGGCGGGTCGGCCTGGAACTGGGACGGCCGGGCCCCGAGGGACATCCCGGGCCGCCTCATCATGCTGCTGTTCGAGATGTATCAGGGACCGTCGCCGTACGGCCAGTTCTTTCAGGACGACATTTCGTACGTTGGACTCGGCGTCCACATTGGTCTCTGATCGCGAGGCGCCTCAGAACAATTCCACGTTGACGAACCCGAACATCCAGTCGTTGAGGAAGTGCGAGCGGTTCATGCAGATCACGAGGTAGCGACCGGGCTCGAAAAACCGGTACGACACCAGCTGTCCGTTCGTCTCATCGATCGTCTGTGCCGCGGGCGGTGGCGGGCTGATGCCAGTCAGGAACTGATTCCCACCAGCTTGAAAGAGCCGGCCCGGTCTGTACCATACGCGGTTGCTCGGATGCACCGCACCTCCCGGCCCCGCGACGATCACGACATTACCTTCTGCGTCCGAGATCGTGTGGTCCAGGGCGGCGTTCGCTATCCCTTGCCCTTGCCCTGGCCCGCTCCCTTGCGGAGTTGATGCGTTGCAGACATGGTCGAGGGGATCCTCGATCGTGCCCGGGTCGAGGCCAGGATTCACCGCACACAGGAACTCGCCGATATCCTGACGCGTTGTTTCCCTGCTCACTCTGTAGATAGCGATGGCGTGCCCCCCGCCGTGGACATGAAACGCCACTTCGCCGCCCACGCGAATGGTCGTCTCTTCGGGAACCAGCTTGTGAATCTTGTAGGCGCACGGGTCGGCAGGGCTGCCCGCACCCTCGACGAGACACAAGGGAGAATCGTCGATGGGACCCACGGGAAACGCGCCAAAGCCGACTTCCGCTTTAGACGGAGCTTGCGCGAACGATACCGCCTGCATCGCGAGGACGGCACCGGAGATGAGTAGAGCTTGTAACCGCATGTCTGGTCTCCTTCGTGGCCGAAAGAAGACTTCGACGGTGCAACGCCCCCAAGGGCCGAAATCTGGCAGCGTTGTCCCCCCCGCGGTTGTCGAAGCGGCGCTCAGCCTGTCACATCGGTGTCCGGTGATCAAGGGCTTAGGCGCTATAATCCCGGCCCGCGAGCCGACGCTCGTTGAGGAGGGGACACCGTGCCAGATCGCAGAGCGTTCATCACCACGGCAACGTGTGCGACGGTTGGTATCGTCGCCGGCAGCGCGGGTCTCCTGGATGCACGCGCGGCGCTGCGGCAGGTTGGTGCGAAGCCAGGCAAACGCCGTGAGGTGACGATCGGCGGCCGCCGCGTGAAGACCGTCGACCTCCATGCGCACTGCTTCGTGCCCGAGGTCGTGGAGTTGATCAAGAACACGCCGCTTGCCCAGGCAGCGAAGGGCAACCTGGGGCTCGCCACTCTCGCCCTCGGCAACCCGCAGCGTCTGATCGACATGGACGCGCAGGGCATCGACTACCAGGCGATCAACGTCAACGCGTGGGGCTACGACGCGGACAAGGCGCTGGCGCGTGATCTCGTCGCGCTGCAGAACGAGCGCATCTCGCAGTATTGCGCGAAGCAACCTGATCGCTTCGTCGGGATGGCCACGCTCGCACTCCAGCATCCCGAGCTCGCGGCCGAGCAGCTCGACCACGCCGTCAAGAAGCTGGGCATGCGTGGCGCGGCGATTGGCGGCAGCGTCGAGGGCGTGGAGCTGTCCGATCGGAAGTTCGATCCGTTCTGGGCCAAGGCGCAGGAACTCGGCGTTCCGCTGTTTATGCACCCGCAGCCCGCGCCGGGAACGACGCAGAACCCGCGGCTGCAGGGCAAGGGGGGCCTCGGTAACACCATCGGGAATCCGCTCGAGACGACGGTGTTCCTGTCGCATCTGATCTTCGAGGGCACGCTCGATCGATTCCCGGGGCTGAGGATCTGTGCCGCGCATGCCGGCGGCTATCTGGCGTCCTACAGCGGGCGATCCGATGCGCTGTGCGGGCGCGCCGGCGGCAATGGTGACGACTGTCGCGCGCTCAAGAAGAAGCCGAGCGAGTACTTCCGTCGTGAACTCCTCGTCGACACGATGATCTTTCACGAGGACGGGCTGCGGCATCTCATTGCCGAGGCCGGCGTCGGTCAGATCGTCTACGGCACCGACTATCCGTTCGACTGGCCGGTGGGCGTGGACTTCGTGCTCAACGCGAAGTTCCTGAGCAATGCCGACAAGGAAGCGATCCTCGGCGGCAACGCCATGAAGCTGTTGAAGATCGCGTAGGGCGCGTCCTTCCGGTAGGGCCCGTCCTTTCGGACGGGCCGGCTACGGAAATCCTCAGAACGATAGACGCAGGCCGACGCGCGCCGAGCGCGGAAGTGCCGGATGCGTGTGCACGTCGTCGACGCCGTCGAGCGGCTCGCCCTGCAGGCGCGACGTGTAGAAGTAGTCGATGTCCGAGACCTTCGCGTCGAACAGGTTGAACACCTCGAGGACGATGCGCGCCTTGTTCGAGAAGCGGTAGCCGATCTCACCATTCCACAGCGTCGTGCTGGTCGAGTTCACGCTGGCGTCCTCGATCAGCGGCCGCGGCCCGAAGTGCCGCACGCGCAGGCTGCCGAAGACCGGCTGCCGGGGCTCGACGGTGAAGTCCGCCGGAGATGACGCGCGTCAGCGCGCCGGGAATCCTGCTGACCAACTGGATCATCGTCGGTGAACTCCGCACGCGAGAAGGAGACATCCGCATCGGCCGTCAGCCAGGGGCGCAGACCGCCAGTAGTTGGTCCACTCGAGGCCGACGCGGCGGCTCGGGCGGCCGGCTTCGGTCGTGCCCGCGTCGCCGACGAAGAGCAGCTCGGAATCGATGCCGAGATACCACACCGACAGCGTGGACTGAAGACCGCGGACGCGCACCGTGCGAACGCCGAACTCCGCGCCCCTGGCGCGCACCAGCGGCGTGACGCGATCGACCGGTTCACCGGTCAGCGGATCGACGCTGATCACTCCGCCGCGCGCGTCGTTGCTGTGGAAGCCCATGCCCGCGTTCGCATAGAGCTCGGTGCCGTGCCATGGCCCGAACGCCGCGGAGAACTTCGGACTCACCAGCGCGTCCGACCCGTCGCCCGAGTTGAGCGGCTCGTTCGACGTGACGTCGAAGCGATACACGTCGGCGCGGAGACCGAACGTGGTGCGGAACGCACGCGTCCATTCGATCTCGCTCTGCGCGAACACGCCGGTCATGGTCTGGCCGACCTGATCCTCTCTCGTCGTCGACGAGCCGCTGGCGCGCGGCCGTGTGATAGAGGCCGACCGGAGCGAGCCAGTCCTGTCGCACCTGCACGCCGACGGCGCTCTCGGCGTGGCGCTCGAAGACGTGACCGAGCCGGCGGTAGGTGACGCGGCCGCCGGCAGTCGTCCGCCGCTCGGCCTGCTCGAACTGATCGCCGTTCTGCGGATCGTCGAGGAAGTAGGTGAAGTTCGAGAACAGATTGACGCGGTTGTGCAGCAGATAGCCCGTCGCGCGAATCGACGAGGGTCCACGCGACCGCTGGAACTCGGCGGCGACGCTTTCACGGCCGATCGTGCCGCCATCCGTGGCGTCGAGCAGGCCGAAGCGCGGGATGAGGCCGCTCGCCAATCGCGCGGTCCGGCACCTGGTCGGTCGAGTCCCAGTCGGCCCAGTAGCCCATGCCGGTGATCGAGAAGCCGTTCCGGTTGTCGCCGCGGCTGTAGCGCAGGACGCCGTTCACCTTCTGATAGTCGTCGGGCCGCACCCACGGGCCGTCGTTGTGATTCAGCTCGATCGCGCCAAGCAGCACGCCAGCGCCGACGCGCGGCGAGGCCGCGCCGACGATGCGTCCCCAGCCGTCCTGTCCGGCACCGAGTTCGAACAGCGGACGATCGAGGCGATTGACGTAGTTGATGTTGGCGGCGCCGGCGGCGGAGAAGTCGCCCTCGTCGGCGAAGTACGGGCCCTTCTTGAACTGCACGCCGCTCACCAGCTCTGGGATCAGGAAGTTGAGGTCGGAGTAGCCGTGCGCATGCGCGCCGGTGGGCATGTTCACCGGCACGCCGGCCACGGTGGTGGAGAAGTCGGTCCCGTGATCGAGGTTGAAGCCGCGCACGTAGTACTGGTTGGCTTTGCCCTCGCCGCTGTGCTGGCTGACGATCATCCCGGGCACGGTCTCGAGCACTTCGCCCGGACGCATGATCGGCCGCGCCTCGAGCTGCGCGGCCGTGATCGCGCCCTGGCTGCCGGACGCAGCGATGCCGACCAGGTTCTCGGCCGGGTTCTCGAATGTCGGCGATGTTACGGAAGGTAGACGTCCCTGTAACGACGACGTCTGCTCGCAGCGACAGCTGGAGGATGGCGTCCACGATCGACGACCTCTCCGTCGCGCACTGCAGCGGTCCGGCGCAGCAGGGTGAAGTTGATCAGCCGGAACGTGAGCTCGGCCGAGCCGCTCCGGACGGCGTCGAATCTGAATTCGCCGCGGGTGTCACTGATCGCCGTTGTCTCGCCGTTCGCCGTCGTCAGTTCGATCGTGACGCCGGGGAGCCCCGCGCCGGTCTGATCGACAACCCGCCCGACGATCGAGCCTGATTGGGCGGCTGAAACGATGGGCATCAGCCATGTCAGCAGGCAGAGGGCGAGAGCGAAGCGCGAGATGTGCACAATGCGAGGCTTGAATCCTACTACGGCGTCGATGACGAATCGGATTGTCCGGCCTCTGCGGTCAGCTGGCCGATGCGGAAGATGACGAACTCCGCGGGCTTGACTGGGGCGATCCCGATCAGACAAATGAGACGACCGTTGTCGATGTCGTCCTGCGTCATGGTCGTCCGATCGCACGTGACGAAGAAGGCCTCGTCTTCGGTGGTGCCGAGCAGCGCGCCGCTGAACCACACCTGGCGAAGAAAGTTGCCGACGATCTGCCGGACGTGGGCCCAGGTGGCCTCGCTGTTCGGCTCGAACTGGACCCACTGGGTGCCTATATCGATGGAGTTCTCCACGAAGATGAAGAGCCGCCGGACGTTGACGTACCTTCCAAAGCGGGTCTGACGACATCGTGCGGGCGCCCCACACACGGACGCCGCGGCCCTCGGCACCGAAATCGCGAATCACGTTGACGCCGCGCGGATGGAGCAGTTCGTGATCGTGCGCGGTCAGCGTGACCTCGAGTGGGGTCACGCCGCTCGAGGCATCGTGCGGGATCAGTCCGCGCACGTCTTCGTTCGCCGGCGCCTTGTGCACGCCGCGCCCGAGGTCGACACGTGCATAGATGCCGGCCACGTGGCCACTCGGCGGGACGAGCAGCGATTGCTTGCGCGCCGGATCGCTCACCCGAAGCCAGGGCGCGTAGATCGCGGCATACGAGGAGTCGCGTGGAGCCCGCAGGTCGTCGCGGCGATCGATGTCACGTGGTGCGCTGATGATCGCGAACCGATCCTTGAGGCGCTCGCACTGCTCGATCACAGCGCTGGCAATCGATCCGGAGCTGTCGGTGACTTCATCGGGTGCGAGCAGGATCGAGATGTCGTCGATGGCTTCGAGTGCCGCCAAGCCGGTTCGGGCATCGGCCGCGCTTGCGATGTACACGCGCCGGCCGCCATTCTGGAAGAACCCCTGGACCGCGGCCGGCAGGAAGGCGCCATCGACGAAGCCGCCGAACCAGTGCTGATACTCCCGCCACGACGTGATCAGGCGCGGCTCCGCCGGACCGCGTTCGGTTGACCCCGGCGATGCCGGCGGTGCTGGTGCTCACGCCGTCGATCGGCGCGGCCGGTTCGGCACCTCCTCGAATCTAGACGCCGGGCGTCAGATACTCGGGCATGGGTGGCGCTCCGTTGACCGTCCTTCATTTGACGCTCAAATGGAAGCTGTGATACTCCATTGGCATGGCTAATAGAGAGCCGTCCAAAGCCGACGTGCTGCAGGGCACGCTCGACCTGATGGTATTGCAAACGCTCGACACGATGGGGCCGCAGCACGGCTACGCGATCGCGGCGCGGCTCGAGCAGGTGTCGGGCGGGGCGCTGCAGCTGAACATGGGCACGCTGTATCCCGGGCTGATGCGGCTCGAGCAGCGCGGGCTGCGTGCGCGGCAGCTGGGGCACGACCGAGAGCCAACCGCAAGGCCCGCTTCTACGCGCTGACTGCCGCCGGCCGCCGCGAGCTGGCCAAAGAGAAGCAGGCCTGGGATCGGATGACGACGATCATGCAGGCGCTGCTGCGCGGCGAAGCCTGAGCAGAGTGGTCACCATGCGTCTCCTGCGCGAGTGGAGTCACCGGATCTGCCGGCACGCTGCTGCGCGCGGCCGCCGCGACGACGGATCTGGAAGAGGAGCTCCGCAGCCATCTCGAGCTCACCGCCGATGAGGCGCAGCGGCGTGGTCAGACGACGCATGAAGCGCTCCGCACGGCGCGGCTGCGCTCGGGGAATGCGCTGCAGGCGCTCGAGGCGCTGCGCGACCAGCGCGGTGTGTCGTGGCTCGAGGCGCTGCAGCGTGATGTGCGTTATGGGTTGCGGACACTGCGCCGGAGTCCGTCCTTTACGCTCGTTGCGCTCGTCACACTGGCGCTCGGCATCGGCGCGAACGCAGCGATCTATCAGCTGCTCGACGCCATCCGGCTACGCACGCTGCCGGTGAAGGCGCCGGATCAGCTCGTCGTCGTGGAATTGGCGGATATGACGCGCTGGAATGGCCGTCGATCGACGAACTATCCAGTGATGACCAATCCGCTGTGGGAGCACTTCCGCGATCATCAGGCCGAGTTCTCGGGCGTGTCGGCGTGGGCGAACGCGGAGTTTCGGCTCGATCGGAGCAGCGGTCGCCGTGTCGCGAGAGGATTGCTCGTCAGCGGCGACTTCTTCACCGTGCTCGGAGTCGATGCCTACATCGGTCGTCTCCTGATGCGTGACGACGACCGCCCCGGTTGCGCCGTGCCGAATGCGGTGGTGAGCTACGGCTTCTGGCAGCGACAGCTCGGCGGAGATCCCGCCGCGATCGGCCGCACGCTCACGATCAACGGTCAGCCTGTGGACGTGATTGGCGTCACGCCGCGCGGCTTCTTCGGCGTCGAGGTTGGACGAGCGTTCGACGTCGCCGTCCCCATCTGCGCCCAGGCGTCGCTCGGCGGCGAACCGGGCTGGCTCACCAACGGGACGATGTGGTGGCTCACGGTGATGGGACGCCTGGCACCCGGCCAGTCGCTCGAGGTCGTCAACCGGCGCCTCGATGCCGCATCTCCGGGTCTCTTCGCGGCCTCACTGCCGGCGGACTATCCACGAGACCTCGTCAAGGACTATCTCGGCTTCACGCTTCGGGCGGCTCCCGGTGGTACAGGCGTGTCCGCGGTGCGAACGCTCTATTCGGATCCGCTGCTGATCCTGCAGCTGACGACTGGCCTTGTGCTGTTGATCGCCTGTACGAACCTGGCGAATCTCGTGCTGTCCCGGGCGTCCGCACGTGAGCGCGAGTTTGCGGTTCGACTGGCCGTCGGCGGTTCGTGGCGGCGTCTCGTGCGGTCAGCTGATGGTCGAGAATGCGCTGCTGTCGCTGGGCGGAGCGATTGCCGGACTGGCGTGCGCCACCGTCCTGAGCCGCGTGCTGGTCGGGCAGCTCGGGCGCGAGTTGTCGCTGGACCTGCCCCTCGATCTGCGCCTCATCGGGGTGATGCTCGGCGTGGCGTTCGTGACGTGCCTGGCGTTCGGTCTCGTTCCCGCCTGGCGCGCAGCGCGCGTGTCGGCGGTGACGGCGATGAATGCCAGCAGTCGCACGGCCGCCGGCAGTCGCGATAGTGCCGCACTGCGGCGCGTCCTGGTCGTGACGCAGGTGGCGTGTTCACTGCTCCTGCTGTTCGGGGGAGTGCTCTTTGCGACGACGCTGCGTAATCTGCTGCGCGTCGAAACGGGTTTCGAGTCCCGCCAGGTGTTCTCCGCACGAGTCAACTTCTCCAGCCTGTCGGTCCGGCCGGCCGCTCGACGGGCGTTGACCGCGGATCTACTGGACCGGATTCGAGAGGCTCCCGGAGTGATCTCCGCAGCGGAGGTGCGTCACGTGCCACTGAACGGGACCGGTAGCTCGGCCATCATCTCGGCAGACTCCGACACCGCGGTCAAGACGACCGTCAGGCTCAACGCCATGAGCCCCGGCTATCTCCGGACGATGGGCGTCGAGCTGATCGCCGGCCGGGACATCGAGCCCCATGATTCGAGCCAGGCGCCCAGCGTCGCGATCGTGAATCGCGCCTTTGCTCGTCGTCTCGGTTTCCCTGAGAACCCCGTGGGGCAGAGGTTTCGCCGGCCAGCCACGTCGAGTGTGTTCGAGGTGATCGGTCTGATTCCCAACTCGAAGTACATGGCGCTGCGCGAGGATCCGGTGCCCACCATGTTCGTCCCGATCGCGCAGCTGTCCGTGCCGACCCCGTTCATGGACGTCATGGTGCAATCCCGTGTGCCGGTCGCCGAACTGTCATCGCTGCTCACGAGGAGCGTGGCAGCCGTCAGCCAGGAGATCGACGTCAACGTTCGCCCCCTCGACGAGACGATTCGTGACGGACTGGTTCGTGAACGTCTGTTGGCCCTGTTGTCGGGCGTGTTCGGTGTGCTCGCGTCACTCATCGCTGCGGTCGGGCTCTATGGCGTCATGTCGTACCTCGTGCTGCGGCGCACGAAGGAGATCGGCGTGCGGGTGACCCTGGGCGCCCAGCGCTCGCACGTCCTCGGCATCGTGCTCGGCGAAGCGGGCACGCTGCTGGCAATCGGCCTTGCGATCGGCGCAGCCGTGTCACTGGCCATGGCTGGATCGGTGCGCGCACTCGTGTTCGGGGTGGAGCCACACAGCCCCGGCATCATCGGGCTGGCTTGCGCGCTCCTGACGCTGACGGGCGTCGCCGCCAGCTACCTGCCGGCACGACGCGCTGCCAACCTGCAGCCGCTCGTGGCGCTGCGCGAGGAATAGGGGCACGAGATGCGGACGATTCGCGAATGGCTTCATCGTCTTCTCGGGACGCTGCGTCCGCGTCGCGACGAGGCGGATCTCCAGGAAGAACTGCGGCTTCACATGGCGCTGGCGGCCGAGGACGCGCAGCGGCGGGGCGAGCCTGTGCGTGCGGCGCGTCTGCGCACTGGTGGCGCCACTCACGCGATGGACGCGTTGCGCGATCAACGCGGCTGGCCGTGGCTGCAGTCCGTCTTCGCCGACGCCGTCTTCGCGTGTCGGCAGTTGAACCGACATCGCACGGCGACGGCCGCCGCCGTCCTCTCGCTCGGCCTCGCCGTCGGCGCGACGACGGCCGCGTTCCGTCTGCTCGATGCCGTCTTCTGGCGCGCGTTGCCGATCAGCCAACCGGAGCGCTTCTTCGCCCTGGGCTGGAATTCGCTGACATCGCGCGGTGAGCCCGATTATCGCGATGATTTCGACTACCCGACGTTGCGGCGATATCGGGCCGCCGTCGGGACCCACGCCGAAGTGATGCTGGTGGGGATGTCGTCCCGGCAAGAGATCGTCATCAGCGGGGAGGTCGAACGGGCGTCACGACAATACGTCTCGGGGAATGTCTTCGCGGCGTTCGGACTCCGGCCCGTCGTTGGCCGGCTGATTGAGCCGGGCGACGACATGGCGCCTCGCGGGCGCGAGGTCGCGGTGCTCAGCTACGACTTCTGGAGTGGCCGATTCAACCGTGACCCCGGCGCGATCGGACGGACGTTTCGCTGGGGGCGCAGCACCATCGAGATCATTGGCGTATTGCCTGCGGGCTTCACGGGAACGGAGCCGGGACGCAGGACCGACTTCTTCGTGCCGGCCACGTTGAACACGGAGGCGCTCGAGAGTCCCGGGTAGTCGTGGTTCCGCATCTGGGTGCGGCCGAACGAGTCCGCATCGCCGGACCTGGTGCGTCAGCTGGTGCAGGCACAGGTCAGACGCGATCGTCAGGAGACGGTCAAGTTTCTTGCGGCGGATTCGTCCGGCCCGCGCATGACCGCGTACCTGAACGAACAGATCCTGTTCACGTCGGCGGCGGCTGGCGTCTCGGGCCTCCAGCGCACATTCCGGCGGCCGTTGTTCATTCTCGCCGCGCTCGTCGTGCTCGTCCTGCTCATCGCCTGCGCGAACGTGGCCAATCTGCTGATCGCGCAGGCCGCCGCGCGCACGACTGAGATGGCACTGCGCGTCTCGATTGGTGCCGGACGCTGGCGGCTCATTCAACTCGTCCTCGTGGAGAGCACGGTGCTCGCGGTGTGCGCGTCCATCGCCGGTGCGCTGTTCGCCTGGTGGGCCGCGCCGTTTGTCGTGTCGCTGCTGGCGTTTCAGGAGCCGGTGCAGCTGGCGCTCAACGCCAGCTGGCGCATGCTTGGCTTCGGCATCGTGCTCACGGTCGCGGTCACCGTGTTGTTCGGTCTCGCGCCAGCGCTTCGCGCATCCTCGGTGACGCCCATCGGTGCGCTCAAGGTCCGCGACGACCGCCATCGCCATCGCCGGCTGGTCCGCATCGCTGGTTGGCGTGCAGATGGCGTTCTGTCTGTTTGTCGTGTTCCTCGCCGGGCTGTTTGCGGCCACTTTGCGGAATCTCTCGATTCGGCCGCTGGGGTTCGAGCCGGATCGCGTCGCCGTGCTCGAGATCAACGTGACTGGCGGGAAGCAGCCGCCACAGGTCTGGGCGGACGTCAGCGAGCGGATCCGGGCGACGCCGGGCGTCGAGGGCGCGGCGTTTGCGATGTGGGTGCCGCTCAGTGACAACCGCTGGAGAGTGCCGGTCTCTCTCGATGGAAATCCCGTCAGCGACAGCGCGCCGTATTTCCTCGGTGTCTCGCCTGGTTATTTCAGCACGATGGGGATCGGTCTGGTCGCGGGTCGCGATTTCCGCATCGACGACAGCGCGCGGGCGTTGGAGCCCGTCGCCGGCAAACCGCCAGGCCCGGTTGTCGGGATCGTCAACGAGGCCTTCGCGCGGGCGTACTTCGACGGCCGAAGCCCGGTCGGCCGGCAGGTGCTCGTTCAGGCAGGAACAAGAACGTCGATGTTCCGATGGACATCGTTGGCCTGGTGCGTGACGCCGCGTACTACGACGTCCGCGAGCCGATGCGTCCGACGGTGTTCGTGTCGAACGATGCGCGCAACCAGGCGGCGCTGGTCGTCCGGACGACGGGAGATCCGCTCGCGCTCGGACCGGCACTTCGCCGCGACGTGAGCCAGTTCCGGGCCGACTTCCGCGTCATGAACGTCGGCACGCAGAGCCTGTTCGTGCAGCGGCAAATGCTCCGCGAACGTCTGCTCGCCACGCTCTCGCTCTTCTTCGCGGCGGTGGCGTTGCTTCTGGCCGGCGTCGGTCTGTATGGCGTGCTCAACTACGCAGTGATTCAGCGCCGGCGTGAGATTGGCGTTCGAATGGCGCTCGGCGCACGCGCCACCCACGTCGTCAGGCGCGTCACGGCTGAAATGCTGACGCCGGTCGGTGCCGGAGTGTTGGCGGGCCTGGCCGGTGGGGTTGCGTTCGGCCGGCTCGTGCAGTCGATCCTGTTCGACGTGAACGCGACGGATACAATCAGCGTCGCCGCGCCGCTGTTCACGCTTGCCGTTGTCGCGGCACTGGCTGCACTTCCGCCCGCAGTTCGTGCCGTGCGGATCGATCCTGCACAGACGCTGCGTAGCGAGTGAACGTTCGAACGACTCGAACGCTCGAACGAGCTGAACGATCCGAACGTTCAATAACGCACGCGTCATGAGCAACGGCAGATGATCCGAGTCGTATGCGTGTGGCAGCGTTTCGCAGCTGCGCACGATGTCTCCGACTGCGTCCCGCGAAGATGTAATCGAGGCGGCCGATGGGAAAGAGCACATCGAGCCGCAGCGGCCAGCGATTGGTCCGACCGGTGCCGCACGACGCCATCGGGATGCGGCTGGCGAGCGCGAGCACGGCGTCGTCGTCCGCGCCGCCCCGTGAGTTCAGATCGCCTCCGACAAACAGTGGCGCTTCGGTGAATGCGGTGAGGCGCTCGCTGAGTGCCGCCGCTTGAACGGCGCGATGGCCGTTCGTATCGAAGTGCGTCGAGACGACGCGAATGGCATGCGCTTCGTTACTGCCGCGCGGCTGGATGAGTGCGGTCACGGCGACGCGCCGCTGCTTGCCGAACGGCAGCTCGATGGCTCGCACATCGAGGAGCGGCTCTGTCGAGAGGATCGCGTTGCCGCGGTCCTCGCGCTCGGCCAGCGCGGTTGCCGGTCCGTTCCTCATCGACGGCACGTAGGCGACGGACAATCCGAATTGCGCAGCGATATCGCGGACGTCCATCGTCGGCCGCCGGGGCCGGATGGCTTTCGGCACCTGCAGCGTCGCTGGATAGGCCGCTGGCACCAGCTCGCCGGTGCGAAACGTTTCCTGCAGCAGGATCGTGAGACCGAGTCCATCGGCAGCGGCCTCGTCAAGGAGACGCGGCAGCAGCGCTTCAAGCCGTCCTGCGCCCACGTTGACGTTCCAGCTCAGTATCCGCATCCCACCGATGTCGCCCGCCGCGGACACGCGCGCTTCGAGTAAGGGGCGGCCGACGCTATGACACCAAAGATCCAGCCGCTGCTGATTCTCGCCCCACCGCATCCACGTCAGTCCGTCCACCGGCTGCAGACACGCCAGTGGTTCGTCGATCGCATCTGAAGAGGTCAGCGGCGCTGTCGCAGCGCGCGCGTGCACAAGGACCGTGGCAGCGAGTGCGAGAACGGCGATGGTTGAGCGTCTGACGAATCCCATGTACGCTGCACTACCTCATGCCGAAACGCCGCGCGGTTGGGCGCAACGTGTTGAGAAAAGAAGGCCAGGAGAAAGTCACGGGCCTGGCGCGCTACATCGACGACGTCCGCTTCGACGATGTCCTCTACGTTCGGACGATTCGAACGACAGTGCCGGCCGGCGAGATCGCCGACATCCGCTATAACTTCGACCGGACGGGGTTTACCGTCGTCGAGCACCGCGACATTCCGGGACGCAACATCGTCGCGCTGATCGACGAGGATCAGCCGTCCCTGGCAGCGACGCGCGTGCGCCACGTAGCTGAACCGATTGTTTTGCTGGCTCACTCCGATCGTACACGACTGGCTGCGGCAGAGGTCGCCATCACCTACCGCGAGACCACTCCCAACTTCGATCCCGAACGTTCCGACGTGCTGTTCAAGTCGATCGCGATCAACAAAGGGCAGCTCGAGCGGGGAATGGCCGAGGCTGATCTGATCGTCGAGGGCGAGTACCGCGCCGGTCATCAGGAACAGCTCTACATCGAGCCGAACGGCGTCGTGGCGGTTCCGGAAAACGGCGGCGTAACACTGTACGGATCGCTGCAGTGCCCGTACTACGTACATCGCGCGCTTACCGTGCTGCTCGGGCTGCCGGCGGAGAAGGTCCGGGTCGTGCAGACCGAGACGGGTGGCGGCTTCGGCGGGAAAGAGGAGTACCCGTCGGTGATCGCCGGCCACGCCGCGCTGGTGGCGATGAAGTCGGGGCGTCCGGCCAAGCTGATTTACGACCGCGTCGAGGACATGCTGGCGACAACCAAGCGCCACCCCGCGGTCGTGCGCCATCGCACCGGCGTGAAGAAGGACGGCCGGCTCACGGCGATGGAGATCGACGTTGTGCTCGACGGCGGCGCGTATGCGACGCTGAGCGCGGTCGTGCTGTCGCGCGGGATGATTCACGCGAGCGGTCCGTACCGCTGCGATCATGTTCGCGCCCGCGGCCGCGCCGCCATGACCAACACGCCGCCGAACGGCGCCTTCCGCGGCTTCGGCGCGCCGCAGACGCAGTTTGCGATCGAAGCGCACCTGGACCTCGTCGCCGATCGGCTCGGCATCGATCCGCTGCGATTGCGCGAGCGGAACGCGCTGCGGCCCGGCGACACGACTGCAACCGGACAGCGGGTCGGCAAGGACTGCAGCGCGCTGCAGGTGCTGCGCGAGGCCGGGCGCCGCACCGCGTTCTCACGGAAGCGGAAAGCGTTCAAGGGATCGAACCGTGGCATCGGACTGTCGCTGTTCTTCCATGGGTCCGGTTTCACCGGCGGTGGAGAGGTCAAGCTGGCCTCGAAGGCATCACTCGCCTTGACCGAACACGGCGTCCAGATTCGCGTGGCCAGTACGGAGATCGGTCAGGGCACCAGGACGATGCACGCGCAGATCGTCGCCGACACGCTGGGCATTGCCTACGACCAGGTCGATGTCAGCGCCGCTGACACGGCGACCGTGCCCGATAGCGGCCCGACGGTGGCATCGCGCACGTGCATGATCGTCGGTCGCTTGCTGCAACGGTGCGCCGAAGACATGCGCACGCGCCTCGGACGCATGACGCCAGCCGCCTATTTCAAGAAGCACGGCGGCTTCGTGGTGACCACGCAGTACGAGAAACCGCCCGGCCTCGAATGGGACGACGACACCTATCGGGGCGATGCCTACGGCAGCTACGGCTGGGCCTGCGACGTCGTCGAGGTGGAGGTCGATCCGATCACGTATCAGGCGACGCCGGTGGCATTTACCACGGTGCACGAGATCGGCCGCGCGATTCATCCGATGCTGGCGGCCGGGCAGATCGAAGGCGGGTCTTCGCAGGGGCTCGGCTACGCGCTGCTCGAAGAGGTCGTGATGCGCGGCGGCAAAATGGCCAACGCCCAGCTCACCAACTACATCATCCCGACGACGCTCGATACGCCGCCGATGACGATCAAGATTCTCGAGAATCCATACAAGTACGGGCCGTTCGGGGCGAAAGGCGTCGGGGAGATGCCGATCGATGGACCAGCGCCGGCAGTGGTGAATGCGCTACGGCACGCGGGGGTCGTCGTCTCGGAGATTCCGGCGACGCCGGAAAAGATCATGAAGGCAACGATGCGGAGGTCCGGCTGAAGCCGGACACGACGATGCGGCTGACCGTCAATCGCAAGACGATGGCCGTGAAGGCGCATCCGCTGACCCGTCTGCTCGACGTGCTGCGCGAAGAGTGCGGGCTCACCGGTACGAAGGAGGGCTGCGGCGAAGGCGAGTGCGGCGCGTGCACGGTGCTCGTGGACGGCGACCCCGTCAACTCGTGTCTGATACCGGTGGCGCAGGTGCAGGGCACGCGCATCACGACGATCGAGGGGCTCGGCGGCAGACATCCTCTTCAGCGTGCGTTCGTCGAGCACGGCGGCGCCCAGTGCGGCATCTGCACGCCCGGCATGATCATGGCGGCCGCTGCGCTTGGCCCGCGTCCCAGACTCGACGAGATTCGCATCGGTCTGGCCGGCAATCTGTGCCGCTGCACCGGCTACGCGGCCATTTATCGTTCCGTCCAGCGTGCGGGCAAACGCTGATGCAAGGCACCATCGCCGGCCGTGATCTTCTCGAGCCGCGCTCGCTTGGCGACGCAGTGAAGATGCTCAGGGACGAGGGCCCACTCGTCCCGCTGGCCGGGTGCACGGATGTCTACGTCGCGCTCAACTTCGGCACGCTGCGTCCAACCCGGTTTCTCAATCTGTGGAACCTCGATACGCTGCGCGGTGTTGAGACGCGAGGCACCACACTCCGGATCGGCGCGCTGACGACGTACACCGAGATCATGAAGTCGAGCGCGATACGCCGTCGGCTGCCGATGCTGGCCGCCGCCGCCCGCGAGATCGGCGGCGTACAGATTCAGAATCGCGGCACGCTCGGCGGCAACGTGGCGAATGCGTCGCCGGCGGGCGACACGCTGCCGGTGCTGCTCGCAGCGGATGCGGTCGTGGTGCTGCGCAGTGCAGCGGGCACACGGCGTGTCCCGATGACGTCCTTCTACTCGGGCTATCGTCAGAGCGTTGCGCGGCCCGATGAGCTGATTGTCAGCTTCGAGATCCCCGCGGTGCGCGGCCGCCAGTGGTTCCGCAAGGTCGGTACGCGCGCGGCCCAGGCCATCGCGAAGATCGTGGTCGCCGGCGTCTGGAACGAGGCGCGCGCAGACGCGCGGCCGCGTCTCGCGATGGGCAGTGTGGCGCCGACGCCGCTGCGGCTGTTACGGACGGAACAGGCGCTGGCCGACGGCCGGTCGCTCGCCGAGGTGCAGGACGTGCTGCAGCGCGAGATCGCGCCGATCGACGATCTGCGATCGACGGCGGAGTATCGGCGGACGGTCGCGGCGAATCTGCTGGGGCAGTTTTGTAGTGTCCGCCTTTAGGCGCGTAGAGGTCCGCCTTCAGCGCGGCGGACCTCGGGGGTGATTGTGATCCCAACACGACAATTGGCGATCGTGGCGGCGGCGTGCCTGATGTGGACCGTGACTGCGCGCACGCAGTGGCTCGACTATCCAAGCGCGGGGATTCCGCGGCTTCCGGACGGTAAGCCGAACCTCACCGCGCCGGTTCCGAAGACCGCCGATGGCACACCCGATCTGTCGGGCGTCTGGGAAGTCGTCGGCGATCGCGTCATGGAGACCGACGGTCGTGTCCGCTCGAAGTATGTCTATGACATCGCCGCCGACCTGCCGGGCGGCGCGCCGTTTCTGCCGTGGGCGAAGGCGCTCCACGACCAGCGTCAGAAGGCGCTCGGCGTTGGAGCACCAACCGAGCGGTGCCTGCCTCATGGGATCCCTGACGCGATGCTCACGCGCACGTTGCCGTTCAAGATCCTGCAGATGCGTGGCGTGACGCTGATCCTCTACGAGGAGTTCAACAACTGGCGCCAGATCTTTACTGATGGCCGGCCGCTGCCGACAGACCCGCAGCCAGCCTGGCTGGGGTACTCGGTCGGATCGTGGGAGGGGGAGACCTTTGTCGTGGAAACCGCGGGTTTCAACGACATGTCGTGGCTCGACGCGGGGGGCACGCCACACACAGAAGCGCTCAAGACTACCGAGCGCCTGCGCCGCATCGACGTCGGTCACATGGAAATCACGTTTACGTTCGACGATCCGAAGACGTTCACCAAGCCCTGGTCGGCCGCGGTGAAATTCAATCTGCTACCCGACACCGACCTGCTCGAGCACCACTGCGACAACGAGAAGTGGGTCGGCAAGAGTCGCCCGTAAGACCTACGGAGAGGAGGCGCCCCGTAGGGGCCTCAATGCGTCAGCTGCGAATCGAACGCAAGACTGTGGGTCTGCCTGTCCATGTAGGCTCGCACGAACGGACAGGCCGCGACGACGCGAAGTCCATCGCGCTCCGCCGTTTCGATCGCCCACTTCGCGAGCGCGTTGGCCACGCCTCGTCCGCGCAGCGCGGGCGGCACGTCCGTCTCGACCAGCACGACTGCGTGCGGGTGCCGTTCGTACCGCAGCGTCGCCAGCTGTCCGGCGACTTCCGTCTCGAGCCGACTGTGTTCCGGATTGTCGCGGACGACAAACTCAGCGGAGGGCCCGACGCGAACGCCCGTCACAACCGTGTTGGCGGGAGGGTCGCTTGCGGGGAATGTTTGTTCGATGGTGTGGTCCAGTTTGTCTGCGCTCTTCATACGTCGACCTCGGGTCCTGGGCTCTGGCTCTCATCGACCCTTTGAGCAACACCTGCGCCAATCCCGCCGACGCCGATATCGGGCGAATTCGCACACGGCTGTCGGGAAACCGTGCAAGAAATCGCAGATTGAATTTGTCGTTTCGCCACGCCAACCGGACACCTCGACCTCCGTCTAAGCGATAGGCATGCACGAGAGCGACCCGGCGATAGTCGCCAGAGCCCGAAACGGCGACATCGACGCCTTTCGTGCGCTCGTCGAACAGCACAGCCGCTACCTCTTCGGCGTCGTGTATCGACTGGTTCGCAATGCCGAGGACACGCAGGACGTCGTCCAGGACACCTGGCTCAAGGTGCACGCGCAGCTGGGCCGCTTCGAAGCCCGGTCCGACGTGCGGACCTGGCTGACGCGCATCGCCGTGAACTGCGCGATCGACTCACCTCCGCTCCTCGAAGCGGCGAGAGGCGGCCGTCGACCCCGCCGACCTCGAGGATCACGCGCACGCAGGCCGGCGGCGTACGTCCCGCAGCCCGGCGCCGATCGTCTGGTGCTGGCCGGCGAAATCGAGGCCCGCGTCGGTCAGACGATGTCGTGCCTGACGGCCATCGAGCGGGCGGCGTTCATGCTGCGGCATGTCGAGGGAATGTCGATCAGCGAGATCGGATCGGAGCTCGGATTGAAGACCAGCGCGACGAAGCACTGCATCTTTCGCGCGGTGCGCAAGATGCGCACGGCGCTTTCGCCGTTTGTCGAGGTGTGAGGGAATGGAACGCGCGCACGTCAGTGATGAGGATCTGCTGCTCGACTACTACGGCGAGGCGACGCCCGAGGAGCGCGCCGACGCTGCGCGCGCATCTCGAGACCTGCGCCGAGTGCCAGGCGCTCGATCGCGAGCTGCGGGCGGTGCTGGCGCTGGTGGACACCGAGCCGCTGCCGGAGGCGCCCGTTGGATTCGAGCGCGAGATGTGGGCGAGGCTCGAGCCGCAGTCGCGCGGGCGTAGAGTCCGGCTTAAGCCGGACACGACGACGTTCTGGGTTCGAGCTTCCACGATGGGCGCTCGCCGCCGGCGTGGCGCGCTCGCCGTCGGTTCGTTCGCCCTCGGCCGCGTCTGGGATACGCCGTCGCCGTCGCCGGTGGCGTCAGTGGGCAGACGCGCGTGCGCTGAACGAGCGCATGCTGCGCAGCGAGGTCGAGGAACATCTCGAGCGCTCGCAGCGCGTGCTCGTCGAACTGGTCAACGCCGACGACTCGGCGCCGGTGATGCTGGCGAGCGATCGGGAGCGCGCCGCCGATCTGGTCGCAGCGGGCCGCTTGTATCGACGCTCGGCGGAGGAGATGGGCGACGCCGAAACCCGCGACCTGCTCGAGGACGTCGAGCGCGTGCTCGTGGAGATCGCTAACGGACCCGAGGCTGAGACGTCCAATGATTTGTCGGACGTGCGGACGCGGATCAGCGATCAGGACTTGATCTTCCGGCTGCGGGTGACGACGGCGGAGATGCAGGCGCGCGAACGAAGCGCCAGACCTATTTGGTAGAGCCCATTTGGTAGGACCCGCCTTCGCCGAAGGCTTCGGCGAGGCGGGCCGCTGGAGAATGCGATGAAGAGTGACCATTGGACGGACGATCTGCGTGTCTCAGCTGGCGTGGGCTGCGCTGGCCGGCGGCGCCGGCAGCTGGCCGCCGGCCAGGACGATCGTCTGTGCACGGCTCGAGCGCCGATCAGGCGCGCGCCGCCAGGGCGAGCCGCCCGTGAACGGACGAGCAGGCGGCAGGCGAGCGTGAGCAAGCCGCGCGTGAGCGCGAGCGGGGGTCGCAGGCACGGGCGGAAGGGCAATACGAGCGCGCCCAGCGCTCGATCGAGCGTGGCGAATGGGCGCGCGCCGTCGAAGCAGTTCCGCGCGCTGTCGGCAATGCCAACTTTCCCCGCGCGGATGCCGCGCTGTACTGGCAGGCGTATTCGCTCGACCGGTTGAACCGTCAGGCGGACGCCTTGACGACGGTCGCCGAGCTGCTGAAGAGCTATCCGATGAGCCGCTGGCTGAACGATGCCCGCGCGCTCGAAATCGCCGTGCGTCAGCGTGCCGGTCAGCCGGTCTCGCCCGATCAGCAGAACGACGATGACCTGAAGCTGCTGGCGATACAGGGGCTGCAGCAGATGGACCCGGCCCAGGGCGTGCCGCTGCTCGAGAAGATCCTGCAGGGCACCCAGTCGCCTCGCTTGAAGGAGCGCGCGCTCTTCGTCCTGGCGCAGAGCGGTTCCGATCGCGCGCAGCAGGTGCTGGCCGGCGTCGCCAAGGGCAACAGCAATCCGGATCTGCAGCGCAAGGCCATTCAGTATCTCGGGATGCACGGCTCGCCGGCCAATCGCCAGGTGCTCGCCGACATCTACGGGTCGTCGGCCGACGTCGACGTCAAACGTCAGATCCTGCGCTCGTTCGGGATGGCTGGCGACAGGCAGCGTGTGCTGGCGGCAGCCAGCGGCGAGAAGTCGCCCGAGCTGCGATCGGAGGCGGTCCGTTCAGCTCGGCATGATGGGCGCACGCGACGAGTTGTGGCAGCTGTATCAGAAGGAGTCGTCGGTGGACGTCCGGCAGCAGATGCTGCAGGGCATGATGATGGCCGGCGACGTCGCGCACTTGACCGAGGTGGCGAACGCCGACGCCAACATGGATCTGCGCCGTCGCGCGATCCAGCAACTCGGCATGCTCGGCGGCGGACGTTCCGGCGACACGCTGGTCAACATCTACAACCGCCAGAGCGACGCCGGAGTGAAACGCGCCGCCATCGACGGACTGTTCTTCTCGGGGAACGCCAGCGCGCTGGTCGCGCTGGCCAGGAAGGAGACGCGACCGCGAGCTCAAGCGCCGGATCGTCGAGAAGCTGACGTTCATGGACTCGCCAGAGGCGAAGGACTACATGCTCGAGCTGCTCAAGTGAGGCACGTCGATGAACGCTTTCTGTGTCATCGCGCTTGCTCTTCTCGTCGCGGCGAATGCCGCCGCTCGCGCAGACACCGTCGGTCGAGAATGGCACGCTCGATGTGCGTGCGCTGACTGGCTCGCTCGAGCGTGAGCTCGACGGCCTCGTCTCCGGGGCCACCGAACCGATGTGGGTCGGATACGCGGTGGCGACGAATCCGCGCGGCGATGACGGCGGCTGCTGGTCGAGCCGGCGACGGCGTCGGCGCGCGCCGTGTCGGGCCGGTGAAGCTCGAGGGCGGCAATACGCGTGTACATGCTCTATCGAATCGCCGATCGCCGCGTCGATCGCATTCGCTTCTCGTCACCCGAATGTCCGCTCGACGCCGGCGGCCTCACGGTCAGATGGCTGACCGGCGTCTCAGCCGGCGCGAGCATCGATTGGCTGACGCGGTTCACCGCCGGCGAGTCCGCTCGCCGTCTTCAGAACCAGGCGGTGGTGGCGATTGCGCTCCATGCCGATCCGCCGGCGATCGATCGCCTGCTGTCGTTGGCGCGCGATGGCACGGACGCGCGGCTCCGCGGCGACGCGCTGTTCTGGGTCGCGCAGCGAGCGGGAGCGAAGGCGATGGAGACCGTGTCGAACGCCATCGACAACGATCCGGACACCGAGGTGAAGAAGAAGGCGGTCTTCGCGCTTGAGCCAGATGCCGAAGGACGAGGGCGTGCCAAAGCTGATTGAGGTCGCCCGCATCAACCGCAACCGCGACGTCCGTCGTCAGGCGATGTTCTGGCTTGGCCAATCGGGCGACCCGCGGGCGCTGCGCTTCTTCGAAGACGTTCTTCGCAAGTAGACGGCTTCGACTTCACGTGGGCCGTGCCTTCGGCTTCGCACGAAGGGCCGGACCTTCGGACCGGCCAGCGGCAGTGCGAAATATTGCGCTTACGCGCGCTTCACCCAACTCGCAAAGGAACATCCCGCAAGGAAGTAGCGCATGGCTATAATCCTCCCGGACAAAGTCCGGGAGGACATGATGAGAACCGCCATCGCCTGTCTCGCGCTGCTCGTGTTTCTGGCCCTGCCGGTCGGCACGGCGACCACGGTTGGTAAGCCTGAGGAAGTCGGTCTCTCATCCGAGCGGCTGCAACGCGTCGCGCAGATGATTCAGCGCCGCATTGCCGCCGGCGATCTGGCCGGTGCCGTGGTCGCCGTCGCGCGCAAGGGGCGCGTCGCCTATGTGAACGCGCAAGGCGTAGCGATCTGGAGACGAAGCAGCCGATGACGCCTGCGAACATGTTTCGCATCGCGTCGATGACCAAGCCGGTCGTCGGCGTCGGCGTCATGATGCATGGTCGAGGAAGGGAAGCTGCGGCTCAACGATCCGGTGTCGCGCTACATTCCGGAGTTCCGCAACATGAAGGTGGCCGTCCGCAGACCGGCGCCGGCCGGGCGCGGGGCAGGCGCGGCCGGTACGCCGCCGGCGCCACCGCAGTTCTACACCGTGCCGGCGCAGCGCGAGATCACGATCAAGGATCTGCTGACGCACACGTCCGGCCTGGGCAGCGGCCCGATGGGCAACAGCGACATCGAGAAGATCGCGCGCAAGGACGGCGAGACGCTCGCGCAGTACATCCCGCGCCTCGGCGGCACGGCGCTCGAGTTCCAGCCCGGCTCGCGCTGGACCTACAGCCCGGGCGCCGGCTTCGAGACGCTCGGCCGCGTGATCGAGATCGCGTCCGGGATGCCGCTCGATCGGTTCTTCCGCACCCGCATCTTCGATCCGCTCGGCATGAAGGACATCACGTTCTGGCCGACCGATGCGCAGATGCCGCGAGTGGCGACGGTCTATTCGCGCGACGCCGACCGGTCTCACGAAGCACGTGATGCCCAACGACACGATGTCGAGCAATGTCTACTTCCGCGGATCGGGCGGTCTCTACAGCACGGCCGAAGACTACTTGCCGCTCGGCATCATGCTCGCCGGCGGCGGCGAGATGAGCGGCAAGCGGCTGCTGAGCCGCAAGACGGTGGAGATGATGTCTGCGGCGCACGTGCCCGACACGCTGCCCGGCCGTCCCGCCGGCGAAGGCTACGGCCTCAGCGTGCGCGTCGTCATCAACCACGCGGCGCGCGGCACGATGCTGTCGGATGGCACGTTCGGATGGACCGGCGCGCAGGGCACGCACTTCTTCGTCGATCCGAAGGAGGAGCTCGACGGCGGTGCTGATGGTGCAGACGTCGAACGGCGAGATCCAGCGCGACTTCGAGGATCTGGTCGCTCAGTCAGTCGCGGACTAGAAAACGGTTCTTGGGCCTTGGTCCCTGGTCCTAGTCCAAGTCCAAGTCCGAGTCCAAGTCCAAGGACGATCGCTGACGGTCCGGGGCGAGCGCGATGCGACGGAGCTCGCCCTGGTCCAACCAGTTCACCAGACACCGGCTGCAGGTGTCGATCACGACATTCCCCGGCCCCCCGTAGTGATGGCTGACGAAGGGCTGTCCGCATGACGGACAGTTCAACGTGCGCTCGCCGGGCTTTTGCCGCGATGGCACCGTGGTCCGAAGTGCGCCGACGTCGTAGGCCCGCACGGCGTCGATGATGGTCGTGAAGACGTTCATGCCGATCAGCAGACCGCCGCACGTGGGACAACACAGCAGCGGCTGGCCATGCAATCGGCTCTGCGATAGCGGCGTCGAGCAGATCGGGCAGGGGTGCGAGGTCTGCCCCAAGTAGCTCGAGCTCCTCCGGAATCGGCTGGCGCCTCGTGTTCACTGCCGCAGTGATCGCAGATGAGCAGACCCTTGTCGCGGATGATTCGCAGCGGCGCACCGCAGTTACGGCAGTCGGGCACGTCAGGATTATCGGCGAACAGCTGGTCCGGCTAAAGCCGGACACTACGTTATCCTTTCAGAGTCCATGAGCGGAACGGTTCATCAGAAGTTCTCGGCCGCGCTCGACGATCTGGTCGCAGCAGATCAAGGAGGATCGCTCGATTCTGGCCGTGATTCTCTGCGGCAGCCTGTCGCACGACACCGTCTGGGCGAAGTCCGACATCGATCTGGTGCTGGTCACGATCGACGACAAGAAGGTCGATGCCGGCGACATCGCGCTCTACGCCGACGGCGTGAACGTGCACGCGCTGCTGATGCCGCGCACGAAGTTCCGGGAGACGGTCGAAGGCTCGGTCACCAACTCCGTTCATGCACTCGTTCCTGGCCAAGGGACGGCTGCTGTATACGCACGATCCGTCGATCGCGGAGCTCTGCGCCCACTCTGAGCAGCATCGGCGATCGCGACACCCAGTTCCAGCTGCTCAGCGCCGGCGACCACTGCGCTGGCCTGCATTCACAAGGCGCACAAGTGGTTCGTGACGCGGGCCGATCTCGACTACACGGCGCTGTGGATTCTCTATGCGGCGACACCGCTCGCGCAGATCGAGATCATCGGCCGCGGGCTGCTCGCCGATCGCGAGGTGGTGCCGCAGGCGGCGGCGCTCAATCCGGAGTTCTTCAAGGTCATCTACACCGAGATGCTCAACTCGAAGAAGACGACACGCGCGGTCCACGCGGCGCTCGACGCCGTCGACGCCTACGTCGGCGAGCGCGCCGATCTGCTGTTCGCGCCGATCGTCGAGTACCTGCGGACGCCGGCGAGGCGCGATCGGCCACCGAGATCGAGAGCCTATTTCACGCGACAGTTCAACGTGAGCGGCGTGACGACGGCGTGCGAGTACCTCGCCGATCAGGGACGGATCGGCAAAGCCTCGATCGCCGCGCGTCTCACCAGGACGAGCAACGCCGACGTGCAGGAACTGGCCTTTTTCGTGAGTGGCGGTCAGGCGGGTCTGAAGACCCGCCTCGACGATGACGCAGCAATGATCCGGCGATCCGACAACACAAGGCTGCAAAGGCGGCGCGGACGACGATCGCCGTGCAGGGCGCGCGCGTTCACAACCTGAAGAACATCTCGCTCGAGATTCCCGCGCGACAGCCTGGTCGTCGTGACCGGGCTGTCCGGATCCGGCAAGTCGAGCCTGGCCTTCGACACGATCTACGCCGAGGGGCAGCGCCGCTACATGGAGTCGCTCTCGAGCTACGCGAAGCGCTTCGTCGCGCAGGTGGCCAAGCCGGACGTCGATTTCGTGTTCGGCCTGTCGCCGGTGATCTCGATCGAGCAGAAGACGCTGACCAACAACCCGCGCTCGACCGTCGGCACGATGACCGACATCGCCAGCTATCTGAATCTGCTGTTCGCGACGATCGGCCAGCCGCACTGCCCGCGCACCGGCGAGCCGACGCCGAGCCGATCGGCCAGCCAGATTCTCGAGGCGATCCTGTCGCTGCCGGCGGGCGCCGAGATCGAGCTGCGGGCGCCGGTGTTCAAGGTCTACGGCGAGGACCTCGACTTCGTCTTCACCGAGCTGCGCAAGAAGGGCTGCCGGCGCGTCATCGTGGACGGGACGTCGGTGGACATCGCCTCACAGCTCGAGCTCGACGAAGTCTGCGGTGCAGGACATGGACGCGATCGTCGATCGCTTCGTCGTGCAACCGGAAGCACGAGAAGGCGATCAAGGCGGGCATTGCCGCGGCGCTGCTCGTCGGCGACGGGCTGATGCAGGTGCACGTCGTCGCCGGTGCGAGCAAGGCCGAGGCGGAGAAGTTCTATCGCGGCCTGAGCAGCGCCACGCATCACTTCGTTTACGGCGAGATCGGCCCGAGCTATTTCGTCTTCAACGACCCCGAGAGCGCGTGCCGCACCTGCGGCGGACTCGGCGTGGACAAGCTCACGCATCCCGGAGCTGCTGATTCCCGATCCGCAGCGCAGCATCCGCGGCGGCTGCTTCGTGAAGGAAGCGTTCCGATACAACCCCGACACGTGGGACGGCCGGGTGATGTTCAGCCTGTCGAAGAGCCTGAGCTTCTCGCTCGACACGCCGTGGAAGGAGCTGAAGGAGAAGGCGCGGCAGCGCGATTCTCTACGGGATCGATCCCGAAGAAGGTCGTGCTGACCTCGCCGCCCGAGGCGAAGGTCAAACGCGACGATCACGAGGGCAAGGAGGTCGGCTTCAACGGCATTGCCCGCCGCATCGAGCGCTGGTACCGGCGTTATCGTCAGCGCGGCGAAGCGAACTCGCGGATGGAGGAGTGGCTCGACAAGGTGATGGTCGAGCACATCTGCCCCGACTGCAACGGTGCGCGGCTGCGCGCCACGCGCCTGCTGTTCACGATCGAGGGCAAGCACATCCACGATCTGGGTCAGCTCAACTTCGACGAGCTGCAGGCATTCCTCGGCACGGTGAAGCCCTCCGGCCGCGGCGCCGACGCCGGCCGCCAGGTGCTGAAAGAGATCCGCGGCCGCCTGGATCTGCTGCTCGGCATCGGCCTCGACTATCTGAGCTTCAATCGGCGCTCCGGCACGCTCTCCGGCGGCGAGTCACAGCGCATCCGGCTGTCCACGCAGATCGGTTCCGGGCTGATGGGCATGCTCTACGTCCTCGACGAGCCGAGCATCGGTCTGCACCCGAAGGACAACGTCAAGATGATCGCGACGCTCGAGAGCCTGCGCGACATCGGCAACACCGTGATCGTCGTCGAGCACGACGAGGACACGATTCGCGCCGCCGATCACATCGTCGAGATGGGGCCAGGGCCGGGCGTGCACGGCGGCACCGTCGTCGTGCAGGGCACCTTCGCGGACGTGCTCAAGTCGAAGGCGTCGCCGACCGGGCAGTTCCTGTCCGGCAAGCGGTCGATCGCCATGCCGAAGCAGCGGCGGACGGGCAGCGGCAAGACGCTGACGTGCGCGGCGCGCGTGAGAACAACCTGAAGAACGTGGACGTCGCGATTCCGCTCGGCAAGCTGGTCGCCATCACCGGCGCGTCGGGTTCGGGCAAGAGCACGCTGGTCAACGAGATCGTCTACAAGGCGCTCTGGAAGCGGCTGGTGGACACACGCACGCTGCCCGGCGATCACGATGGCGTTGACGGCATCGAGCACGTGCACAAGGTGGTGAACATCGATCAGTCGCCGATCGGACGGAACAGCCGTTCGAATCCGGCCACCTACATCGGCTTCTACGACACCGATCCGCGACCTGTTCACGCAGGCGCCGCTCTCGGTCGAGCGCGGCTACAAGGCCGGGCGTTTCAGCTTCAACGTCAAGGGCGGCCGCTGCGAGGAGTGCCAGGGCGAGGGCGCAATCACCACGCAGCTCTATTTCATGCCCGACGTCGAGGTGACCTGCGGCGCGTGCAAGGGCGCGCGCTTCAACAGCGAGACGCTCGAGGTCACGCTGCGCGGCAAGACCATCGACGACGTGCTGAACATGTCGGTGGAGGAGGGCGTCACGTTCTTTTCGGAGGAGCCGAACATCCGCAAGAAGATTCAGGTGCTCGCCGATCTGGGGCTCGGCTATCTGACGCTCGGCCAGTCAGCGACGACGCTGTCGGGCGGGGAGGCGCAGCGGATCAAGATCGCCACCGAGATGAGCACGCTGCAGCGCTCGAAGCACACGCTCTACATCCTCGACGAGCCGACGACCGGCCTGCACCTCGCGGACGTCGAGCGGCTGCTCGAGTCGCTCAATCGCCTGGTGGACGCGGGGCACACGGTGCTGCTCATCGAGCATCATCTCGACGTGATCAAGACCGCCGATCACGTCATCGATCTCGGTCCCGAGGGCGGCCATGCCGGCGGCACCGTCGTCGTCGCCGGGACACCCGAGGATGTGGCGAAGTGCAAGGCGTCGCACACCGGGCGCTTCCTCAAGGCGCACCTGCGCTCGTAGTGTCCGCCTTCAGGCGGACCGAACTCCATTCGTGGCGACCTTCAGTTGCGCTACGACGACGAGGCCGATGTCTCTGAAGCCGAGCAGCCGTGGCGCAACTCGGGGTTTCCGGAGTCGCTCGAGCGTCTCGGAACCATCAATCTCGGGCAGTGATTAACCGGGCCGTGTGGCCATGCATGCCGCCTGATCGGTACCCTTCGAGCATGAGGATGCCGGCGCCAAGCATGATACCATGTCGGCGACGTTGAAGATTCCAGTCCGCAAGGAGCCGATCTCAACGTTCATGAAGTCGATCACCATTCCATAAGTGATCCGATCCCGAGGTTGGAGGCACCACTGGCTACGAACAGAGCCATTCCGAGCTGAGTCCGGCTGGGCCAGCGCTCCCGCCGAGCGACTACGGCCAAGGCAACCAAGAGCACCCGCTCCCAACCGAACACTGCTGTTCGAACCGGACGTGGCCAGTCGGCACCAGACCTAAGAAGGCGCCCGTATCTCCAGTACTCAAGACGAAACGTGTCGGCGAGGAAGGATCGACTCGGCGCTCAGAAAGCGTGGTGGCGCAACGTGCTTGGTCACACGATCGCAGCCGATCGTGGCGACAATCGCAATGAGCAAGACGATCCGAACGCCGATTCTGTCATCATCGCTTTGGCCTCCTCGTCTCGCGCCTCCGCGCTTCGTAAAGCAAACGCAGTCACGTGAAGCGGGTTCAACCTCGGTGCCTCTGGCCTCAGTGTGTGAACCAAGTGCGGCATGTGATCTCGGTGAAGACGCTGCGCTACCTGAGACCGCCTCGACGTTCTCTCCCGCCGACTCGGCCTGCCTGAGCACCATCTCGTAGTACATGCCTCGCGCCGTCATGAGCTCCTCGTGCGTCCCGCGCTCGATGATGCGGCCGTCTTCCATCAGCAGGATCAGATTCGCGCGACGGACGGTCGAGAGGCGATGCGCGATGACGAACGTCGTGCGCCCGGCGAGCAGTTCGGCCATCGACGCCTGAATCAGCTGCTCGCTCTCGGTGTCGAGATTGCTCGTCGCCTCGTCGAGGATCAGGATCTGCGGCGACGCCAGAATCGCGCGCGCGATGGCCAGCCGCTGCTGCTGGCCGCCGGACAGCTTCACGCCGCGCTCGCCGACGAAGGTGTCGTACCCCTCGGGCAGCTTCTCGATGAACTCGTGCGCGTTCGCACGGCGCGCGGCGTCCTCGATCTCCGCGTCGTCTGCGTTGTGACGTCCGTAGGCGATGTTGTCGCGCACCGAGCCGTCGAAGAGGAACACGTCCTGCTGCACGATGGCCAGCAGGCTCGCGGTACGACTGCGAGCGTGAAGTCCCGGATGTCCGATGCCGTTGACCAGGATCCGCCCCTTCGTCGGGTCATGAAAGCGCGCCACCAGATCGGTGACCGTCGTCTTGCCCGCGCCGCTGCGCCCAACCAGCGCGACGACGGAACCGCCGGGCACCGTGACGTCGAAGTCGCGGACGACGGGCCGGCCTTCGCGGTATTCGAACTCGACGTGCTCGAGCGCGATCTCGTGCGACGACACGTGGAGCCGGGCGGGCGTCTGGCCGATCGGGCTTGTCCTCCGGCATCGCCAGGACCTCGAACACACGCTCCATCGCGGCCAGCGATCGCTGCAGCTCCGAGAACGAATTGACGATGTTCCAGACCGGGTTGAGGAGCAGGAACATGTACCACTGGAACGCCATGATGTCGCCGATCGACGCGCTGGCGACGATGTTCAGATAGCCGCCGAACCAGGTGATGACGACGTTCACGCAGGAGACGAGCAGGCCCCAGCCGGTCCACAGCAACAGCTCGCGGCGCTGCGCGAACAGCTCCTTGCGCAGGACCGTGTGCCGGCCGCGCATGTAGTCGAGCAGCTCGCGCTTCTCGCGGCCGAACGCGCGCACGACGCGGATGCCCGAGAAGGTCTCGCCGACCCGGCCGTCGATCTCCTCGACGTCCTTGCGCACGGCGCGGTAGATGGGGCGGACGCGGCGCGCGAAGACGAAGCTGATGAGCATCGCGCCGGGAATCACCAGCATCGCCATGAGCGCCAGTCGCCAGTTCAGCGTCAGCAGCACGCCGACGGCGATGAACAGCCGGATGAACGAGATCGACGGCGAGACGATCGCGCCCTGCAGCAGGCCGGTCGTGGTGTCCACGTCGCCGGTCAGGCGCGACAGGATGCCGCCGGTCTTCATGTCCCACAGCTTGGGCAGCGGCAGGTGGAGCAGCCGGTCGAAGAGCGAGCGCCGCAGCGACAGCATCACCTGCGTGTTGAGCAGCTGCTGGCGGTAGTCGCGCATGATGCCGACGAGCGACGCCAGCAGGATGACGGCGAGGAACGTCATGCCCGGCCAGGTTGAGACGGGTCAGCCGTGTCGCGGTGTCGAGCGTCGCTGTTCAGCAGGACGCGGTCGATGATGTACCGCATGAACAGCGGCTCGATCATCTGCAGACCGGTGCCCACCAGCGCCAGGCCGAAGAGCGTGGCCACGCCGTAGCGGTGCGGCCAGAGCCAGCGCAGATACTCGCGGAGATACTCGCGCCGCTTGCCGCCGAGCAGCGTCGGCTTCGCGTCTTCGCCTCGCCGGTCTCGGCTTCGCGCCCTCACTGATCGAGCTTCTTGCCGCTGGCTTCGTCCGTACGGTCGTCGAGCCGCTGGTCGCGGTAGTCGCTGACGAAGTGCTTGTAGCGCTGTCGCGATGAGCGCGCGTGGCGGCGCGCGTGTCGGTCGACTTGTTCATGCAGTGCAGGCGGACGAACGTCGGTATTATCGGGCACCTCGGAATAGGCCGGTCCTGTTCTTTGGACCCGGCGAGCAGAGGCGATAGAATCGCCCTTCTATATGACGCGTTCCTTTGTGTATGTGGTGGTTCTCATCGCCGTGTCGGTGAGCCTGATTGCCCAGCAGGGCCAGCCGCAAATCGGCATCGCGCCGGTGACGCTGACCGCCGGCCCGTACTCCTTCGATACGGCCGAGCAGCACCGGTTGAAGGTCACCGTCGTCGCCAGAGGCCTGGCGCATCCGTTCAGCCTGGCGTTTCTTCCCAACGGCGATGCGCTGGTCACCGAACGTGGCGTGCGGCTGCGCGTCATCCGCGGCGCGACCGGCGCGCAGGCGAAGGTGGACGCGGATCCGGTGGCCGGGACTGCCGCAGATGCCGGCGTTCCGGACCGGCGGTCTTCACGAGGTCGCGCTGCATCCGAAGTTCGCCACCAACGGTCTGATCTACTTCACCTACAACAAGGCCGGCGAGGTCAGCGCCGACGAATCCGCAGCAGCGGCAGAGCGCGATCGTGCTGGCCCGCGGCAGGTTCGACGGCAAGGCCCTGACCAACGTGCAGGAACTGTTCGTCGGCAACTGGAACAACGGCGCGAGCGGATCGCGGATCGCGTTCGGTCCCGACGGGTTTGTCTACATCACGACCGGTGCGCCGTTCGGCGATCAGGCGCAGGACACGAACTCCGTCTACGGCAAGGTGCTTCGTCTTCGCGACGACGGCACGGTGCCGCCGGACAATCCGTTTGTCGGCAAGCAGGGATACCGGCCGGAAGTGTTCTCGATGGGCCATCGCGATCAGCTCGGCCTGACTATTCACCCGACCACGGGTGCGGTGCTGACCGCCGAGCACGGTCCGAATGGCGGCGACGAGGTCAACGTGATCCTGCCGGGCCGCAACTATGGATGGCCGAAGTGGAGCTTCGGCCGCACCTACGAAGGTCCGCGCTGGTCTGAGTCGCCGCTGGCCCCGGGAATCGAGCAGCCGCTCATCCTGTGGATTCCCTCGATCGCGCCGACCGGCATGACGTTCTACACCGGCGATCGTTTCCCGGCGTGGAAAGGGCAATCTGTTCGTCGGCAGCGCGCGCCGCGGCGAGGTGCCGCGCACCGGCGGCCTCGAGCGCGTGGTCCTCAACGACAAGATGGAGGAGCTGCGCCGCGAAACGCTGCTGACCGAATTGCACCAGCGTATTCGCGATGTGCGGCAGGGTCCGGACGGCCTGATCTACGTCGTCACGGATGAAGATGATGGAGCGCTGTTGAGGCTCGAGCCGGAGCCAGGAGTATCGAAATGAGTACACGAATTCAGTGGTTGGCGGTTGCCGCTCGTTGTCATGACGCTGACCGCCGTGGCGTCGTTCCGCGTGTCGGCGCAGCAGAATCAGATGTCGTTCTTCGTGACCAGCGCCGGATCCGGCAACGGCGCGAACCTGGGCGGCCTGGCTGGCGCGGACAAGATCTGCCAGAACCTCGCGGCCGCAGCCGGCGCAGGCAATCGCACCTGGCGCGCGTATCTCAGCGCCGCGGCCGCGGCCGGGCAGCCGGCCGTCAACGCGAAGGATCGGATCGGCAAGGGACCGTGGATGAACGCGAAGGGCGTCGTCGTCGCCAAGAGCGTCGAGGATCTGCACTCCGACAGCAACAACATCAAGAAGGACACGGCGCTGACGGAGAAGGGCACGGTCGTCAACGGCGTCGGCGACACGCCGAACCAGCACGACATCATCACCGGCTCGCAGTCTGACGGGACGCTCGCGGTGAACCCGGCTGGCGACTCCACGTGCTCGAACTATACGGCGGCGACCGATGGCGCCGGTTCGGCGCAGCTCGGACATGTCGATCGCATGGGCCGTGGCGCGACGGGCTCGTCGTGGAACAACGCGCATCCGTCGCGCGGCTGCTCGCAGGCGAATCTCGTCGCGACGGGTGGCAACGGATACCTGTACTGCTTCGCCGCGAACTAGATGGAGAGTGGCCGGTCCGAAAGGACCGGCCCTACGAGAGGGTTTCATGAATCGCATGCGCGCTCTGTTTGTCGTTGCCGTCCTCGTCCTCGCGCCGGCCTCGCGCGCCTCGGCGCAGCTGCTCGCGGCCAAGGACGGCCCGATCGTCTACGGTCATCACCACCTCGTTGTCACCAACGTCGCCGATCACAAGAAGTTCTGGGTCGATACGCTCGGCGGCGTCGCGGTCACGATCGGCACGCAGAACCGGGAGATCATCAAGTTCCCGAACGCGCTGTTGTTCATGAATCCGGGAATGCCGACAGGCGGGAGCCGGGGAAGCACGGTGAATCACCTCGGCTTCTCCGTGCCCAACCTTCGGCAGACGGTCGACAAGCTCAAGGCCGGTGGCTACAAGATGGTCACGGCCGCAGAAGCGCCCGCCGACCGTGAAGGTCCAGGACGACATCGGTCTCACCAGCGGCGGCGACGTCTCGGGCATCGCGTACGTGCATCGGTCCCGACGACATCAAGGTCGAGCTGCGTCGAGATCAAGAAACAGACGATGCCGATCGTCAGCCACCACGTGCACTTCTTCAGTCAGAAGCCGGACGAGGTGCAGGCGTGGTACGTGAAGATCTTCGGCTCGAAGCCGCGTGCTGCGGCGACCAACGGCATCATCGGGTCCGATCTGCCGGGCATTGGCCTCAGCGTCTCGAATTCACCGACGCCGGTCGCCGGCACGCGCGGCCGCGTGATCGATCACATCGGATTCGAAGTGAAAGGGCTCGAGGCGTTCGTCAAGAAGCTCGAAGCGCAGGGCATCAAGCTCGATCGGCCGTACACGCCGGTTCCGGCGCTCGGTATCTCGATCGCGTTCATCACCGATCCGTGGGGCACTTACATCGAGCTGACGGAGGGATTGGACAAAGTCTCCTAAGGTCAAGGGTCAAAGGTCAAAGGGCAAAGGTAAGGGCAAAGGGTAAGGGCAAGGGTCCAGGGCAAAGGTCTGGGTGTAGGTCTAGGTCGAGCCCGTTCCCTCCTTTGCGCGGCGTTTTGACGTAACGACGATCCTTCCCAGGATTCGAGCGATCTGGCGACCTTCGTCGATCAGCGTCAGGCAGTGTTCCTGCGAACCAAGTCTTCTTGCGGCGCACGCTCGGAGCCAACGTACTGATTCATTGGCGCCCCGCAACGAGATCTCGTTGTAGCGGATGAACTCGCGGTACGAGGATGCGCCGAGTGCTTCCTCGCGATTGCTTCCGATTGAACCCGCAGCATCCACCAACTGTTCGATGATTTTCGTCGTCTTCGGTCCCACCAGGACGGTGTCGACGAACGCGAGAACGTCACAGAAGAATCTGAACGAGCGCTCGTCGATGCCGTTGTCGTTCTGGCGCTTCATGACCACGGCACGGAGCACGCAGGATGCCAGCCCGGCAAATGGGACGAAACGCGTGATCTTGCTGATGACGGATATCGGTATGTTTCAGATTGTGCTGACGCGAACGCGGCAGAAGTACGAAGAGAGTTCTAACTAGAGGTCACGCCGGGACCTGAACCTGAACGTCCAACCTATCCCTAGTCCCTATCCTCAGAACCTATACCTATTACCTGACATTTGCCCTTTGACGTTTGCCCTTTGACCTACGGTTGTACTGCAAACACCTTCTCGTCGAGCAACTCTCCGTCCTGAGTCCGTAGTTCCACCTTCCATTTACCAGCACGCTCTGGCGTGATCGCGGTGCGGCTGTAGGTGCGAAAGCCGCTCGGGTTTGCGCGGATGCGGAGCGGCACGCGCTGGTGGAGCCGATCGTCGCGGTACCACCGGTGCTCGATGGTGGTGTCTCGTGGCGACGCCACCCGGGTGTAGAAAAGAATCTGTCCCGGCGTCACTGTGCCGGTGGCCGGCGCGCACTTCCACGCGCTGCCCGTCGTCAGGCTCCGGCACAGTTCCGCGCTCACGACATCCAAGGCCGCTGTGCGAGTCGTTGCCTTCGGCGGTTCCGGAGCTGGCGGCGACGGGCGCAGTGGGCGCGGGAGCTGGCGGCGGCACGACGGGTTCGGGTTCGGCCGGTGGAATGGTTGGCGCGGTGTCGGTTGCCACGGGGCTGGGCTCGGTCGCCGGTTCTGCCGGTGCAGTCGACGGCACCGGCGGTGGTGGTGCGCTCGATGCTGGCGGCGGCGCCGACGCCGTGCGTTCCGCCGCCGGGTTCGAGTTGAATAGATACCAGCCGCCTGCCAGCAGCAGAAGAAGCAGAGCAAGTGCGGCGGCGATCGCTGGTGCGCGCGAGGGCTCACGAGTCGCGGCTACCGCGCCGATCGTTCGCGACGACGACGGTTGGGGCGGGGACGTGTTGAGCGGAAAGTCAGCCAGAGACGGCGGCGCTGCAGCCCGAGGTGGCGGAGGAGCTGCCGCCTTCTGCGCCGGTGCGACGGTCTTCGCAGCAGGTGTGGCCGGCTTCGAAGTGGGCGCAACGGTTTTCGGCGCAGGTGCGGACGTCCTGGGCGCCGGTGCGGTGATCTTTGGCGGCGGCGGTGCCGCGGGCTTGGGCGGCGGCGCGGACGCCGCCGATGGTACTGGAGAGGAGGCCATTGAAGGCGCCGCTGGTTTGAACGGGATACCGTGCGCCGCGCAGAACTGCTCGAGGTTCTCACGGCTCGTCGTGACGAACGGGTCGCTCGGCGGCAGGCTCGCAGTGGCAATCGCGAAGGCGCGCCGATAGCAGGCTTCGGCTTCGACGAGCTTGCCGTTCATCTCCGAGACAATGGCCAGGTTGTTCAGAATGTTGGCGACCTCGGGATGCTGCGACCCGAGACTGGCTTCCTGCAGCGCCAGAGCTTGACGCAGTAGCCGCTCGGCGCCGACATGATCACCACGCGCTTCGGCCTGCTCAGCTCCGAGCACGAACGTCCGAACGTCGTTGGCAGCCTGCATATTTTCAGCGCTCATTGTAGAACGGTAATACTATGAGTTCCGTTTCGACGGACGATGAACGCCGACGATCGTCTCGAGCTCTTCTTTTCGCAGTCGCTGGACGGCTTCTTCTTCATGATGATCGACGAGCCCGTGGTGTGGGACGACTCGATCGACAAGGAGCAGCGTCCTCGACTACGTCTTCGAGCATCAGCGGATGACGAAAGTGAACGACGCGATGCTCGCGCAGTACGGCGCGACTCGCGAATCGTTTCTCGGGACAACACCCAAGGACCTCTTTCGCCACGATCTTCCGCACGGTCGCCGCGTGTGGCGCGAGTTCTTCGATCGCGGACGGCTGCACGTCGAGACCGACGAGCGGCGGCTCGACGGGACGCCGATCAAGATCGAGGGCGACTACCTCTGCTTCTACGATGCGGCCGGGCCGCATTACCGGTCATTTCGGCATTCAGCGCGACGTCACCGAACGCGAGCGCGCCAGTCAGGCGCTGCGCCAGTACAACCGGCGGCTGCAGGTGCTTCACGACATCCACCTGGACATCCTCGGCACCCGCTCGCCGCAGCAGATCGCCGAGGCGACGCTGCGTCACCTGCAGGGCCTGATTCCGTGCCGCCGCGCCAGCGTCGCCGTCTTCGACCTGCCGCGCGGCACTGGCACGATCATCGCCTCGCGGCGACGAGAGGCAGCAGGAGAAGCGGAGGGCGTCGACGGCGCCGTGATCCCGATCGAGGCCTTCGGCGTCCGCGAGGAACTGCAGGCTGGGCTGGTCGGCAGCTTGCGCAGCCTGGGGCCCCCGGATCACCTCACTGACACGCTGGCGTCCAGCTCCTCGTCAACGATCCATGTCCCGCTGCTCGCCGACTGCGGATTTGATCGGCGTGCTCAACGTGACGTCGGCCGAGGAGCAGGCGTTCGATCGCACGGCCATCGAGATCGCGCAGGAAGTCGCCAGCTCGCTCGCCGTGGCGATTCGCCAGGCACAGCTGCGCGAGCGCGTCGAGCGCTATGCCAACGAGCTCGAGGATCGGGTGATCGCGCGCACCGCCGATCTCGAGCGCAGCGAGAACCGGCTGGCGGCCATCCTCAACGCGCTTCCCGATCTGGTCTTCGTCGTCGACGACGAAGGCCGATACGTCGAGATCCTGACGTCGCGCGAGGACCTGCTGTATCGCGCCGCCGAGGAGATGAAGGGCCAGCGCTTCCACGACATCCTGCCCCAGGCCGATTGCCGACGCGCATCTCCGTCTCGTGCAGCAGACGCTCGAGACGCGAACCAGCCAGACGCTCGAATACTCGCTCGCGCGTGCTGGCCGGCGAACGATGGTTCGAAGGGCGCACCGGCCTGCTCGGCGTGCTGGTCGACGGCCATCCTGCCGTGGCATTCATCGCTCGCGACGTCACCGATCGCAAGCGTGCCGAGGAACTCGAATCACAGAACATCTACCTGCGTGAAGAGATCAACGTCGAGCGCAGCTACGGCGAGGTCGTCGGTGAATCGACGGCGATGCGCAAGGTGTTCAAGGCGATCGGGATGGTCGCCGACACCGAGTCCACCGTGCTCGTGCTCGGCGAGACCGGGACCGGCAAGGAGCTGACCGCGCGAGCCATCCACAACCTCAGTCGCCGGCGGCACGGCGTGATGGTCAAGGTGAATTGTGCCGCGCTGCCGGCGAGCCTGGCCGAGAGCGAGCTGTTCGGTCACGAGCGCGGCGCGTTCACCGGCGCCGTCCAGCAGAAGAAGGGCCGCTTCGAGCTGGCGCACAACGGGACGATCTTCCTCGATGAAGTCGGGGAGCTGTCGGCTGACGTGCAGGTGAAGCTGCTGCGCGTGCTGCAGGAGCAGGAGTTCGAGCGGCTCGGCAGCACACGCCCGACCAAGGTGAACGTGCGGGTGATTGCCGCGACCAACCGCAACCTCGAAGAGGAGGTCGCACGCGGCCGCTTCCGATCGGACTTGTTCTATCGCCTCAACATCTTTCCGATCCATCTGCCGCCGCTGCGCGAGCGCAAGCCGGACGTGCCCCTGCTGGCGACGCACTTCGCCACCGAGTTCGCGCGGCGAATGGGAAAACCGGTGCGCGGCATCGAGGCCAACGCGATGACGCGGCTGATGGCGTACGAATGGCCCGGCAACGTCCGAGAGCTGGCCAACGTGCTCGAGCGAGCCGTCATCCTGTGTGACGGTCACTCGATTCTCGAAGCACACCTCGGCGTGATCGGCCGCGACCGACGCGAGAGCGGATCGTTCCCGACGCTCGAAGAGGTGGAGCGGCAGCACATCATCCGCGCACTGGCTGAGACCGGCGGCGTGCTGGCCGGCCCGCAGGGCGCCGCTAAACTGCTCGGGATGCGGCGATCCACGGTCTGGTCGCGCATGAGGAAGCTCGGGATTCAGCCCATTCACGAATAAGCGCGCCCAGCGCTGTGCAGAGCGCGTGGCCGAGGGCGTTGCCGATATTTCGGTACGGCTGCTGATATTCGCGCACCACGTTCCCCCCACCTTCATAGCCAGAGCTCCTCTGGCGATCTATCCAAGTCGTTGATCGCAACCAGTTTGTGCGATTGATCTACAGACAAGTCGGCCTCTGGCACACCCATCGCTCACTGGTCTCCCGTGCCGCAATCATTGACCCGGATCAAGACAGACCGCCTCGACAGGCTTGGGACCCGGGGAAGACACCGCGGCATGGAAGCGAGACAGAACCCATGTTCACGCGCAGGCAGGCGATCCGATGGGCGGAGTTGTGGCTGTCGTGTTGGAACGAAGGCGACTACGAGACGCTGCTCGCCCTCTATCGCGATACCACCCGGTTCGGCGCTCGATCTGACGAATCCATGCTGGCCCACGACAACAAGGTCGAGGCCCTCAAACGCCACTGGGCCGCAATGCCCGTTTGGCATTCATTCCGTTCGCGGCGAGCTCGAGCGCGTGTCATGGGATCCCGAGACGCGCGAGCTCACCATCGTTTACGCGACCGATCTCGGCGGGACCCGCCTCTATGGGTGTGATCTCGTCACGCTCGACAACGATGCCCGTGTGGTGCTCGGCGAGCCGTGTGTGGGCGGCGTGGTGGATGAACCCGAGCCCGCCGACGACGAGCTCGTGCACGCCATGAGACAAGCAGAAGGAGGACGGTAATGCGACTTCACGCAGCACGACGGCTGGCTCGAGGTCTGTTGATCGGGGCCAGTCTGACCGGCATGGTTGTGATGCCCGTCGGAACCGCGGCGGAGACGACCACCTCGCAGGAAACCACGCGCTCGCTGCGCCGTGCGCTCGAGCGTCTGCCGTACTACGGCGTCTTCGACCACCTGACGTTCGCCGTCGATCGCGGCGTCGTGACACTCACACGGCTACACCTCAACGGCAGCCTACGATACGCCGCTGAAATGGCGGCCAAACGGACGTCTGGCGTCGATGAAGTCGCCAATCGCCTCGAGGTGCTGCCGGCCTCGCAGGAGGATGACCGCATCCGATGGGTCCACGTTCTACCGCATCTACACCGATGCGTTCCTCTCGAAGTACGCGTCCGGTGGCGATATCGACTGCGCGTCGAGAGATCCACGAGGCGCGACGCTGGGGCTTCATGTATCAGCCACTCGGCGTCTACTCGATTCACATCGTCGTTCGCCACGGCCAGCACGACGCTCTACGGCGTGGTGGACAGCGAGGCGGACAGGCAGATCGCTGAAGTGAGGGCGCGCGAGGTGTTCGGCGTCTTCTGCAGTCGAGAACGAGATTGTCGTGGCCGAGAAGGCCGCGAAGAGGTGAGCGAGGCGGAGAGATGTTGACGTTGAATTCGGCGAGGCGAGCGTTCTTCGTGGTGGCCGCCTCGGGTTGTGCGGCGTCTCCGTCGCGGGCGCACCGGCACCATCAGCTCTCTCGACCGAAGCACTTGCACCCGAGCTGAGCGGCCTGGGGACGCTGCACGTGCCCGTCTCCACCGCCACGCCGCGCGCCCAGCGGTTCTTCGATCAGGGCATGCGGCTGCTGTATGCCTTCAACCACGCCGAGTCGATCCGCGCGTTCCGCGAGGCCGCGCGGCTCGATCCGTCGCTGGCGATGGCGTACTGGGGACAGGCGCTCGCGCTTGGTCCCAACCTGAACGCGCCGATGACCCGCGAGAACGGCCGCGCGGCGTACGTCGCGATTCAGGCCGCGCGTGCTGCGGCGCTCGCGGATGACGCCGCGCGAGCGGGCGTTGATCGACGCGCTGGCGGCTCGCTACGCGCCGAGGGTGGCGGCGATCGAGCCGGCACTCGATCGCGCATACGCCGCAGCCATGCAGAAGGTCGCCGCGCAGCTTCCCGGACGGACCCGGACGTCCAGACGCTGTACGCCGACGCGCGATGAACACGATGCCGTGGGACTACTGGCAGAAGGACGGCAGCGCCAAGCCGGAGACGGCGCGTGTGCTCGACGTCCTCGAGCGAACGATCGCGCGATATCCCGATCATGCCGGCGCGCTGCACTATCACATTCACCTGCGTCGAGGCGTCGAACGATCCCGATCGCGCCGAGCGCAGCGCCGATCGGCTGGGTCCGCTGATGCCCGCGGCTGGCCACATGGTCCACATGCCGGCGCACATCTACATTCGCGTCGGCCGATACGCGGACGCGGCGGAGGCGAACGAGCGGGCGATCCTCGCCGACGAGGACTACCTCGCGCAGTGCCAGGCGCAGGGTCTCTATCCGGTCAGCTATTACCCGCACAACCTGCACTTCCTGTGGGCGGCGGCGACATTCGAAGGGCGCGGTGCGGTGGCCGTCGATGCGGCACGCAAGGTGGCGGCGAAGGTGCCGCATCATCACGCGGGCGCGCTGGCGTGGACGGCTGATTTCCCGGTGACGCCGATGCTGGCCTACACGCGCTTCGGCCGCTGGCAGGACGTGCTCACCGAACCGAAGCCGCCGGCGCACGAGCCGTATGCGACGGGCATCTGGCACTACGGACGCGGGCTCGCGTTCGTCGCACGCGGTCAGCTCGATCGCGCGGGCGCCGAGCTCGCCGCGCTGAAGGCCACGATGAAGCACGAGGCGTTTGCGACGACGCTGAAGGACCTGCCGCTGCTGACCAACCTGCAGATCGCGTCGCGCATTCTCGAGGGCGAGCTGAGGCTGCGCGAGGGCGATGCCGATGCCGCGATCGCGCTGCTGCGCGAAGCGGTCGACGATCGAGGACGGCCTGCCGTATAGCGGAGCCGCCGATCTGGCATCACCCGCCGCGGCAGATTCTCGGCGCGATGCTGCTCGAGGCTGGCCGGCCTGCGGATGCCGAAGCGGTGTATCGCGAAGATCTGAAGCGCTTCCGCGAGAACGGATGGTCGCTGTTCGGTCTGCACGCAGAGCCTGCGCGCGCAGCATCGGCGGCAGGACGCTGCGGACGTGCAGCGGCGCTTCGAGCGCGCGTGGAACCGCGCCGATGTGACGCTGACCTCGTCGCGGATCATGACCAACGACGTGTCCCGGCGCAGCGTCGTGGACGCGAAGGCGCATCGCGAGGATCGATATGTCGATCTGCCGACCGGCGTTCGTCTGAACTATGTCGAGCGCGGCGATCCGCGTGGCACACCCGTCGTCCTGCTGCACGGCTACACCGATTCGCGCCGCTCGTACGACCGCGTCCTGCCGCTGCTGCCGTCGTCATTCCACGTGTTCGCGGTGACGCACCGCGGACACGGCGATTCGAGCAAGCCCGACGCCGGCTATCTGCCGTCCGACTTCGCCGCCGACCTGGCCGCGTTTCTCGACGCCATGCAGCATCGAGTCGGCCGTGATCGTCGGGCACTCGATGGGCTCCACCGTGGCGCAGCGGTTCGCGATTGATTACCCGTCACGCACCCGGGCGCTCGTGCTCGAAGGCGCGTTCCTCCCCTCGCCGCACAATGACGGCAGTGCGTGAGTTCTTCCAGACCGTCAGTGGCGTTCACCGATCCGATCGATCCGAAAGCCGTTCGGCGAGTTTCAGCAGAGCACGCTGGCGCGCCCGGTGCCGCCTGAGTTCTTCGAGACTGATTGTTGGCGAGAGCCTCAAGGTGCCGGCGCGCGTGTGGAAGGCGGCGCTCGAGCCGTATACGACCGTGGACTTCTCGGCGTCGGCTCAGGGAAGTCGTCGGTGCCGACCCTCCTGATATGGGGCGATCGCGACGGATTCACGCGAGGGCTGAGCAGGAGGCGCTGAACCGCGCCATTACCGGCTCGCGTCTCACGACGTATACCGGCACCGGACATTGTCCGCACTGGGAAGAGCCCGAGCGGTTCGCGTCGGATCTCATCGCGTTTGTCAATCGCGTGGATGCGCCGTAGCGCGAGAGTGCTACGCTACAGGTTTGGACTACGAGATTAGAGGAGGCTGTTCATGTCGCTGAGAATCAACGATGTCGTGCCGGATTTCACGGCCGAATCGACGGAAGGCACGATCAACTTTCACCAGTGGATCGGTGATGGATGGGCGGTCCTGTTCTCGCATCCGAAGGACTTCACGCCCGTGTGCACCACCGAGCTCGGCTACATGGCGCGGATCAAGCCGGAGTTCGACAAGCGGAACACCAAGATCGTCGGCATCAGCGTTGACGGCGTCAGCAACCACGAGAAGTGGTCGAAGGACATCGAATCGTCGCAGGGGACGGCGGTCAACTATCCGCTGATCGGCGATCCGCAGCTGAGGGTGGTGAAGCAGTTCGACATGCTGCCGGCCAGTGCGGGCGACACGAGCGAAGGACGCACCGCGGCCGACAACGCGACCGCACGCTCGGTGTTCATCATCGGCCCCGACAAGAAGATCAAGGCGATGCTGACCTACCCGATGAGCACCGGCCGCAACTTCGACGAGATCCTGCGGCTGCTCGACTCGTGCCGGCTGACGGCGTCGAAGAAGGTGGCGACGCCGGTGAACTGGAAGCAGGGCGAGGACGTGATCATCCTGCCGGCGGTGTCGGACGACGAAGCGAAGAAGACCTACCCGGACGGCTGGAAGTCACCGCTTCCGTACATCCGTATCGTTCCACAGCCTCGCTGATGCTCGGCGTAGGGGCGACGCATGCGCCGTCCCTACGGCTTAGTGATACACCCGCTTGAGATTCTCCAGCTTACAGCCGGGCGGCAGCTTCTCCGGACGCTGCGGCGGTGCATCTCCAGCGTAGCAACCGGGAATCACGTATGTGGCCGGTGGTCCGTGAACGACGTTCGATTGGAACTGATTTCCGAACGACCACGACGGACGCCGGTAGTAAGAAGACACAGGAACGAACGACGAGGTCCGATACCGGACTCGCGACACCGAGCGATCCAGATAGTCTTGATAGAGGACCGACTGACCGGGCGGCACCCACACCGACGCGCCCGCACCGTCGTAGCCGGGGGCGCGAACAGTCACACGATGTGATCCCGGCGGCAGCGCGTAGCCGCCGCTTCGGTAGTTGACGTCGCTCGCGGTGCCGATGAACGAGCCATCGACGTAGACGCGCGCCGAGCTCGGCACGACGTCCACGCGCAGTCGGCCCGGTTCGTAGTAGCGCCGCGCCGTGGTGCTCAAGCCGCGCGCCATGTATCGTGATGTGACCGGCGAAGGATCGCTGGCGTCGATCGCACCGCCGATTGCGTACCCACCAGTGACGACCTGACGCGTGAAGACCGGCAGCCGGCCGTATGTCGGCGCGTAAGTGTTCGGTCCCGCCCGAAAGAGATCGGTCCCGCTCGGCGGCAACGACGCGGTCTGCGCTGTGCCCGACGCGGGCATCAGCCAGACGGCGAGCAGCAGGGCGATCGACACCCGTCCCATGTAATCAATTATCGAAGATCCAACTCAGCCGGACCGTGAGTCTTTCTGCGAAAAAGCGGGAGCCCCTTTCGCAGGATTGCCCGTTCTAGCGGACTGGACGCGGGTTGGTGACAACCGGGGGAACCTCCCGCACGTCGCTGACCTTGCAACCCGCCGGGAGCTGCTCGGCGCGCGGGCGTGACGTGCCCGCGTAGCAGCGTGGGATCACGTAGAAGGTCTTCGGTGGTCCGGCAGCGGCGCGAAGCTCCGGACGCTCGTCGCGTCTGGTCAGCGTCCCGCGATAGGCGAGGACGTCGTTGGCGCGGATCCGCAGCTCGACGCTCTGGCTGTCGTAGCCCTCGGCCCTGAACTCGACGCGATGCGGTCCGGAATCGACGAGCCGCCCGCCGCTGCGGCGGAAGTCGGCGACCGTTCCAGCATAGAAACCGTCCACATACACCTGCGCGCTCTCGGGCTCGACATCGAGACGCAAATAGCCTGCGGCCTCGTCACGCTGCATGTAGCGATCGAGCGGCGGCGCCGAAGAGTCCGGCTGGCTGATATAGCCGAACGGATCGGTGACGTAGCCACCGCTGTATCCGTAGAAGAACCCTTGGGATCGGCTGTACTGCGGTGCGTAGGTTCTCGGGCGCGCCCGGAAGACGTCGCGATCGAGCGCCGATGGCGACGCGAACGGACCGATCGGCGGCGCCGACGGTGGCGCGGGCGGCACGATCGGCCGTGCCGGGTTCGACGCCGGTCGGCTTGGAGGTCGCGGCGCATCGTGGCGGATCGTGGCGCCGAAGGACCCGCGTGGTGCGGCAGGAGTGCTGCGCGCACCTCCGCCGGACGACGGAGTCTGCGCCTGGACGTATGGCACCAAGAACAGGCTTGTAATCAGCGCCGAGAGAAGTGTTCTGCCCATTGGTGATCTCCCAGGTCATTCGATGCAAGAAGCGTCCCGACTCGTACGGACGACGTACGCGTTCCGTCAGCAGGCATGCCTGCCCTACCTCAACATGTCTGCGCTTTGGCCAGTCCAGCCTTGGCGCAACTCTCATCTGTCTCCTGACTCGAGCCTGAGCTGCCCACTCCACCGATCACCTCGCCGGCCACCAGAATGGGCATGCCGCCACCCAGCGCGAGGATGTCCTGCACATCGCGCTGGGGCAGAAGGCTCGGGTCGGTCGCAGTCCGTTTCTGAAATTCCGACGTGGGGAGGCGGAACATCCGCGCCGTGTAGGCTTTTCGTCGCGCCATTTCCGCCATCTGCGCCGAGCCTTGTTCGTCTCTGAGAATCACCAGCACCTGGCCGGCGCGGTCCACGACAGCGGCGGCGGTATGGAACCCTTTCGACTGGCACTCCGCCAGCGTGGCCTCGGCAATCGTCTTGGCGAGCGCGAGCGACAGATTGCGCTGCGTGATCAGACCCTGTGCATGCGCCAGCGTAGAGACGAGCAGGATACCGACTATTCCCCCAGAGGCTTTGATTACCAGTGACATAGCCGCCCTCCGGCGCACATCCTACCCCCTCATCGTGGGGTTTGACATAGAACCGCTCCCGTCGCAACATTCCCGCACGTCAGGGAGGGATATCGATGATGAAGCCGCGTAGATACGCGTTGGGGGGCCTGCTGCTCGTGATCGCGATGTGGCCACTCGTGGGCAGCGGTCAGAACGGCATGAGCAACGGGCAATGGCGCGCGTATTCCGCCGACGAGGGCAGCACGCGGTACTCATCCCTCGATCAGATCACCAGGGAGAACGTCAAGAATCTCCAGGTCGCGTGGACCTGGAAGTTCGACAACTTCGGCACGCCTGCGGAAACGGTGACGACGGAGACCACGCCGTTGATGGTGAACGGCGTTCTCTACTTCACTGCCGGGCAGCGGCGCTCAGTCGTCGCCGCGAACGCCGGCACGGGCGAGACATTGTGGGTGTGGCGTCCCGATGAGGGCGCGCGCTTCGATGCCGCGCCGCGCAAAGTCCATCGCGGCGTCGCGTACTGGACCGACGGCAAGGGCGACGAGCGCATCGTGCTCGTGACACCCGGGTTCAATCTCGTCGCGCTGAACGCGAAGACCGGCCAGCCGATCGCCGGCTTCGGCCAGACCGGCACCGTCGATCTGTTCAAGCAGCTCGATCTCGATGTTCCGCTCGATCCGACCGGCCGCATCGGCAACAGCTCACCACCGGTGATCTCGAACGACGTGATCGTCATCGGACCGGCGTTGACGCCGGGAGGCCGCGTCAACCGTTCGAACGTCAAGGGCGACATCATGGCGTTCGACGTCCGCACCGGCCGGAAGCTCTGGACGTTCCATACCATCCCGCGTGAAGGCGAGCCCGGCTCGGAAACATGGAAAGGCGACTCAGCGCAGTACACCGGCAATGCCGGTGTCTGGGGACCGTTCTCGGCCGATCCGCAGCTCGGCTACGTCTACCTCTCGATCGAGTCGGCGACCAACGACGTCTACGGCGGACATCGTCCTGGAAACAATCTGTTCTCCGGCTCGCTGGTGTGTCTCGACATCAAGACCGGCAAGATGATCTGGTACCAGCAGCTCGTGCATCACGACATCTGGGACTACGACATGCCGCCGGCGCCCATCCTGCTCAACATGACGGTTGACGGCAAGCCGGTTCGCGCCGTCGTGCAGTTGACCAAGCAGGCGTTCGCCTACGTGTTCGATCGCACCAACGGCCGCCCGGTGTTCGGCTGGACGGAGAAGCCGGTGCCGCAGACGGATGTGCCGAAGGAGTGGACGTCGCCCACGCAGCCGTTCCCGAACAAGCCGCCGGCGTTCGACGCCCAGGGCATCACCGTTGACGACCTGATCGACTTCACGCCGGCGTTGCGCGCGGAAGCGATCGAAGCGATCAAGCCCTACAAGCTCGGACCGATCTACACGCCGGGAACGCTGGCCGTGAGACGGCCACAAGGGAACGATCGTCGTGCCGGGTCTCGGCGGCGGCGCGAACTGGCCCGGCGGTGCCGCGGATCCAGAGACCGGCTTCGTCTATGTGGGATCGACGACGACTCCGGGCGTGATCGGGCTCGTGCCGAACACAGACCCGAAGACGAGCGGTGTGGACACCGACTACACGTTCGCGCAGGGGCTGCCGACGATTCAGGGCCTGCGGTTGATGAAGCCGCCGTATGGCCGCATCACCGCGTACAACATGAACAGGGGCGAGATCGCCTGGCAGATCCCGAACGGCGACACGCCGCCGGCGGTCAAGAACAATCCCGGCGCTCAAGGGACTGACGATCCCGAAGACCGGCAGCCCGTCGCAGGCGGGCATCATGGTCACCAAGACGCTGGTCTTCGCAGGTGAGGGAGCAGGTGGACAGGCCGTCCTCCACGCCTACGACAAGGCGACCGGCGAGGAGATCTGGCAGACACCGCTGCCTGGTCCTCAGGTCAGTCTCCCGATGACCTACATGCACAACGGCCGTCAGTTCATCGTCGTCGGCGCACGCGGGACGGCGACGTCAGGCGCGCAGCTCGTCGCGTTCGCATTCCCGCCGCCCGACGCGGGTCGTGGCCGCGGTGGTCGCGGTGGCGCACCTGGCGGCGGACGCGGTGGGGCGAATCCGGAGAACTAGAGTGTAGTGTCCGGCTTCAGCCGGACTCGTGTAATGCAAAATGCAAAATTCGAAATGCAAATGAGACACAGGTGGGCCAGGGAATCTGCTTTGGTTGCAGCGTTTGCATTTTGCATCGTGCATTTTGCATTACCCGCGCACGCGCAGCACGAGACGGCGTCTGACATCGAGGATGGCGGACGCGTCTTCAGACAGAGCTGCGCGAACTGTCATGGTCCTGATGGCAACGAGATCCCCGGCATCGATCTCGGCCGCGGTGTGTTCAAGACCGCGAAGACAGACGAGGATCTCGTCAGAATCATTCAGAAGGGTGTGCCCGGCACACCGATGCCGGCCACGAACATGTCGGACGAGCAGGCCAAGCGCGTCGTCGCGTATCTGCGTTCGACTGCGGCGACCAAGACCAGCGCGACCGCGGTGGGCGATGCGGCGCGAGGCAAGGCGCTCTTCGAGGGCAAGGGTGGCTGCGTGAAGTGTCACCGCGCCAATGGCGTCGGCTCGCGGATCGGGCCCGACCTGACGCGCATCGGGCAGTTGCGCCGCTCCGTGGATCTCGAGCGCTCATTGGTCGATCCCGCGGCGGACGTGCTGCCGACGGGACGCTTCTATCGCGTCGTCACCAAGTGACGGCGCGACGGTGACCGGCCGGTTGCTGAACATCGACACCTTCACCGTCCAGATGATGGACGTGAAGGAGCAGCTCCGGTCGTTCACCAAGACGAATCTGAAAGAGTTCGGCTTCATCCCGTCGCCGATGCCGTCGTTCAAGAGCACCTTCAACACGCAGGAGCTCGCCGACGTCGTCAGCTATCTGGTGTCGTTGAAGGGCAGGACCACTCCATGACTCGACGAACTGGTCTCTTCGCAGTGGTTGCCGCGGTCGTCGGCGTCGCGTCTCTCCAGGCGCAGGTGACGTTCGATCGGATTCTGCGCGCCGATCGTGAGCCGCACAACTGGCTCTCGTACTCGGGCACGCCGTTCAATCAGCGCTACAGCCCGCTGACGCAGATCAACACGGCAAACGCGAAGAACCTCGAGCTGCAGTGGATCTGGCAGGCGCGATCGCTCGAGAAGTTCGAGGCGACGCCGCTGGTCGTCGATGGCGTGCTCTACACCGTGCAGGCGCCGAACGACGTCGTAGCGCTCGATGCCGAGACCGGCCGTCCATTCTGGACGACGACGTATGCGCCCGTCGCCGGACGCGACGGACGTGTTGCGGACGCGTCAATCGCGGGCTCGCCATTCTCGGCGACACGCTCTTCATGGGCACCATCGACGCGCATCTCATCGCGCTCGACGCGAAGAGCGGCGAGATTCTGTGGAACACGGACGGTCGCCAGCGCGAAGGAACGCTACTCGATCACGATGACGCCGCTCATCGTGAAGGACAAGGTGATCATCGGCACCGCGGGCGGAGACGGTCCGATCCGTGGACAGATCGCGGCCTTCGACGTGAAGACGGGCAAGGAGCTGTGGCGCTTCTTCACGATTCCTGGTCCTGGTGAGCCCGGCAACGAGACGTGGTCGGGCAATTCGTGGATGACAGGCGGCGTTGGTGTCTGGAACGCGGGCGCCTACGACCCGGAGACGAACCTGACGTTTTTCGGCACGGGCAACCCTGCGCCTGACTGGGACGGCCGGTCGCGGCTCGGCGACAATCTGTACAGCGACAGTGTCGTCGCGCTCGACGCCGACACGGGCAAGCTGAAGTGGTATTACCAGTTCACGCCGCACGACGAGCTCGATTACGACTCGACGCAGGTGCCGCTGCTCGCCGACATCCAGTTCCGCGGCAAGCCGCGCAAGGTGATGCTGTGGGCGAATCGCAACGGGCTGATGTACGTCCTCGATCGCGTCACTGGCGAGTTCCTGCACGGCAAGGCCTACGTGAAGGTGAACTGGGCTGACGGGTTCGACAGCAAGGGCCGCGTCGCAGCGCGTGCCGGGCATGGTGCCGACCAAGGCGGGCACGGTCATCCGTCCGCACGTGCACGGTGCCACCAACTGGGCGCCACCGTCCTTCAGCCCGCGCACCGGCTTGTACTACGTCGCGCACTTCGAGAACTCGAGCACGGTCGCGGTCGAAGGCGAGTTCCCTCGCGCCAACGGCATCAACCCTCGTCAGACGACGATGGGGCAGATCAATCTGCAGAATTTCCTGAACAACGAGGACGAGGCGTATGGCGTCGTGCGCGCCTACGATCCGAACACGCTCGAAGCGAAGTGGGAGTACAAGATGGCCGACATCACGTGGGGCGGCGTGCTTGTCTACGGCCGGTGATGTCGTGTTCAGCGGCGGCAAGGAAGGCTACTTCTTCGCGCTGGATGCGCGGACCGGCGCGCTGCTGTGGAAGACGGCGCTCGGTGGTCAGGTGAACGCGGGTCCGATGAGCTATTCCGTCAACGGCAAGCAGTACGTGACGATTGCCGCCGGCAACTCGCTGTTCGCCTTTGCGCTGCGAGGAGATGCGAAATGACGAGGGTGCGAGGGGGCGACGGTGCGACGGTGCGATGGTGCACGAGCGCCATCGCGGCATTCCTCGTGGCGGCAACGGTCGTCGCTGCACAGACGCGGACGTACAAGGCGCCACGCACACCGGATGGACAACCGGATCTCCAGGGGTTCTGGACCAACTCGACCTACACGCCGCTCGAACGGCCCGATGGAGTCACGAAGGCGCTCTATACGCCCGAGGAGGCGGAAGCCGCGATCAAGCTCGCGATGCAGCGCGAGAGCGCGCAGACCGAGCCCGGCACGACGGCTGATGTGCACTACGACTTCAGCCAGTTCGGACTCGACCGCAGTCAATCGTTGTTCGTCCGCAATCTGCGCACCTCGCTCATCGTCGATCCGCCGAACGGCAAGATTCCGCCGCTCACCGAAGAAGGGAAGCGCCGGACGGCGCAGCGCGCGGCAGAGCAGAAGAAGCTTGGCGGGCGATGGGATTCGGCCGAGAGCAATCAGCTCGACGATCGCTGCCTGATCATGGGCGGTCCCGGACCGCCGATGATGGACGCCGGCTACAACAGCAACTACCAGATCGTGCAGGCGCCGGGTGTCGTGATGATCCTCACCGAGATGATCCACGACGTGCGCATCATCCCGCTCGATGGCCGTCCGCAGCCCGACGCGAAGGTGCGTCAGTGGATGGGCGTGTCGCGCGGCCGCTGGGACGGCGAGACGCTGGTCGTCGAGACGACGAACTTCAACGGCGAAGAATCCGTTCCGCGGCTCGGACGAGAACCTGAAGGTGATCGAGCGGTTCACGCGCGCTCGCCGACGACACGATCGAATACACGTTCACCATCGACGATCCGACGATGTGGACGAGACCGTGGACCGCGGAGTCGGCGATGAAGAAAACGGTGGGGCCGATCTTCGAGCATGCGTGCCACGAAGGGAACTTCGGTCTCTACAACACGCTGGTCGGCGCCAGGCTGGAAGAGAAGAAGGCGGCGGAAGACGCACTCAAGAAGGGCTCCAAATAATGCGGAACCGATTGCTGATCGGGACGACTCTCGCGGTGCTGGCGGGCTGGCTGTTGCCGGCGCTCACCAGTGTGACGGCGCAGCAGGCAACGGCGTATCGCGCGCCGCGCACGCCGGATGGCAAGCCGAATCTCAACGGCATCTGGCAGACGATGAACACCGCGAACTGGAACATCGAGGCGCATCCGGCGGGTCCGAGCCCGGTGCGCGAGCTCGGCGCCGCCGGCGCGGTGCCGGCCGGCCTCGGCGTCGTCGAGGGCGGCGAGATCCCGTATCTGCCCGCAGGCGCGCAAGAAGCAGCAGGAGAACTACGCCAACCGGCTGAAGCTCGATCCGGAGATCAAGTGCTACCTGCCCGGCGTGCCGCGCGCGACGTATCAGGGCATTCCCGTTCCAGATCATCCAGAGCACGAAGCACATCATGATGGTCCACGAGTTCGCCGGCGCGGTGCGGACGATCTATATGACCGACCAGACCGAGGCGCCCGCGGACAGCTGGATGGGATGGTCGAACGGGCGATGGGAAGGGGAGACGCTGGTCGTCGATACCAAGGGGTTCAACGATCTGAGCTGGTTCGATCGGGCGGGAAATTTTCACAGCGAGGCGCTGCACGTCGTCGAGCGCTTCACCGCGCGGAGCGCGGAAACCATCAATTACGAAGTGACCATTGAAGATCCCAAGGTCTTTTCGCGGCCCTGGAAGATGAGCATGCCGCTGTACAAGCACGTCGAGCGAAACGCTCAGATTCTCGAATTCCGGTGCGTCGAGTTCGTGGAAGATTTACTCTATGGGCATCTGCGCAAGCAGCCGGCCAAGTAGATCCGGTCATACAGGAGAAGCAGATGAGGCATCGAACCCCGTCGTTCCTGCGTGGTGCAGCGATCGCCCTCGTGCTCGGGCTCGCCGCCACGATCTCCATCGCGGGTCAGACGCAGTCGACGCCGCACAACCGCGGCGGCGAAGCCGCGCGGCAAAGCCGCACCCGCGAGTGCGGCAGGCCGGCAAAGCCGTACAAGGCGCCGCGCACACCCGATGGTCAGCCCGATCTCCAGGGGTTCTGGACCAACTCCACTTACGTGCCGCTCGAGCGGCCCGAACGGTGTGACGAAAGAGATCTACACGCCCGAGGAGGCCGAGGCGGCCATCAAGGCCGCGGCGGCCCGCGAAGCGGAGCAGACCGAGCCGGGCACGACGGCCGACGTGCACTACGACTTCAGCCAGTTCGGGTTGGATCGCAGCCAGTCGAAGTTCGCGATGAACCTGCGGACGTCGCTGATCGTCGATCCGGCGGACGGCAAGATGCCGCCGGTCAACGCGCAGGGACAGAAGCGCGCGCAGGAGCGCGCGGCGGCGCGCAAGGCCGCGGGCGGGCAGTACGACGCCGTGCGAGAACATGCCGATCGGCTCGCGCTGCATCATCATGGGCGGAGCCGGCCCGCCGCTGATGAACGCCGGCTACAACGCCAACTACCAGATCGTGCAGTCGCCGGGCTACGTGATGATTCTCACCGAGATGATTCACGACGTGCGCATCATCCCGCTCGACAATCGTCCGCAGCCGCCGTCGCAGGTGCGCCAGTGGGTGGGCCTCTCGCGCGGACGCTGGGAAGGCGACACGCTGGTCGTCGAGACGACGAACTTCAACGGCAAGAACCCGTTCAGAGGCGCGAGCGAGAACCTGAAGGTCACCGAACGGTTCACGCGCACCGCCGACGACACCGATCTCGCTACAAGTTCACGGTCGAAGATCCGACGACGTGGGATCGATCGTGGACGGCCGATGCGCCGCTCGTCAAGACCGAGGGACCGATCTTCGAGTTCGCCTGCCACGAGACCAACTACGGCATCGCCAACATCCTGGCCGGCGCGCGCGCCGACGAGAAGAAGGCCGCCGAACAGAAGAAGGGCTCGAACTAGCCATGCGCATGAAGCTCGCCGTTGCGATTGCCGGCTGCCGGTCTGCTGACGGTCGTCAGCGCAGCTGCACGCGCCATCACGCGTTTGCCGCGGAGTTCGACGTCAACCGGCCGCTCACGCTGAAGGGCACGCTGGTGAAGTGGGAGATGGTCAATCCCCACTCCTGGTTCCACGTCGATATCAAGGACAAGGACGGCAAGGTCAGCACGTGGATGATCGAAGGCGGCAGTCCGAATCAGTTGATCCGCATGGGCGTGACCAAGACCACCGTGCCGGTCGGTACCGAGCTCGTCATCGAGGGCTATCAGGCCAAGGACGGGACGCAGAAGGCGGTCGGCCGGAACTTCGTGCTCGCCGATGGCAAACGACTGTTCCTCGGCGGATCCGCCGGCGGTGTCTCTGACCCGTCGAAAGTGAAGTAACTCCCAACTTCCGACGCCCAACTTCCAAGCCACTCCCAACTCCCAATTCCCAACTCCGCGCTCACGAGAGCTTGGAAGTTGGGAGTTGGGAGTGGTTGGACGTTGGGCGTTGGGATTTGGGAGTTGATCGTCGTCAACGCCAACGCCACGCCCGCCAGAATCAGTACGGCGCCCACTCGCAGTCCAGAGCGTCGGCCGCTCGTCGAGAAACACGAACCCCAATGCCAGCGCGATGGCCGGCGTGAACACGCTGATGAAGCTGAGGCTCGTCACGCTCCACGTCTTGAGCAGCGAGAAGTAGACGAGGAACGACACGACGCTGCCGATGATCGCCAGATAGGCGATGGCGGCCCACGTGGTCGCGTCCCGCGGCAGCTGCACGGCTTCGCCGGTGCCCAACGCCGCTGCCGTGAGTATCACGCCGCCGATGAGCATGGCGGGTGCGTTGAGCGCAGCAGCATGCAGTGTCGCACCGTGCCGTTTGGAGACGACACCCGCGGCTGCGGCGCACACGGTTGCGACGATGATGGCGCCCATCGGGCCGAGCTTCTCGACGTCCAGCCGCAGGCTCTCACCGAACAACGCGACGACGCCCGCGAACGCGATGAGTGTCCCGCTCAGTTTACGAGTCGTGATCCGATCGCCCGGGATGTAGAGATGGGCCAGCGCGACGGTGAAGAGGGGCAGCGTGGCGAAAAGGATGGCGGTCAGGCCGCTGTCGATGAACTGCTCGCCCCAATAGATCAGTCCGTAGTCGGCGCCGAACAGGGCGACACCGACGAACACGACGACCGCCCACTCCCGGCGGCCGCGCGGCCAGCGCGTGCCGAGCACTGGGATGATGACGGCCAGCACCGCGCCGGCGAGCAGAAATCGCACTGCCGCGACATTGAACGGGCCGAGTCCGCCGTAGCCGATCTTGATCACGAGCCACGTCGAGCCCCAGATCACGCAGAGCAGAGCGTAGAGCGCGACGCTCGCCATCGCCACATTGTTGCAGTACAGTGTGGGGCGCGCATCGAGGAGGAGACTATGGTGAAGACGTCAGCACTGGCGCTTCTGTCCTGCATCGTGCTGGTGGCCGCAGCAGCCGCGCAAACCCCTCCTGCTTCGTCCGGCACCACGCCCCCGCGCAGTCCCGTCGAACTCGTTGGCTGCGTGAGTAGCGAACCCGGGGCCACCGGGTCGTTCACCTTCGATGAATCCAAAGGGAGCCGTTACCGACTCACTGGCAAGAGCGTACGCAAGTACGCGGGCCAAATGGTGCGGGTGGTTGGTGGCCCGCAGGGTCGCAAGCTCTCGATTGGCACCGGACTGTGGCCGTCGGCGAACGCGGCTGGTAGGGCCGGCGCGCTCGATCCGGCGGAGGAGTCGATTGCGCGACAGCCGGGTGGCGCGAACTCCGGAACCGGTGCCATCGATCTGCCCGAATTCCGTGTGGTGAGCGTGCGCGGCCTCGACGGCTCCTGCATACTCGCTAGCCGGCCATTTCGTCGGACACATGACCGCGGCCGGGTCAGTGCGTCCGGCACCGGCACATCCTGGATTGCTGCCGCGCCGGCGGCCGTTCCCCACGCGCTCAGCTCTGCCTCGTCTCGATTTCAGATTCCAGTTCCACGTTCCAGGCTCCAGGTTCGGAAGTGTCGGGAACGCCGCCCGCATGTCGGAAATCCGGCGCGTGTTACGAATCGCCTCGCGCATTTGTTGAGGAATTGTCCGGAAATCGCGTGCGCAATCCTGGTCCTCGGATTGCTCCGTGAGAGATCGGAAGCACGCGATGAGTTCACCCCGTCAGAGCCTCGTCAGCGACATCGGTCTGGCCCTGGTCATGGCCGCGGGCTACTTCTCGTTGTGCCGGGTCGCGCTGTCGATCGACACGACGGCGAGTGTCAGCTCGGTGTGGCCAGCCAGCGGTGTGCTGACTGGTCTGCTGCTCGTGGTGCCTCGCGCCCGATGGCGCGCGATAGCCGGCGGCGCGCTCATCGGCGGTGTCGCAGCGAATCTCTCGATCGGGTTCACTGCGATCCCGGGCGTGGGGTACACCATTCATCATCCTCGGCGAGTCGTTCCTGTCCGCACTGCTGATCCGGCGCTTCGCCCCTGACTCCGTCCGCTTACGTTACCCGGCCGACGTCATCTCCTTGAGTGCGATCTCCGTGGCCGTGGCCGCGGTTGGCGCAGTACTCGCCGCGATGCTGGCCTCGGTGGCCCTGAGCGCCGAATTCGGGACGGCGCTTCGCACCTGGATTGTTGCAGACATCAGTGGCATCGTCACGATCGCCCCGGTCGTTCTGATGATCGCCCGGCGCGCGGACAGCGCGAGTCGATGGACACCTGGTCGTGTCGCCGAGGGCGCGCTGCAGATCGCGATGCTCAGCGCGGCGTCATGGTGGATCTTCCTCAGTCCGCATCCGCCGCTGCCGGCGCCGCTCACGCAGCCATTCCTGTTGCTGCCGTTTGCGGTCTGGGCGGCGATTCGATTCGGCGTGCCTGGCACCGTCTGGTCGCTGCTCGTCATGAACGGCTTCTGCCTCGGCGGGACGAGTCTCGGTCTCGGACCGTTCGCCGCAGATTCTGCGTTACAGGCGCACCTCAGCGCGCACGTCTTCAGCTCCGTCGTGAGTCTCTTCTTCTTGTCGCTCGCTACATCGGTCGAATCGACGCAACGAGCCGAGCGGCTGCATCACGAGCTTGCCCGGCAGCTCGAATCCGCCGGCGATGTCGAGCGCGCGCGCCTCGCGCACGAGCTGCACGACGATATCGCGCAGAAGCTCGTCGCGCTCAAGATGCAGCTCGAGCTCGATCACCTCGCTGCGCAACCGGGCCAGTCGAATGAGGCGTTCGTTGGCGCGCTCGACCGTCTCATCTCCGACGTGCGTGCGCTGTCGCGTTCGATGCGGCCGGCACCTTTCGAGGAAGGGCAGTTGCTTCCGGCACTGACGACGATGGTGCGCGCAGAAGGTCGGCGCGCGGGCCTGCGCGTCCTCGTGGATGCGCCGGTGGACGAGGTGCACCTGTCACGCGATGTGGAACTGGCCTGCTATCGCGTTGTGCGCGAAGCCGTCACCAACATCGTGAAGCATGCGCGTGCGAATCATCTCGCCGTGTCGGCACTGATGCAGGCCGGGGTGTTTGCGGTCCGTGTCGTGGACGATGGCACCGGGTTCGACGTCGTGCCGGCCGCGCGTAAGGCGGTGCGCGACGGACATCTGGGGTTGATGGGCATGCAAGAACGCCTCGAGCAGGTCGGCGGCCTGCTGAAGATCAGGTCCCGCCGTGGAGGAGGCACGATGGTCGAGTGCTGCGTGCCGGTGATGACGACTGTATGAGCATGAAACTGCTGATCGTGGACGACCACCCGTTGATACGCGCCGGTCTTCGCACGCTGCTCGAGCGCACGCTCGACCAGCCGGAGATCTTCGAGGCTGCTGATGGCCGGGAGGCGCTGGACATCGCTGCCGGGGTGCAGCCGGACATCGTGCTGCTCGACATCTCGATGCCGGGTCTGAATGGCATGGAAGCCGCCCGCCGCCTCACCAGCCAGCTGCCGGGGTGCAAGGTGATCATGCTGTCGATGCACTGCCACGAAGAGCGGGTGGCCGAGTCCGTGCGTGCGGGCGCGATGGGTTACCTGGTGAAGGACGGCGTCGTCTCGGAGGTCACCGCCGCCATCGAGTCGGCGCTGCGCGGCGAGGTGTACATCAGCAATCGTGTCCCGCCAGCCGTGTCGAAGGTGCTGGAGCGGAAGTCGGACGTCACCAGTCCCCTCGCGCTGCTCAGTGCACGTCAACGAGAGATTCTCCAGATGATCGCCGAAGGGCAATCCACGAAGGAAATAGGCTATCGACTCAACCTCAGCGGCAAGACCATCGAGACCCACCGGCGTCTGCTGATGCAGCGGCTCGAAATCCACGACGTCGCCGGGCTGGCGCGCTTCGCGGTGCGCACTGGTCTCGTCTCCCTCGAAGGCTAAGGTGTTGCTGCGTCCTCGGGTGACGTGCGTAGTGGTGCGTAAGAACGTGTCGATTACACAGGTGTCTTGTCTAGAATCCGGACGCGATTCCGCCGTGTACCCGCGGCACGATGCGGATTTGTTCGGGAAATTCCTCTACAGCCGTGGTCCGCGGATTGCTCAGCCGCCGAACAGGTCACAATGAGTGTTACATCCCGCATCCGTCTTGTCGGTGCCATCGCCACATCTATCGGCGTGGCGTTTGCCGTGGCCGTTTTTCTCGGAGTGTGGGCGTCGGTAGACGCGCTGCCGGAGATCCTGCCTTTAGGTGCGGCGGGCGCGTTGATTGGCATGCTAGTCCTCGGCGCGACCTCGATCGGCGTAGCCCGGGCGCTCGGTCGAGCCGAGCGGATTGCGGCCGTCGCTGATTGCGAAGCTACGCAGCCACTCCAGCCACAAACTTCGTATCAAATCCCGAACGCTTGAGCATGCCCTCGAAGCCTGGCTTGTCCACGGCCTTCGAGTAGGCCTCTTCGGGCGCCACGAGCTTCTTGGTGACAAGCGCCAGGAGCGAGTCGTTCAGCGACACCATCCCCGACGGCCTTGCCGACCTGCATCATCGACGGAATCTGAAAGGTCTTCCCCTCACGAATCAGGTTGCTCACGGCGGAGGTCACGATCAGCACTTCGAGCGCCGCGACACGGCCGCCGCCAATCTTCTTGCACAGCGTCTGCGCAATGACCGCGCGGAGCGATTCCGACAGCATCGTTCGAATCTGTGACTGACGATCCGACGGGAATTGATCGATGACGCGATCCACCGTCGACGCGGCGGTCGTCGTGTGAAGCGTGCCGAACACCAGGTGACCGGTCTCGGCGGTTTCAATCGCAATGGCGACTGTTTCGAGATCGCGCATCTCGCCGACCAGCAGAATGTCCGGATCCTCACGCAGCGCCGCACGCAGGGCGTCCTTGAACGAGTCGGTGTGCGTGTGGACCTCGCGCTGGTTGACCAGGCACTTCCGGTTCTCGTGGACGAACTCGATCGGATCCTCGATCGCGATGATGTGGTCGCTGCGGTTCTTGTTCACGTAGTCCACCATCGCGCAGAGCGTCGTGGACTTGCCCGAGCCGGTCGGGCCGGTGACGAGGATGAGTCCCTTGTTCAACCGGCAGAGCGCGAGGATGTGCGGCGAGAGACCGAGATCCTCTGCGGTCAGAATCTTCGACGGGATCACGCGGAACACGGCGCCGCGTCCCTTGCGATCCATGAACACGTTGGCGCGAAAGCGCGCCAGCCCGGAAATCTCGTAGGCGAAATCGGTGTCGTGTCGACGCCCGAACTCTTCCGGTTCTTCGCCGGCAGGATCGGATCGAGCAGCGCGACGACGTTCTCAGGCGTCAGTGCCGCCGCCTCGGGTTCGAGCGGCTGGATCTCGCCGTCTTTCCTGACCAGGGGCGGCATGCCGACGCAGAGGTGGAGGTCTGACGCTCCACGTTCACACATCAGGCGAAACAGACGATCGATGGCTGGCGGGCTCGGACACAGGGGTTCTCCGGTTATGAATCGGATTTCTCGATCACTTCCACGATGTGGTCGGCAGTTGACGATCACCGAGCCGAAGGGCGTGACCACGTATCGGAAGTGCTTGGCGCGGCGCGTGTAGTCGCTGAGACGGTCGTAGCCGACCGGGCCATACACCGTGACGATGCCGTCGATGCGCGCGCCCGTCGAGAGCGTCATGATCACGCTGCGCCGTTGCGCGACCTCGTAGCCCGGCTCGAGCGCTTCTTCGTCGACGCCCAGCCGGCAGGCGGACGAACACGACGTGCGCGCGGTTGTACTGTGCCGGTTGTCCCGTCGTCACGCTGGAAAGGGAAGAAGCCGTCCTCGGCGTTGAGCAGGTCGCCGATTCGCTCGCGTCCGACGGCGTTGTTGAGGGATCCAAGGACGAAGAAGCAGCCGGTCACCGACTGGCCGGTGACCAAGGCGAGACTGGCAGCGACACGTTCCTTGTCGACCTTGAACTGCGACATTCCGAGTCGACCGAAAGAGCTCGGACCTAGCGGGCGGCGGCGATGCGCGGAGAATCGTCAGCCATGAGATGAAGTACCAGGCTGAGAACCCCCTTCGCGAGACCTGCGGCGACGGCGACGGTCAGGGCTAGAACAGTGATGAGTACGAGCGCTTCCACTGGACCTGTTATCGGCAGGTCGCGATGAAGATGCAGTGGAGATCGTGGAGGGACTAGGGAGAAACCTTGACCCAGGTGCCTTCCCGTGCCTGCACGAGAAGACCGGCGCTGACCAGACGTTCGACGATACGGGCAGCCGCGTCGGAGGAAACCTGCAGCGAGTCTTCGATGTCCCTAATCGTCAGGACCGGCACGCCGTTGTGGACGATTTCTTCGATCACGGAGCGGACGACTTCGGCCCGGCGGGCAGTGATCGCGGCGATCCGGAACATCAGGATTCTTTTCCATGTCAGGCCCGTTTTTCAATCCCCGAGAGGGACTGTAGCGGGAATACGTGGTCCGGACTGGCCGGCGATGATTTGCTCGAGCAGGTCGGGCACGCTGAGTGCGAACAGATAGACGGTCTCGTTCAACGGTCGGCTCTTAGCTGGTTTTATCGGTCAACCACCCGGTCGCAATAGCCCGTCTCTGCACATTGCTGCTGCGGTATACTCAGCCCTACAGGTCGGTGGTTCCGCTCGCGACGAACACGCTGTGGCCTCCCTGTAAACCCTATAGACGCGCATCACTTCCACCAACGCATGTCAGATATCGACCCCGGTCTGGACGCCCTTCGCCTCGGAGACGATGGCATTCCACCTGTCCGGGAAGGACTGCCCTCCCCGGTACCGCATGCGGGCCGATGCCCACTACGTCGAGCAGCTCGATTCGGGCCTGCTGAATTCACCCATCAGGTTCCTCGAAGTGCAGGGACTCGACTCCCAGCACCAGGACGATGAGGACGGGCCGTCGGCGGCCTTCGTCGAGTCGATTCGCAAACACGGCGTGCTGCAGCCGCTGCTCGTTCGCAGCCGCGGCGGCCGTCACCTGGTGATTGCCGGACGAAAGCGGCTCGCGGCGGCGGTCGCCGCAGGTCTGAGTCGGGTGCCCTGTCTCATCGAACGCGTGGACGATGACCAGGCGCCGATTCTCGCGGCGGCGACGAACACGCCATCAACCGACAAGCCGGTCGCACGTGTTGCGGCGCCCACTCCGGTCGCCGGCTGGCGATCTGACGTTTGCAGCGTTCGCCGATTGTCTGACCGCGGTGGCCTCGTCTGCGAATCTGCTGTCGCCTGGATCGACGCTGACGCAAACCGTCGCTGTCGATCTCGTTCGGGCCGAAGCTGCGCGCGCCTTGCACCTGCTTGTCGCCGCGCGTGTGCTCAGAGGCGATGTCTCGGTCGCTCGGCGGGAAGTCCCGGCGCGGACGATCGTCGATCGGGCCATCGAGCAGACGGCCGCGGAGCGGCGCCTGCGCGGGCTGACGCTGGATGCGCCGTCACGCAAGGTCGGCGAGACGGTATCGGGTGACGAGGACCTGCTAGCGGCGTCCTTCAGCGCGTTGATTCTCGCGCCGGCGGTGCTCTTCGAGGCGAGCCGTTCGCGAGTGATCGCGTTGCAGGTCAACTCACGCGCGGACGGAACAGTGGTGTTGTCAGCCGTGCACGATGGCGCGGAACTGCCGCACTACTGGCGATCGAAGCTGGCCGAAAGCGAGTGGCCCGACATGGCGATGACGTCGAGCAGTGTCGCGAGCGCCGCGCTCGTGCTGCTGCGTGCCGCGCGCCGCGTTGCCGAGCTGCACGGCGGTCATCTGACGCTCGATTGTTCGGAAGGACGGACCAGCCTGTCGATTGTGATTCCCGCTGGACGAACATAACTTCCAACGGAAGTTGGGAATTGGACGTTCGCGTCAGCGGAGCGCTGACGCGCCCGCCATGCCAGGGGCGATGAGCGCCCCGTCGTCCTTGACGTAAATCGTGGCGGAGGTGGCGATCGCAAACGATCGCTGACCGTTGATACCGATGCCACTCGGATGCCGTTCAGCGAAGTAGCCGGACATGGCGTCGGCCGCCGACGAGTTGCAGGTGGCGGCGGCCGGTGTCACGACCATCGCGCCGACATCAGCAGTGAGATTCGCAAAATACCCCGAACGGATCACGCCGTTCGACGCCGAGCGGCTCGGAGATGAAGCTCTGCGTCCGCGCCGGCCGGTGGCCTTCGCGAGATCGTTGAGCGACTGCGCGAATCCGCCGTTGGCGCAGGTGCTCGCAAACGCCGACTGCGCGGAGCGGATAGCAGAGAGCGAGGCGATCGCTGCGCTTTCGTTGGCGCGGATGCGCGCCTGCAGCAAGGCGGGGATGGCGATGCCGGCGATGATCGCAATCACCGCGACGACCACCAGCAGCTCGATCAGCGAGAATCCTCGCGACGAAGCGTCATCGCGCATGACGGGTAGCGATGACGCGTCGCTGTCACGCCGCTGAGAGCGGCGCCGACCAGATTTCCAGCTCGCCGCGTTTGAAGAGCGTATTGAAGGCGGCGATCACCTTTGGATCGAACTCCGTCTCAGCGCCGTTGGTGATGACGTCGCGCGCTTCGAACGGCGACATGGCCTTGCGGTACGGTCGGTCGCTCGTGAGCGCGTCGTAGACGTCGGCCACGGCGATGATTCGCGACTCGAGCGGAATGTTCTCGCCGCTGGTCGGGTTGTAGCCGGACCCATCGAACTTGTCGTGATGGGCGAGGATGATCGGGATCACCCGACGCAGCGCGCCGCCGACCGGTTCGAGCATGTCGATGCCTCGCGGGACGTGCTGTCTGAACGGACTCGTACTCGTCGCGGGTGAGCTTGGCGGCCTTGTAGAGCAGGTCGCGGCTGATATCGAGCTTGCCGATGTCGTGCAGCAGCGCCGCCGCACGCACGTCCTCGATCCGGTCGGGTGAGAGGCTCATCTGCGCGGCGATGCGCGTCGCATACACCGACACGCGATAGCAGTGGTTCTCGGTGTAGGTGTCCTTCGAGATGAAGTGGCGAAGGATCATCAACACGCCCTGGTAGGTCTCGCGCAGCTCGTTGATCTGCGCGTTCTTGCTCTCGTACAGGGTGCCCATCAGATAGCCGGTGATGATCAGCGAGCCGCCCCAGACCGCGACTTCGAGCCACTGGCTGAAGGCCACGCCAACCTGAAGCCCCGTCGCCGTCGGCGTCGAGTTCCGGAAGATCAGCAGTCCGACGACGAGCAGTACGCTCGCGAACGCGGTCAACGTCCCGTGTCTGCGGCCGTAGAAATAGGCCGAGGCAATGGTCGGCAGCACGTAGAAGCTGAGGACCATCCGCTGCGCGGCAATCAAGTGATTCAGCAGCAGCGCGATCGCAAACAGCGAGAAGAGAACCCACAGTTCCTTGTTGACGCGTTCCAACGCGCCCGGCAGCATCTGTCTCATAACGCTCATAAGCCCTGTCTAAGACACACTCAACGGCCTCAGACTGAGCAACTGTTGTTCCCTGTTATCGGGCAATGCGTTGAGCGTACTTAAGTGTTGGAAGGACTGGTCTTATATGTTGTTTGCACACACGTGCAGGAGTGCGGACCGTGTGCCGGCCCGGAACACGAGTGTGGCGTTTTCTAACGGCGCAGGGACGACTTTCTCAGGTTCGGCTAGGTGCGCGGGCGACGGCCTTTCTTGGCATTGCCCGTCGCGGCAAATCGTGCATTCCTGAGATCGCCGTTCTGATCCGGTGAAAACGTCCAGTCTTCCCGGCGATTTCGCACAACTTGCTCCGCGGTCCAGACCTCGCGCATCAGTCCCGTTTGCGTGTGTGCGTTGGAACGAAGCAGGAGGTGTCCGATCTCGTGCGCGATGGCCCGTCCGAGCAGCGGGGCGCGCGGATACTGGGCACGCCGGGCCAGCCAGTCCACGCGATCGACATAGACCGTGGCGAATCCGCTGACGCCGTTGGCGTCGAACAGGGAATAGCCCAGCGCGCGCCGTTCGCCGGATTCCTTGTCCGACCCGTCGATCAACCGGACGACGACGTCCCCGGAAGACAGCGGTTGGTCACACACGGCTGGCACAGGACCGTCCTTGCGCGCCCGGCACTGGACCCAGTCCACGGCCAGCTCGGCCCGCCGCAGGATGTCGTGGGTGGTGCGGAGCGCGGACGACAATTCGCTGGACAGCACCCCGGCGTTGTCGTAAATGCGCACGAGAAGGCTGTCGTCGATCACCGCCGATGCCGGTGTTCGAGTGCTCGTCATCAGGACGACCGCGACGATGACAGCCGCAGTTCTGCACCATTCCGCGTACGGTCACAGTTTCGTGCAATCTTCGAGGCGTCCTCTCATCCGCTCAATCAATTTGTGACGAACGGTGGAATTCCAGCTTCGAACCACCTGAATTATGTGACTAAACGACGTCTTCGTGACGGACGCCGCGACGAGCGTTCCGTCTTCGCCCAAAGCGTCGGCAAAGACGCTACTGCACGGGTTCGCCCGGCTCGATCCTGAGCAGTGCCCCTTGATCCTCGCTCGTGACCACGTACAGCAGGCCGTCAGGTCCCTGCCGAACATCGCGAATTCGTTGATGCAGCTCACGGAGCATCGGCTCGCGGCGGATCTCCTCCCATTTGTCGTTGAACTCAATGCGCTGCATCTGTCCGGTGCGCGGCGTTTCGCCCTCGCGCAGGCCGCCGACGAAAAAGCTTCGTTTCCATCCCGGGAAACGATCGCCGGTATAGAACGTCCCGCCGGCCACGGCAATCGATGGCACCCAGACGACGGTGGCTGGCTCGAAGTCCTGACGCCACGGGTTGTCTGAAATCTTTGGTCCCATGTAGTTGCGCCCGTGGCTCACGTAGGGCCAGCCGTAATTCGCCCCAGGCTTGAGCACGTTGACTTCGTCGCCGCCGTTCGGCCCCTGCTCGGTGACCCAGAACTCGCCGGTCTCGGGGTTGAGCGCCATCGAGTGGCCATTGCGATGGCCGAGCGTGTAGATGCGCCGGCTTGTAGCCTGGCTTGTTGACGAACGGGTTGTCCGGCGGGATGGTCCCATCGTCGCGAAGCCGCACGGTCTTGCCGGCGTAGTCGTTCGGATCGGCGGAGCGGAAGACGTCGGGACCCGTGCCCGACGCGCTGATCGTCATGTAGAGCATGCCGTCGCGGCCGAATCCGATCCGCGACGATTCGGTGCGCGTCGCGCCGGACTCGAAGATGTCCTTCACGTCAACGAGCGCCGTCCCATTCCAGGTGCCTCGCATCAGCGTCGTCTCGCCGGCCATCGCCGGCGAGCCATTGGCAGTGGGCGGCGCGTCCGGGTTGGGCACCGGCTTGTGATACGCGATGTAGACCCACTTGTTGTCGGCGAAGCGAGGATGCAGGACGACGTCCATCAGGCCCTGCAGCCCCTGCACGTGCACGCGCGGTACGCCGGGTACCGGGTTCGGATCGAGCACGCCGTTGCGAATGATGCGAAGACGACCGGGCCGTTCGGTCACGAAGATGTTGCCGTCGGGCAGGAACGCGATCGACCACGGCTGCTGAAACTTCGCCATGACGACCACGCGCAGATTGCGATGGGCGGGAAGCGCTGACTGGACGACGAAAGGACCGTCGCCGAGCACCGGATCCGGCCACTGAATCGGCGTTGCGCCGATGTTGCACTCAGCGGCGGGGATCTTCGGATTCAGGCATTCGGGACGCTGACCGCGACCACCGCCACGCGCGCCCTGCTGCTGACCCTGTCCACGGCCACCTGCTGCTGGCGCTGGTCGTCGGCGTCTGCTGTGCGTGACCAGCAATCGTTGCCGCGATGATCGCCGCGGCGGCGATCATCGATCCGCAGGTGACCCGCCCGATCGAATTCGTCATGGCGGGAGGATATCTCTTCCAACTCCCAACTCCCAATTCCCAACTCCCAAGTGGGTGGCAGTTGGGAATTCCGCGCTCAGCGTGGCTGAGCGGTGCGTCCTCCTGCCATCTCCGCCGCCACTACTGCCGCCGCCACTCGAGAAGCCCGAGGCTCGACACGCTGCCGCCGCCCGAACTGCCGCCGATGACGACGAGGCTGCCGACGCCGCCGCCGCGCTCGAGCTCGCGGTCGAGCCGCCGTTTCGCGTCGTGCACAGGCTCGCTCTCGCGCGGTCTCACGCGCGTGTATCCCTGTCCGTCGACGACGCGGCCCTGGCCGCTCGGCCGGTCCGGCGGATTGACCACCGCCACCGCCACCGCCGCCGTCAATCGAGTAACCGCCGCCGCCGAAGTAGTACGGGTAATACCCACGGTAGTACGGATACCCGAATGGTGAGTAGTAGTACGGCGAGAACGAGCCGTAGAACGGTGAGTAGAAGCCGTACAGGTCCGACCACGCCGGATAGCCGAAGCCCCAGCCAAACAGAAATGGATCGTCGATGATCGGCGCCTAGGCACGATCGACGGCGCCGTCCGCTCGATGACGAATCGATCCGGATACGACAACGCGACGATCAGATCGACGACGCTCGCGGGTACGCCGGCGTCCTGCAGTTCGAGCAGACTCTTGCTGGTGAGGTGAACGATGCGCGCGTCTCGACCAGCGCCGCTTCCAGCGCCCGCGGCGACACCTTCGCGCTCGCTTCCTTCACGTCGTCGAGCGTCAGCGCGGTTGCGGCGATGCCGGCACGATGCGTGGCATCGTCTGCGCGGCGATACTGGCGGACGCGGAAGCTTTCTCGTCCTCGAGATATCAACCGACTGCACGTCGGTCCACCTGCCGTCGGGGCCGAGCATCGCGAGACCGGACACGCGGCGAGTCGCCTGATCGCCCTTGCAGGTCAGCTCGGCGCGCGCGTAGAGCCGCAGGCCGTCAGCCGACCATTCGGCGCGCTGCGTGCCGGTGCAGCCGTCCTCGGTGATCGGACGCTCCGTGCCGTCGGCGACGACGGTCTGGACGATCGGTGTTTGCGTGCCGACCCTGGTGCGTGAACGTGGCGCCGCCGCTGTCGGTGACAGTCTCGACGCAGACCTGTGGTCGTGCCGGGTCGCGCGGTTGCGTTCGCGGTCGCGCGGCCGGCGGTCTCCGGGCTCGGCGCGCCCTCGCGCGAGTTCTCCGTGACCAGGTCCCAGCAGCCGGTCCAGCGGTTCCATCGCGGGTCGGCCGTGTTCTGCGCGTGCGCCGGCACGCCAGGAGCAGAAGCGCAACGCCGGAAGCGAGGGTTTTCATCGGACCTCCGAGATGATGAAGTTGAAGCCGGCCGAGAGTCCGAATCCGGAGAGATCGATCGGATCGAAGTCGATCCAGTCGGGTCCGAGATTGCCCGAGGCCCACGGTAGCGCGCGTCGAACGTCACGTACGCGCGACGCAGGACTCGTCACGTCCACACCGCCGAATGCGTGCGCGCTCGGCGTCCATCCCTTCGACTCGAAGACATCGGTGAACACGGAGAGGTCGACATAGTCTACGAAGTCGCCGGACTGGCGCACTTGAAACCACATGGCAGCCGCCGCCGCCGCCGACGTACGGCACGAGCTTGCGCGGCACCCAGGCGAGCCGGCCAACCTCGCGGCCGCGCTCGGTCAGCGCGAACTTGAGTCCGCCGCCGATGTTCGCGCCGCGCAGCGTGGTCTCTGCTCGATGGGCAGTCGGTTGTTGTCCACGAAGCGCCGGTACTCGGAGTGCTGTCGTGGACTGACTGTAGTCGAAGCCGATCATCACATCGACGCGTCGAGTGAGGGTAATGCCGAGATCAGTGCCGATCCCGGGGCCGTTGAAGTTCTTGCGGTCGATGGTGAGCTGGTCGGTGACGAAGTCGTACCAGTCACTGCCGGAGCGATTCGACAACCAGCTGCCCCGGAGGCCGAGGGTGCCGCTTGGCCGACCGAAGAGGAAATCTGGTGTGGGCCGGGGCACTGGCTGGGGATCCTGTTCGGACCGGCGTTGGCAGCGCCGGCCATCAGGAGTACCAGAATTAGGGGGAGCCACATGCGCATGGGCTGTTCCTCCGCAAACGGCGACGCGAGGCAGACGCGTCGAGGTCTGTCCCCGAGGCAAACGTTACGCCATTTCTGACAGCCGGGTAAATGCTGGTCTTTTTCGGTGATCTGCATGGGGTCTGACCCCGGGTCTGACCCCGGGTCAGACCCCGCTGTCCTCGGACGGCGTCAGACGCGCCGGTGTAGGGGCGACGCATGCGTCGCCCCTACAATGCCCATGTGCCCGGCCCTGGCGATCAGGTGGCGATCTCGCGGTTCGTCGAGTTCACGCGCGCCGAGTGGGCGCGGCTGCGCGCGTCGACGCCACTGCCGCTGACCGAGCCGCAGCTGCGGCCGCTCGTCAGCCTCAACGAGCGCATGTCGATCGACGAGGTCGCCGACGTCTATCTGCCGCTGTCGCGGCTGCTGAATCTGTATGTGGGCGCGACGCAGAGCCTGCATCAGGCGACCGCGACGTTCGTCGGATCCGACAGTCCGCGTGTGCCGTTCGTGATCGGCATTGCCGGCAGCGTGGCGGTCGGCAAGAGCACGATCTCACGCGTGCTGAAGGCGCTGCTGTCGCACTGGCCCAGCCATCCGCAGGTCGATCTCATTACCACCGACGGATTCCTGCTGCCGCAATCCGACGCTCGACGCGCGCGGCATCATGGACCGCAAGGGCTTTCCCGAAAGCTACGACGTGCGGCGGCTCGTGCGCTTTCTCGCCGACGTGAAGTCCGGCGTGCCCGAGGTGCAGGCGCCGGTGTACTCGCATCTGCGCTACGACATCGTGCCCGGCGAGTACCAGACCGTTCGTCATCCCGGACGTCGTCATCGTCGAAGGGTTGAACGTGCTGCAGACGGGCGGCAGCCGCGCCGGCCGGCCGATGCCGATGTTCGTGTCGGACTTCTTCGACTTCGCGATCTACGTGGACGCGCAGGAGAACGACATCGAGCAGTGGTACGTCGAGCGGTTCCTGACGTTGCGCGAGACGGTGTTCACGAACCCCTCGTCCTATTTCCATCGCTACGCGGCGCTGACGACCGATCAGGCGATCGAGACCGCGCGGGCATCTGGCGATCGATCAACCTGGTCAACCTGCGGGAGAACGTGCAGCCCACGCGCGAGCGGGCCCACGTCATTCTGGAGAAAGGGCAGCGACCACGCGGTGCGGCGCGTGCGGCTGCGGAAGATCTGAGGGTCCGGCTGAAGCCGGACACTGACGTTCGGCTACGAGACGTTGGCGAGCGCCGGCGCGAACTGCTTGGCCAGCACCGGCACGACGGCGCTGGCCGTGAGCGGCTCCGAGAACAGATAGCCCTGGGCATGCGGGCAGTCGAGCGCCGACGAGCTGCTCGGCGTGCTCCACCGTCTCGACGCCCTCCGCGATGATGCCCATGCCGAGCTCGCGGGCCAGCTTCACGATCGCGCCGCCGACGACGTCGTTCTCGTGCGTGCCCATGCGCGCGACGAAGGAGCGATCGAGCTTCAGCGCATCCACCGGATAGCGCTGCAGATAGCTGAGCGACGAGTAGCCCGGTGCCGAAGTCGTCGAGGTGGACGGCGACGCCGATCTGGTGCAGCCGCTCGAAGTTCTGATCGACGACGTCGGAATGGTTGATGAGCACGCTCTCGGTGATCTCCAGCTGCAGGCTGTGCGGCAGCAGGCCGCTGCTCGCCAGCACCGTCTCGACCTCGTCGACGAAGCTGGCGCGCGCGAACAGCTTCGACGGCACGTTCACCGACAGCTGCAGCGGCCGTCCGAACATCTGCTGCCACGCGGCGACCTGATAGCAGGCCTCGACCAGCACGTGCGAGGTCAGCGGGATGATGAGCCCGGTCTCTTCCGCGATGGCGATGAACTCGGCCGGCGAGTCGATGTGACCGTCCTGCACGCTTCCAGCGCAGCAGCGCCTCGAGCCCGATGATCCGCGACGTCGACAGCTCGACGATCGGCTGATAGAAGACCGAGAACTCCTTGCGCTCGACGGCGCGGCGCAGCTCGGTCTCGTGCGTCAGACGCGCCAGCGCCGACGGCGTGCATGTCCGGATCGAACATCTCGTAGCCGCCGCGGCCGCTGGACTTGGCGCGATACATCGCGATGTCCGCGTCGCGGAGCACGGCGTCCACCGCTGCGATACTGCGCGCCGCCGACGACGATGCCGACGCTCGCCGATCCGAACAGCTCGTGGTCGGCGATGCGGAACGGCTCGGCCAGCGCGTTCAGCAGACGCTCGGCGATCGCGCACACGTCCTCGGGCGTCGAGAAGTTCTCGGCCAGCACGGCGAACTCGTCGCCGCCGAGACGCGCCAGCGAGTCGCCCGGGCCGCAGCTGCGACTGCAGCCGCTGGGCGATGGCGATCAGGAAGCGGTCGCCGATGATGTGGCCGAGGCTGTCGTTCACCAGCTTGAAGCCGTCGAGGTCGATGAACAGCACCGCGTACTGATGCGACGAGGAGCGCGCGCCCTGCGCGATCGCGCGCTGCAGCAGCTCGCTGAACAGCGTGCGGTTCGGCAGGTTCGTCAACGGATCGTGACGCGCGGCCTGTGACAGCGAGTCGCGGACGCGACGCTGCTCGGTGATGTCGGTCAGCGAGCCGGCCATGCGAACCGGCCGGCCGGCGTCGTCGCGGACGGCGATGCCGCGGCACAGCACCCAGCGGAGCTCGCCGTGCACCTGGCGCACGCGGTACTCGTGCTCGAAGTGCGCACGCTCGCCATCGAGGTGGGCGCGAAGCGCTTCGACGAGACGCCGGACGATCTTCTTCGTGCGCGTAGTCCAGCCACTGCTCGTGCGTCGAGACCTCGGCGTTCGCCGTCGAGGCCGACGATCAACTTCCAGCGATCCGAGCAGTAGAGCGAGTTGGCCGGAATGTCCCAGTCCCACAGACCGTCGTTCGAGCCGGCGGCCGCCAGCGCATAGCGCTGCTCGGAGCGGCGCGCGGCTTCGAGCGCGGCGACCGTGTCGCCGTGCAGGCGCAGCACTTCTTCCTTGTGGCGCTTCTCGGAGGCGATCCGGTCCACGTACATGCGATACGACCGGAAGGTCAGATAGACCGGTGCGGCCGGCCAGCGGCAGCAGCCACCACTGGCTCGTCGTCCCACAGCGCGACGCCCGCCACCGCGGCACCGGCGCCGACGAAGTAGCTCGGCGCGGTCCACAGGAAGTTCGTCTGCCAGACACTGCCACACCGGCTGGCGCGCCGCGAGGCCGACCGCGGTGGCCACGATCAGCGTGTTCACCAGGTAGTAGGCCAGCGCGCTGGCGACCAGCGGCTTGGCGATCGACGCGAGATCGAGGTCGCCTGGCTGGCCGCCGAAATACGTGAACGTCACGCCCGCCGCCTGCACCGTGAGGACGAGGGCCGCGGCGTTGAACAGAATGCGGAACGCCGGGTTGCGTCGATTGGTCCCGAAGATCGACTGCGCGCACGCGCTCGCGCCGGCGACCAGCATCGTCATCTCGCGCCCGATGAGCAGCAGGGCCGCAAAGTCCACGCTGTAGGAGATCGACAGGTTCGAGGCGCTCGTGCCGAGCGGCAGACGCAGCCGCAGGCTCGAGGCGAGCACCGACGCCGCCAGCAGGGCGACGAACTGCGTCGGGATGGATGATCTGGCGCGGTCCCTGGAGGATCAGTCACGACGCAGCCGACGGCCACGATGGCAATGACGAAGACACTCGCGGAGATGGGCAAGTGCTCCAGGCTCATCGCCCGGGATGCATCACCCTTCGCCGGCTCGTGACTTCGCGACACCCAGTCGCGAACCCAGCCCAGACGCCCGTGGAGGACACCGCGTTCATGATGTGTTCAGCCGTTAGTCCCAGACAACCTTGCGCCGCAGGCGCGAATTGTCGTCACGTGAGCGTTCATATGACTCAGTCCTTGTCGTTAGTGTTGTTGTGCCAGTCGTTCGTTACTGCCGAGGATGGAGTCGCCCCAGATCACGTTTTCGTCCAGCCGATCGCCCCAGACGAGGTTCTCGCCCCAAATCAGGTTCTCGCCCCAAATCAGGTTGTCGCCCCACACGATGTTGGTCTTCCAGATGGTGCTGTCGCCCCAGACGATGTTGTCGCCCCAGATGACGTTGTCACCCCAGATGATGTTGTCGCCCCAGATGACGTTCTCGTCCCAGGCCGCCAGCCGCGCTGGACGCTGTCGCCCCAGACGAGGTTGTTGCCCCAGATGACGAACTGCGACCACGGCTGTGAGCCGTCGATGTAGCAGACGGGCGCGACGCCTGAGACCAGCCAGTAGCGGCTCGCGCGAGCGTCGTATCGATGGCCGTCGCCAGGTGCAGGCGCCGTCCGCATTCAGCGCACCAGCACCCTGCGTCATGCGGTCGTAGGCCACACCCGACGCGTCGCGCATCGGCAGCGCCGTGTACTGCAGGATCGCCTTGATCGCGTTCGGCGTCAGGTGCGGAGTTCGCGAGGAAGAACGCGTCCGCGTTGGCTTCGAGCACCAGGGCCACGACACCCGACGTCACGGCCGCGGCCATGCTCGTGCCGGTCAGCGTGAGGTAGGTCGGGCCGTACGCGACCCGGACTTCAACGACGGGTTCTTCCGTCGGCAGCTCGCTGTCGTCGTCCACGGGCGCCAGCAGCTTGTGACCGGGCGCGACCAGGTCGGGCTTGGCATATCCGTCGCCCCACGTCGGTCCGCGCGAACTGTACGGGCCGATCACGTCGTCGGCGCGCGTGCGCGTGCCCATCGTGTGCGCGGCGCCGACGGTGATCGCCGATCGGGCGTTGGCCGGCGAGAGAATGCCGCCGTATGCCGGCTGTGCCCGTCGCCGGGCTGATGCCGACGTTGCCCGCCGCGACGACGACGATGATGCCGGCCGCTGAGGCCTTGTCCACGGCGCGCACGAGCGGGTCGGTCTTCGCCGATTCGAACGGCACGTGACCGAGCGACAGGTTGATGATGTCGATGCCCAGCGCGTGCTTGTTGGCGATCGCGAACTCGATCGCCTTGATCACGTCGCTCGTGTAGCCGCGCCCCTGGCGTCGAGCACCTTGAGGCCGATGAGCGACACCTTGGGCGCGACGCCGACGTCCGACGAGATCGCCGCCACCGGCCGGACCGCCACGCGATCAGGCCGGCGACGTGCGTGCCGTGGCCGTAGTCATCGTACGGACGCGTCGAGATGCCGCCGCGCGTGAAGTCGTAGAAGGCGCGAATCCGGCGGCCGAACTCCGGCAGCGGCGAGATGCCAGAGTCGATCACCGCCACGCCGACGCCGCGTCCGGCGAGCCGCATATCCGAGGTGATGCTCCAAGCGTTCGGCGCAGCGACGGCTCCTGCCGTGGCCGGGATCGCCGTCGCCAGGGCCGAGACCGGTGCGTCAATCGAGACCGATTCGACATCGTCCAGATCGGCGATCGCTTCGAGGCTGTCGGCGCGAAGATCCGTGGTCAGCGCCGAGATCGACTCGTGGTCGTATCTGATGTCTGACTGCGTGCGGCGCAGCACTCTCGCACCGACGCGCCCGCGCCCTGCCGCAGACGCACGATCACGCGTGTGCGATGACCGCCCTTGCCAGCCACGCCGGCGAGCGCGGAGTCGAGCTTGCGCGAGGACGGCCGCTTCTGCCGCAGACGGATGCCCGACGCGATCGCAATGGCGATCGCGACGAGCATCCAGACGCGGACAGATCTCGATACCAAAACCGACATGCGCTAGAGACTAAGGCAACCAGAGACGCCAACGGCACAGCTGATGGCACACGCCCAAGTCGTTGCGCGGACGTCGCACAAAACGTCGCGGAAGTGCTCACGACGTCTCAACAGATCGGTGATCGTGCCAATCTGGCAAAGTCAGAGGTTCTTGCGCAGACTGGAACCCTGCGGAGCGAGGACCTTTTGGCCGAGGCTGAGACGTCTGAAAGTGAGACGTGCAGATTCAGTGCGACGTGGGAGCAGCGCGGTCGCAGCCAGGATGCGAGAGCACGGAACGCCTGACCGCGGTGAGCGACGGCGAGCTTCGGCCTCTTCGGTGACCTCGGCGAGCGTGGAGCCGTACGGCGGGTAATAGAAGATCGGGTCGTACCCGAACCCGCGGTCGCCTCGCGGCTCGCGGGCAATCTCGCCTTCGACGGTGCCGCGCGCCTCGTAGACGATTCGTCCATCCGTCGGCGACCGCCAGCGCGCAGACGAAGCGCGCTGCGCGGTTCTTCTCAGGCGGTCCGGCGAGTCGCCGAAAGATCTCCGCGAACCGTTCCGGATACGTGGCGTCGGGTCGAAGGAACCTGGCCGAACGAACGCCGGGCTCTCCGTCCATGCCCGTCGATCACCAGCCCCGAATCCTCCGCGACCGTCGTCATGCCGGATTGCGACGAGTAATACAGTGCCTTGAGCCGGGCGTTGTCCTCGAAGGTGCGCCCCGTCTCCTCGGGCTCTTCGATCGGGTCTGAAGATCGCGCAGCGTCATCAGCTCGACGGGCACGCCAGCGAGCAGCGACCGGATTTCCCGCAGTTTCCCGGTGTTGGTGGTGGCGACGAGCAGACGCCTCTTCGACTCGCTTCGCTCGCTCAGGGCAGGCACTCAGGCCTTCGTCTTCTCGAGGTACTGACCGACGAGTCCGCGCTGCAGCGCGATCAGCTGGCGCACGCCGGTGTCAGCGAGATCGAGCAGGCGGTTCAGCGCTTCGCGCCCGAAGGGCAGTGCTTCCGCCGTTCCCTGCAGCTCGATGTACAGACCGCCGCCGGTCTTGACGACGTTCATGTCCACGTCGGCACGCGAGTCCTCGGTGTAGGCCAGGTCGAGCATCGGCTCGCCCTCGACGATGCCGACGCTGGTGGCGGCGACGAAGTCGGTGACCGGCATCGTGCGGAGCACGTCCTGCTCGCGCAGCTTCTGCACGGCGAGCACCAGCGCCACGAAGGCGCCGGTGATCGACGCCGTGCGCGTACCGCCGTCGGCCTGAATGACGTCGCAGTCGAGCGTGATGGTACGCTCGCCGATCTCTTCCAGCCTGGTGACGCTGCGAAGCGAGCGGCCGATCAGACGCTGAATCTCCTGCGTGCGTCCGCCGACCTTGCCCGCCGATCGCCTCACGCTGCGATCGGGTCGTCGTCGCGCGCGGGAGCATGCCGTACTCGGCGGTCACCCAGCCCTTGCCCGTGTTACGGCGAAAGGGCGGCACGCGGTCCTCCACGCTGGCCGTGCAGATCACTTTGGTCTTGCCGGCCTCGATGAGGACCGACCCTTCGGCGTGTATCAGGTAGTTCGGAGTAATGCGGGTAGGGCGGAGTTGTTCCGCCAGGCGGCCGTCTGATCTCATAGCAGAAACCACTGTACTCACTTTTTGCTCTTTGGGTCGGTTGGCTTGGCCGCATCGCCGGCCGGCTTCGGCGCGGCACCGGATGAAGCCGGTACCCCACCACTACGGCCGTCGCGGACGAGGGTCGAGTCGCGCTCGAGCGGCCGCCGTACATCGACGTGCCCGGCGATCGTGTCGACTTCCTTGCCTTCGACGAGGAGCTGCACACGTTGAACGGCGGGAAGGTTTGCGGTCACGGCGTTGACGATGGCGTAGACGGTGAGCAGTTCGGTCAGCGAGCCGCCGGGATGCGCGCTGACGACGTCGCCGCTCAGATCGACGAACGCGTCGCCCCGTTCCGTGACGTAGAAGGCGCGCAGCGTGGTGCCTTTGGGAACGACCTGCACGTACGGCTGCGGCGCATCCTGAAACTGGACCGCGAGAATCTGCCGCCCTTGATCGACCACGCTCGTCGCCGCGGGCACGTCGCGGCGGACGGGCACGAGCGCGCGTCCGTCCGACGATCCGTAGTACAGCGTGGCGGTGATGTGTGCGGTCTCGACCGGGGGCGCCGTGGTCGATGCTGTTGCGGGCGCCGGGCTTGGTTCCGACAGGAGACGCATCAGTGCCCACGTGACACCGACGAGCGCGACGATAATGGCAATCAGGTAGACCTTGGCGCGCCGGCTCACGGGGCGGAGGTCTCCTCGAGATAACCCCGGAACCTCACGATGGCGTTGTACAGCGCCTGCGCGACGGCGTTCTTGAATTCGTCGCCAGCCGCGGCCTTCTCTTGCGCGCTGTTGGTCAGATACGCCATCTCCACGAGCACGGCCGGCATGTTGGCCGCCGACAGCAGACGCATCGGACCCTGCTGGATGCGGCCGCTGTCCCATCGGCACTCGCTGACGCAGTTCCTGTTCGAGCACGGAAGCCAGCATGGCCGACGCTTCCACATGACGCGCCTGCGCCAGTTCCCACGGCACGACGTCGATGCTGCGCGTGCCGCCGCCGACGACCGGCAACGCAACCGCGGCGGCTGCGGCCGATCGCACGGCTTCGCCTTCGCGATCGAGCCGCTCGTAGAAGACCTCTGCTCCGGATGGCGAACCCGAGAGCGCACCGTTGGCGTGAAGGCTGAGGAGGAGATCGGCCTTGCCATTGTTCGCGGCCGCGGCACGCTCGTCGATGCCGACCGCGCGGTCGTCGTCGCGAGTCAGGATGACGCGAACACCGAGTCCACGTTCGACGAGCCCGCGGAGCCGGCGCGCAACGTCGAGCGTCAGCTGTTTCTCCTCGAGTCCGGCCGCACCGCGCACGCCAGCCTCGTCGCCGCCGTGACCGGGGTCAATCGCCAGCGTCTGCAGTGCCTGACGAGGCTCCAGTCCAGGAAGCCGCGACGACTCCGTCGTCGGAAGCCGAGGATCGGTCGGCCGGTATCTTCGGATCGGGCGTGGCGGGCCGTGGCTCCGCAACGGGAACTTCGATGACGACCCGCGTGGCGTTGTCGGCGGTCGCAATCGCAGTCCTGGCGGTCCCGGCCTGACGGCTCAACGCCACAATCACGACATTCGGTTGATCGCCAATCCTGACGCCATCGATCAATCCGGTGGCGCTCACTGGGAAGACCGGCTCGAGCGCGTCGGCTTCGACGCGCAACACCAGCCGGCCTGCCTCAGTGACAACCGCCACCGGTGTCGCGGGCGTGATGACGATCGCGGCGCGCGTCGGCGGACCTGCCGCATCGATGCGGGCCGACACCCGCGGCACGCGCAGATCGCCGACGAGCAGCAGGCGCGCGGCGCGACGCAGGTCGATGCGCTGGTCGTAGATCGGACCGAGCGCGCGAGGCAGAAACTCGATCGGCACGAGCCAGCGGCGGCCACTGCGGGTGATGGGAGACGGCAGCGTTACGATGCGGCCGTCGACCGACGCCATCGGCTGATCCGCCGAGGCGACAATCGTCTTGCCGCGATAGGTGATGGTGAATCCACCGGCCAGCGAATCCTCGCGAACCGCGACCTGGAACAGCGAGGCGACGTCGTCGAGCGCGATCATCTCGCGGCCGCCGCTGTTGACGGTCGGGACCGTACGTCGACCGTCTTTCGAGACGAGCGTCAACGGTGGCGGCTGCGGGTGCGTCCTGCGCCTGCTGCGGGGCGACGAGCAGCGACGCACAGCAGCGCGACGAGTGCGCCGCGCGCGACGCGCGCGTCACTCGCCAGCGTGACATGACCTGTGGATCGGCGATCACCAGTCAGAGATCGTAAACCGAATCGACGCGTGTGCGCCTACTTCAAACCGAGACGCTGTTTGACCTGCGGCCACTCAGCTTTCAGCCGCAGGAACGCGGTTTCGTCGGCACACAGAAGAAACGGGTTGGTCTGCTTTTCCAGACCGATCGTCGAGCTTGGCCGGACACCGTAGTCGTGCCCCGGCCAAACCGTCGCATCGTCGGGGAGGAGCGTCAGCAGCCGCTGCAGGCTGCGCCACTCGGTCCGAGCGTCCGCATCGTTCTGCGTGCCGCCGACCTTGCCGACAAACAGCAGGTCACCGGTGATGAGCAGCCGGTGAACCGATTCATAGAGGACGAGATGGTCGGCGCAGTGCCCGGGCACGTGGTGCACCGTCAGGCGCAGATCGCCGATGTTCAGCGTGGCTCCATCATCGAGAGCGACGCTCGGCTCGAGCATCGGGTGGCCAGTCAGCGCGGCACCAGTCAATGCAAGCGCCCGCTCGTTGCCGTTCGTATGATCCGGATGGCTGTGGGTGTTGATGACGTGCGTGATCGACAGCGACTGGGCCCGGGCTCGCTCGACGAATACCTCCGGAGAGTACGACGGATCGATGAGGACGCCGGTCCGCAACTCGCGGTCGCCGAGCAGGTAGCCGAAATTGCGGTCGCCGCCGGACCGGATCTGCTCGAAGACGAGTCGCATGGGCGCGACTCTTATATCACTACGCCTGTTTCGGATGACCTCACGGCCGCACCTGAGGGCAACCAGGCTCTTCCATTCATACGCGACCTGCTCAGCAAATAGTGGCCGCGCTCTTGCACTTCACGTGATCGGGAGTGCTAGAGCATGACTAACTTCGTTGTCTACCTGATCGGAACGCTCCTTGTTGTGGCAGGTCTTGCCTATGGTGCGTCACGTCTGGGTGTAGGTCAGGTCTGGATCATTGCCGGTGCGCTGGTCATTATCGGCATCGGTCTGATGGGTGGCATCGTGAAGACGACGGCAGAAAGATCCAGCGACCTAGGGCGACGCTTGCCGCTTGCGTCGCTAAGCCGTGGCGAAGGCGGCCGGCCCTACGCACGTTCGTAGGTTTCGGCCAGCTCGCCGAGTCGATCCATCACATCCCGTGTCAGTTGCCCCGGGCTGAGCCGCCATCGCCAGTTACCGCTGCCAGTGCCGGGACGGTTCATGCGCGACTCGCTTCCGAGGCCAAGGAGATCCTGTGCGGGAACGATCGCGGTGTTGGCCACTGAGGCCAGCACCGCGCGAATGAACTCCCACTCAATCGGCCTGCCCTGAGTGCTGTCGGAGGGCCGCCCTTCGAAGGCGAGATACTGTTTCGCGTACTCGCGTTCCTCGCGAATGTCGTCGTCGGTCCGGGTACTGTGGCCGGCGTCGCCGGCCCACCAGCCGGCCGTCGTGTCGTTGTCGTGAGTCCCCGTGTACACCACAAGATTGCGCAGGTAGTTGTGGGGCCGGAAGTCAGGCGCCTGCGGATCAGTGCCGAACGCAAACTGCAGGATCGCCATGCCCGGCAGATCGAACTGCTGCCGCAGCGCTTCTACTGCCGGTGTGATGACGCCGAGATTCTCGGCGACCAACGGCAGCTGCTTCAACTTCAGTGCTGCGCGTACGGCTTTGAACAGTGCCGCTCCCGGGCCCTTCACCCATCGGCCGTTCACGGCGGTCTCCGATCCGGCCGCGACTTCCCAGGACGCCTCGAATCCGCGGAAGTGATCGATGCGGATCGCATCGACGATCTCCAGCAGCGCGCGGAAGCGTTCGATCCACCATGCATATCCGGTGCGGGCGAGCGCGTCCCAGCGGTAGTGAGGGTTTCCCCACAGTTGGCCGGTGGCGCTGAAGTAGTCGGGAGGCACCCCGGCGACAACCTCGGGATTGCCGTCGGCGTCGAGACGAAACAACTCCTGCCGACTCCAGACGTCGGCGCTGTCGTGCGCGACGAAGATCGGCAGGTCGCCCATGATCTGAATCGATCGCGCATGACACGCGTCGCGGACGCGATGCCACTGCTCGAAGAACAGGAACTGCGTCAGCTGGTGCTGCCGGATGTCCCGCGCGCATCGATCGGTCCATCGCGCGATGGCTCCGGGCTCACGGTGCGCGATGTCCTGCTGCCAGGACGTCCACGGCGCCTGCCCATGAGCACTCTTGATCGCCATGAAGAGCGCGTAGTCATTCAACCAGTTCGCGTGCGTCACGCGGAAGCGCTCGAAGCGTTCGCGCATGGGGCCAGTGCCGGCCGCAGTCGAATCGCTCCAGCACGTGCGGCCACAACGACTCCCGGTGCGCGATCACTGCCGGGAAGTCCACGTCATGCTGGTCGAATCGATCGCGGGGGCCGACGTCGGCCGCACTCAAGAGACCGTCGTCGATCAGGCGGTCCGGACTGATCAGCAGCGGGTTCCCGGCAAATGCGGAAAAGCACTGATAGGGAGAGTCGCCGTAGCCGGTGGGCCCAAGGGGCAGCACCTGCCAGAGCCGCTGCTTCCCTGCGGTGAGCAGATCGACGAATTCGAGTGCGGCGGGACCGAGGTCGCCAATCCCGTAGCCACCAGGCAGCGAGGTGGGATGAAGCAGGACGCCGCTGGATCGCCGGAATGCCATCCTGATAGTCCGTAGAGATTGACGCCCTCAGAGATGGGGCGCGGCGTCGGACTCGCGTTCGCCGTTTGGCCCGGAGCTGCTCTTCGAGCAGCGACTTCGCCGCGTCTTTGCCGCCCAGGCCGAAGGCGATCGCCAGCCCCAGCATCAACGCGCCAAAGGTGATGGCGAACGCCGCCAGCACCACCGAGGTGGCGAGGCCCACTTGCTCCAGCGCCATGACGACGCCGATGGCGATGACGAGCACACGAAGCGATCCGCTCAGCAAACGCGCGCCGGGGAGGCCGGCATTCACTGATGCGAGCAGCGTGGCGCGCCAGAGGAAGTTCCCGACGAGAAAGCCAATCGAGAGCACCAGCAGCGCCACCAGGAAGCGCGGGACGAAGCGGAAGAACTCTTCGACCAGTCCCTGGAACGGCGCCAGCTGCAGCGTGTCGACGGCCGACACGATGAACCCGATCCAGACGATCCAGAACACGATCTTCGCAATCAGGACGTCGGCGGGCGGCATCTCGGCCAGCCGCAGCATCTCGCTGGCGCCGCTGCGCAGCGTCAGGCGATCGAAGTTCATCCACACCAGGGCCCGCTGAATCGCGCGGCGGACGACCAGCGCGATCACGAAACCACCGGCGAAGATGATGGTGGCGGCGACGAGTCGCGGCACGAAGAGTACAAACGCCGAGGCGAAGTTCCGCCACGACTGCACCAGCGCATCGGCGATTTCTTGAATCATCGTGACCTCACACTTCGTTCGACCAGCTGGCCACCAGCGTTGGCTTCAACCGTTGAAACGCGTCGCACAAGCGCATCGAGCCGTGCCTGCACAGCAGACGGCGGATCCGGCGCGGTTTCCGCCATGAACGCCGCGGCGCGCCACATATAGAGCGGGACGAACATGTCGGCCATGTGGTCGATGGCCGCACGTCCGTGCCGGATCGCGGTCGCAAATCCGTACACCGTTCGCACCCACAACTCATCGTCGAACCGCGGCCCGGTGCCGTTGGCGTTGTCGATCACTCCGACGAACAACCCTGGATCGAGCACGTCCTCGAGCAGCGGCGTGATCTCGACGATGTCGCGGCGGGCCTGTTCGGCGAGGGCCTGGAAGTCCCAGGGGGTGAGATCGGGCATGACGACCGGATCGGTGCCCCACGTGCGCAGCTCCGAGACCGCGTTGGCGTTGCGCCAGAACGACTCGTGCGCACGCAGGCTCTCGACCACGGCCAGCACCACCTGGTGCACCACGTCGCGGAGCGTCGTCCGGCTGCCGGCGGGTGTCGGCATTGGCCGCCAGATCTGACCGATGGGGAAACGCTCGGCGGCCGCTTCCGTACGCAGCCACAGATCGATCGCGAACCGCGCCGATTCGTGGACCCAGATGTCCTGCTCGAGACAGTGCGACGCGAAGCGGCCCGAGCAGCTGAACTCTGCGCCGAGCGGTTCGTCGAGGCCGACGGCGTAGAGGGCGCGGACCAGCGGCCGCACGAGCTGTGTGATGAGGACACCGTCGCGTGGATGCCGCCGATACCGCGGCGCCAGGAACTCGACATCGCCCCGCGCGACGGGGGCAATGAGCTCGGTGACGCGCTCGGGCGTTGTCGACGGTCCGCCCGGATCGATGACGATGAGCGCTTTGGCCTGGGTGAGCTCCGCGGCGGCGAAGATCGTGCGCAGCGCGGTGTGCTTGCCGGGCAGGCCGTGATACGGCGCGAGCACGCGGTGCAGGGTGCGCAGCGGATGCGACGTCTGCACGCGATCGGCCTCGGCGAATGTGGCGCTGCGAATCAGATCCGGGCGTGCCGTCGGTCGAACCGCCGTCGGAGTTGATCATGACGGTCCGCAGACGGGGAAAGTCGCTGCGTGAAGGACACGTGCACGGCGCGCACGACGTCGATGATCGAGGTCGCGTTGTTGAGCGTCGGGAGCCCGACGAGGACGTCGACCTGGCCGACGGCAATCAGCTGCCGGAGGAGCGCGTCGGGAAGCGTGCTCTCGGTGTCCACGTCTCGATCTCGTTACAGTCGCTACAGCCGCCGCAGCCGGAACCAGTAGAAGTCGTACGGGCCCATCATCATGATGTAGGGCGCCGTGCCGATGCGCGGAAACACGCTGCCGCCGAACATCTCGATCGGGATCGCGCCGGCGAGCCGGCTCAGGTCGAGATCGACGGCCTGCGCCGTGCCCGCCAGGTTGCTGACGACGAGAATCGTTTCGCGTCCGAGCGTGCGCGTGAAGGCCAGCACGCGGTGATTGTCGGGCTTGAGGAACTCGATCGAGGCGCGGCCGAAGATGCGCGCCTGCTTGCGGACCTCGATCAGCCGCCGCATCCAGTTGAGCAGCGAGGTCGGGTTGCGCTGCTGCGATTCGACGTTGACCGCCTGATAGCCGAAGACGGCGTTCGAGACCAGCGGCAGCCAGAGCCGCTCGGGATCGGCGGTGGAGAAGCCGGCGTTGACGCCGCTGGTCCACTGCATCGGCGTGCGCACGCTGTTGCGGTCGCCGAGATAGACGTTGTCGCCCATGCCGATCTCGTCGCCGTAGTAGAGGATCGGGCTCCCGGGCAGCGACATCAGCAGGCCGATCATCAGCTCGATACGGCGCCGATCGCCGTCGAGGAGCGGCGCCAGCCGGCGGCGGATGCCCAGGTTGATCCGCGCGCGCGGATCCTTCGCGTACTCGTCCCACATGTACTGACGTTCGAGGTCGGTGACCATCTCGAGCGTCAGCTCGTCGTGGTTGCGGAGGAACAGTCCCCACTGACACGACTCCGGGAATGTTCGGCGTGCGCTCGATGATGTCGATGAGCGGCTTCCGATCCTCGAGCCGCAGCGCCATGAACATGCGCGGCATGATCGGGAAGTGGAACGACATGTGGAACTCGTCGCCGTCGCCGAAATACGGGCGCACGTCTTCGGGCCACATGTTGGCTTCGGCGAGCAGCACCTTCCCGGTGAAGTTCGCGTCGAGCCGGGCGCGCAGCTCCTTGAGGACGGCGTGCGTTTCGGGCAGGTTCTCGCACGAGGTGCCCTCGCGCTCGACGAGATAGGGCACGGCGTCGACGCGAAAGCCGTCGACGCCGAGATCGAGCCAGAACTTCATCACCTTCCAGATCTCTTCGCGCACGGCGGGGTTGTCGTAGTTGAGATCCGGCTGATGGCTGAAGAACCGGTGCCAGTAGTAGGCCTTCGACACCGGATCCCACGCCCAGTTCGAGAGCTCGGTGTCGATGAAGATGATGCGGACGCCGCGGTAGCGATCGTCGGTGTCGCTCCACACGTACCAGTCGCGGCGCGGATTGTCGGTGGAGCTGCGCGCCTCCTGAAACCACGCGTGCTGATCCGACGTGTGATTGAGGACCAGCTCGATGATCACGCGCAGCCCGAGGGCGTGCGCGTGCTCGAGGAACTCGGTGAAGTCCTGCAGCGTGCCGTAGCTGGGATGGATGCTCGTGTAGTCCGAGATGTCGTACCCGTCGTCGCGGAACGGCGACGGGTACATCGGCTGCAGCCACAGGCAGTCGACGCCGAGCGAGGCGAGGTGTTCGAGCTTGCTGGTCAGGCCGCGGAAGTCGCCGACGCCGTCGGCGTTGCTGTCGGCAAACGACTTGACGTGCAACTGATAGAAGACCGCGTCCTTGTACCAGAGCGGGTCTCCTGATCTGAGCGTCGGCATCGAATGCGTCACGGGCAGCCCTCGGTTGCGCTGCATGTAGTGTCCGGCTTCAGCCGGACGGTGTGTCCGGCTAGCCGGACTGATGTGTCCGGCTTCCCTGGGCGCCGTAGCGCAACGGGGCGAAGGCGGCCGCCGGACGTCTGCCACTAGTGTAGAGGCTTCACACTCGTATCGGAAGCTCGAGCGGAACGGGTCTCTCGGGTCTTTGCTGTAGGGCGGCTATCGGCCGTGTAGCAATAAGGGAAACCGCGCCGCGGGAGCGACCGGCGCGCGGCGACTCACCCTGAGGGGGCGAAATTGGCTTCGACGGGGGCATGAGATTGCGGGATGCATGCCGAGCACCATTGACTCGTTAATCCGATGGAACATCCGTTAACTGCGGACAATCAGTACGCTCTCGCAGCTTAATTAAGCTGTGACGTTCGCCTTGACCTCGCCTGGTGGTTGGGGGTCGAACGCCATTAAGCAGGCTGGTGGCCACGCGGCGCCTCGGCGCGTGGCCGCGAGATTTTCCGAGGCTGGTGCCCCGCGGTTTTGGCCGCGTCCTCACGCGGGGCACGAGAACCCAGACGCGGACACGCATGTAGAGTCCCACGACGACGTGCTTTCGGACGCGGGTTCGACTCCCGCCGCCTCCACCATTTTGCTTAGGAAATCGGCAGATTCAGGGCCGATTTCCCGCCGCCTCCACTATTTCTCCACGGCTGATGGCTTACCGTCGAGTCCTGATCGACCTCGCCGTAGTGTCCGGCTTTAGCCGGACCGTCCAGCAACCTAATCGCCGCCTCGAGCGCAGCCGGGTGTGAGGTGCATGTACCGCTGCGTCGTGGTCAGGTCTTGATGCCCAGCGAGCTCCTGAATCGCTCTCGCCGGCGCTCCCTTCATCGCAAGATGCGAGCAGAAGGTGTGGCGCAGGATGTGAACTCCTGGCTTCACCTGAGCCTTCCTCGCGACTCGTCGAACGGTCACCTGAACGACCTTCTGCGTGAGCGATTGTCCCTTCTCGTCGCAGATTACCCGCGGTCCTCGGAGATGTCTCGCTCGCCTTGAGGGCTTCTGCGAGGTGCTCCGTGAGGGGCACGTGACGTATGCGTCCTCCCTTCGGTGCCGTGACGTGACCCTTCCACTCCGACCGTGCGACGCACAGTTGACGGTTGGCGAGATCCACATCGCGCCATTCGAGCGCCATGATCTCGCCGCAGCGCAAACCAGCTTCGCCACCCAGCAGCACGATCAGGTGTGCTGTTGTGCCCGTCGCCCTTCGCTGCATTCACGAGCTTCTCGAAGTCTGAGAAGTCGTGGAACGCGGCCACGGACTTCGGTGAGCGCAGCAGCTTGATCCTGCAGGGCACGCTCTCGATCACATCCCATTCAACAGCCGTCCTCAGTGCGACGCTGAGGACGGTCAAGACGTTGTTGACTGTCTTGGGAGACCATCCTGTGAGCGCAGATTTCACCTTTTGCACATCCTCGGTGGAAATCTCGTTCAACGGCTTGTCTCCAATCAGCGGCAACAAGTGCACTCTCAGAATGGATTCCTTCGAGGAGATCCCACTCGGCTTCTGTCGATTCGCCTTCGCGTAACCTTCCAGGAACCGATTCGAGAACTCCGCGAGTGTAGGGACTGGTTTCACCTCGACTTTCTGGCGCAAGTGTAGAGACTGGCCTCACCTCGACTTTCCGGCCACTGACGCCAGATCAGCAACGCCGCTTCGATGAACGGTGCGCGGATTTTCTGACGCCGGCCTTCGATGCGCTCTTCCGAAAGCACCGCGACACGTACACGCTGTCGAGCACCGAGGTGTACACCGCGGCATTCCCTCCGTCTCTGCTTCATGTCCACGCGCTCGGTCATCGATACGATCCCGGTCGGAGCCAAGATTGCCGGTGTAGACGCCGCAGGGTGACGTGACGTCCACATCTGGATGTCACCCCCACGCGTCACCGTTGCGGTCACCGCGTCTGTGCGCGACCCCCGCTGAATCACGTAGATTCACCACTCCCGTCGACGTGCGCCGGTGAAGGGCGCGTCCGGAGGTTGAACCGGGAGCGACCCCACTCTCGGTGCTTCGCAGCGCGGCGGGTCGCTCCCGGTTCAACGGTGCTAGAGGGCCGAAACCACTGCGTTCGGTCGACGCCATCGACACCGGATGCTGCCACCGTGCTCGGCGGCGTCAAGGGTGCCCGCGCTGACGCGCGGCGGCTGCGCCGCCCTTGACCCCGCCTGCGCGCGGTGACGTTCCGGCAGTTGTCGATGCCGTTGACCGATCGACACGCCGATTCTTTCTCTCTGGCGTCGAAGGGGGCTCGGCCTTGCGGTCCGACGCGGCGACATCGTGTTCACTTGATGACATCTGCGCAACAGCGACGGCTGTGCGGAGTCGCTGAATGGCCCGGCGCGCGGGTGGTTCCTTCTGGTGCAGTTGGCTGAGAACCCAGTTCTCCGAGCGTGAACACTCCGTCCGTCAAGCCGCGACGTGCGGGCTGAGACTCGTGCTCCCAATCTGCTTCGCGGAACCGAGGCGATTCGCCGGGCGCGTGACGTACGAAACCGCCAACAGCCCGAGCAACGCGACCGGCAACAACGATTTCCCGTCGGCCGCCAGATAGTGCGCGACGGTTGCCGCGATCCACGTGAACGTAAAGCCTGCGTAGGCCCATTCCTTCAACGTCGGCAGCCGTGGCAGGAGTAGCACGATCGCTCCGGCCAGCTTCGCGATGCCGAGCAGGACACGCAACTGCTGGGGATATCCCACGTGCCGGAAGTTCTCGACCGCCTCGGGGGAGGTGGTCAGATAGGTAAAGGCGCCGAACAGCGTCACGATCGTCACGAGACCCGTGGCTCCCCAGTACGCAATTTTTCGTGGCATCTTTTCTCCTTGTAGTGGGCCCCCCACGCGCTCTCAGTTGACGACTTCGCGCCTCGCTCGGGCGCAGGCGCTTTCAGTGATTGCATTACCTCCGAGCTCGACGTGCGCCGTCCGCCAGATCTGGGAGGTCGGTCGGACGATCGATGCCGACCACATCGAGCAGACCGTTGCGGTTGCGAATCGTGACCACGACCGGCTTGCTCCAGTGCGGAAACCCCGGATGCGTCGTCGAAATCGTGGCGACGGCGTAGCGGAACCCGAACGCATCGGGCGGCCCCCAGACGTCAGGCGGAATAGCGGCTGCGTGATTGAACCGTGTCGAGCGTTGCCCGAACCGCGCCGGCGGTCCCTGCGTTGTTGTCGAACGGCGCCCACCGGACCTCGTATTCCGGCGTCTGTTGCACGAGGCGGAGACGCACCGCGGCGTTGTCAAACGCCAGCTCGGGCGCTCCGCCGTTACGGATCTCGAATCGGTCGAGGGGATTCGTTCCGGTGATGCCCCAGCGCACGGTCTTGTCGCGCCGCTTGATGATGACGTCAGCAAGGTAGCGCGTCGCGTCTGGATTCGTCAGTCGTGCCTCTTCGACGACCCCGCGAATCATGAGCGTCGGTGAACCGCGACATGATGCTTGCCGCCCAGAACGCGTCCGCCGCATCCATCTGCTTGAACGCAGGGTTTGGGTACTCGGTCTTCCACGTGGCTGGATCGAAGACATCCGCTTCGATGTTGCCGATCGAGGGGTCGTCAGGCCACTTGATGGACATCCAGTTCCGTCGGTACAAGCCGAACCCAATCAGGCCCTTTCCGATCTCGCCCGGCTCGAGGAGGTACTCATAGCCGCCGCGCGGCTGCTGTGCCGAGGTGCTGCCGCTGCCCAGATTCGATCCGAAGTCCTGCAGGTAGTGACGGATGTAGCGACGCCCGTTCTCTTCGACGTACGTGTCGATGCTGTTGATCGCACGGGCATCGTCGTGGTTCAGCCATGCGGCAAACACGCGCAGCCCGCGCAGCTCTCGCCGGCGCTCATGCGGAAAGACGTCGTTGGGATCATCCGAGCGACGACCGTTGAACGTGAACTGACCGACGACCTTGCCGGGCACCCAGAGACTGGCAAGTGCGCGTATCGACCCGTCCGCCCGCTTTGGCACGTGTCGCAGCCACCGATGAATGTCGGTCTGTTGGATGGGTACACGATCGCCAACCGCGTTGCGGATCCGTGCGCCTGGCGCGACGACGAGTTGATCGGGACTGAAGTGGACGACGAAGTCCTGAGGAACGTGGTAGCCGATCGCGTGGAACAACTTGGTCGAGATCAGCTCCACCGAGGACGGCAGCTCGGGATTCGAGGCAGGATCGAGCTTGATCAGGTAGGTGTCGCCGCGCGCATCTCGAATGGTGAACTTGGGCGTGATGCCGGAATCGGGCCGTCCGGTGACGAGCCATTGGCCTGGCGCCGGACCATCAACCTGATTCGGGCCACGGAGCACGTCGTCCACCGTCATGTCGTACTGGCCGATGCGGTTGGTGAACCAGCTGGAATCCGGCACTTCGCCGAGCGTGTTCACGTTGAGCGCGGGCCCGAAGGAGCGTGCAGTCTCGCCAAAGGTGTTGGCGACGAACTCGTAGCTCTTCGACAAGTCGTGTTCCGCAGGCTCGCGCGATCGTGCGCATGTCGTCGTCGCGCCACAACGGATCGTCGGGGTAGAACCGCCTGATGCCGTGCGTACTCCAGGCAGCGTTTGCGCGGACAGGCTCGACATGAGCGTGGCCAGCAGTGAGGCCGCGAGCACGATGACGTGCAACGAGATTTAGAAGACATGTTCGAACCTCAGGAGGGGAACGAAACCTTCCTTGCTGAACGCCAGATCGAGGCGGCCGACCAGGGCGCTGTTGCTGTGAAAGCGAAAGCCGACGCCGTAGGACACGTCCATGTTGCCGAGCGACAGGTCCCGTCGAGAAGGCGCGACCGTCCCCGCGTCGACGAAGAGCGCTCCATCGAGCGCCCACCATGCTTGCCACCGGTACTCGGCGCCGAGCAGCAGGGTGTTGTCGTCTCGAAAGCGCGACTCGCGGAATCCGCGCAGGTCTCGGTGACCGCCGAGCGTCGGCTGAAGGTAGAACGGCACGGACTGACCGCTGTCCGCATCCGTGAACGCGCCGATGGCCCGAAAGGCGAGCACGCGATAGCGGCTGGCGAGCGGGATGTAGTGCTGCAGGTGCACGTCGACGCCGGTAGAAAGTCGAACTGGCCGAGGTCGCGATCGTCGAACTGTCGACCGCGGCCACTTCGTACCTGCCGCCGCTGTGCGGATACGACGGGTTGTCACGCCAGTCGAAGGCGGCGGACGCCTCGACCTTGAGGAAATCGGTCTCTGTTCCGAGACCCGGGGTCGTCGCCGGGCTGAAGACGTCCTCGGTGGACGCGAATCGGCTATCGGTGCCGCGTCCCGACACGCGGACTCAGGTAGGAGGCGCCGCCGCCGAAATCCAGCTTGTACGGCCGCCAGTGCACGGCGCCACCGGTTTCGATCGACGTCGAGGAGGTAGTTGGTGCGGTTGGACTCGAGGCTGTCCATCCCGACGCCGAAGTAGTCTTCCTGCGGGAACTCGTAGTACTGGCCGAACACATTGACATCGATCGCGCGGCCCCCGAGGTTGACGCGCGTCGATGCCGCCGCGCACGCGCGCGTACCCTCGTGTGCTGTATGCGCCGCGGGCGACGAGAGCGACCCGGTTCGGCGCCGTCGGATCGGGATCAGCCTTCGTCAGCGGTTTATCGAAAGCGACGCCGAACTTCATGCCAGCCCCGGCGGGGAAGTCACCTCCGCCGATGACGGAATCCCTTCCATCCGCCAAAGATTTTGGCCAGCACGTACTGGTTGTCGTACCAATACAGTCCCCGTTCGATCGTCGAGCGCTCGGGGGCGACTGACTGGCTGGCCAGCGCCTCCCGAGCCTGGTCGAGCACGCTTGCGCGCGTCGATGGTTCTTCAGGCGTCTGCGCCATCAGCGGCGATGCGACCAGCATGAGCAGACAGCGACTGCAGGTCTGAAGACACGGATCTAAAAGTCGTGCATATTGTCCTCGAGGTGGCCAGTGGGCCTTTGCCAGTGCAGTTGGCGATCCGCGCACCATCGCGCGCGCATTCGCACCAGGCAAAGGGCAAAGGTGATGCCTGTGCGCGGCGGCGAACTCACTCAATCGCTTGATCAGCACTATTTCGAGGAACGTGGGCCAGATCGGCCAGGTTCGAGTCGTGTGTTCGAGTGCATGGACGGTATTGAGAGTCGAGAACCGCTGCGCGGTGGCAGACAGTGCGTGCGTTTTCGCACGAATGGAAGTCCAGGCCCGCGCTTCGGACGATTGGTCGTAATGCTTCGGTAGTCGACTGCGCGCATGAACGGAGCGCTCCCGGAGCTCTGCGTGCTGGAGCACGATTTGTGGAAGGCGGCGAAGGAGGGCGACTCAACGCGCACGGAGCGCGTCACGGCGATGCGCGCGGTTCTTACGACGCGCCTGTCAGAACGGTCGGCGAGCCATGCGAGTCTCGAGGAACTCCGGGCTCATTGGGCTGCTGCGCACACTCCGTTGAGGCGGCACTGGCGGGACGTCGGCAGATCGACTGGACCGGCGAGGTGAGGAACGACCGATCACCAGAAACAAACCTCATGCGGAGACCGATGTCGATTGTGCGTGGTGCGACCGAACCGTCGTCTCGCCGTCGAACCAAGGAACAGGGCACGCCGGAACTTCGGGAAATGCCTGCCGCCGCGCACCAAGATAAGTCCATGGGCGCCGCGAAGAACGACCAGCTCGTAAACGCTCGAGCGAGTAGTCACGACAATCGTTTCCCGCGCCGCACATGAATCAATGTGAATCGACATGTGTATACCCCGTCCGATTGTGATGTGGCCTCGAGCCACCCAAGGCAAACCGCACGACGCGCGGCGGTCCTCAGTGCTGCCATTCGCCTCTCACGTCGTCGCCCAGGAACCACAGACGAGCATTCGTCCGGCAAAAGAGGTCGACCTCGTCGCGGGTGAGCTCGACACCTCGTAAACACAGCTCGGCGACCGTCTCGATCCGATCGAGCGCAAATCGGATGCGCAGGTTCTCATCGGTGAGCAGCTTCTCGATGACCGTTCCAACACCCGCTTGTGACATGACGTCGCCTCCTTCGGAGCTGCACCGAGCCCTGGCAACATCCACGCCACTCCGCGCAAGCAGCACCGAGGCCGATGCCGCGCTGCACCCGCGTTAACACCGCAAGCGCTCGATTAGACAGCCGTTGGCGCGTTCCGCGTCCGTTCGTCACACGGCCATCTGCTGTTCCGAACCTGCCAGTCTTCCGTCGCGGGACGAAAACAGCGTGATTCCGTACTGCGCGTTAGCGCACGCCATGCGCGCTTACACGCATACGGCGCATCTGGTAGACACTCCCGAAACACGCGTCGTTCTTGCAGCCTCCGCACGTACGTCTGTGTGTTTTCGTGCGGTGCGTGCGCTCACACGCGGCGGGGTGTCTCACGAGGGACAGTCCATTTCGCGGAATTACCGCATTTGCGCCCGTTTCCCGCGCGTCGGCCAGCGGCATCCGCCTTGCCCTTCCACTGGCCGTGGCAGCGATAGATTTCGCCAACCTGCTGCGCGAACGTCTCGGTTTGATCGAGTGTGGCGTTGGCCGACGTCTGGAGAATGGCGCCTGTCCGCAGCGCACGCGACGGGGGGACGCCCGGTGAGAGCGGAGAGCGCGACGGAGAGGGAGAAACAGCTACCAGGAGCATCAGTGTCGGATCGACAGGACCGTTTCATTCGCCATCCGCAGGTTATGGCGCAGGCCACACCGTGCATAAGAAGGAAGACACATGAGTGAGGAGGGCAACCAGCAGCACCTATGGAAAGAAGCTGATCAATGCTGTTGCCGGCGCGCCCTGACCGTGCGTCTGCGGCAGATCATGACCAGTCTGGTCACGCATCTGCACGGCTTTGTGCACGAGATGCCAACCTCGGAGGAATGGCTGGCCGGTATCCAGTTCCTCACGGCGGTTGGTCAGAAGTGTGATGACAAGCGGCAGGAGTTCGTTCTGCTCTCGGACTTGTCTGGGTGTCGATGCTGGTCGACCTTCTCAATCATGGCAAGGTTGGCAATGCCACCGAGTCGGACCTGCTCGGGCCAGCCTTCGTCGAGGGCGCACCGGAACTCCCGCTGGGGAGTAATCTTGCCACGCACCCAAGCGATGGCGAGCCCTGCGTGATCACCGGCAGTGTCGCAAGCCTCGACGAGACACCGCTGGTGGGCGCAGTGGTGGATTTCTGGGAAGCCGACGGTGACGGGTTCTACGATTTGCAAAAACCCAACGGTCTCAGCCTGCGGGCACGGCTGCGGACGGATGCCTCAGGCCAGTTTTGGCTCCGGGCGGTGCGGCCGGTGAACTATGGGATACCAACCGACGGGCCAGTGGGCACCATGCTGGAGGCCACCCAGCGGCATAACATGCGCGCCGCGCATTTGCATTTCATGATGAGCGCCCAGGGCACGCGCGTCTGGTGACGCAGTTGTTCCTCACAGGCGACCAATACCTCGATTCGGATGCGGTGTTTGGGGTGAAAGAATCGTTGGTGGTCGACTGTGAGCGCGTTGAGACGCGTGAAGAAGCGGCGAAATACCGGGTCGAAGCGCCGTTTTATCGTATGCACTACGACTTTGTGCTCAAGTCTGCGATCGATTCGACCGCGAGCGCCTCGAGTTCCGCGTCCGGGACGAGGTCAGCGCCGGCGTCGCTTGAGGCATCGCGCGTTCGACGAGGCGCTCTCGTCAGGGCTGCCGCGGGACGAACACGCAGGTTGCCGGACGATGCTGCCGTAGGGCCGGTGGTGTCGTCCGAGTCCGTGTCTCGGGGACGATGGCGAGGACTGCGCGGTCGTCGCGAGTTGGCGACGAGTCGATTCGGTTCACTCGCAGAAGCTCGAGCGCTTGTAGTCCGCCCCTTCAGCCCATGGAGATTCTTGGCCAGAGAGCGCGCCCGGCCGTCGTCGGCGAGGAACGACTGACGTTATCGATTAAGGCTTGACGAAAGGCCATCTCGAGAATTGCTAGTCACAACCTTGCCTACGGTCGGAAGCGAGGCTCGCACGAGAACAACGGCGACGAAAATGGAACCAGCCGACACGGCGAGACCGATAGTGACGCTAGCTGCCGGAAAACACGACCTTCCGAAGTCACGACGCTGTTCGCCTTCCAGTTACCGGTGTCTGCAGAACACTGCGGCTCAGGCACCGTCGCCTGCAGCGATGTTAGGCCCCGCACCGGCGCCCGATCGTCCGGAGAAACGGTTTCTGACACCGATGCTTCCTTTGCAGCGCTTCAACGCTTTTCCTGCTCCGGCAATCCCGGCGACTGGTGATCGTGCAATTCCTGCCCCACGATGCAAAGCAGGATCGCGCCCTGCGCGTAGCTGGCGAACGATCCCCTCGATGCCAGGGCGCGAGGGATCGAGACGGTGTACCAGAACCTGGCGGTCAGCCCCGGCCTCGACATCGCCTCCAACCTCTTCCTCGGTCGTGAGCGCCGGCGTCCAGGCTTGGCCGGGTCGCTGTTCCGGCTGCTCGACCTGCAAGGGCATGGACCGCGACGCACGCGAGGAGATGACGGCGCTCGGGATGCTGACGATCCAGGACGTCAATCAGACCGTCGAGACGCTGTCGGGAGGACAGCGTCAGGGCGTCGCCGTGGCGCGGGCAGCCGCCTTCGCGTCCAAGGTGATCATCATGGACGAACCGACCGCTGCCCTCGGCGTCAAGGAATCGGGGAAGGTGCTCGATCTCATCCGCGAAGTGCGCAGCCGCGGCGTCCCGATCGTGCTGATCAGCCACAACATGCCGCACGTCTTCGAGGTCGCCGACCGCATCCACATCCAGCGGCTCGGTCGCCGGGTCGCCGTCGTCAGCCCGGCGACGCACAGCGCCCACGACGCCGTCGCCATCATGACGGGGGCGGCCATACCGGCGCCCGAGTTCGCCGGCTGACGCCCAATTCGCACAGAGTGTGTACGGCGTCGAAAACCGCGCATGAGCACACTCGGTGCGAATTCGGCGTCGGTTGGTCAGCTGAGGAGCAGTCGGCGGACCGTGTCGAGCATCACGGCGTGGTCGGCGTCGACGCCGGTCCACAGCTTGATGCCGAGCACTCCCTGGTTGACGAGCATGCCGAGGCCGTCGAGCGTCCGGCAGCCGCGAGCGTGCAGCGTCTCGGAGCAGGTGCGTGCTCGGCGGGTTGGGGATGACGTCGGCGACGACCATGTGCGGCTGCAGCGATTCGAGGTCGACGTCGAGCACGCCGTCGACGTCGGGGAACAGTCCCACGGGTGTGGCGTTGACGACGATGTCGACGTTGTCGGGCAGCCGGTAGCGGCCCGTCCACGCCACGAACGTCGCCGCCGCCGGTGTGCGCTCGGCGAGGAGGTGGGCCAGCGTCTCGCCGCGCGCGCTCGATCGCGGTTCAAGACCGTGATCGACGCGGCGCCGGCGAGTGCGCTCTCGACGGCGATCGCCCGTGCCGCCCCACCGGCGCCGAAGACGACGACGTCGGCACCCGCCGGATCGACGACGGTGCGCAGTGACGCGAGGAATCCCTGGCCGTCCGTGTTCTCGCCGACGAGTCGGTCACCGCGACGCACGACGCAGTTGACCGCACCGATGATCGACGCCGATGGAGCAAGCTCGTCGAGATGGTCGACGACGGCGACCTTGTGGGGGATCGAACAGTTGAAGCCTGCCCACCCCATCGCCCGCGCGCCGCGCACGGCGTCGCCGAGATCGACGGGAGCCACCTCGCAGTTGACGTAGCGGGCGTCGAGCCCGGCCGCACGGTAGGCGGCTTCGACCATGGCGACCGTCGGGTTCTCGGCGGCGGGCTGAGCGAACGATCCCGTCAACGTGCTGAGGAAGTTCACCATCGCCGCTCTGCCGGAATGCGAGCCGCCGCGACGTTCGTCAAGGCGTCGAACCTATCCCATCGGGTCGAGGGCCGATTCGGTCGTCATCTCACCGGGGCCCAACTCGACGCCGGGTAGCGTCCGACCATGCCGCGCCTCGACGCCACCCGGCTGGCGGCGTGGCGTGAGCTGCAGACGATCGCCGCCGAGGTCGAGCGGGCCGTCGACACGGCGCTGCGCACCGAGTGGGACCTGTCCCTCGGCTGGTTCGACGTGCTCGCCGCCTTGCAGCGCTGCGGTGGCAGCGCCCGGCCCAGCGACCTCGCCGAGGAGCTGCGCCTCGTGCGTTCGAGCCTCAGCCGCCGTCTCGACCGCCTCGCCGAGGAGGGTTGGGTGGTGCGTCGCGAGACACAAGGCCCTGACCACCGCGCCGTCGTCGTCGAGCTCACCCGGCGCGGCCGGCTGCTGTGGCGGGAGATGAACGTCACGTATCGGCGGGCCGTGCAGCAGCACTTCGCCCCGTGGCTGAGCGACCGCGAAGTCGCCGCCTTGCGCCTCGCGCTGGAGAAGGTGGCGCCGATCACTCGCGTTGAGCAAGCGAAGCGAGCGAATCAGAGCATGAGCGAGTGCAGCGAGCGGCTTCGAGTCGGCGCCGGCAGAGGCGCGACGGTACCGTTCGCGCCATGAGCAATGCGGTCATCATCGACGCGGTGCGCACGCCGCTCGGCAAGCGCAACGGCCAGCTCCGCGACTGGCATCCGGTCGATCTCGCGGCGGAGACGTTGCAGGCGCTCGTCGAGCGCAACGACATCGATCCCGGCGCCGTCGACGACGTCATCATGGGCTGCGTCATGCAGGTCGGCGAGCAGGCGATCAACGTCGCCCGCAACGCCGTCCTCGCTGCCGGCTGGCCCGAGACCGTCCCCGGCACGACGATCGACCGCCAGTGCGGTTCCAGCCAGCAGGCCGCCCACTTCGCCGCCCAAGGGGTGATCGCCGGCGCCTACGACGTCGTCGTCGCCGGTGGCGTGGAGGTGATGACCCGGGTGCCGATGGGGTCGTCGATGGCCGACGGCAAGTTCGGCTGGCCGTTCGGGCCGGCGGTCGGTGCCCGCTACGCCGACCAGGGCGGCCTCGTGCCCCAGGGCCTGTCGGCCGAGCTGATCTCCGACAAGTGGGACCTGTCACGTGAGGATCTCGACGAGTTCGGCGCGCGCAGCCAGCACCTCGCCGCCGTGGCCACGGACGAGGGGCGGTTCGAACGGGAGATGATCCCCGTCGTCGGCGCCGACGGGGCGACGGTCACCCGCGACGAAGGGCTGCGCGAGACGACGACCGAGTCGCTGGCCAAGCTCAAGCCGGCCTTCCGCAACGAGGAGGAGGGCGGACGCGTCACCGCCGGCAACTCGTCGCAGATCACCGATGGGGCGTCGGCCGTGCTGATCATGAGCGAGGAGAAGGCCGCCGAGCTCGGCGTCACGCCACGGGCGCGCTTCGTCGAGTTCGCCCTCGGCGGTGCGGATCCGCGGCTGATGCTGACGGCGCCGATCCCGGCGACGCACAAGGTCCTCGAGCGCGCCGGTCTGGCGCATCAGCGACATCGACCTCGTCGAGATCAACGAGGCGTTCGCCTCCGTCGTCCTCGCCTGGCAGCAGGAGCTCAAGGCCGACTGGGACACGGTCAACGTCAACGGCGGGGCGATCGCCCTCGGGCACCCGCTCGGTGCGTCGGGCACGCGACTGCTCGCCACGCTGTTGTGCGAGCTCGAGCGCCGCCAGGGCCGCTACGGCCTGCAGACGATGTGCGAGGGCGGCGGGATGGCCAACGCCACGATCATCGAGCGGATCTGAGCAGTCAGCGCCGGCTGAAGTGGCGCGCCGCGTAGAACGAGGGAGCCGTGTCGCGCCGCCCGCGGCGTGACGCGTAGCGCCACTGCACGGAGATCCGCGGCCGGCTGCGTCCGCGGACCTTGGGGACGGCGTGCAGCCAGCGTGCCTGCGTGGCGCCGCCCATCACCAGCAGGTCGCCGCTGGCGGGAGCGAAGTCGAAGACGTCACCCTCGTCGTCGGCGGTCACCACGCCGGCCGGTGAGCGGCTTCATCAGCCACGGTCGTCGCGCGCCGAACGTGAGCACGGCGATGACGGTGTCGTCGAGCCAGCGCAACTCGCGGTCGCGATGGAACGCCACGCTGTCGCGCTCGTTGCGGTACAGCGCCAGCGCCGGGGCATCGAACTGCGACGCGGTAGCGCCGCCGCAGCCATCTGTCGACGGCGTCGATCGCCGCATGCGTGCCGGCCGGGGCGGCGGCCATCAGCCGTGGTGAGTCGATCCAGCGCTCGTATCGGAACACCTGGCCTTGTTCCCAGGCGGCCGCCGCCATGACCGCTTCGTGGACGTCGTCGCCGCGGGGGACGAGGCCGCGCACGACGTCGACCCAGCTGGCGTCGTCGAGGTCGAGGCGCTCGACGGTGGGCTCGGCGAGCAGCCACTCGTCCATCAGCGTCGACTGTAGGCGCGCCCTGGTACGGCTCGACTAGCTGGGGATATCCACATGCGGCGTTAGCGTGCACGCCATGCCTGCCCTGGCCACGGTGATCTGGGTGGCATTCGGCGTGCTCCTCGGCGTGGCGCTGTGGAAGGTCGGCGTGGCGCTGCTGCGAGCGGTGACGCGTCCGCTCCCGCCACCGCCCCCACCAGGGGAGATGCGCCGCATCAACGTGCGCTACCGCTGCGACGTGTGCGGCGTCGAACTGCGCCTGACGATGGCGCCCGACGAGGATCCGCCGCCGCCACAGGCACTGTCTCGAGGACATGATCGAAGTCGCCCCGATCATGGAGTGACGAGCCACAGTTGTCCACAGCCTGGGGACAGCTCGGTGGAGAACTACAGAGGTGTAAGTCCCTGTTCATCTGCCGGCCACGTCGTCATGTGCCTACCAGGTGGTCGCCGGGCCGATTCCGCGGCGCCGTGGAAGTCAGAAATGGCTCACACGTGGCGCTGGAACCGGCGACGCCCAGATGGGGGAGCGATGGCGGGACTTCGCCGGCGTCAATGCCACTTCGTGCCGGTGTAGAGGCCGCCGAGCAGGCAGGCCATGCCGAGGACCATCGGCAGGTTGGTGTCGTCCCAGACGAGGTAGCGCAGCATGATGAGCAGCGCCCCGACGACGAGCAGGCCGAGCATCAAACCCGGGACCCACGGCGGGCTCTCCTTCTGGGCGCGCGAGATCGGCGCCGTGTAGCGGCCCGACTCGTAGTGGTGGGCGCCGTCGTCGTGGTGCTCGGTGGTCGTCGTCGCCGTGCGGCGAGAGTCCGTCGGTCGGGTACCGGCAGGTGTCGTTCGCCCGCCGGTCTTGCGCTTGGGAGGAGCCACGACCGGCGAGTCTACGGCTGGTCGATCCGAGTGTTTCCGGCCATCGGAGTGTTTGCTGTCGACACGTCCCGCCGGAAACACTCCGATGCAACGCCTCGCGCCTCCTTTATCGTGACCGCGATGTCGTCCAACCGAGACGCGAGCGGCGCCCGCGTGCTGGTGATCGACAGCTACGACAGCTTCGTGTTCAACCTCGTGCAGTACCTCGGCGAGCTCGGCGCCGACCCGGTCGTCCATCGCAACGACGCCATCACCGTCGCCGACGCCGTCGCCCTCGATCCCGACGGGGTGCTGCTCTCACCGGGCCCGGGCCGGCCCGAGGACGCCGGCATCCTCTGCGAGGCCGTCACCGCCTTCGCCGCTCGCGGCGTGCCCGTGCTCGGCGTCTGTCTCGGCCACCAGGCGATCGGCCACGTCTACGGCGCCACGGTCATCGGGGCGACGACGCTGATGCACGGCAAGACGTCGACGATCGACCACGACGGCAGTGGCGTCTTCACCGGCCTGCCCTCTCCGCTCACCGGCACGCGCTACCACTCGCTGACGTTGGCGCCGGACTCGATCCCCGCCGAGCTGGCGGTGACGGCGACGGCCGACGACGGCACGGTGATGGGCGTCCGCCACCGCCACCACGACGTCGAGGGGGTGCAGTTCCACCCCGAGAGCATCCTCACCGGCTGCGGGCACGACCTGCTCGGCAACTTCCTGGCGCGCTGCTCACCGGCGACGTCGGCGGCCTGAGTCAGCCGGTGCTCGACGCCGGCGGCACGCAACGGATCGAGGACGCGGCGGGCCTCGTCGGCGGTGAGCACGCCCTTCGTCGACGACGACGTCGATGATCGAGCGGCCGCTCGCCTGCGCCTGCTTGACGATCGCCGCCGCCCGCTCGTAGCCGATCAGCGGGTTGAGCGCCGTCGCCAGCGCCGACGTGCGCTCGGCGTACCCGCGGGTGCGCGCCTCGTCGACCGTGATGCCGTCGACGCACCGCCGGGCGAACAGCACGGTGACGTTGCCGAGCAGTGTCGCCGACTCGAGCAGTGCGTCGGCGATCACCGGCAGGTACGTGTTGAGCTCGAGGATCCCCTGCGACGCGGCGTAGCCGACGGTGACGTCGTTGCCGAACACGCGAGCCGCCACCTGGTTGACGGACTCGCACAGCACCGGGTTGACCTTGCCCGGCATGATCGAGGAGCCGGCCTGCAGCTCCGGCAGGCGCAGCTCGCCCAGCCCGGTCGCCGGCCCGCTGGACAGCAGGCGGATGTCGTTGGCGACCTTGGTCAGCGCCACGGCGATGCCGCGCAGCCCGCTCGACGCCTCGGCGAGCGCACCCTGGCCGCCCTGGTGCACCATCGGGTTGAGCGGCGGTCCGCAGCTCGAATCCCAGCTCCGCACCGATGGCCGCCACGACCGCGTCGGCGAAGCCGGCCGGGGCGTTGATCCCGGTGCCGACCGCCGTGCCGCCGAGCGGCAGCTCGCCGAGTGCGGTCAAGTCGCCGACCGAGCGGGCGAGCGCTTGGTGGACCAGGACGGACCAGGCGTCGGCCTCCTGTCCGATCGTGACCGGCGTGGCGTCCATGAGATGTGTGCGTCCGGCCTTGACGGCCGTCTGCGTGCGCTGGCTGAGGGCGCCGAGCGAGACGGAGAGGTCGTAGACGCCCCGATGGGTGGTGTCGCGCAGCTCGCGGATGACGGCCAGGCGGATCGCCGTCGGCACGACGTCGTTGGACGACTGCGAGGCGTTGACGTGGTCGTTGGGGTGCACCGTCCGCCCGAGCTCGGCGGTCGCCAGCGTGGCGATCACCTCGTTGACGTTCATGTTCGTCGAGGTGCCCGAGCCGGTCTGGTAGACGTCGACCGGGAAGGCGTCGTCGAGCTCGCCGGCCTCGATGCGCCGCGCCGCGGCGCCGATGGCGGCGACCATCTCGTCGTCGAGCCCGCCGGCGCCGAGGCGCCGGTTGACGACTGCGGCGTGGCGCTTGATCGTGGCCAGGGCGTGGGCGACGCGCACGTCGAGCGGGCGGTGGGCGATCGGGAAGTTGTCGATCGCCAGAGTCGTCTGCTTGCCCCAGAGGGGCCCGGGTTCGCTCATGGCGCTGTCGTGGTGGCCGCCGTCGTGGTCGCCGGCGCGGCGGTCGTCGGCGGCGGCGGTCGTCGGCGGCGGGTTGGTGGGCGGCGGGTTGGTGGGCGGCGGGTTGGTGGGCGGCGGGTTGGTCTGGGGTGGGTTGGTCTGCGGCGGGCTGGTGGTCACCGGGATGTCGGGCGCCTCGCCGACGTTGATCGTGACGACGTCGCCATCGTCGAGCCGGGCCGGCGTACCGCGGGTCCTGATCCATCACGTCGCCGATCCACTGCGTCCGGTTGTCCTCGATGTACACGACCTCGACCTCGAATCCGACGTCGGCGAGCTGCTGGCGGGCGCTCGCCTCGCTGTCGCCGATGAGGTGCGGGACCTCGATCCCTCCCTCGGTGGTGGCCGCCGCGTCGTCGCCGGCGACGACCAGGGTGACCCGGTCCTGCACGCCGACCTCGTCGCCGGCGGGCGGATCGGTGCGGATCACCCGGCCGGCGGCGACGTCGCCGCTCTCCTCGGTGGCGACGTCGACGACGCGGAAGCCGGCGGCGTCGAGCGCCTGGCGGGCCTCGTCGACCGTCATCCCGGACACGTCCGGGACGACCGCCGTGTCGTCGGTCGGGTTGACGAACAGCTGCACGCTTTCGCCCTCGGGCATCACCGTACCGGCGCCGGGATCGGTGCGGTGGACGATGCCGTCCTGGAACTGGTCGTTCTGCTCCTCGACGACCTCGTACGTGAGATCGCGCCGACCGAGGTCGGCGATGACCGTGTCGAGCGGCTCGCCGACGTAGTTCGGGCAGCTCACGGTTCGACGGCGGCTCGTCGCTGGCCAGCGTGTTGAACAGCAAGAAGCCGCCGATGCCGAGGGCGACGAGGGCGAAGAAGGCGGCGAGGGCGTACCAGCCGGTGCGCGACTGCTCGCGGTAGCGAGCCGGCACCGTGACGCCCGTCGGGTGCTGGCCGTCCGCTGCGGGCCACCACGACGTCCCGGCGGTGCCGCCCGCTGCACACCGGTGGGCACCGCCGCCTGCGGGTCGCCGCGCCCGGGCATCACGGTGGTGGTCTGGGCGCTCGCTCGGCGCCGGCGGCGGACTGCAGCGCGACGGGCCGCTCGCCGTTGCGGAAGCGGCGCAGGTCCTCGCGCAGGGCGTCGGCCGTGGAGTAGCGGACGGTCGGGATCCTTGGTCAGCAGCTTGGCGACGATCGCCTCGAACGGCAGCGGCACGTCGGCGACGAGCTGGTTGAGCGGCGTGCGGGTAGTCGTGGACCTGCTTGTAGGCGATGCTCACCGGGTTGTCACCCGTGAACGGCGGACGCCCGGCGATCATCTCGTACATCACGACGCCGAGCGAGTAGAGGTCGCTGCGCGGGTCGGGCTGGGCGCCCTGAGCCTGCTCGGGCGAGAAGTAGGTCGCCGTTCCCATCACGGCGCCGGCCTGGGTGAGGTTCGACTCCGTCGACGAGTTGAGGGCGCGGGCGATGCCGAAGTCGGCGACCTTCACCGTGCCGTTCGTGCCGATGAGGATGTTGGCCGGCTTGATGTCGCGGTGGACGAGACCGGCGGCGTGGGCGAAGCCGAGGGCGGCGGCGACCTCGCTGGCGATCTCGGCGGCCTGCTTCGACGTGAGATGGCCGTTGGCGCGCAGGATGTCGGCGAGCGTGCGGCCGTCGACGTACTCCATGGCGATGTAGTAGGTCGCCGCGTGCTTGCCCCAGTCGAAGACGTTGACGATGTTCGGGTGGTTGAGGTTGGCGGCGGCCTGCGCCTCGCGGCGGAAGCGCTCGACGAAGTTGGGATCGACGGCGAACTCCGGCGAAGAGCATCTTGATCGCCACCTGCCGGTCGAGCAGGCGATCGTGGCCGAGGAACACGTCGGCCATGCCCCCGCGCCCGATGCGGTGGCGCAGCTCGTAGCGCTCGTTGATGATCGCCGGTCGTTCTCTCGTCGTCACTGCAGTCTGCTTTCGGCCTCATTCGTTCGCTCGCTGCGCGCAGCATCAACCATTGGCCAGCGCCTCGTCGAGCATCTGCTGGGCGATCGGGCCGGCGAGGCGGCCGCCGGTCGACGCCGAGACCTCTTCGAACCGAGCACGACGACGGCCACGGCGTAACGCGGCTGGTCGGCGGGCGCGAAGGCGACGATCCAGGCGTGCGACAACTCGGGCTCGCCGGCGGCGTTGAGCTGTGCCGTCCCGGTCTTGGCGGCGACGGGGACACCGCCGGCGAGGTGCAGGCAGCAGCTCGCCGTCCCCTCGGTGGCGACGCTCTGCATCAGCGAGTTCAACGTCGCCGCCGTCTGGGCGCTGATCGGGCGCCTCCACTCCTCGGGCCGTGTGCGCGTCATCGTTCGTCCCTGGCTGTCGGTGGTCGAGGCGACGACGTACGGCTGCATCATCACGCCGCCGTTGGCGACGGCGGCGGCGACCATCGCCATGTGCAACGGCACCATCTGGTCCTCCTGCTGGCCGAAGCCGCGCATCGCCAGCAGCGGCAGTTGCTGGTCGAGTCCGCTGGTGTCGCCGAACGTGCTCGCCGCCGGCCGTGGGCAGGTCGATCGGCAGCGTCTCGCCGACACCCCACGCCTCGACCCCGCTGATCATCCCGGGGATGCCGACGTCGAGGGCGATCTGGGCGAACGGCATGTTGCAGCTGCGCCGGAACACCTCGCGGAGGTCGCCGCCGCAGTTGCTGCCGTCGTAGTTCTGGATCGGGTTCGACGTCTGCGGCGGAGTCCACTCCGTCACCCGCTCGAACTGGCTGTCGAGTCCGACGACCCCGGCCTCGAGGGCGATGCCCGTGGTGAGCACCTTGAACGTCGATCCGGGCATGAAGCGGTCCTGGTAGGCGTTGGCGAGGAGCGGGTTGCCGGGTGCTTCGAGCAGCTCCTCGAGTGCTCCCCGGGCGGCGCTGAAGTCGGGGTCGACGATGCGGTTCGGGTCGTAGGTCGGGTTGCTGTACATCGCCAGCACGGCACCCGTCTCGACGTCGAGCATCACCACCGAGCCGTGCCGTCCGGCGAGCGCCTCACGGGCCGTCTCCTGGAGGTCGGCGCGCAGCGTCATGTGCACGTTGCCGGTGCCGTCGCCGCCGGTGATGATGTCCTCGAGGTTGCCGATGCGCTGCTCGGCGGTCTGGCCGGTGAGCACGTCGTTCTGCGTGCGTTCGAGCTGGGTGGCGCCGAGGGCGAGGGAGTAGTAGCCGGTGACGTCGGCGAACAGCTCGCCGGTCGGGTACTGGCGCTGATAGGGAAACTCGTTGTCATCGGGAAGGGCGATCGACTCGGCGGCGACGACCCCGTCGGAGCTGACGATCTCACCGCGCGGTCGGGCGAACTCACGTCGGATCGCCCGCGTGTTGCCGCCCATGGCGTTGAGCTCGGACTCGCGTCCGACCTGCCAGTAGTTGATCGCCGCGAACAGCACGACGAACAGGACCATCAAGGCGGCGGCCAGCTGGCGGATCTTGCGGTTCATCCGGCGTGCCTCGCGACGGTCCGCGGGCGGTGGCGACGCAGCCGCCTGGCGGCCCAGCGCTCCGCCATCGTCGGGTCGTCCGGTATCTCGTGGAGACGCCGGGCCGTCGAGTCGTGAGACGACGTTGCCGATGCGCTGCTCGGCGGTCTGGCCGGTGAGGACGGCGTTCTGGGTGCGTTCCAGCTGCGTGGCGCCGAGGCGAGGGAGTAGTAGCCGGTGACGTTGGCGAACAGCTCCCCGGTCGGGTACTGGCGCTGGTAGGGGAACTCGTTGTCGTCGGGAAGAGCGATCGACTCGGCAGCGACGACCCCGTCGGCGCTGACGATCTCGCCACGCGGGCGGGAGAACTCACGCCGGATCGCCCGCGTGTTGCCGCCCATGGCGTTGAGCTCGGACTCGCGCCCGACCTGCCAGTAGTTGATCGCCGCGAAGAGAACGACGTACAGGACCATGAAGGCGCCGGCGAGCTGGCGGATCTTGCGGTTCATCCCGCAGGCCTCGCCACGGTGCGGGGCCGCTGGCGGCGCAGCCGCCGGGCGGCCCAGCGCTCGGCCGTCGTCGGGTCGTCGGGGATCTCGTGGAGACGCCGGGCCGTCGAGTCGCTGAGACGGATGAGCAGGGCGAGCAGCACGTAGTTGGACACGAGCGACGACCCGCCGTAGCTGACGAACGGCAGGGTGATGCCGGTGAGCGGGACGAGCTTGATGACGCCGCCGACGATGATGAACGCCTGGATGCCCATGATCGTCGTGAGGCCGACGGCGAGCAGCTTCTCGAAGGCGTTGTCGGTGCGCAGGGCGATGCGCAGCCCACCACCGACGATCAGCAGGTACGCCATCAGAACCGCCGCCGCGCCGAACATGCCGAGCTCCTCGCCGATCGACGTGAAGATGAAGTCGCTCTCGGCGACGGGCACGATATCGGGGCTGCCGCGGCCGAGGCCGGTGCCCATCAGGCCGCCGTCGGACATGCCGCACAGCGCCTGCACGATCTGGAAGCCGTCGTCTTGCCAGTCGGCCCACGGGTCGAGCCAGATGTCGACACGCGACTGGACGTGGTCGAACAGCCGCCACGACACGAACGCCGCGCCGAAGAACAGCACGGCACCGATGACCAGGTACGTCATCCGCTCGGTCGACACCCACAGCATGACGACGAACAGGGTGAAGAACAGCAGCGACGAGCCGAGGTCCTGCTCGGCCACCATCACCAGGACGGCGAACGCCCACGCCGCCAGCACGGGCAGGACGGCCTTCGGCTCGGGGAGGTGGAACGGACCCACCTTCCACGTGCCGCCGGCGATCAGCTGGCGGTTGTCGGCCAGGTAGCTGGCGAAGAAGATGGCGAGGGCGATCTTGGCGAACTCGCCGGGCTGGAAGTTGACCGGCCCGATGCTCACCCAGATGCGGGCGCCACCGAACGATGTGCCGACGCCGGGCACGAGCGGCAGCACGAGCAGGCCGACGCCGATCAGCGAGGAACGTCCAGCGGTAGCGGGCGAGGTCGGCCGCCCGCTGCACGACGGCGAGGACGAGGACGAAGGCGACGATGGCGATGATGCTCCACGTCGTCTGCAGGCCGGCGAGGCGCTCGGGTTCGAGGCGGGTGATCATCACGTAGCCGATGCCGTGGAGCAGGGCGACGAGGGGCGAGCAGCGTCGGGTCGGCGCCGCGGGCGAACCAGCGCACGGCGAGGTGGGCGAGCAGCAGCAGCGCCAGCAGCGTGAGCAGGAACGGGATGATGCGTGCCGGGATCTGCGTGTACTGGCCGAGCGAGGCGAACGTGTAGGCGATCGCCGTGATCATCCCGGCCATCACCACGAGCGACAGCTCGGTCGAGCGACGGGCCCGGGCGAGGGGAGAGGCGGTCGCCATGCCGCCGCTAGCCCGACGACGTGGTGCGTGTCGGCGACGCCGACGGGCGCGTGCTCGTGCTCCGCGGCTCCGTCGTGGTGGTGGTCGTGGTCGTCGTCGTCGTGGTGGTGGTCGTCGTCGTCGTGGTGGTGGTGGTCGTCGTCGTCGTCGTCGGTGTGAGGGCGTTGAGGAAGTCCTCGGCGTCGTCGGCCTCGGCGAACTCGTACTGGCGCTCGACGAGCTCGACCGAGTCCTCGTCGAGCTGGTCGCGGTCGTACAGGTACGTCGCCTCGAGCGTCGGCTGGAACCACAAGAAGTCGCGTCCGCGGTAGATGACGACGCGGTCGCCGTCGTCGAAGGTGACCTGATAGGTGCTGCGGGCGTAGGCGGCGGCGATCACGAACGCCGTCACGACGATGGCCAGGGCGAGCACGGACAGGACGAAGCCGGCGACGCGTCGCCGCTTCTTGGGGGGCGAACCGGCGACCACGGGCATCTCCGCCGTGATCACGCGCGTGCCGCCCGCCGGGGTGACCATGCGTACGCCTTGGGCGCTGGCCAGGGCGGCGAGGTCGGCGAAGGTCTCGGGCTCGGCCGACGACGGGTCGTCGACCGCCCACGTGCCCGTCGACTCCGCCGGCTGCCACACCGGATCGATGTCGAGCTCTTCGTCGGCAGGCGGGGGATCGACGCCCTCGAGCACGTCGACGACGATGGCCGAGACGTTGTCGCGTCCGCCGTGGCGGTTGGCCGCGGCGACGAGCTCGTCGGCGGCGGCCTGGCTGTCTTCGACCGTCGTCAGGATCTGGTGGATCTCGTTGTCGTGGACCTCGTCGGACAGCCCGTCGGAGCAGACGACGAAGCGGTCGCCGCGCACGATCGGCAGCGTCCAGGCGTCGACGCGGACCGACGGGTCGATGCCGAGCGCTCGCGTGATGATGTTGCGACGGGGATGCGTGCGGGCCTCGTCGTCGGTGATGTGACCGGTGTTGACGAGCTCCTGCACGTAGTTGTGGTCCATGGTGACGCGGCGCAGGCGGCCGTGGCGCAGCAGGTAGGTGCGCGAGTCGCCGATGTTGATGAGGGCGAACGACTCGCGGCGTTGCGGGGGCGGCTGCGTCGCCGGCGTCGCCGGCCGGCGACGGAATGCGCACGACGAAGAGGCCGGTGAGCGTGGTGCCCATGCCCTGGTGGTCGACGTTGGTCGTGGCGGCCTGGAAGATCTCGTTGTTCGCTTCGACGACGGCGGCGAGGAGGTCGTCGAGCGTGGTGCCGCGGGCCACCGACTCGGAGAGACGCCGCTGCAGCAACTGGACGGTGAGGGCGCTGGCCACCTCGCCGGCCTTGTGCCCGCCCATGCCGTCGGCGACGGCGAACATCGTCGGCTCGACGAGCACGCTGTCCTCGTTCTGCTGGCGGATGCGACCGGGATCGGTCATCACGCCCCAGCGCAGCTGGGCGGTGGAGGTCACTGCGCCTCGAGCACCGTGTAGCCGACCTGGACGCGGTCGCCGGGATGGAGCAGGCGGGACCCGTGGAGGCGGTTGCCGTTGTGGAACGAGCCGTTGGTGGAGCCGAGGTCCTCGACCATCGGCTGGCCGTCGACGACGTAGATGCGGGCGTGGCGTTGCGAGACAAAGGTGTCGCCTTCGATCGTCACGGTGCAGCCGGAGTCGCGTCCGATGGTGATCTCGCCGTCGAGGGCGAAGGTCGTGCCGCGCTTGGCCTTCGGCTCGAGGATCACCATCCGCCCGACCCGCCCGCGCCGTCCCTTCGGCGCCTTGGACGCCTCGGGGCGGCTTGGGCACCGGGGCGGCACGGGTCTCGGCGCGTTCGTTGACGGCGTGGCTGGCGACCACGCGACGGTCGGTGCGCACCTCGGACCACACCGCCCACAGCACGCGCGAAGAAGAGGTAGAGGGCCACCAGCAGAACGAGTTTGAGGATGTCGAGAGCCAGTTCGGTGCGCATGGTCGCTCTGTCGGCGGGGCTGGGCATCGGGCCCAGGTACCCGTGGTCAGGAAGCCTCGAATCGTACGTACGTCGAGCCGAAACTGATGATGTCCCCGTCGCTCAGCGCCGTCTCGCCGTGGATGCGGGTGCCGTTGACCATCGTGCCGTTCGTCGACCCGAGGTCGACGACGACGAACTTCTGGCGGTTGGCGCGGATCTCGGCGTGGCGGCGGCTGACGTTCGTGTCGTTGAGCGGGATCGTGCACTCCGACAGCCGCCCGACGGTGACCGGTGTGTCGCCGAGGGTGATGCGCTGGCCCGAGGGGAGCACGAGCGACCCCGCCGTTGGAGCGGAACCTTCGGCTGGCTGACGCAGCGTCGCCGCCACCTCGAAGCGACCGGGCTTCTGCGCATCGTCGACGGACAGCTCGACACGAACCGGCCCGAGGAAGTGGTAGCCCTCGCTGCGGGCGTACTCGCGGGCCGCCTCGACGAGCTCGGTCTGCAGCACGTCGGAGATCTCGCTGAAGCTCTCGAAGTCACGCTGGGAGAGCTGGACCACGAAGTCATTGGGCACGACACGCCGGCCACGGACGTCGACGGATCGCTGGTCGTCCATCTCGCGCACCAGTCGGCGGCCCAACTCGATCGGTCGGATGTGCGCACGCGAGCCGCGGGAGAACACGCCCGTGACCATACGCTCCAGACGGCGTTCCAGGGACTGCATCACCATCTAGCCGGCCGATCCTACTGGCCGCCGGAACGACGCTTCCGGCAGCGCCCCTCCATCTGGGCGTCGCCGGTTCCACCGGCGCGATCCGGCCAGCATCTGGCCGAATCGCGCCAGGAGAATGAGCCACCGCTAGCGTGTGAGTTCCACTCGGGCGAGTGGCGGAATGGCAGACGCGCTCGGCTTCAGGTGCCAGTGAGGGCAACCTCGTGGGGTTCAAGTCCCCCCTCGCCCACTCCGACAACCTCGCCGTCTCGCGGCGATCGTCGTTATCGGATCGCTGTTTCACGTCGGGCGCGGCACGATGGGCTTGTGGCCGAACTCGCCGACATCGTGTTCGATTGTCGTCATCCGGGCACCGTCGCTCGCTTCTGGGCGGCTGCGCTCGACGGGTACGTCGTCGCACCATACGACGATGGTGAGGTGGAGCGCCTTCGATCGATGGGAATCGACGATGTCGAGGACGACCCCACTGTGTTGGTGGAGCCGACGAGTCGTCAGGGCCCACGTCTGTGGTTCCAGTTGGTTCCCGAGCCCAAGCGAGTGAAGAACCGAGTTCACATCGATCTGCGGACTGACGACGTGGACGGTGAGCTCGTCCGGCTGCTCTCGCTCGGAGCTACCGCGTCCGAGCATCAACCCAACCCCGGGCTGATCGTCCTCCACGACCCTGAAGGAAACGAGTTCTGCTTGCTGCGACGATGAACCGGCAGTCTCGGACATCGGGCATCGCACTCGTCACGGGGTTGTTCGACGCCTGCGACGCCAAGTTGAGCTGATCAGTACAACGTCCGCCGAAGAGGCGCTATTGCGTGACACTCATCACGCCTCGTGGTTTCGAGGTCGCTTTCGTCCCCGCGGCGGCGCGGTGCTCTCCCTGATCACCAGTTCGCCACTGATGCAGACGCTGGATGCCTGCTCGCCCGCGAGGATCCGCTCCAGCACGCCGACGCAGCGGGCGGCGAGCGTGGCGAAGTCCTGGCGCACCGTGGTCAGTCCGGGCTGGAAGAACTCGGCATCGGGCAGATCGTCGAATCCGGCGACGGACACGTCGCCGGGGACGTCGACGCCCGCTGCGCCGAGCGCGGAGAGCAGCCCCAGCGCCATCTGGTCGTTCCCCGCGAAGACCGCCGTCGGGAGACCGTCGGCGACGATCCGGCGGCCGGCGCCAAACCCGGTCGCCGAGCTCCAGTCTCCCGGGTACACGCGCGAAGCGGCGAGGCCGGCGCTTCTCATCTCGTCGCGCCACGACCGCAACCTCGCCGCGGCCTCTGGCGAGTCCTCGAGGTCCGGTGATGAAGGCGATGTCGCGGTGACCGAGGTCGAGCAGATGCCTGGTGACGAGGCGGGCCCCGGCTCGGTTGTCCATCGCCACCGACACGAGCCACGGCTCGGCGGCGCGGTAGTCGGCGGACATCGTCACAACCGGCAGGTCGTGGGCGACGATGCGGGCCGCGGCGAGCCACTCCCGCTCCGGGGCGATCAGCACGACCGCCTCCACCGCCTGGTCCTTGAAGTGCTCGACGGCGGCGTCGAGCGCGGCCGCCGACGAGTCGGCGACGCTGGCGAGGCTGACGAAGTAGCCCGCCTCTCGTGCTGCGACCTCGACGGCGATCATCGTGCTCGTCGGCCCGTACAGGTGGGTGCGCGGCGTGAGCACCCCGATCACGCCGGAGCGTCGCGTGACGAGCGAGCGGGCCGCGGCGTTGCGGCGGTAGCCCAGCTCGGCGATCGCCCGCTCGACGCGCTCCTTCGTCGCCGGCCGGACGTTGGGGAGGCCGTTGAGGACGCGCGACACCGTCTGGTGCGACACGCCCGCCATCCTGGCGACGTCGTGCATCCCGGGCGGCCGCGTCACGACGGTGCGGTCATGCACGGCGGTCGCGCCCGAGGGTGATCGCACGCCGCATGACGATGAAGCCGAGCACGAGCAGGCCCGTGGCGAACGCGTCCATCCGGAGTCCAGCGTGCCACTGAAGCCGATGATCGAGGCATCGTCCACACGAGCACGCCGAGCAGCGGCTCGGGCGGTTCGTGCCTCGCCAGCGGCGGGGATTGACGAGATCGTTGTGAACGTTCACAATCGAGCGCGCGGACGCGCTACTACGGAGGTCGCAGTCGTGAGCATCCATCAAACCCCGCTCGCCGCCCGTGTCGTGATCGATCCCGCGGCGCGGGTGGCGCCGGTCAAGCGCCGGTTGTTCGGCTCGTTCGTCGAGCACCTCGGGCGCTGCGTGTACACCGGGATCTACGAGCCCGGCCACCCCACGGCCGACGAGGACGGGTTCCGCGGCGACGTCCTCGCCCTCACGCAGGAGCTCGGCGTCTCGGTGGTGCGCTATCCGGGCGGCAACTTCGTCTCCAACTACCGCTGGGAGGACGGCGTCGGGCCGCGTGACCGCCGTCCGGTGCGGCGCGACCTCGCCTGGCGCACCATCGAGACCAACGAGATCGGCGTCGACGAGTTCATCAAGTGGACCGGCCGGGCCGGTGTCGAGCCGATGCTCGCCGTCAACCTCGGCACCCGCGGGGTCGCCGAGGCGCTCGACCTGCTGGAGTACGCCAATCACCCAGCGGGCACGACGCTGTCGGACCAGCGCGTCGCCAACGGTGCTCCCGATCCTCACGGGGTTCGGTTGTGGTGCCTCGGCAACGAGCTCGACGGGCCGTGGCAGACCGGACACAAGACCGCAGCGGAGTACGGGCGGCTCGCCGCCGAGACGGCGCGGGCGATGCGCCAGGCGGAACCCGACCTCGAGCTCGTGGCGTGCGGCAGCTCCCACTCGTCGATGCCGACGTTCGGGTCGTGGGAGGCGACGGTGCTCGAAGAGGCCTACGACGTCGTCGACTACGTCTCGCTCCACGCCTACTACGAAGAACACGACGGCGATCCCGGCAGCTTCCTCGCCTCGGCGGTCGACATGGATCGCTTCATCGACGCCGTCACCGCCACCGCCGACCACGTGCGCGCCAAACTCGGCGCGAGCAAGCGCATCGACCTCTCGTTCGACGAGTGGAACGTGTGGTACCTCAGCAGGTTCCAGCACGACGGCCCGGAACCGGGATGGCCGATCGCGCCGCGGCTGATCGAGGATCGCTACAGCGTCACCGACGCGGTGGTCGTCGGCAATCTGCTGATCTCGCTGCTGCGGCACGCCGACCGAGTCGCCGTCGCCTGCCTGGCGCAGCTCGTCAACGTGATCGCACCGATCATGACCGAGCCCGGCGGCCCGGCGTGGCGGCAGACGACCTTCCACCCGTTCGCCGCGACCTCGCGCTACGCCAGCGGCGACGTCTTGCGCCTGGCGATCGACGCGCCGAGCTACGAGACGGAGCGATTCGGCGAGGTGCCGCTCGTCGACGCCGTCGCCACCCGCGACGACGCCGGCGCCGTGCTGTTCGTCGTCAACCGCTCGCTCGATGCCACGGTGCAGTTGGCCGTCGACACCCGGCCGCTCGGCGCCCAGGTCGCGGCCGTGGAGTGCCTCCAGCTCGCCGACGCCGACCGCCACGCCAGCAACACCGCGGCCGACCCCGACCGCGTGCGCCCGCGCGCCGTGTCGTTGCCACCACCTGACGTCGACGGCGAGATCGATGTTCCGTTGCCACCGGTCTCGTGGACGATGGTGCGCCTCACGCCGGCCGGAAGCTGACCCGCGCTACACCCTGACGAAGCGGCCATCCTCTCGTTCCTGAAGTGTCCCCTCCGCCGCCCGCTCCCAGGCCGCCGTCGCCTCGGATCGGTCCGCCGGTACGAGCGCGTCGGTCCCGGCGTCGTGATGGAGAGCACGGACTCCTTGAGGAGCCGGGAATAGGGATGCTCGGGCGCGTCGAGAATCGGTCGGGCGGGACCCATCTCCACGACGTATCCCTTCTGCATGATGACGAGCCGGTCGGAGATGTAGTAGGCGGTGGCGAGGTCGTGCGTGATGTAGATGACGGAGACGCCGAACTCGTCGCGCAGATCCCGCAGCAGGTTGACGATCGACATGCGCAGCGATGCGTCGACCATCGACACCGGCTCGTCGGCAATCAGCAGCGAAGGGTTGGGAATGAGCGCGCGGGCGATGGCCACGCGTTGCAGCTGGCCGCCGGACAGTTCGTGGGCATAGCGCCCGGCGACCTCCCTGAGGCTCAGCCCGACCTTGTGCAGCGCATCGTCCATCACCGCCTCCGCCGCCGACTTGGTCCGGGCGCCGAAGAGGCGACGCGCCGATGCATAGAGGTAGCGATCGACCCGCTTGAGCGGATTGAACGTCTCGAACGGGTTCTGGAAGACCGGCTGGACACGCCGCAGGAAGTCTCGCCGGGCAGCGCGGGTTCGACGTTCCGCGTTGCTCTTGCCCTCGAACAGGATGTCGCCGCTCGTCGGATGTTCGAGGCCGAGGATCATGCGCGCCAGCGTCGTCTTTCCCGACCCGGACTCGCCGATGATCGTGAAGATCTCGGAGGCATCGGACGACAGCGAGAGATTGGCATCGACGACGGCATCGACATAGCCACGCGAGAGCTGGCCGCCCATGACGAAGCGCTTGGAGACGTGGGAGACCTCGAGCAGCGCGGTCATCGCGCGACCTCCAGCTCCTCGGACGCGATCTGGGCAAGCGGACGCACGTCGGCGCTGCGCCAGCACGCGGAGCGATGATCCAGCCCGACCGGCTCGAGTGGCGGCACCTCGGTCTTGCACTTCTCGATGGCGAGCGGGCATCGAGGGTGAAAGCGGCAGCCCGTGGGCGGTTCGGCAAGGTTGGGCGGTCGTCCCTCGAGCGCCGGCTTTGGGCGTGGTGTCACCGATGCGTGGCAGGGCGGCGACCAGATGGGCGGTGTAGGGATGCCGTGGTGCGGCGAAGAGCGTGCGCGTCGGCGCCTCTTCCACGAGCCGGCCGGCGTACATGATGCCGATGCGGTCGGCGGTGTTGGCGTGCACGCTCATGTCGTGGGTGACGAACACCACCGACGACCCCATCTGGCGCTGCACGTCGCGGATCATCGCCAGCACGTCCTTCTGCACCACCACGTCGAGCGCCGTGGTCGGTTCGTCGGCGATGACGAACTCCGGCTGACACACCGTGGCCAGGGCGATCGTCACCCGCTGGCGCATCCCGCCGGACAGCTGGTGCGGATAGGCGGACAAGGACGTCGGGGGACAAGCCGAGACGCTGAAGGTGCGCTTCGACCCGGCCCCAGAACTCACTGCTGGGCAGCCCCATCGGCCGGAACGCGAAGTCCTCGAACGTCCTGCGAACCCGCCGCACCGGATTGAGCAGGCTCATCGAGCCCTGCATGATGTAGGAGAGATGCTTCCAGCGGAGCGCGTCGACCTCCGCCTTGGACGCCGCGTAGGGATCGATGTCGCCGTTCTTGAAGTGGTAGGTCATCGATCCGCCGACGATTCGCAGCGGTGGACGAATCGCCGCGGCAAACGTCTTGATCAGCGTGGTCTTGCCCGAGGAGCTCTCGCCGGCGATGCCATAGATCTCGTTCTTGCGAACTGAGAGCGTGATGTCATCGACCGCCCGCACCTCGCGGTCGACGCCGAAGTACTTCGTCCGGTAGTAGGCCTTCAGGCCGTTGACGGTCAGAACGTCCTCCGTCGCGGCGGTCATCAGCTGCCCATGCGCTGCAGACGCGAGCGCGGGTCGATGTACTCGTTGAGCGACACGGCGAGCAGGTAGAGACCGATGAAGGTGATGACGATCAGGACGACCGGCACGGCGATCCACCACCACGTGCCCACCACCATCGCCGAGTGGTTGTTGGCCCAGTACAGCATCGTGCCGATCGTCGGGACGTTGATGTCGGTGAACCCCAGCACGACAAGCGTCACCGAGAGGCCGATCGACCAGATCATGTTGGCCATCGCCGTGGCGAAGACGATCGGCATGACGTAGGGAAGATGCTCCTCGAACATGATCTTGCGCGCGCTCATGCCGGCGAACACGGCATGGCGGGTGAACTCGCGATGCCGCAGGCTCAGGGCGACGGAGCGGATCAGTCGAGCGTCGAAGGGCCAGCCGAAGCAGGCCATGACGATCGCCAGCTTCATCGCATCCAAGTCGTCGCGCAGGACGAAGTAGATCAGACACGAGGATCGGGAAGATCGGCAGGGCCACGACGATGTCGTTGATGGTCATCAGCGCCCGATCGAACCAGCCGCCCGTGTAACCGGCGATCAGCCCGACGGTGATCGAGATGATCCGTGAGAGGACCGCCACGATGACGCCGAAGGTGAGCGTGTTGCGGATGGCGAACGTGGCCTGCCAGAAGAGATCCTGTCCACGCGAGTTGGTGCCGAACCAATACTCCGACGAGGGCGGCAGATCGGGTGGTACCACGTATTGGAGCTGGGGATCCACTGGCGACACGAAACTCAAGCACGAGAACGCCACGATGAAGGTCACCAGGAGCAGACCGACGAGGAACTCTCGGTTGTAGCGAATGAGATCGCGGACGACGACGAACATCAGCTCGATTCCGTCCTGATCCGCGGATCGAGCAGCGGAAGCAGCAGATCGACGATGAAGATCGCCACCGCCACCGCGGTGATGGCCACCGTCGACACGGCGAGCACCGTGCTGCTGTCGCCGCTGTTGACAGCATCGACCAGCAGCGTGCCCAGGCCGGGATAGGTGTAGACCTGTTCGGTGATGATCGTGCCCGAGAAGATCGAGCCGAGCGCCAGCGCCAGCGCCGTCACCTGCGGCACGGCGGCGTTGCGCATCACGTAGGAGGTGACCACGCGCTTGCGCGGCACTCCGGCGAGCTCGGCGTAGGTCACATAGTCCTCGGTGACGATGTTCGAGACCAATGCTCTCATCCCCAGGAACCAGGTCCCGAACCCGACGACGATGAGCGATGTGACCGGCAGGATCGCATGCTGGATGACCGACAGGATGAAGTCGATGTTCCACCCCGGCTCGACGTCCATCGCATAGGCGCCGGAGATCGGCAGGATCGGCCACACGAACCCGAAGAAGATCAGGAAGAGGAAGGCGACGATGTAGTAGGGGATCGGCTGAACGCCCATCGCCGCCACCCCGAAGACCTTGAGCAGGCGGTTGTTCTGGAAGTAGCCCCCCAGTCCGCCGAACAGGTTGCCCAGCGTCCAGGTGACCAGAACCGAAGTGCTCAGCAGGAACACCGTCCACGGGAGCGCCCGCATGACGAGGGTCATCGACGGCGTGGGAAAGGCGAGCAACGACGGGCCAAGGTCGCCCTGGACGAACCGACGCCAGAAGTTCACATACTGCTCGGGGAGGGGTTTGTCGACGCCGTACAGGTCGGTGAGCGCCGAACGCATCTCCTCGATGGCTTCAGGGCTGAAGTTCGATCGGGCCGTGATGCTGGCGAGCATGCTTTCGACGGGGTTGATCGGTGAGAGATGGGTGATCAGAAATGCCACCGAGACCCCGACGAAGATGACGAGGATCATCTGCGTGAAACGCTTGAGCGCAAACCACGAATAGGCCTTCATCGACCGCCTTTCCTACTCGGCGACCTCTTGGACTGCACGGTACGCGCACTCTCCCATCCAACGCGATGGCGGGTGCCCGGCCCGTTGGCCGGACACCCGCCTGCACCTTCAAGTGTTCAGCGGCGCGACCGGTTCGAGCTGGGTCAGGATGTACCTGGAATTGGCCCAGTTGTTCACCGGATTGGCGTACGGATTCTCCGAGGTCGGATAGCCCGTCCAGTAACGCTCCGACATCGCCACGAACACGTTGTACGACATCACCGGAATGTTGGGCATCTCCTGGAGATGGAGCCTGACGAACTCGTGGCCGAGCTCCACGTTGCGCTCGAGATCGTCGAAGGGGACGGTGCGGATCTCCTCGATGATCCGGTCGAGCTCGGGATTCACCCAGCGCATATGGTTGCGGCCCGTCGTCAGCTCGCCTGGCTCCGGGTTGTAGTCGGAATGATAGCCGTCGAGGAAGAACGAGAGGTCGGGGTGACCGCCCCACGTCTCGACGGCCCACGCGACGTTGGCCTCGTAGTCTCCGGCTGCCTGCCGATTCCAGGCGTTGGACCAAGGTTCCTGCACTTCGACCGTCACGGGGACGCCGGCCTGGCTCCACATCTGGGCGGCGATCGTGCCCAGCCGGTTGATGACGCCGTCGGCCGGAATCATCATGGTGAACTCGAAGGGCTCGCCGTTGGGCATCGTCCATCCACCGCCGTCCTCGGTGAAGCCGGCGCTGCGCAGCAGCTCGGCCGCCGCGTCGAGATCCTGGTTCCACCACCCGTAGCCGAAGGCTCGGCGGATCTCCTCCTCGTCGGTGGGCACCTCGTCACCGAACTCCGGACGGACCATTTCGGCGACGTCGAGGCCGATGTCGGGGTTGTACGGCTTGATCACGCGTTCGCCAGTGTCGAGCTCGAAGTTGATCAGCTCCTCCTGCATCGGAATGTGATAGTCGTCCGGATGCGTGCCGGTGGGCGGGATCGAGATCGCCGAGAGCGTCGCCGCCCCGCGATAGCTGGCCATCGACATGCCACGGGCATCGAGCATCAGCGCGAGCGCCCAGCGCACGCAGCGGATCCTGGAACTTCTCGTTCTGATGGTTGAAGATGAACATCGGCAGCGTGGGATCGGGATGGGCGTACGGGAACCCGGGGAACCAGCCCCTGACCGTGTCCTCCTCCTCGACGATCGAGAACATGCCCTCCGGCGAGAGGTCGTGGATCACGTCCAGATCGCCGTTGCGCATCTCGATCAGCCGATTGTCGGTCGGCATGTTGTTGCGGTAGATGACGTACTGCGGCGCCGGCTCGCCGAAGTCGGCAACCGAAGTGCGGTCCCAGTCCTCGCGCTTCTCCCAGATGTACCAGTTGCCGTTGCGGGTCGTAGCTGTGCAGCACATAGGGCCCGAGGCCGACCGGATCGGCGAAGTCGTACTCCAGCACGTTCTCGACACCGGAGAAGATGTGCTCCGGCATGATCCAGGCGCCCTCCCAGCGCACCGAGAAGATCGAATGGAACCTCGAGTTCGGAGCCTGGAGCGTGAAGTGCACGGTCTGGTCGTCCACCGCCTCGACGGTTTCGACCTGGGTCGAGAAGGCGCCACTCCAGTCCATCCCCGGCGTATCGATCTGGGTTTGCACGGTGAAGACGACGTCGTCAGCGGTGAACTGCTCACCGTCGCTCCAGTAGATGTCGTCGCGCAGGTTCACCGTCATCTCGGTGAAATCGTCGTTGTAGACGGGTGGGCCGGACGCGAGCGAGTTGTGGGTCACGCCATCGATCCCGGCATCGGGGTCGATGTACCAGAGCGTGTCCATCATCAGCTGATGCAGGCCGGTCGACGATCCGCCGCCGCCGTTGACCCAGATGTTGAACCAGCCGGGATTGTTGATGGCGCCCTCGGGGTTCTGAAGAATCAACGTCTGCTCGCGTGGCAGGTCCTCGATCGGAACAGCCCCGCTCCGGACGTACGGGTTGGCCGACGACCGCAGCCGCACCAGCGAACTCCGGACCGAGCAACACGCCGGTGCCGGCCACCGCGCTGGCGGTGAGGAAGTGGCGGCGGC
>CAVSKE010000021.1:0-90945 GCA_963728305.1 uncultured Acidobacteriota bacterium
TCCGGATGTCCATGAGGACGACGTCGGGAAGCAGTTCCGTCACGACGTCCAGCGCCTCCCTTCCGTTGCTCGCCTCCCCCACGACGGTGAGGTCGTCGGCGCTGTCGACGAGTGACACGAGACCGCCGCGGAGCAGGGCCTCGTCGTCCACCACCACCACGCGGATCATGCCGACGGCACCGGTGCCGCGGGCGCGGTCGGAAGCGCGGTCCGGGGTGCGTCGAACGGCAGCTGCGCGAGCACACCGAACCCTCCCTCGGGTCGTGGCCCGGCCGCCAGCACGCCGCCGAACAGACCGACCCGCTCCCGCATGCCCAGCAGTCCCTGCCCGGGCACCGACCGCCGGTCGGGCCCGAACAGTGCCGGGCCGTGGCCGTCGTCCCGGACTCGATGACGACACCGTCGTGCGACCACCTCACACTGACATCGGCCTGCGCCCCGGGTGCGTGCTTGGCCACATTGGTCAGCGCCTCCTGCACGATCCGGTAGGCACACAGGTCCACGCCGGGCGGCACCGACTGCGGACGCTCCCCGTCGACCTCGAGCGACGTGGTGATGCCGGCGGCGGCGTACTCCTCCACCAATGACCGGACGTGCGCCAGACCCGGCGCCGGACGAGGCTGGCCGAGCCGTCGTCGCCCTGCCGCAGCATCCCGAGCATCCGCCGCATCTCCGCCAAGGCGGTCCGGCTGCTGGTCTCGATGGTCTGGCCAGTGCCCGCTCCGCCGCGTCCGGGTCCTTCCACAGCTGGTCAAGCCCGACGCTGGACTGGACGGCGATCGACGTCACCGAGTGCGCCACGACGTGGTGAAGCTTCGCGGGCGATCCGGAGCCGCTCCTCGTCGACAGCCCGTGAGGTTGCGGTTGCCTTCTCGGACTCCAACCGGTCGGCGCGCTCGGCGTAGATCTCGGCGTAGGCACGTCGCGTGCGGACCAGTTCCGCGATCGCGATCACCATCGCGAACGTGATGCGTCGAAGAAGAGGTCGCTCAGTGTCGTTCCCGGGATCGTCAGGTTCGCGAGCACGATCAGCGCGTAGCCGACGACGACGGAGACGACGCCGGCGTCGGGAGTCCTCGGCCAGGATCGTGTACGCCGCCAGCGCCACTCCGAAGCCGGTCGAGGCGACGTCCAGGAACAGGGCGATCGCAAAGGAGATCGGCCATCACCACGAAGACGAGCCGCGGCGCCCGGCGGCGTACGGCGAGGGGCGCGCTTGCCCCGAGGGCGACGAGGAAGTCGAGTGCCCGTTCCGGCGTGAGGCCGGACTGGTCCGTGACGAGCGGCTCGAGCCATAGCCCCACCAGCACTGCTGCGGCGAGTACATCGAGCGCCACCAAGTGCCGAGCTGCCACCGCGACGACCGGGTGACCTGCCGGGATGGTCCCGCTCATGGCCGCAAGGCTACTCCCGACCGATCCCCCTCGAATCGGTCTCGAGAACGAGGCCGCGATGGTCGGAGGGACTAGCACTGAGGGCCGAACCAGGAATGGGCCGAGGACCGAAGATCCTCGCGCGCGGAACTCCGATGGTGAGTGGACAGACCGGACCGACCGAGGTCCGGCACCTCCAAAGGCACCACCATGACCACTCAGCTGACCACTCCTCCCGACCGCCTCGTCGCGCAGCCCGCCGTGCAGGTGGTGGACGTCTCGAAGACCTACGGCCGCGGCCAGAACGCCATCCACGCCCTGCGCGGCGTAACGGCGGCCTTCAGCCCCCGGGACGTTCACCGCGGTGATGGGTCCGTCGGGCTCTGGGAAGAGCACCCTGCTGCACGTCGCCGCCGGCCTGGATCGGCCCGACACCGGCGACGTCCGCATCGCGGGTGCCGACCTGCGACGGAAGTCCGAGACCGCGTTGACGAGGCTGAGGCGCGACCGCGTCGGGTTCATCTTCCAGGCCTACAACCTGATGCCGTCGCTGACCGTGGCGCAGAACATCGCGTTGCCGGCACGCCTCGGCGGAAGCCGTGCCGATCGCGCCTGGCTCTCCGAGGTCGCCGATCGCGTCGGCCTCACCGACCGACTCGAACGCCGACCAGCCCCTGTGCGGATCAGCGCAACAACCGGGTGGCCATCGCCCGTGCCCTGGTGATGCGACCCGACGTCCTGTTCGCGGACGAGCCGACCGGCGCCCTCGACTTCCGCACCGGCGCCGAGATCCTCAACCTGATGCGCGAGTGCACCGATCGCGACGGCACTCACCATCGTCATGGTCACGCACGATCCGCTGGCGGCGTCCCACGCCGATGGCGTGCTGTTCCTGGCCGACGGCGAGCGGGAGGTGCGTGACGCGCTCGCCGCTACGCTCTACGTCGGGACGTCCGAAATCCAGCGCAACCTGGTCGCGGGACTGAGGGGGTTGGGATGACGCTGCGGGGCGTTCGTGGCGGTCCTGCTCGTGTTCGTGACGAGCGAGGCGCGCGCACACAATCTTGGCGAGAGCTATCTCTACCTGCAGGTCTACAGCGAGCGCGTCACCGGCCGGTTCGAGATCTCGCTCGCCGACTTCAACGCGGCGCTGCGGCTCACCGGCACCGATCGCGAGATCACCGCGAAGAATCTCGACGAGCGACTGTCACTTCCTCCAGGCCTACTACCTCGAAGCACGTCAGCATCTCGGCCGTCGGCGCACCGCTCGCATCCGTTTCACGAGCCACAGCGTTCCTCGACGTTCGCGGCGGCTTCGCGCTCCTGTCGTTCGATCTCGACGGGCTCGACCGCGTGCCCGAGCGGCTGACGTTCGACTACTCGGTGCTGTTCGACGAGGAGCCGAGGCACCGCGGCTTCCTGCTCGTCGAGCACAACTGGGCGACCGGCACCTTCGCCAACGAGGGCCAGATCTCGCTGGTCTTCAGCCCGAACCGACGCGTCAGGAGTTCGACATCGCCACGGGCGGCCGTCTGCGCGGCTTTCTGGCCATCGTGCGGCTCGGCATCGAGCACATCTGGATGGGCTTCGATCACGTGATGTTCCTCGTCGCGCTGCTCCTGCCCTCGGTGCTCGTGCGGAAGGACGGCCGGTGGCGCGAGATTGCGGACTTCGGGCCGGCGCTCATCAACGTCGTGAAGATCGTGACCGCGTTCACGGTCGCGCACAGCGTGACGCTCACCCTCGCCGCGCTCGGCATCGTCCATCTGCCGGGGCGGTTGGTCGAGGTCGTCATCGCCGCGTCGATCGCGATTGCCGCGGCGGACATTCTGTTCCCGGTCTTCCGCGGACGGATCTGGCTGGTCGTGTTCGGCTTCGGCTTGTTCCACGGCTTCGGCTTCGCCGGCGCGCTCGAGGAGATGGGCGTGCTGCGCGAACATCTGGCGCTGTCGCTCTTCGGCTTCAACCTCGGCGTCGAGCTCGGCCAGCTGGCCATCGTCGTCGCTGCTCTTCCCGCTGCTGTTCGCGCTGCGGCGTCTCGCGTGCCTATCGCACAGCTGCATGCTGCCGCTCGCCGCGGCCGCGATGATCGTCGTGTCGATCGGATGGGTGGTCGAGCGGGCGTTCGACGTCGAGCTCCCGAGGCCGGCCGCGCTTGTCTCGAGGATCCGCGGCGTGTCTCATGAGCCAGGGGAGACACGGAGGGACGTGACCAGACTGCTGAACCGGCTGCTCGACGACGCGGCGATGCGCCGCCCGGGGCGCCGGCGATCCGCTGTGACGGCTGAGACGCTCACGTACGGGGAGCTCGCGCGCCGCGCCAACGGACTGGCGCGCGTGCTGGTCGCGACTGGCCTTGCGCCGCGGCGACCGCGTCGCGGTGTGGCTGGCAAGAGCCCGAGCGTGTGCCGGTGAGCTTCTACGGGGTGCTCGCCGCCGGCGGCACGCTGGTGCCGATCGATCCGCGTTCGCCGCTCGATCAGGCGGTCCGCATCCTCCGCGCCGACCGGCGCGACGCACGTGATTTCGGAGCCGGAGCGCGGCGAGGCCGTCGCCGCGCGCCCTCGCGGACTGCCCGGACGTGCGTCACGTCATCGGCCTCGAGAGGCGACGCGGCTGCCGGTGCCGTACGTCCCATGGACGACGGTGCTCGACGAGGCCAGCGATCAGCCGCCTGACGTGCCGGTGATCGAGCTCGATTCCGCGTACATCCTGCACACCTCGGGATCCACCGGGCTGCCGAAGCTGATCCTGCACACCCACTACAGCGCGATGAGCTTCGTGGACTGGGCCGCGTCGGAGTATGCGTTGACGAGCGACGATCGGCTGACCAACCACTCGTCGCATCACACCTGCTTCGCCACCTTCGACTACTACGCCGCCGCGCGTGCCGGCGCGACGACCGTCATCCTGACGCCGGCGGTGTTGATGATGCCGGGCAGCCTCGTCGCCGCTTCTCGAGCGCGAGCGCGTCACGGTGTGGTACTCGGTGCCGGCGGCGCTCGTGCAGCTGTCGCTGCGCGGCGACCTCGAGGCGCGCGACCTCGCGCCGCTCCGGTGGGTGCTCTTCGCCGGCGAGACGTTCCCCGGGCGACACCTGCGGCAGCATCCGCGCAGCAGCTGCCGTCGGCGCGCTTCAGCCACGTCTACGGCTCGACGGAGGTCAACGTCTGCACGTTACTTCCATCTGCCCGACGACGGGCGATGCCATCGGTCCGCTGCCAATCGGCCGCCCGTGCTCGACGGCACGCACCCTCGTGGTGGACGAGGCGCTGCAGCCGGTGCCGGACGGCGAGATCGGCGAATCTGCTGGTGCGTGGATCGACGGTGATGTCCGGCTACTGGCGCGACCCCGATCGCAATCGTCAGGTGCTCGTGCGACGCCCGGGTCCGGGCGAGATCGACGAGGTGTACTTTCGGACCGGCGATCGGACGCGCGTCGACGCCGACGGCAATCTGGCGTTCGTTGCGCGCGACGATCGCCAGGTCAAGATCCGTGGCCATCGCGTCGAGCTCGAGGAGGTCGAAGGCGCGCTGCTGTCGCTCACGACCGTGGACGAGGCGGCGGTGTTCACCGTGCCGGACAGCGAAGGCAGCTCAGCGCTGCACGCGGTCGTGGTGGCCGCGCCGGACCGACCCGGCGACGGAGCGGGAGATCCTCGCCGAGTTGCGCCGGATCCTTCCGCCACAGCGCTATCCCGGCGCATCTGACGTTTGTCGATGCGCTGCCGCGGACCCCGACCGGCAAGGTCGACGGTCGGGCGCTGCTGGCAAGCGCACCCACGCGCGTAGGACACGATGACCAGCGATGAGCCGTCGGCGCCGGGCGGCGCAGAGATCGAGCGGCGGGTGTCGGAGTTCCTGCACGGCGAGTTGTTGGGCCCGGGGGCCGTCGTTGCCCGCGATAGCAACCTGCTGTCGGGCGAGGTGCTGGACTCCATCGAGCGTCCTGCGGCTGGTCGCGTTCGTCCAGGAGGCGTTCCGTGTCGGCGTCCAGCCATCGCACTTCACGATCGAGAACTTCCGCAGCGTTGCGGCGATCGCCACCTACGTGGAACGCGCCCTCGACACCGACGCCGCCGACCCGACCAGCGCGATGAATGATCCCGCGGCAGGGCAGGCGCTGACGCACAGCCAGCGGCAGATCTGGGTCGGCCAGCGCCTCCATCCGGCGAGCCCGCTCTACAACATGGCGTTCGCGTTCGTCTTTCCGGCGGCGCTGCAGAGCGGCGTGCTGCGCGAGGCCTGGCAGCGTGTCGCCGATGCCAGCGACGCGCTCAGGACACGCGTTGAAGACGACGGCGCTCTCGGCGCGCGCTGGACGCTCGCGGCACGGGCCCGACCGACCGAGGTGATCGCGCTCCAAACGGGCGATTCGGCAGACGAGTTCCGGCGCTGGTGCCGAGGGCGCTGCACCCGTCCATTCGCAGCGAACGGCGACCTCGTCGACAGTGCGATCGTGCAGCTCGGCGACGGCCGGACCGGCTGGTATCTGAACCAGCATCATCTCGTCACCGACGCTTGGTCCACGATGCTGCTGTACCGGGAGGTCGCCGCCCACTACGAGGATCTGCGGCGGGGCGCCGCGGCCACGCGCGCGCCGGTGCCGCTCTACTATCCGACGGTGGCGGCGCTGCCGCGAGGAGCCGCGCTACGGACGGGCGCCGACGAGCACTGGACCGCTCGCCGCGCCGCCGCCGGCGGCGCCATGCCGCTGTACGGCCGACGCGCGCTGCCCGTCGGCACCGCGAGCACGCGCCTCACCCTCGCGCTCGACGACTCGCAATCCGGTGGCATCGACCGGCGCAGCCGCGAGTTGGGTCCGTCGCTGCTCGACCGAAGGCGTGACGCGCTTCGCGCTGTTCGCGATGCTGCTCTCGAGCTGGCTGCACCGCATCAGCGGTCGCAACGCCCTCAGCTTCGACGCGCCTGTCAGCGGACGGCCGACGGCAGACGCGCGGCGCGCGCTCGGCGTGTTCATCGAGATGTTTCCCTTCGCCGCGGCGGTCGAGCCAGACGACACGTTCCGGACACTCGCGAGCCGCACCGTCGAGGAAGCGACGCGCTTCCTGCGCCACGCGCTGCCCGGCACGAGCGCTCCCTCCGGCGCCACCGCCAGCAGGGTGGTCCTCAACTACGTGCCCGTCGCGTTCGGATCGTTCGCCGGGCTGACGCCCGAGGTCGAGTGGGTCCATCCTGGACACGGCGACAGCGTGCACGCGCTGCGCCTGCAGGTCACCGACTTCGCGGGCACAGGTCGCTACGCGCTGCACTTCGATTTCAACGATGCCACGCTCGACGATCGGCTGCGACGCCGCAGCCTCGAGCATTTTGCGACGCTGCTCGATGCCTTCCTCGACGATCCCGATCGGCCGATCGCATCCGTGGACATCCAAACGGCGGATGAGCGGCAGGCGCTCGCGGCGATCAACCGCACCGACCGGACGGCCCTGCCCGAGCAGACGGTCGTGGACCTGTTCGAGCGCCGCGCGCGCCGTGATCCCGACGCCGTGGCGCTGCGCCAGGGCGGCACCACCGTCACGTTCGCCGAGCTGCGGACGCAGCGTCGCGTCGCCTCGCCGCTGCGCTCGTCGCGCACGGCGTAGTCCCGGGCGATCGCGTCGCCATCGCCAGCCGCCGGTCGATGGCGGCGGTCGTCGCCATCCTGGCGACGCTGCGGGCACGGGCGGCGTATGTGCCACTCGATCCCGCGGTCCCGAGGGCGCGGCTCGCCTACATGCTCGAGGACTCCGGTGCCCGTCTCGTGCTCGTCGGCGAGGGGATGTCGCTCGCGCCTGCTCCGGCTGACGTCGCCGTGCTCCGCGTCGACGATGGGATCGGCGCGGGCGCAGGCGCGGCCGCCAGCTCGATCCTGGTCCGCGCCTCGATGACCTCGCGTACCTGATGTACACGTCGGGATCGACCGGTCGCCCGAAGGGCGTGCTCATCGATCACGGCGGGCTCGCCGACTATCTGTGCTGGGCGGAGTGCCGCTATGTCCGCGGCGACCGCCTCACGTATGCGCTCTTCACCTCGCTGGCGTTCGACCTGACCGTGACGAGCCTGTTCCTGCCGCTCATCACCGGCGGGACGCTCGAGATCTACCCGGAGTCAGACGGCCCGGTCGACTCGGCGCTGATGGACGTCGCGCACGCCAACGCGGTCGATTTCATCAAGCTCACGCCGTCGCATCTGTCCGTTCTGCGGCGCATCGGCCTCGACGCGGTCGCGCATCCGTCGCATGGTTGTCGGCGGCGAGGATCTCAAGACCTCGCTCGCAGCCGCCATCAGCGCGCAGCTGCGCGGCGAGGTCGAGATCCACAACGAGTACGGCCCCACCGAAGCTGTGGTCGGATGCGTCGCGCATCGCTACGACAGAGCCGCGGACGCTGGCGCCAGCGTGCCGATCGGCGTGCCGGCGGATCACGTCCGCGTCGACATCCTGAACCATGCCCTGGCGGCGGTCCCCGAGGGTGTGGCAGGGCGAGCTCTGGGTGTCGCGCTTCGGGCTCGCTCGCGGTTATCACCGGCTGCCGGCGCTGACGGCAGAGCGTTTCACCGTCCATCCGCGACGCCCTGGCGAGCGCGCCTACCGCACCGGAGACTTGGTGCGGATGGTCGGTCCCGACCTGCTCGAGTACCTCGGTCGCATCGATCGGCAAGTGAAGATCTCGGGCTTCCGCGTCGAGCCGGGGGAGGTGGAAGCCGCACTGCTCGCGATTCCATTCGTCGAGGAATGCGTCGTCATCGGCAGCGACCGGTCCACCGTCGAGGCCGCAAGCGATGCGGGGCGCCTGAGTGCGTCCGCTGCGGGCTTCCCGCCACCTATCCGCGCGTGTCATTCGACGCCGAGGGCGTCTGCAGCGTGTGCCGGTCGTACGACGGCATCAAGGAACGCGCGCGCGCGCTACTTCAAGTCGATGGACGAGCTGCGCGCGGTGTTCGAGCAGCGCGCCCGCCGGCGACGGTCGCAGTACGACGTCCTCATGCTCTACAGCGGCGGCAAGGACAGCACCTACGCGCTCTGCCAGCTGGTGGAGATGGGACTCTCGGTCTACGCCTTCACGCTCGACAACGGCTTCATCGCCGACGGCGCGAAAGCGAATATCCGCGCGGTCACCGCGCGAGCTCGGCGTGCCGATCGAGTTTGCCACCACGCCGGCGATGAATGCCATCTTCCGCGACAGCCTGGCGCGGTTCTCGAACGTCTGTAACGGGTGTTTCAAGACGATCTACACGCTGGGGATGCTGCGCGCGCGCGAGCTCGGCATCGCCACGGTCGTCACCGGCCTGTCGCGCGGGCAGATGTTCGAGACGCGTTTGTCGGAAGAGATGTTTGGCGATGGCCGCCGCACCGGCGACGAGGTCGACGAGGCGGTGCTGGCGGCGCGCAAGGCCTATCATCGGGCAGCGGACGAGGTGTCTCGTTCGCTCGACGTGCGGGCGTTCGCAGGATGACGCCATCTTCGAGCGAGGTGCAGGTCGTCGATTTCTATCGCTACTGCGACGTCGCCCTGGATGACATGCTGGCCTATCTCGAGCGCCGGGTGCCGTGGGTGCGGCCCGCGGACACCGGCCGATCGACAAACTGCCTGATCAACGATCTTGGCATCTACGTCCACAAGCAGGAGCGTGGCTATCACAGCTACGCGCTGCCCTACAGCTGGGACGTGCGCCTCGGCCACAAGACGCGCGACGCGGCGCTGCACGAGCTGCACGACGACATCGATCCCGTGCGCGTGCGCGGCCTGCTCTCGGCCATCGGCTACGACGAGGAGCGCATCGGTGCGACCGGCGGTGGGGCCTCCTTGTCGGCTTTCTACGTCGCCGCCGGTGACGTCACGGAGCAGGAGGTTCGACGGCAACTCGCCGAGCGCCTGCCGGCGCACCTGGTGCCGCGGCGCGTGCAGCGCGTGGCGGCTCTGCCGCTGACCGCGAACGGCAAGATCGACGAACACGCGCTTCTCCGCGAGGCGCATCGCCTGGCGTCGCAGACGACCTACGTCGCGCCGCAGGGTCCCGTCGAAGTCTTCCTGGCCGGCGTGTGGCAGGACGAGCTCGCGACCGAACGCATCGGCGGCGACGACAACTTCTTCGCGCTCGGCGGGACGTCGCTGAGCGCGATGCGCATGATCGTCCGCCTGTGCCAGGAGTTCGACATCGATGTTGCCGCTGGCCACGGTGTTCACGCATCCGACGCTCGCGCAGCTGGCGCGCGTGGCCGAGGACAGGATCCTCGGCGACAGCGAGTGATGCGTGTCGTCGAACCGGTGGGTCAGGGCTTGCGTGTCAGCAGCGAGACGGTCGAAACACAAGATCTGACGCCACGGGCACCAAGGGCGAGGAGCACGCCGGCGCGCGTGGCAAGGCCCAGCTCGCGGAACGATTCGATCTGCGCGTTCGTGCGGGTATAGAGCAATAGACGCCGCAACCGGTCCCGCACGCGCAGGAACTCGAGGTGCGTGACGCGCATCGATGGACGATAGGCGACCCGCAGATCCGGCCGGCGGGCGGCGAGCCGATGCACGAGCTCGCTGTCCGCGGCACGCTGCCACTCGCGGAACGGCCCCAGTTCCTCGAACACCGACGCGCGCACCGCCATGTTGTTGGCGTAGGCGAAGTGGTGGGCCGGCGGACAGTGAGAGAGGACGTAGTCGGCCTTCGCGTTCTCATAGGCGCCGAGCAGCTGCAACGAGAGCGACGCCGATTCCGGGTAGCGGCAGTCGCCGATCAGGATCGCGATGCCAGGGTCGAGCATGCCCGCGCACACCGATCGCAGCCAGCCCTTCGCGGCGACGCAATCGGCGTCCGTAAAGGCGATGATCGGCGCCCGCGCGCGCCGGATGCCGGCGTTGCGCGCGGTGTAGGCGCCTCGCGTCTGCTCGTGCAGCAGGACGATCTCCGGATACCGCTCGACTGCCGATCCGGCCCCATCAGTCGAGCCATTGTCGACAAAGATGATTTCGACCGGACGGCCGATGCCGTCTTGCGCCAGCAGGGCTTCGATGCAGGCATCGAGATGCCGATGGCGGTTGACAAACGGCACCACCACCGAGACACCAGGCGTCTCGGCCGTCGTCTCAATCACGGCGCAGATCTCCGAGGTGCTGGAGCACCGCGTCTCGCGCCGCGGCGACGGAACGTTCGTCGTGCGGATCGGGAATACCGTGCACCGTGAACGGGCCTGTGAAGTACGGACGCCAGGTCGCGGCGGCATCCGACGGAGTGTCGAGCGGGTTGAAGAAGATCGTCGGCGTGCGCACCGGACCCGGCCGGTAGTGGGCGTGGAGTCGAAACCGTTCCACGCGCGCATCGGCCTGAAGAAGCCGCGGCGTGAGCGGCAGTCCGGCGCGCTGCCGTGCACCCGCGGCCAAGGCGAGGAGGCGACGCCATGGCCGCTCGGCGAGCCATTGTCGCGCCCGGCGGTACGGCGGCCGCGTGAACGGGTGGTTGCTGCGCAGCCACAGGCGCAGGGCCGCCGCGGTGCCAAGCTCCGAAAGCGGTCTCTCCAGACCGTCGATGCGGACGCGCACGGGACCGAGCCGACAAAAGTCGACCGGCATCGGCGCAATGACGTAGAGGCGATCGACGGACAGGCCGCGGCGCTCGAGCACACGCACGATCTCGATAGCCAGCCATCCGCCGAAGGAGTAGCCGGCCACGAGGTAGCGATGGTCGGGGAAGCGCCGTCGCATCTCCGCGACGACCTCTTCGGCGAGGTCCGTCATGCTCGACCAGCGCCCGCGATTGCCCTCGGCGCGCAGGCTCACCCCGCGCACGCCATAGACCGGCCGCTGGCCGCGAAAGACCGTCGCCAGCGCCTCGGTGAAAAAGTCCGGTGCCACCATGATGAACGGCGCGCCCGTCCCCGCCGGTTGGATGGGAAACAGCTGCGCGTAGGGCTGCGCCCGTGAGCCGCCCCGTTCCTCGATGACGTCGGGCCAGTTCGCGGACGGTCGGAGACTGAAACACGTCGGTGGCCGACAGGGCGACGCCAAGATCACGCTCGATGGCCGCGATCATCTGGATGACCAATAAGGAATGGCCGCCAAGCTCGAAGAAGTTGTCGCTCACGCCGATGCCGAATCGTCCGAGCAGGCCTTCCCAGATCGCCACCAGCGTTCGTTCGGCGAGCCCCAGCGCCTCGCTTGCTATGGTAGCGTGCGGCTCGGCTGCGGCCGGACGCGTCGCCAGCTGCCGGCGGTCGATCTTGCCATTCGGCAACAGTGGCAAGCTGGACAGCTCGACGAGACGACTCGGGACGAAGTGCTGTGGCAGTCGCGCGGCGAGCAACTCACGCCAACCGTGCACGCCGCCCGGATCCCTGGCGACAACGAAGGCGGTCAGCGCTTGGCCGTCGCCGGCTCCACGTGCCACGACCGCCGCCTGTTCGATGCCGGGATGCTCGAGTAGAACGGCCTCGATCTCTCCCGGTTCGATGCGATACCCGCGCAGCTTGATCTGATCGTCGTCTCGACCCAGGAAGAGCAGCCGGCCATCCTCTGTCCACGCCATGCGGTCGCCGGTTCGGTAGCGTCGCTCGTTCGCGCCCGTACCCTCGGCATCCTCGAGGAAACGTTCGGCGGTGAGGTCGGCCCGGCGCCAATAGCCGTTCGCGACCGTCGGGCCAGCGATCCAGGCGTGAACCCGGGATGCCGGCAGGAACGCGGCGCCCAAGTCCGTCGCGCAGCGACACGCGGACGCCGGGAATGGGCCGGCCGATCGGGACCGACGGGAACGCCTCGTCCGGCGTCATCTCGTGCACCGTCGCCCAGACTGTTGCTTCCGTCGGCCCGTACTCGTTGAACAGTCGCGTCCGCGGCAACCGCGCGAAGTGCGGTCACTTCGAGATCGCTGAAGTCGAGAGACGCCTTGCGCGGAATCACCTTGCCGGCGTCGCCGAAGACCGCCATGTCCAGACCGCGAAAGACGTACCAGCGGTGCTCGACGCTCACGAACACACTGTGGTTGTCGTGGTAGCGGTACCGCGCGAATCCCCTCAGGTCGTTGTTCCCGCCGATCGTGGGCATGAAATACACCGGGACCAGCTGACCCTCGTCTTGAAACGACAGCGTCGTCGCCGCGCGGAACGCCACCACGTGCGTCTCGTTGAAGTACGGCACGAACTGCTGGAGCTCGACCTCGGTCTGGCTGAAGTCGAAGATATCGTGGGTGCGGTCCGCGTACTTGCGCCAGCGCACGCCGTAGACGCCGCCGCGACGCGTGCCCGACGGCGTGCTGCGAGTGTCGAAGACGAGAAAGCCGCCTCCGCGAATGAAGTCGATCGTGCCGAGTCCGATGCCGGGCACCTCCGCAGGCGTGAACTGGTCGGTCGCCGAGGGCACGTTCGGGCGGCGGCCCGGCCCCGTGTCGGTGGACACGTAGCCGCCGGTGAAGCCGACCCGCCAGTCATCGGACAGCGCGATGCCGAACTGCACGTCGGTCGAGAGGTCTTCGAGCAGGTAGCTCGATCGGTCGCTGACTCGCGAATCCGGTCCCAGACCGTAATAGTCCATTCGCGGAGACTTTTCGTACTTCGAGTAAATGTTGAAGAACGACCGGCCGAATTCGAGGCCCTGCAGGGTGACTCGCAGGTCGGCCATGTACGCGCCTTGAACGGTCATCCGGCCCGTGGCCCGAACGCCGATCCGTTCTCCCCAGACGTCCGTCTTGCGATAGCCGGCCCCGAAGGACATCCCGTGCCCCGAGCGCATGCCGCCGAGCACGACCTGGGGTCCGTTGGCGCCGTACCCGTCCTCGATGCCCTCGCGAAACCCGCGCTCGACGAGGTCGTTGGCCTGGCGCACCATCGGCGACTCGCGTTCTGGCCACAAGCGCGCCTGCTTGTCGCGGCGCGCCATGTCGGTCTCTTCGGCGCGGGTCAATTGCGCCCGTGCCGGAGCGACCAGGACCAGGCACACGAGACCGACGACGACGCTTGCTATCCGGGAGAGGTGCCGACGGCTCATGGGCGGCATGGAGCAAGATGCTGGTCGAGGTCAGCCGATGGACACCAGGACGACTCCGTCGACGATCTTGACGGGGAAGGTACTCACGCCGTAGCCGGGAACCTGAAGCGTGCTTCCGGTGGTGACGTCATATCGCCAGCCGTGGCCGCGGCACGTGACGACCTTGCCTTCAAGCTTGCTGGTTCCCAGCGACAATCCCTGATGGAGACATGAATCCTCGATCGCGTAGATAGCGCCATCTACGTTGAAGAGCGCGACGTCCTTGCCGGCCACGGTGACGCAGGTCCCCCTGCCCGGCGGAAGTTCCTCTTCACGAAGAACCGCAACAAACTCCGCCGCCGTTAGGTCCTTCATCACCGATGAACTCCTCTTCACGCTGAGCGATTTCAGCGCCTTGCCGTACGTCTCTGTCCTTCAAACCGATTCAGTTCGTCGGCCAGAATCGGCACCGCCATGTGCGAGGCTTCCTCGCCCGCCGACACACAGAGCTTGAGCACTTCCATGATTTCCTCTCTCGACGCGCCGAGCTCCAGCGCGGCTCGGATGTGACGGCGCGTGCCGGGCGCGTACATGTGGGTGAAGGACGCATCGTAGGCGATGCTCAACAGCTCGACGAATTTGGGCGTGAACAGTCCTTTCTGATAGATGGACGGCACCAAGCGCGAAGAACTGATCGGTCCACACCGGGTCCTGCTCGAAGAACGGATCCCACGCCGTGTTCCACTGCCCGATGGCCCGCATCTGGTCGCAGAACGGCGTCGGCGCATCCCTTGCCGCGTCCGGCCGACGGCACGCCTGCGGCCGTGGCTTCCTCGAGCAGAATCGGCGGCGCCCAGGCTGCACGAATGGATCGCCAGCGCGGCGCCCATCTTGATCAGCTCGACGAATCTCGTCGCGCGTGGCGCCCGCCTCAAGGGCGGCACGGATGTGCCGGCGCACGCCAGCGGCATTGAGGTTGGTACACGCGACGTGGATCGCGATGCAGATCAGCTCGATCTCCTTCACGGACAGGATGCCGTTGGTCCACGGATTCGTCGCCATCTGCGCGGTACTTCGCGGCCCAATCCGGTCCCACTCGCGCAGGATGGCACCACGCGGCTCCGGCGAACCGATGCCTGCGATTGAAGATCTACCGATGCGGGACCGCGCTTCGCTTGGTCGGCATGGATGCTGCCTCCTCCGCCGGATCCCGCCCCCTCGGTGGAAGGCAGGACCTGACGTTCGTCGTTACCTCCCGCCAGCGCCGGCTCGGGCGGGAGCCATGCAATAGGCCATCGGATGCGAATCGGACATCCATGCGCGACACTCTTCTTTCCGTCGGTCTCCCACACCATGAAGCCGGGCTCGCCTGCCTCGGCGGTTCGGCGGCAGACCGAGGTTCTGCAGCGTCTCGTCGACGCTCTTGTACCAGACTCCGATCTTCATGATCTTGCGCGCCTCGTCCGCGGTCGCCACCTTGCGCCCGAATTGCTCGGCCAGGCGCACGACCGCCTCGATCTGCTGGACCGTCGTGATGCGCTCTCGCTTGCTGTTCCAGAGGTTGTCCTCGTTGCCGACCCGCACGTGCTGACCCATGATGATCGCCAGCGGCTGGGCCACCGCATTGATGCGCATGCCGGCCCAGAACGAGAGGATGGCGCCCTGAGGTGTGCGGCGGATGAACTCCATCCAATCGAACGGATTGTGGCCGCTGCCGCCTCCGCCGTAAGTCCCGATCAGCCAGGTTCAGAGGACCCATGTAGACGCCTTTGCGGATCAGCCGCTCCACGATCTCGAGCTGGTGAACGTGCGCGAGCGGGAAGTAGGGTTGGATGCCGTTCTTGGTCAGCCGCTTCAGGTGCTCCAGGTAGAAGGCCGGACCGGCATCCGTGTACATGCCTGCCCAGGCGGCCAGCTTCTTCGGATCCTCGAGATGCGTTCCCTTGACGTCGTCTGGGGTCCACATCTGCGTGAGGTCCATCATGCAGGTGCCGATCGCCACCGTGACGGTCTCCGGCTTTGGCGTCAGCTCCGCGAGCATGTGACGCGTGTCGTAGTCCAGCCACTCGGCCTTCTTGTCTCTCACCCTTGGGCGCGAACGAGATCGAGCCGCCGACCTGGAGGATCATCTTCGGGCACGGCCTTCTTCAAGCGCTCCCAGGAAGTAGTTGAACTGATCGAAGTCCGTCGAGAGGTGCCCGGTCGCCGGGTTGCGCACGTGTACGTGCAGGACGGTGGCGCCGGCGTTGTAGCAGTCCACCGCCGCCTGGACCTGCTCATCCCAGGTGACGGCAGATGTCTGCAGCGTCGCCCGGCAGCCACGACGGCGCGTACGGCGCCGCCGTGATGATCAGCGGTCGCATGTTCTCCGGATACAGGCAGTCGTCGGTGTAGTACATGGTCTTTCTCCTCTGAGTTCTATGCAGGTCATGCCGCAGCGAGTGGCTCGATCAGACGTCGGGTTCTGGCGGCGGCATCGCCATCGGATCGCTTTCCCAGACGGCGAAAATGTTTCCCTCAGGATCCGCGACGACGGCGTACCACGCCGTCTTGGGCACAGCCGTCTTTGGCCGCAAGATCGATCCACCAAGCTTGACGACCTGATCGACCGTATCGTCCAGCGACTCGATGTGGAGGTAGTGCACCCAACTGCGCGGGCCCTGGTATCGGCCGGAACGTCACGCCGCCACTCAGCCCTCCGGGCACTGTGTTGGATGCGCCAGTAGTCGATCCCCGGCGCCTTCTCGATCTGCCAGCCGAGCAGACTCCGATAGAACTCCGACCAGCTTCGCCGGCTCCTCGCCGAAAATCTCGAAGTGCGTCACTGGATTGGGCATGCGCGTAACCGGACGTATGACCCGCTGACGTGACTCAGGCCGAGCAGAATCCGTGCCGCGAGAGGCCAGGCTCGAGGAGGTCCAGCGATTCGGGCCAACCGCTTGCACGCTGGTGGCACTTCTCGGCTTCTCCCTGCAGACGTAGCAACGATTCCGGCAGGACCCCGCGATGGCTCGCGGGGACGACCGCGCGCAATGACGGAGGAACTCATGCGGCTCTGCTTCATCACCGTGGGCGCGCTGCTCATCGGCGCCGCCGCAGCACATGCGCAGGACTGGCCTCGCTTCGAGGCCATCGTCGGCGGACAGGTCGCCGACTTTCAGACCGACGTCAAGCTCGACGCCACTGCAACGGTCGCCGGCACTCCCGTCAACTTCGAAGGCGATGTCGGCTTCAACGAGAACGCGGGAACGGCGTGGGCTGGTGCTCTCTGGCGCATCTCGCGACGGAACCAGGTCGAGGTCGATTGGACCCGGGCGCAACGTACCGTGGTGCAGCGGGAGTTGCAGAGAGACATCAGATTCGGCGGGGAGACGTTTGGCGCTGGCGTGGACGTGAACGCGTCTCTCGACAGCTGGATCATCGGCGGGGCGTACCGCTTCGCAATCGTTTCAACACCCGTGGTGGAGCTGGGACCGCTGCTCGGCGTCATGGCCGTGAATCTGTCCACCGGTATGGAACTCTCCGGATTCGTGCCGGGACTCGAAGACGACACCTCTGAAGACGTCGAACGGGATGCGACGGTTACGGCGCCAGCAGTGCTGCCCGGCGCCTTCGTCTCCCTGCGGGCACACCCGCGCCTGAAGATTCGAGCGCGCGGCGGCTACATCTCGGCCGACTTCGGAAACATCGACGGCCAGATCTTCATGGCGCAGACTGGCGCCGACTTCAGGATCAGCCGATGGTTCGGCGTCGGTGGGAGCTACTCGTACAACAGACTCTCGGTGGCGGTAGACGAGAGCGAGTTCCGCGGCGAAATCCGCTATACCTTCAGCGGTCCGCAGATCTACGCTATCTTCACGTTCTGACCAGCGTGGTTACTTCGCAGCCGCTGGCTGAAGGCCCTTGGCCGCGATCAGCGATTCGAGGAGCGCGACGGTTTCAGGAAACGGCTCGCGCGACGCCTGACGCACGCCTGCCACGCCGACGCCTCGCGCGAGATCGAGCGCCGTTCGTCCGCTGGCATCCTTGGCTTCGAGATCGGCGCCTCGCTCGGCCAGAAATTTCACCAACGGCGTGAAGCCGCGCTGGGCCGCACCATGCAGCGCCGTCTGGTGCGGCACCGCGTTCGCCGTCGGCACCTGACTTGGGCGACGTAGCGCCACGGCGAACTGCGACGCTTGCGAGAGGCCATCGGCGGGATTGCGCCCCTGCTCGGTCACCATCCGCGCATTGATGTTGGCTCCAGCGTCGAGCAGCAGCTTCATCGTCGCCAGCACGCCTTCAGTGGTGCGATTGCGTCCGCGTGTGACGCGGTCGCCGAACTCGGCGCCGGCCGCGGCCATCAGCGGCGTGACGCCTTCCTTGCTCGGCAGGTCGACGAGCGCGCCGTGCTTCAAGAGCAGTTCGACAAACGGCGCATCACCGGCGCGCGACGCGCGCAGCAACGGCGTCGCCCCCTGCGCGAGAATCGTGTCGCCGCCGCGATCCTGCGGCACGTCGCGATACGGCGGGCGACGCTTCAACTGCAGATTGGGGTTGGCGCCCTTCTGCAGCAGCAGGCGTGCGACGTCGAGTGCGGTGACCGAATCCTCGCTCGGGAGCACGGCCATCGCGCCGTTGCCCTTCACCGGCAGCGTGCTGGTGTCGGCCGCCATGTAGAGCGGCGAACGGCCGAAGAGATCCCATTTGTCCACGTCAGCGCCAGCGTTGATCATGAACGCCGCGAACTCGTAGTGCAGGTTGAGCAGCGCCATGTTGAGCGGCGTGATGCGCTCGGGATCCTCGGAATCCGGATCGGCGCCGGCCGCAATCAGATGCCGTGCGCACTCGACGCAACCCTCACGGGCGGCGTAGATCAGCGCCGTGAAGCCGCCCTTGTTCATGTCCTTCGGCCGCGGCTCGGTGATGACCTTGCGCTCCCACTGGCGGACGACGCCGCGCGCGTTGAGGTCTGCACCGCTGGAGGCGAGGAGCTTCACCATCTCCGCCTGTCCCTGTGCGGCTGCCCACATCAGCGCCGTCTGTCCGCCGAAGTTCTCCCTGGCGTTGATGTCCGCACCGGCCTCGATCAGACGTTTCGCGGCGTCGACCCTACCGCTGCGCGCGACGGCCATGAGTGCCGTCTCGCCCTCGGCGTTCTTCGTGTTGGGATCGGCGCCGGCCTTGATCAGCGCCTCGACGATGGGCGCCGAGCCGATGATCGCGGCTTCGGTGAGCGCCGAGGTGCCGAACTGGTTGGTCAGCTTGACGTTCGCGCCGGCCTTGATCAGCGCGCGCACCAGCTCGAGATCGTCGTTCGCGGCGGCGTACATGATCGCGGTCGTGCCGTCGGGTCCGGACGTATTCGGACTGGCGCCTTTGGCCAGCAGACGGGCGACCGCTGCGCGATCGCCGCGCTCGGCGGCGTCGAGCAGCGTGTTCTCCGCCGCGTGCGCACTCGGCACGAGGGCAAGCAAGGCCACGCACGCCACGGTCCGACTAAAGGCGGACACTACGGTGTAGCGCATCTCAAATCTCCGACAAGATGCCGCCGCTGTCGCCGAGCTTCTCGACCGGGATGTTGTTCCGATCGAACAGCGTCACCAGCAGATCGGCAAAGCGCGAGTCCTGCGGATACTTCACGTGCTGACCGCCTTTGATCTTGCCGTTCGCGTGACCGAGGATCGCCGCCGGCAGCGGATCGTTGTTGTGCTTGTCGCTGTTGCTCATGTTGCTGCCGAAGAGGATCGTCGAGTGGTCGAGCACGCTGCCGCCCGCTTCCTGCGCCTTGGCCAGCCGGTCGATGAATTTCGCGAACACCTCGGTGTGATAGCGCTGGATCTGCACCAGCTTGGTCATCTTGTCGGCGCTATTTCCGTGGTGCGACAGCGGATGGAACCCCTCCGCGATGCCGAGGTTGGTATACGTGCGCATGCTCGCTTCGCGGTCCATCGAGAACGTGATGACGCGGGTGATGTCGGCCTGGAACGCCAGCGCCATCAGGTCGAACATCAGCTTGAAGTGCTCGGTGAGATCGTTGGGCGTCCCCACCGGCGCATCCGGAATGTCGAGCCGTGACATGTCGGCCTTGGCCGCCATCTGCACGCGCCGCTCGATCTCGCGCACCGAATCGAGATAGTCGCCGACGACAACGCGATCGCGGACGCCGAGACTGGCCTGCAGACGCGAGGCCTGCGCCTGCACGCGGTCGAGGATGCTGCCAGTCTCGTGAAGGATTGCCGCGCGCTCCGTGTCGGTATCGCCCTGACCAAACAGCTTCTGGAACACCGCGCGCGGATTGCCTTCCTGCGGCAGCGACTGCGTCGGCGTGCGCCACGCCACGCGCGCTCCGCCAAGTGCGGTGGTGAGCTCGAGGGACGGCAGCCGCGTATCCTGTCCGATGTGCCGCGCGGCCAGCTGGTCGGCGCTGATGCCCGCCTCGGGACTGGCGACGCCGTGCTCCCACGGCTTCACGCACGTGAGCCACGTCATCTCGATGTAGCCGTGCGGCTCCGGAGTCTCACCCGGCTTGTTGCGCAGCCCGGAGACGATCGTCAGATGCTGGCGAAGCGGCTCGAGCGGCTGCAGGATCGGCGACATCTCGTAGCTCGTGCCGGTCCCGGCGGGCGACCACCTGTCCATGATCGCGCCGTGCGGGAAGCCGATGAAGGCGAACCGCTTCGGCGTCGCCCCGGCCGGGGTCTGCGCCCAGACCGTGGCCGCGGGGTTCATCGCATCGAGCAGCGGCAGCGCAATCGTGGCGCCCACACCCTTCAACACCGCGCGACGCGAGACGTGCTTCTTGGACAGATACATCTGAGTGTCTCCGTCAGGGCGACGCATGCGTCGCCCCTACAACGTTGCTAATTTCCCCGGGCCACCTTGGTGGCTTCACCCGCTGGTGCCGGCTGAGGCACCCGGCGCATCCTGAACTGCTCGCTGCGAACGACCGCCTGCACGATCGACGAGAACCGGTAGTTGTTGACCGCCGACCCGTGCACGATGCGCCGGACTGTCGGCATGTCGTAGTGCTCAAGTTTACGCCCGGTCGCATACGTCAGCAGACCTTCGGTGAAGGTCTGCGCGAACTGCTCGGGCCGGCGCAGCAGCGCCACCCGCAGGTCGTCCGGGCCCTTGATTGGCGTGCCGTCAGGCAGTACCCCGGACGCGTCGATCGCGGCGCCCGCGTAGCGATCGCGGTCGCGCCACATGCCGGTGGCATCGAAGTTCTCGAGCGCGAGCCCCAGCGGATCCATCACCGCGTGGCACGCCGCACACGTCGGGCTGGCGCGATGCTTGGCAATCATCTCGCGCACGGTGAGTGCCCGCGTGGTGCCGATGTCCTTCTCGTCCAGGGTCGGGACGTTTTGCGGCGGTGTCGCCGGCGGCACGCCCTGGATATGCTTCAGCACGAACGCGCCGCGCAGCACCGGCGAGGTGCGGTTCGGATACGCGGCGGCCATCAGCACGGCGCCCTTCCCGAGCAGGCCCCATCGCGCCGACTGTTCGAGCTCCACGCGCCGGAACCGATCGCCCTTTACGGTGGTGAGCCCGTAGTGCAGCGCGACACGCTCGTTCACATACGTGTGGTTGGCCTTCAGCAGATCGACGACGCTGCGGTCTTCTCTGAAGATGCTGTCGGCAAAGAGCGTGAGCTCGGTGCGAAAGTCATCGCGGGGATCCGCGCGGCCTGACGCGTAGGGGAAGACCGTCGAGTCCGGCACGATCTCGTCCAGCCGCTTCATGTCCAGCCACTGGTGGACGAAGTTGCTGGCCAGCGTGACCGAACGCGAATCGGCCAGCATCCGCTTCACCTGCTGATCGAGCACGGATGGCGTACTCAGCTTGCCGGCAGTGGCGAGCTGCAGCAGCTGATCGTCGGGAATCGAATTCCAGAGGAAGAACGACAGCTTCGACGCGAGCTCGAGATCGCTGATCGTGTAGGGGGCGCCGGGCCGCAGTCCTGCGGGAACGCGCTCGCTGCGATACAGGAAGAACGGGCTGGCCAACAGCCCGGTGATCGCACTGCGCACGCCGCCTTCGAAGCCGCCTTCTTTCGCGCCGTCGTTGTAATACGCCAACAGCTCGTTGACATCCTCCGCGGTGACCGGCCGGCGGTAGGCGTGCTTCGCCAGCGAGCCGATGATCTGCTTCGCGCATGCGCTCTGCGCATCAGCCGTCGCGCCCGCAGCGGGACGGCAGCTGAAGATACGCGCGCGGCTCGGCGTCTGACTCAGCCCTTTCGCGTTGAATGGTCCCTGCAGCTGGAACGACTGCACGCGATAGAACCGATCCTGCCCGCCGCCCTTGGTGAACATCTGCAGCTGGTCGTCGGACTCGGCAAACGTACGGCGCTTGAACGCGACGCCGATCTTGTGCGGTCCCGCCGTCGCGAAGAACTTGATGTTCTTCAGACGCGCGTTCACCCGATCGAGCGCACCGTTCTGCACCTGATCGTAGAGCTTCATGTCCTCTTCGCCGCCGACCACCGTCTCGTAGATCAGCTTGTTGTCGAGCGTGACCACCAACGGGTTTTCGAATTCCATCCCGTTGCCCCAGATGTGCGTGGCCATGTCGGCGATGTCGACCGAGTATTCGCCGTCGGCGGGCAGATCGACGGTGGCGAGAATCCCGCCGCGCGTGCCAAGTGGCAGGCCGGCGACGTGCGTCAACTGCGTGCCCGGCTCGGCCCGGAACGTCCAGCCACCTGGCCGCGCATCGGCCTTCCCCAGTGCCTTCACCGCGACCGCGCGCGCCGCGATCACATACTGCTCGATGAACGACGGCGACACCTGCAAGCCCGCCGCAATGTTGTCGAAGCCCTCAACGATGTCGTCGGCCGGCAGCACTCCGGACGCATCGAAGTCCACCGCGAGCAGGTCGCGAACCGCGTTCGCGTATTCCTTCCGATTGAGACGATGCAGGACGATCTTGTCCGGCACGTGCGCCTGACCGGCCGTCTTGTCGAGCGACGTCTCGAGCCACGCGATCAGCCCGTCGGCGGCCGCGGCATCCGGCTGGCGCGATCCGGGCGGCGGCATCACGCGACCGCGCAGCTTGCGAACGGCTTTCTCGAACACGTCGGCGTGCTGGCCGATGCTCTGCGGGGTCATGCCCTCGAAACTGACGCCCGCCGTCTTCGCGCGATCGTTGTGACACGCGACGCAGTACTGCGTGACGGTGGCGATGTGCTTCCCGGCATCGGCGGCGCCGCCGCGACGCTGACGGCGCTGCAGGCGACGACTGTGGCGCGGTGAAGACCTGCGTCAGCGAGGCGATGAATAGAGAAATGCAAAACGCAAAATGCAAAATGCAAACCCGCGACACTCGCGAGCGCTTCGAAACGTTTTTGCATTCTGACTTTTGAATTTTGCATTACGACATCCACCTATGCATCCGGCGACAAGTATGCCCAAAGGCTTTCGAAGCCGCGCCGCACGAACTCGTCGGGATTGCCCATCCGATCATCGAATTCCTTGGTCGGCCTCGCCGCGACTGCCTCGCTCGGCCCCGCCCCTTGTTCAGCAGCGTGGTCAGACGATCGTAGATCGTCGCGTACATCGTGGCCTGCGCCTTGAGCTCGGCCAGGCTCATGATCGGCCCCCGGCCCGGCACGATTCGCGTCTGGTCGTTGGCCAGCGTCTGCAGCCGCTGCAGACGCGCCGGCAATGCCGCCAATCCAGCCGCCGGTCTGCCAGTCCACCACCGGCCACCCCTGATTCGAGACCGCGTCGCCGACGACGAGGACGTTCTGCGTCGGGAAGTACACGTACATGTCCCCGTCGGTGTGCGCCGCGTCGGGGATATAGCCGTAAGTAATGCCCGAGTCCAGCTTGCCCGTCGTGTAGAACGTCTTGTTCGGCTGCGCGATCTTCGGCAGCCGCTTGAAGCGCTGTCCGTTCCACGACCAGGTGATATCGGTCGAGAGCCACAGCCGCGTGTTCTCGTGCGCGATGATCGTCTTGCCCGCCTGCCCGACCCGCTCGTTCAACCCGGTCTGCTCGGGATGCCAGTGCGTGTTGAACAGCGTCTGCACCTCCGCGTCTGCGCGGCCCCGCGTCCGCGCGGCCACCCGCGTCCGCGCGGCGACCGCCACCGGGCAGCTCGCCGATCATCTTCAGCAGCGCGTCGGATGCCTTCGCCGATCCGCCGTCCACGAGCACGACACCACCCGCGACCAGTGTGCGCGACGACGTTCGCTTCGCCGGGAAGTTGAAGCACGAAGAGATCGTCGGCGAGGCGCTGCAGTGGAGCAGCTGCTTCCGGATACGGCCTGCGGTGCAGCTGCGCTGACGCGCTGCGCCGACGCGCCCAGCACGAGGCCGGCAGCACCGCCAATCGCGCCCTTGAGGAGGTGCCGGCGAGAGAGAGTGAAACCCTGCTGTTCGCCCATTCGTTCAGGGTCAAGTGTAGGCGGCCTTACAGCCGGGATCCACCCCCTAAACGAGGCACAGGCGAGGGGAGCGCGAACGCCGAGGCGTGGCGGACTCCTCAGGAAATGGCGGCCTTGGCGCAATGGCATGATGGGGGCGCGGCATGGACCTGATCTACGCGCGATGGCAGATGGGGCTATCGCTCGGCTTCCACATCATCTTCGCGGTCATCGGCATGGCCATGCCGATCATGATGGTGGCCGCTGAAACGGCGTGGCTTCGGACGCGGCGGCCCGAATACCTCGACCTCGCGAAACGCTGGAGCCGCGGCACCGCCATCCTCTTCGCCGTGGGCGCCGTCTCCGGCACGGTGCTGTCGTTCGAGCTCGGCCTGTTATGGCCGACCTTCATGGCCTTCGCCGGGCCCATCATCGGAATGCCGTTTTCGCTGGAAGGTTTCGCCTTCTTTCTCGAGGCGATCTTCCTCGGGCTCTATCTCTACGGCTGGGATCGCCTGCGGCCGTCGGCACATGTGTTCGCGGGTGTGATGGTCGCGCTCAGCGGCGCGCTCTCCGGCGCGTTCGTCGTCACGGTCAACGCATGGATGAACACGCCAGCGGGATTCCGCGTCGTGGACGGCGTGCTCGTCGAAGTCGATCCGTTCGCCGCGATGTTCAACCCTGCCGCAGGTGCGCAGGTCGTCCACATGCTGTTCGCCGCGTACTGCGCCGTCGGAATCGCGGTGGCGGGCATTCATGCGCGTCTGCTGCTGCGCGACCCTCGCATCCGTTTCATCGACGTGCCTTCGTCATCGCGCTCCTCGTCGGCATGCCAGCCGCACTCGCCCAGCCGCTCTCGGGCGACTGGGCCGGGAAAGTGCTGGCCCGCACCCAGCCCGCGAAGCTCGCGGCGCTCGAAGGACACTTCGACACTGAAACCTACGCGCCGGTGCGCATCGGTGGCATTCCGGACGTCAACGCGCAAGAGACGCGCTATTCGATCGAGATCCCGGGCGGACTGAGCTTCCTCGCGTATGGAGATCCCGCGGCGCGCGTCGTGGGTCTCAAGGACATCCCGCGCGACGAGTGGCCGCCGGTAATTCCAGTCCACATCGCCTTCCAGGTGATGGTCGGCATCGGCAGCTGGCTCGCGCTGCTCGCCCTGTGGGCGGGCGTGCTGTGGTGGCGACGCCGGCTCTTCGACTCACGCCTGTTCCTTCGGGCGATGTTCTGGTCCGCCTCACTGGGATTCATCGCCATTGAAGCCGGCTGGATCGTGACCGAGGTCGGACGCCAGCCGTGGATCGTCCAGGGCGTGATGAAGACGTCTGACGCGGTGACGCCGATGCCGGGTCTCGCCGTGCCCTTCGTGCTGTTCACCGTGATCTATCTCGTACTGGCCGCCGTGGTGGTCGCGCTGATCCGGCGCACGATCGTCGAGACCGCTCCGCAGCGAGGCGTCCGATGATCGAGCCCGTCCTCGCCGTCGCGCTCGCGCTCGTCCTGTCGCTGACGACATACGCGTTGCTCGGCGGGGCGGATTACGGCGGCGGCGTGTGGGACCTGCTGGCGAGCGGACCGTCTGCGCCGCGGCAGCGTGCGACGATCGCCCGCGCGATCGGCCCGGTGTGGGAAGCGAATCACGTGTGGCTAATCGCGGCGATCGTGATTCTGTTCACCGGATTTCCACGCGTCTATGCGGCGGTGAGCATCTATCTTCATGTGCCGCTGCTCGTCGTGCTCGTCGGCATCGTGCTGCGTGGTTCGGCGTTCGTCTTCCGCGCCTACGGCCCGAAGGATCCGCGTCACGAATGGCTCTGGGGCCGCATCTTCGCGGTGGCCAGCACCGTCACCCCGCTCTTCCTCGGCGTCGTCGTCGGCGCAGTCACGGAGGGGAGGCTGCCCGAGACACACAGCGGCTCGTTCGCGGATGTGTTCATTACGCCCTGGCTGACGCCGTTTGCGATGAGCGTCGGGGTCTTCGCGCTTACGCTGTTCGCGTTTCTGGCTGCTGTCTATCTCACGCTCGAAGCGCGCGATCCGGCAGAGCGCGCGGCGTTTCGCGCACGAGCGCTGGTGTCGGGTGCCCTGGTTGGCGTGCTCGCGGCCATCGTTCTCGCGCTCGCCGAACCAGGTGTGCGTGGCGCACTCACCGCATCGACGTGGGCACTCCCGCTGCACGTCGCCACGGGCATGAGCGCCGTCATCGCCTTCGTGTGCTTATGGGTTGAACGATATCGGCTCGCTCGGGTCGCAGCCGCCGCGCAGGTCGCGCTGATTCTCTGGGGCTGGGCGCTCGCACAGTATCCCTATGCGATTCGCCCACATCTCACACTGGCCGCCTCGGCTGCGCCAGAAAACATCCTCGTCCTGATGCTCGAGATACTCGGCGCGGGCGCGGTGCTCCTCGTGCCGTCGCTGCTGTATCTATTCGGCATCTTCGGGCCGAGAGGCCACCCAGCACAGGGGGAGCAGAGCTCACAGAGTCATTAACACAGAGGCCACAGAGAACACAGAGGCTGCGGCTGGGGCCGGGCCCTTCGGGCCGCACCTGAGTGGACGCGAGGTCACGATCACAAGCGCCGCTCTAGCCACTCGAGGCGTTTGTACTCATGACACCTGCGTCCACTCATTGCCGCGCGAAGCGCGGCCCAGCCGCAGCCCTCTGTGTTCTGCGATCTCTGCGTTGGAACATTCCGCGAACTCCGCTCCCCTCCGCGAACCCCTCACCGGACAGTCGGGTACTTGATGCCGAGCTGATCGAGATAGGTCTTGTACTTCGTCGGGTCGTAGTAGTACTTCTTCAACTCCGGACGATACTTCGCCATCGTCTCTTCGTTGAGCCAGATCGCCGGCGTGTCCTGCGGGCGGATGAGCGGCGTGTACTTCACGTTCTTCGTCTGCACGTCGCGGAAGTAGTCCCACGCGTCGGTGACGACCTCCGGCTTGCATCAGCACATCGAGCATCGTCATCGCCTGCACCTTCGCGCCGGCAATCACGCCCTTGTGCGCGATCGGCGTCGCCATCGCGATCGCGTTCGCCCAGTTGTGACCGGGGCCCGCCGCGAAGTTCGCCGGAAAGCTCAGCGTGACGGTCGGCACGTTCCACGAGATGTCGCCGATATCGTCGGAACCGCCGCCGCGCTTCTCCTCGTCGGGAATCTCCGCCCGGCCGCGGAGCTCGGGGACCTCGCGTCGCCATACCGATCTCTGGCACCTTCAGCTCGCGCTGCACGGCCTTCGCCAGCGCGACGTCGGCCTCGCTCCACTTCGGCAGGCCCACGGCCTTGATGTTCTCGTGTTGCGCCTCGGCGAGCGCCTTGTTGGTGTGGATCGGCCACGCCGAGCCGAGCACGCGCGAGGTGACCGTCGTGTCGGTCATCAGCGTCGCGCCTTCGGCGATCTTGTCGCCGATCTCCCACATCCGCTTGATCTCGGGGTACGACGTCTCGCGGAAGTAGTACCAGACCGACGCATTGCGCGGCACGACGTTCGGCTGATCGCCACCATTGGTGACGACGTAGTGCGAACGCTGCTGAAGGCGCAGATGCTCGCGGCGATAGTTCCAGCCGACGTTCATCAACTCCACCGCGTCGAGCGCGCTGCGACCGCGCCACGGCGCGTTGCCGCTGTGCGCGGCTCTCGCCCTGGAACGTGTACTCCACCGAGACGAGGCCGTTGCCGCAGACTGTCGCCCCAGCCGGTCGAGAGATTGGTGCCGACGTGGTTGTAGAGCACGACGTCGACGTCCTTGAACAGTCCGGCGCGCACGTAGTACGCCTTCGTCGCGAGCTGCTCTTCGGCGACGCCGGGCCACAGCACGATCGTGCCCGGCAGCTTGTCGCGCTGCATGATCCGCTTCACGGCAATCGCCGCGACGATGTTGAGCGGCACGCCGGAGTTGTGGCCTTCGCCGTGTCCGGGTGCGCCGTCGATGATCGGCGCGCGATAGGCGACGCCGGGTTTCTGCGACGCCTGCGGAATGCAGTCGATGTCCGAGCCCAGCGCGATCACCGGCTTGCCCGAGCCGAATCGCGCAGTCCACGCCGTCGGAATGCCGGCCACACCGCGCTGAATCGTGAAGCCTTCCTTCTCGAGGATGCCGGTCAGATAGCGCTGCGTCTCGAACTCCTGGAAGCCCAGCTCGCTGAAGCTGAACACCGAGTCGACCATCTGCTGCGCCAGGTCGTACATGCCGTCGATGCTGGCAGCGGCCTCGGTCTTGTACGCGGTAAGCTTTGCCGGTTCACGATCTTGCGTCGTGGCCGTCTCGCCCATCGATCCGAGCACGACCACCATGGCCAGTGCAGCTTGTCGTAAACGCATGCGTGCTCCCCTACGTCAAACCGTCGTGTCCGGCTATAGCGGACTGACTCGCGTGATGAAGAAATCGAAGCATATCCTCTGTCTGTCGCTGGTTCTACTGCTGGTCCTGCCGGCCAGCCACGGCGCGCAGCCGGCTGCCGACATCACACGCGAGAACGTAACGCGCCTCGAGATTGCCTGGACGCTACCGCACCGGTGAGAGTGAACCGCGCTTCGCGACCACCAAGCCCCCGGCGTTCGAGGCCACGCCAATCGTCGTCGACGGGACGATGTACGTCGGAACGCCGCTGGGTCGGGTCATCGCACTGGATCCGGCGACGGGACGAGAGCGCTGGGTCTTCGATCCGCAGATCGCCCGCAACATTCCCTACGGCGACTTCGCCAACCGCGGTGTATCGACGTGGCTCGACGAGTCGGCGCCGGCGGGCGCCCCCTGCCGCCGGCGCATCTACGCGGCGACCGCGCAGTCGCAGCTCATCGCACTCGACGCGCGCGATGGGCAGCCGTGCCGTAACTTCGGTGTCGATGGCACGGTCGATCTCAAAGCCGGCCTGCGCATTCCGCCGTTCGAGCCGCAGGCGTACTCCATGACGTCGCCGCCGGTCATCGTGAACGGTGTCGTGATCACCGGATCATCGATCGGCGACAACTCACGCCCGGACCCGGCCAGCGGTGAGGTACGGGGCTACGACGCACGCACCGGACAGTTGCGTTGGACATGGGACCCGATTCCTCAAGATCCCGGCGATCCGGCATACCCCGAGTGGCGTGGCGCTTTCGCGCACAAGGGAGGCGGCGCAAACGCGTGGTCCAGCCTGGTCGCGGATGCCGAACGCGATCTCGTGTTCGTGCCGACCGGCAGTGCCGCACCCGACTACTACGGAGCGATGCGGCTCGGCGACAACCGGTATGCGAACTCGATTGTGGCATTACGTGCAACGACCGGGCGGCTGGTGTGGGCATTCCAGACCGTGCATCACGACTTGTGGGACTACGACAACGCTGCGCCGCCGGCACTGGTCACCATCACGCGCGACGGCAGGAACGTGCCGGCAGTCGTCCAGGCCACGAAGACGGGCATGTTGTTCGTGCTCGACCGAGAGACCGGCCGGCCCATTTTCCCCGTCGAGGAGCGTCGCGTGCCGGCGAGCGACATCCCGAACGAACAGGCCTCACCGACGCAGCCGTTCACCACACTTACACCGCCGCTCAGCCCGCATCGCTTCACCGAGGATCAGATCTGGGGTGTCACAGACGCCGATCGCGCCGCCTGTCGCGCGGTGATCGCGCCGCTCCGGAATGAAGGCATCTTCACGCCACCGAGTACGCAAGGCACGCTGTTGATGCCGGCACGAATCGGCGGAGCGAACTGGGGACGAGTGGCCATCGACCCAGTGCGACAGATCGCCGTCGTCGCCGTCAACCGCATCGCCGAGATGGTGCAGCTCATTCCACGCGAGGGCTTCGATCTCGCGAGCGCGCGCGCTGCAGAACAGACGCGGCTCGGCGACGATTTCGAATACAACATGATGCGGGGGACGCCGTACGTGATGCGTCGACGTCTGCTGCTGGCGCCCTCGCGCCTTCCCTGCACGCCGCCGCCGTTTGGCGCGCTGGTGGCGATCGATCTCAAGACCGGTCAGAAGATGTGGGACAGCCCGCTGGGATCGATGACATCCATCGCCAGTCCTGACGTCCTCACACAGGCGTCGCCTGACTGGGGATCCGTGAATCTCGGCGGCGCAGTCGCCACCAGCAGCGGCGTCGTGTTCGCCGGCGCAGCGCTCGATCGGCGTCTCCACGCCTATGACGTCGAGACCGGTCGCGAGCTGTGGCACGGTGAGCTGCCCGCGAGCGCCAGGGCCACGCCGGCGTTGTACAGACTCGACTCGGGCGCGGAATACGTCGTGGTTGCCGCAGGTGGAGGTGGGGCCTGGGGGACGGGCGATTATCTCGTCGCCTTCAGAGTACCCGACGCTCGCCGGTGAACTGACACGCGTCGACGAACGAGCGATCCAACTCCTGAATCGACGAGCAACCAAGCAACCGCATCGTCCTGACCAGATCGGCTGTGAGGATCGCGATGGCGCGCGCCACGCCCGGCCCTCCCGCGGCGCCGAGCGCCCACCCATAGGCGCGGCCGATCAGCACGGCGCGTGCGCCAAGACAGCGCGCTTTGACGATGTCGGCCCCGCGGCGAATGCCGCCGTCCATGAGGACATCGACGCGATCGCCGACGGCGGCGACCACTTCCGGGAGCACACTGACGCTGGCAGCGACGCCATCCAGCTGACGGCCGCCGTGATTCGAGACGATCACCGCGTCAGCGCCGGCATCGACCGCCTGACGCGCGACGTCGCCGGTGTGCACGCCCTTGACGACGATCGGGCCGCGCCACGCGTCGCGAATCCACGACAGATCCTTCCACGTCACGTTGGTCTCGGCGAGCAGCACACCAGTGTCACCGCACGGCATGGCGCCGATGCCCGGGAGCTCGACATTCGGAAACGCGCGGGGCGCGCCGTCGCCGAGATAGCCCATGACCCAGCGCGGATGCGCGGCGAACTGCCAGATGTGCGGCAGCATCGCGCGCACACTGGATAACCCCGGAGCGTCCGGCTTCAGCCGGACCTTGAGCAGTGGACCCGCGCCACGGCGGATGTCGCGCTCACGCATGCCGCTGACTGGCGTATCGATGGTGACAACGAGCACGGAATAGCCCGCCGCCCGCGCGCGCGCCATCGTCGCTTCAGCAACGGCCCTGCCGCCCGGCACGTAGAGCTGATACCAGAGCGGACCTTTCGTATCGGCGCGCACGTCTTCGAGCCGCTGACCCGAGAACGTCGAAAGGATGTAGGCGGTGCCCGCCGCATGCGCCTCGCGCGCCGCGACGCTCTCGCCGCGCGGATAGAACATGCGGCAGAAGCCGAGCGGCGCCAGCAGGAACGGCAGATCGAACGTGGTGCCGAGCACCGTCGTGCGCAGATCGGGGTTCGGCGTCTCCACGCACTGACGCGGCCGGAACGTGACGTCGCCGAATGCGCGCTCGTTGGCGCGCAGCGTGATCTCGTCCTCGGCGCCGCCGTCGATGTAGTCGAAGATGACCGGCGGCAGACGACGCTGTGCCATCCGCCGCAGATCGGCAATGTTGACGGCCCGTGAAAGTCGCATGAAGGGCTCGACGTCAGCCGATCTCGCCGGTCCTCGTTTCAGGCCCGGCGAGCGGCGCAGCCGCATCCCGATGTGCGCCACCCTCAGCCCACCAGGAGACGACGATCGCGCACGCGCTCAACGCAGCAAACCCGACGACGAGCGGCAGCACGGTTCCGTTGTAGCTCTGACCGATCCACGTGCCCAGCACCAGCGAAATCAGCATCGAGGTCGCGCCGACGATGGCGGCGCCGGTGCCGGCGATGTGACCGAGCGGCTGCATGGCCAGCGCATTGAGGTTGCCGAACAGCAGGCCGATGCCGAAGAACGATGTCATCAGATAGGCCATCAGCGACCACAACGGCGGCTGACCCGACCACGCGACGGCGACAGAGGCGAACACGATCGACACGAGCAGTATGCCACGCAGCGACCAGGTCGACAGCAGATGCATGCCGTAGCGAAGGACGAGGCTGGCGTTGGCCAGCGATGCTGCGCCAATCGCGATCGCGACCAGCGCGAAGTAGAGCGGAAACCGCGGTCCGAGCGAGTACTGCTGCTGCAGGATCTGCTGGGCCGAGGTCAGATATCCGAGCAACGCGCCAAAGATGAACCCGCTTGCCACGGTATAGCCGAACGCCTGCCGATGGCCGACCACCTCGCGCGCCGCGGCAACCACGCGGCCGAGCGCCAGCGGAATCCGGCGCTCGCGCGGCAGCGTCTCCTCCTGACGCACAGCAAACCAGATCGTCGCCAGCAGACCGATCGCCAGATACACGCCAAAGATCGCCCGCCATCCAGACAGGTCGAGTACCGTCTGCCCGATCGCCGGCGCCACGACCGGGACCAGGATGAAGACGACCGTGATCAGCGACATGACACGCGCCATCTCCCGGCCTTCGAATCTGTCCCGGACCAGCGCGAGCGTGATCGTTCGCGGACCGGCGACGCCGATGCCCTGCAGAAACCTGCCCGCCAGCATGAGCGGGAAGCTTCGCGACGTCAGCGCAATCAGACAGCCGACCGAGAAGAGCGCCAGTCCGACAAACGCGGCGGGCTTGCGGCCGGCAGCGTCCGACAGCGGGCCATAGAACAGCTGACCGACACCGAAGCCGAGGAAGAACAACGAGATGATCAGCTGATTGTCGTTCGACCGCACCACACCAAGGGATGAGCCGATGGCGGGAAGCGCCGGCAGGACCATGTCGATCGACAGCGCGGCGAGCGCGGTGAGCGTCGCCATCAGGGCAACGAACTCACGCAGGCTGATCGGTGATCGATTGGCGGACTCCATGCGTCCGATCAGAATACACGGTCAGGCACCGCAGCGGCCGAAGCCGCCGCGGGAACCTGAACACGAACCGAGCAGCGAGATCACGTTAGCAGCGTGAACGACTGGTCGCATCTAGAAGTCGAGCTGCGCGCTGATCTTGAAGAACCGCGCCGACATGATCGACAGCGGATCGAGATACGTTGACCGCGGTGTGGCGCCCGGAGCCGTGGGAGCCGAGTAGCTCTCCTGGTACACCTCGGTCGTGTTCGAGTTGAACAGGTTGTAGACGTCGAAGTTGATCGCCGTCCTGCTGTTGCCGAACCTCAGGATCTTGCCGAGCCGTAAATCAATCGACGTCAGACGGTCGCCATACAGCCCGCCCGGTTCGACGATGTTGAAGAACTGGACGACGTTTCCGCTGCTGAACGGCCGGTTCAGGCCCGACGTGTTCACGACGCCGGGGATGTTGAACGCCAACACCTGACCACTGAGGCTCTGGCTCTGCACCGAGGGGAATTCGTTACCGGGATACGGCAGGCTCTTGAACGTCCCGCTGAGCAGCACGTCGATCTTCGGAATCGTGTACGCACGCCAGCCCTTTCAGATTCGTCTTCCACCCCGACTCGCGATGGCAGAAGGCCTGCGGCCACTGGCCGATGCCACCGAGGAACGTGTCGAGGAACCCGCCCGTACCGCCCCAGGGCCCGAAGATGTAGTACTCGGGATTCTCCGTGACCACGCCGCACGAGTCCTCGACGACGTTGCCGGTGCTGGTGCCGCCCTGGAGCGTGACATCGCGCAGACGTGCGTTCACGGTCACATCGACGCCGTTGTAGCGGTTGAAGGCGCCGCCGGCCTCGTCGGCGAAGGTGAGCCGGTTCCTGATCTGCTGGATCTTGTCCGGCTTCACATCGCGGAAGGTCAGCGGATAGCCCCCGCCGCCGGGTAGACGGCTATCCTGTGGCACGTTGTAGACAAACGTGTCGAAGTCGGCCGCCGTCAGCGCATCGTTGACGATGACCTGCAGGTTGCCCCAGCTCCGCCGGACGTAATCGACCTGGAGCGACACCCGTGGCGCGACCTCCTGCGTGATGCCGGCGGTCAGATCCCAGCTGTACTCCGCGTGTTCCATCCCTCTACGAACGACGGATCGATCGTCTGCTGAGAGGGGACCACTCTCGCGAAATTCGGATTTCCGGGGCCGCATTCGCCGTTGGGCGCCGGGTTGAGGAAATTACATTCCGGAACGAAGTTGCTGTTCGCATCGGTCCATCCCCGAGCGTCCGAGCTGGTAAAACGCCCGATTCCGGCCGGACTGAAATTCGCCCACTCGTCAACGGTGTTGAACGTCGTCACGTAGCGGCCGATGAAGAACTTCAGCGCCGTCTTTCCGTTGCCGAACGCGTCGTAGGTCGCGCCGATACGCGGCATCAGGTCCTTCTGATTGAGAGGACCGTCCTCGGCCGCGAAGACGAGAGCGGTAGGCAGGAAGCGGTTGGGCCCCATCCGCTGCTCGGGGAAGTAGTCGCCCAGGTGCTCGAAACGCAGCCCGGCCTGCACCGACAGGCGATTGAGCGTCCAGCGATCCTGCGCGTAGAACGCAAACATGGTCTGGTGCTGTTCCTGCTCCGACGCATGGTCGGCGAACGCCGTCACCTGACTGGGAACGCCGTTCGTGAACTGGTACTCGAGCAGTGTGTTGTTGTAGTAGTTCTTCGGGAACGTCGAGACGTTCTTGTGGAAGCGCGCGCCGAACTTCGCCGAGTGCGACCCGGTGATGTACGAGACGGCTCCCTGGAAGATGTTGGTCGTTCCAGTGTGCCCGGACCAGTTGGCCGAGCGGTAGAAGATGTTGGGAATGGGGCCTGCCGTCTCCTGCACCTGAATCATCGTGTCGTCGTAGGGATTCTTCTGACGGCTGCCCCACCAGAAGTACGGCCCGAGTTGCGCGTTGGCCTCGAGCAGCAGGCGATTGGTGTACGGGGACGTCCAGCTCAATTGCGTGAGCATGCTTGGCTGGTTCTCGTTGGTCTGAGTCGCTTCAGGTGAGCTGATCGCCGCTCCGAAGCCAAGCCCGGTACCATCGCCGCCGCCGTCGCAGTACAGGCAGTGGTACTGGACGCTCGTCCAGGCGCTGAACTTGTTGCGCGGCGTCACCTGCCACGTGATCCGGCCCGAGGCGTTGTTCCAGTTGCCGTCGGCGACGGCCTGCTCGGCCAGGATCGGATCGTAGGTCCAGCTGTTCGGATTGCCCGCGTTCCTGTTGACCCACATGCTGGCGACGTTCTGCCGGCTGATCTGGTAGCGGTAGGTGCCGAAGAACCACACCTTGTCGCGGACGATCGGGCCGCCGAACGACGGGTTGATGTCCCACAGCTTCTTGATCGAGTTCACGGCGGTGAGCCCCTGCGCCTCGATCTCCGGCGTGAGGTTGGTGCCCTGGAAGGAGTCACCCGTGCCGCTGACGAAGAAGCTGCCGGAGAAATTGTTGCCCCCCTGCTTGGGGATGATGTTCATCTGCGGGCCGCCGGTGGTGGCCTCGCCAAGCCCGCCGCTCAGGCTGAACACCACTTCCTGCGCGTTGCCGACCTCGGGCACGTAGCCCGACACGCCCATGCCCTGGTAGCCGCCGTTCATGCCGTCGACGAGCACCTGTCCCTCGTTGCGGCGTCCGCCGTGGATCTGGAAGACGCTGTACAAGGCGGGATTGGATCCCGAGAAGTCGTTCTGCTGAACGTTGATCGCCGGGATCAGGTGCGTGAAGGCGGAGTACTGACGAGACGAGGGAATCTCGCCAATTGTCTGGCCGCTGATGACCGTCTGATTGCGCGCGCTCGTCACGTCGACGATGGGCGCTTCGCCGCTGACGGTAATGGTTTCCGCGACGCCACCCACTTTCAGATCGGCGTTGATCGTGGCGATGAAACTTCCCGCGAGCTGCACCCCTTCGCGCCTGATGGTGGTGAATCCCGACAACGAAAACGTGACGGTGTACGTGCCCGGCCTGAGATCTTCAATCGCGTACTGACCGGTTCCGCTCGAGACCACCGTGCGCGCTTTCTCGATCAGCGCGGGACTGGCGGCTTCAACCGTGACACCGGGCAGCACCGCGCCCGAGGCGTCTCTCACCGTGCCGACAATCGAGGCTTGCGCAAACACCGTGGCCGGCACCAGCGCCACCGATGTGAGGACGATCACCCGTAGTAGTCGCTGCATCTCTCTCCTCCGAGGGCCGAAAAATCGGCCACCCCGCTTGTGTTTCGGCGATTGTGCTCTCGTCCGATCGTTCGCGCAATCTGTTTCGGATCGCGAAACGAGCTTAAAACTGCTTAACATTTGACGGTGGATGAGCGACGAAGTGTTGGGAGCCGATCTCGATGAGCATCGCATTCACTGACGGGGTCGCGGCTATTGCCGCGTTCGTGGTCGACACAGCCATATCAGAAGAAGCTCGGCAACGTGCGTCGATAGCACTCATTGATACCTGTGGCGTGATGCTCGCCGGCGCCGTCGAGCCTGCCGCACGCATCGCGCAGTCGCTCGCCGCTGAGGACGGAGTCGGCGAGTGCCGCATCGTTGGCACACCAATCAAGACGAGCACCGGGCTCGCCGCGTTCGCCAACGGCGTCGCCGCTCACGCGCTCGACTATGACGACATGTGCTTCGTGTCGCTCGCGCACCCGAGCTGCGTGCTGGTTCCGGCGATCCTCGCCGCCGGCGAGCTGGCCCACGCCGACGCGCGCACGCTGCTCGATGCCTACGTCGTCGGGTTCGAGATCGAATGCCGGCTCGGCCTGGTGATGAACCCGCGTCACTACCATCAGCGCGGATGGCACTGCACCTCGTCGATCGGCACGCTCGGCGCGGCGGCAGCGGTGGCACGCGTGCTCGGGCTTGACGCGCACGCGACGCGCCACGCGCTCGGCATCGCGGCCTCGTCGGCGTGCGGACTGAAAGAGAACATGGGCAGCATGGTGAAGCCGCTGCATGCCGGCATGGCGGCGCGCAATGGCGTGACGGCGGCGCAACTGGCGAAGCGCGGATTCACCGCGAGTCCGCACGCGATCGATGGACCGCAGGGCTATCTCGCCGCGATGGACAGCGAACGGCCGACGCTCGATGCCGCAGTTGCCGATCTCGGCACGCGCTGGGAGATCAACGAGACCGGCGTGACCGTCAAGCTGTATCCCTCATGTGCCGCGACGCACCCGCCGCTCGATGCGCTGACGGAGATCGTGCGACGCGAACGGGTCACGGCCGATCAGGTCGCCGCGATCGACATCGAGGTCGATTCGATGACGCCGCGGCTGCTCATTCATCCGAATCCCTCGACCGGCCTCGAGGCGAAGTTCAGCATGCCGTTCTGCGCCGCAGCCGCTGTCGTCTATCCGCGGATCGGGCATCGACACCTTCACGCCGGAGTCGATTGGCGACGCTGACGTGCAGGCGCTGATGCCGCGCGTCTCGCTGCGCGCGAACCCGACGTTCGACACCTCCGCTCCGCTGTCGCAGGCGCGCGTGACCGTTCGCCTGCGCGACGGCCGCGAGTGGTCGCAGCACGCCGACGGTGCGCGCGGGTACCCGGGACGGCTCACCGAGGAGGAGCTGTCAGCGAAGTTCGCGGACTGTGCGGCGCGGACCCTGGGACCATCAGCCGCGCGCGACGCGTGGAACAGCCTCACAGCGTGGTTTGCTGGGAACGGAGGCGGAGACGTGCGGACGATGACCGCGCTTATCGCGGGGCGCGTGTCTTCAACTCGTTCAGCCAGTTGAGCACGACGTTCAGACGAACCGATGGCGGTGCCGCCTCGGCCCCGCCTGTGGTCGGTGCGCTGGGCATCCGAATCATCAGGAAGCGCTCGCCTCGACGGTCCACGTCCCAGGCTCTCCCTAGGGCACCGTTCGCTCCGGCGACTCCATACCAGTACTGACCACGAAAGAGCGGCTGCACTGAACCGATGCGCAACGTCGGTTGATAGGCAACCGACACGACGGACAGGCCATTGCCGTCGAAGAAGAAGAGCTCGGAGCCGTCTCGGGAGAACGCCGGATTGCCGCCCGCGGCAATCGGATAGCGCTGCCGCGACACATCGGGAAACGGACGGATGTTGATTTCCTGGGCGGGTCCGGTCGTCGTGGCCTCCGCATACGCGAGCCACTGCCCATTCGGCGAGATCACCGGCTCGTTCGCGACCGATTGCCCTGTCAGCAACGGTTGAAAAGCGTCCTTCTCCTGCACGTCGAGCATCGCAAGATCGATCTCCTGCAGGTTGCGGGCGCTCACCAGCGCCAGCGTCCGGCCATCCGGCGACAGCGACCAGGGCAGCGGGAACTGGAAATCGGCGGATTTCGCCACGAGCGTCCGCGGACCTCCATCCGCCGACACTGAATACACTGCGGCGTTGGCAGTCGCACCTGGCTCGAAAGAACGGAAGTACAACCGGCTGCTGTCGGACGTCCATACGGGCCCGTCGTCGTCCCCCTTCTCGAAGGTGAGCTGCCGGGTATTCTCAGTGGCGAGGTCATACACCCAGATGTCGGTATTGCTGTCCTGCGGAATCGGATTGCCGGTCATCAGGGCCACCTTGCGGCCGTCGGGGGACAGCCGAACCGTCGTGTAATCATCGGGACGAATCTTGATGGGCGTTTCGATGCCTTTCCGATCGACCCAGGCGAGGGTACGCGACGGCGGACGGTTCGCGCCCGCCAACGGGGCACCAGGCCACCAGTCAGATAAAACAGCGAACCCGCGTCGGACACGGCGTATTGCGCCGTGTCGGATGCCACGGGGCCGCCCGCTGGGGTCGACAGTCCTTCGACGACCGGCGTCTGACTTCCGGTGACCTCATGCCTTCTCACATCGAATGGCACCGCGAACAACGTCGTCCCCTGCGCGAAGACGATGTGACCCGTCGGCACGTAGCGAGCATCGCGCCCCCCACGCCAGACCACGTTGCGCTCGGCAGACCCAAGGACTTGGACGATGATCTCGGCGGTGTCCCATCGACCAACTCCTGTGGCTTTCGTCGCGGTGAACAGGATGGCGTCTCCGCCCGGCAATAACTGCGGGCTGGCCAGCGTTTCGCCGTCTTGCGCACGGACGACGACCTGCGGTGTGCCGCCATTTGCCGACACCTGCATGATGCCGTCCGGCTGCACCCAGGTGAGCATGTTCCGCTCGTCCCAATTCACGTCGACGCCGATGGCCTCTGGCTGGCTTTTGATCGTGAGCGGCACGACCGTCTGAGGAGTTCCGCCGGTAACTGGCAGCTTTCGAATTGCGATGCCGACTGGCGAATTCGCGATCGGCACGTCGAGGTAGGCGAGCCACTCGCCGTCGGGGGAGAACGTGGGTGAAACAGCCGCTTGTGCGGTGATGCCCTGCAGCGGTCGGGCGTCTGCTTCGCCGATGTTTCTGACCCAGAGCCCACGGACGGTACTGACGACCCAGCGCGTGCCATCCTTCGACACGGCCAACAGTGGAAATGGAGGAACGGTCGGCTGCGGGAGCGCGGCTGGGAGCGCCACGTCGAACCGCGCAACCGGAGCAGGTGCGTCCGGTTTCAGGAACCATCCGGCGCCGCACCGGCGGCGACGATCGCGAGCAGACGGCGGCCGCTGCGGCACCCACATAGCGGTCGACCGTTTCTTCTCGCGCGCACCGACGACCGCGGCTGCGCCGCCGTCCGGGTCGGCAAGAGCCTTTGCGATCTCGACGCGAACATCGGCGATCTCGCGATACCGATTGGCCGGCTCTTTCTCCAGGCAGCGCTCGAGCGCAAACCGCACGCGCGGATGAAGAGCCGGCGGGCAGACGGCTCCAGTCCGGGTCGCGGGCGACGAGCGCGGCAATCACGTCGGTGACGCTGCGCCCTTCCCAGATGCGCCGGCCCGAAAGCATCTCGAACAGGATGCAGCCGAACGCCCAGATGTCGGCTTGCTTGGTCACGATATCGCCGCGCGCCTGTTCCGGCGACATGTATCCAGCGGTGCCGAGAATCACACCGTGCGCGGTACGCCGTCATGCTCAGCGTCGGCGACTCCGACAGGTCGGGCGCGACGGCAGCGGCTTCGGTCGCTTTCGCGAGCCCGAAGTCGAGCACCTTCACCGTGCCGTCGGGCGCGATCTTGATGTTGCCCGGCTTGAGGTCGCGATGGATGATGCCCTTGGCGTGAGCGGCCTCGAGCGCTGTCGGCGATCTGCATCGCGAGCCGCAGCGCCTGCTCGATCGAGAGCGGAACGGGCCAGACGCTCGGTCAGCGTGTCGCCTTCGACGAGTTCGAGCACCAGGAAGTGCGTGTCGCTGGACTCCTCGAGCCCGTGAATTCCGGCGATGTTCGGATGACTCAGCGACGGCGAGCAGGCGCGCTTCGCGACCGAAACGAGCGAAGCGATCGGGATCCGACGCAAACTCGTGACGGCAGCACCTTGAGCGCGACGTCACGCCCGAGCTTCTCGTCGCGCGCGCGATACACCTCGCCCATCCCGCCCTTACCGATGAGACCGGTGACTCGGTAGACACCAAGAGTGCGCCCGATGACAGACGGCATCCCGTGACTCCATGTCACTAAACGTCGAAGAGCCGCGAGTCTAACACGGGCTACGATTGGGTTCGGAGTGATGAACACATGCACACCGGTGAACTGTCGAACACGCTGACGACACTATTCAGTGAGCTCGTGAACGGCGCGCCGAAGGACGGCGCCTACATCCTGAACGGCGGCGACGAAGGACTGCTCCGCTCGCTCGACAAGCTGTCGGCGCAGGCCGCGTCCACGCTGACACCGACGGGTTCGTCGATCGCCGCGCACGTCGATCATCTTCGCTACGGCCTGTCACTGATGAACCGCTGGAGCGCCGGCGAGAATCCATTCGACGGCGCCGACTGGAGCACCAGCTGGAAGAAGACCACGGTGTCTGATGCGGAGTGGAAAACGCGCCGCGCCGAGCTGCGCACCGAAACCGATCGCTGGCTCGAGGCGTTGCGCACGCCACGCGACGTACAGCCGATCGAATTGAACGGCATCGTCGGCAGCATCGCGCATCTCGGCTATCACCTCGGCGCAATACGGCAGATCAACCAATTGGCGCGCGGCCCTGCGGACCCTGGCCCACAGACCTCACGCGCGTAACGTCAGGATTCGCAAGGGCGGCGCTCAGCGCCGGTGCGCGCCGCCGCAGAGACCGGCCGCGAACTTGCGAAAGAGCACGCGTCCGGGACTGGTGACGAACGCCCACTTCAGGATCTTGACCGGGAGCGGAAAGTGCGGCGGACGACCCTGGACAGGCGCGGCGAACCACTGCGCCAGCGTGCGCTGCGGGTCGTCGCGCAATTCGTCCACCTGCGCGACGCGATGGACGCAGCCCACCGTGCACAAGGGCGCGCAGCCCTTGACCGTGTGGTACTCCCTGCGTAGATCGTCTGCGCCGTACTGCTCGAGCGGAATGCCCGGACGCCCGCGCTGCTGCGAGCACCAATGCACCAACCCGTCCTCGCAGACGTACAGATACCGCGCGCCGGCACGGCACTGCCACACGTTGGGCTCCCCGTTGGCGAGGTTCTTCTGGAAGCGGTTGTAGTTGGCGTAATCAAAGGCCGATGTGCCGAGCGCCACCACGCGCTCGAGCATCAGCCGCTGGCGCTCCTCGAGCTTCAGCAGCTTCCCGGTACCATCATGGAGGATCCCGATCGTCGTCGAGAATCCGAGCTCGCGTGCGCGGCGCGCCACGGCAAGCGCGTCTTCCGGGTTCCTGATGCCGCTCCCGACCACCGAGTTCACCGTGACATCGAACTCGGCGTTCGCTGCCAGCGCGACGAGCTTCTGATCGAGCACCTTCAGACTCTTTTTCGACACCTCGTCCGGCTGGACGTTGTCGATGCTGATCTGCAGATGATCGAGCCCGGCACGATTCAGTCGCGCGATCCGAGCCGGGGCCAGGAGATACCCGTTGGTGATCAGCGTCGCCACTGCGCCACGGCGACGGATGTGGCGGATGATCCGCTCGAGTTCGGGATGCAGCAGCGGCTCGCCGCCGCTCAAGGTGATGATGCCGGTGCCGAGCGCAGCGAGCCGATCGACGCGCCGGAGCAGGTCACCGGTAGGGACTGGCGCCGAGCGGTCGTCGTACTCGTTGCAGTAGGTGCATGAAAGATTGCAGCGCCGAATCGGGATGAGATGCGCGGCCACCGGCTGATAGCGGAACCGCAGCGACCGGACCAGCATTCGAGCTTCGCGAACGCGCCGGTTCGCCCGCCGCAGACCTCGCCGCATTCGAACCAGGCCCATGATGCTCAAGCCCGCCCGTGATCTTCGCACACCGGTGCGACGATGCGACGGCTGCGATACGATGCAGCCTCATCGGTATGACCATCTCACGCTCGAGTGACTTTCCCGACCACGTCGACGAGAACCGCCGGATCTGGAACGCGAATGCGCGCTGGTGGGACGATCGCATCGGCGACGGCAACGACTTCCAGACGCTGCTCATCGAACCGGCAACCGAGCGCCTGCTGAACGTCACCGCCGGCGACACGATTCTCGATGTGGCCTGCGGCGCCGGACGATTCGCGCGCCGCATGGCGTCACTCGGCGCGACGGTCGTGGGCATCGATACGAGCAACGAGTTCATCGCCCGGGCCCGGGAACGCACACCGGGAGACGCTTCGATCGAGTACCGCGTGCTCGACGCCGCCGATCGTCGACGACCTGCTGTCGCTCGGGGCCGGCCGTTTCACGAAGGCCGTCTGCACGATGGGCCTGATGGACATGCCCGAGATCGCGCCGCTGTTTCGTGCGCTGTCGCAGCTGCTCCCGCAGGACGCAGCCTTTGTCTTCTCGGCGCTCCATCCCTGCTTTCATTCGGCGACCATTCAACGCTTCGCCGAGATGTACGAAGAAGGCCCTGGCCGGCACGTCATCCGCACCGGCGTCAAGGTGTCTTCCTACTTGTCACCCTCGGCGCGAAAGACCGAGGGCATCATCGGACAACCAGAGCCGCAGTTCCTCTTTCATCGCCCACTCAGCCGGCTGTTCCAGGAGGGATTCGACGCCGGTTTCGTGGTGGACGGTTTCGAAGAGCCGGGGTTTCCGCCGCAGGAGACGCCGCGGCCCGCGGTCAAATGGGAGAACATGCCGGACATCCCGCCGATCCTGGTCGTCCGGATGCGACTCGCCAGGCCCGCCTGACGCTATTTTCCCTTGCCGACCAACCGGCCGGCGTCCTTCTCGTTGTCGGTGCAGTGGTAGTCGAGGAGCTCGGTGTCGGCGGCGAGACGCTGGTTCAGCGTGACCGTCCACGGCCGTAGGTAGGCCTTCGGATCGTCGACCGTCACTTCGATCTGCACGAGACCAAAGGACGGACGGCGATAGCGCTCGGTGATCGTCGCGGCGTCGGTCAGCGGGCTGCCGCTGCGATCGAGCCACGCGCCGTCGCGCAGGCCGATCGTCTGCACGACGAGCGTGTCGCCCTGCCACTGGCCAACCGAGTAGCCGTTCCATGACGGCGAGGGATCGTTCGGCAACGGACGGCCGTCGGTGAAGATCTGCCGGAAGGTGACGTCGCGCTCCGACAGGATCAGAAAGAGTCCCGGCATCTGAACGAACTTCCGCGGCGGTGGAAACGTGAGCAGCCGAAGCACTCCGGACGGCTTGCAGATGCCGACCGGATCGTCTTTGTACATCTCCGCCGTCCGCTCCTTCACCAGCGCCGCCGCCCACGGCTGATAGGGCAATCCTCCGGGCAGCTTCGCGCCGAAGTTGATGAACTCCGGCGCAGCCTGATAGTCGTCCGAGCACCCGCTCGCCGGACAGGTGGCTTCGAGATAGAAGATGCCGCTCAAGTCCGGCCGGCCGTCAGCGGTTCGCGGCGCCGGCGCGTTCAGGTTGGGCTTGCCATCGGGCAGACGTGGGATACCTGGCGTTGGATGATTCAACCACTGCGCGGCCGGCGTGGCCACTAGGACGACGACAGCGACGGTCCACGCGAAAAGAAGGTGCCGCGACATGAGCCCTTATTCCTTCGCCGGGATCGCCAGCGCGCGAACCAGATCGGTGGCCGCTTGCAGGAATCGTACGGGTACCGTCCATGTACGCCGGCCAGATGCGGGCCGCGGCGTCGCGGAATTGATCGGGAAACAGTTTGAGCGCGTAAAGGTACGGCGTGTACGGCGGCTCGCCGTTCCGTGCAAAGGCGCGGCGTACGGCTTCACCGGTGATGAAGAAGTGGACGGCGTGGACGAGGTCCATCCTCGGAAGTGTCGCGCCCGACGCCTTGACGGCCGACGCGAGCGCCGTGCTCAACGGCGACTCCTGAGTGGTCAGCGCATGGGCCGCCTCGTGGAACGCGCTTTCAAGCGCCGCTCGATCCTGAGTGTCCCGGTGCGTGCTGGAGATCCGGATGTGACTCATCGAGGAGTCGGTACTCGCGGCGTTCGCCCCGCCGAAGCCCGCCGTCTCAACGACGTCAACCCGAAATGGCAACCCGGTCCACGGCATCTGAAACAGACGCGGGAACTCTTCACCCAGTGATGTCTCGTATCGATCGAGCAGCGGCTTCACGCGAACGATCCATTGCCGATTCAACGCGTCCTGCGCGGGCCAGCGGCACTTGACGTAGGCCGGCGTTGCGGCCTCGCGAACCGCGGTGATCTCGTCGAGATACTGCAGGTTCGATTTGTCATCCATGCCGTAGCGCTGCGGAAGGCCGGCGAGCTTGAACCGGAGCAGTACGATTTGAAAGTTCGTGGCTTTGCTATCCGTGTAGTACGCGACTGCCCGCTCCCATCGCTCGCGCTCGGCGGACGGCAAGCCATCCAGACACACCTTCTCGGGTCCGGAGGCGAACGGCTCCGGCTGCTTCGCGCGCCTCGCCGTCGCGGCTGTGATGAGCGCGTCGTTGACGTTGGTTGGCAGATCGCTGTGGAACGCGAAGTGCTTCGTGGTGAGAACGAGACTCGATTGGGGATTCTGTGCGGACGCGACGCCCGACGCTACGAGCACCGCGATGAGAACGACTCGCGTGACGGTCACGGTTATCTCGAAGGGCGTGTTCTGCAGGAGCGTCGCGATCTCCTTCGCACGATCGCCGCGGCCGCTCGCAACCAGGTCGATCGGCGTCTTGCCCGCGTCGTCCACCAGATCCGTCTTCGCACCGTTGGCGAGCAGGTACTTCACCACCTCGGTTCGTCCACTCTCGGCGGCGAGGAACAGCGTCGTCTGACCCTGACGGCCGGTCAACGTGTTGGCGCGCGCGATGCGTGCGGTCAGGCTGGTCACATCGGTGATGCGTGCGTTCACATCGGCGCCAGCCTTTCGCAGGATCTCCATCGTCTCGATCGAGAGCGCGATGACGTTGTCGGGCACGCCCGGCCCGAGCACGCCGCCGCCGGTTCGTGTGCCGACGCCCGCAGCGGCCATGAACGGCGTCACACCAGACGCATTCGGCAGATCGACGAGCGCACCGTGCTCGAGCAGCAGACGCACGACGTCGTTGTCGAAGGTCTGCGAGGCGCGGAGCAGCGGCGTCGCGCCGGTGGTGAGGAGATCGTCCCTGAACCGGTTGTCGCGTCCACCGCGGCTCGGCTCCTTGAACGCCAGCTGCGCATTCACGTTCACGCCGGCAGCGAGCAGCGCCTTGATAAATGCCAGCGACTCGGGCGATCGCGATCCGGCACGGCCATCCAGCCCACCGCGCATCGTCACGGCGACGTAGAGCGGCGTTCTGCCCCACCAGTCCCAGGTGTGCGGAGTGGCGCCGCGATCGAGCAGGTAGTGCGCCACGGCGGGATAGCCGTTGTCGAGCGCCATGATCATCGGCGTCATGCCGTCGGGATTGGGACGATCCTTGTCGGCGCCGGCCTCGACCATCGCCTTCACGCAACCGAGGCATCCGGCGCGCGCGGCATAGAGCAATGGCGTCAGCCCTCCGGTCGGCCGGTACTGCACGCGCGGCTCGCTGGTGATCTGCGTCTCCCAGTCATTCGGCTGGGCGCGCACGGTCAGGTCGGCGCCTTTGGAGATGAGAAACGCCACCATCTCCGGCTTGTTCTGTGCGGCCGCCCACATCACCGCTGACTGATTGCGGAACCGCTCGCGGCGGTTGACGTCGGCGCCGCGTTGCACGAGCAGCGTCGCGAGCGCGACGTTGCCGGTACGCGCGGCGAGCATCAGCGCCGTCTGTCCGTCCTCGTTGGCGACGTTCGCGTCGGCGCCGGCTTCGAGCAGCATCTCGGTGATCTCGAGGTTCGCCACCCGGACCGCCTCGCTGAGCGGGCTGGCGCCGTAGCGGTTGACGACGTTGACGCGCGCGCCCTTCTTCAGCAGCGTCTGCACCAGCTCGCGATCGAATCGATAGACGGCCCAATGCAGCGGCGTCGTCCCATCGGCCTGCGTCTGGTTCACGTCGGCGCCTTTGGCCACGAGCTCGAGCGCCGCGCCCCGGTCGCCCGACTGAATCCGATCGGCGAGCGTCTGGGCCTGTGCGGTGGAAGCGATCGCGACGACCGCGATGATCGAAATCGCGTAATGCAAAATGCAAAGGTCAAAATGCAAAACCTCCGCAAAGCGAATCTTGCTTTTGTTTGCATTTTGCATTTTGCATTTTGCATTTCCTACACAACATTGGCGTCCAGCTTGTTGTGATGTGCCCACAGTCCCTTGTGCACGTCATGGAGAAACTTCTGCGGATCCTTCCAGGTGCGGGCCAGGCCGGTCATCACGCCGGCCTTGAGCATGTCTTCGACGTAGTCGCCTTCGCGCACGCGATCGACCGTGCGGTCGTAGATGGTTTTCATCACGTCGCGCTCGACCTGCAGCTCGGCACGCGTCATCACCGGACCGAAGCCCGGCACGATGCGGGTGTTCGCGTCGGCCAGTTTCAGCAGCCGGTCCATCGCATCGACGCGACCACCAATCCACGCGCCGGTGAGGTAGTCCAGCTCGGGGTCGCGCGCCGGCGACGCGACGTCGCCGACCGCGAGCACGTTCGAATCGCGGAAGAAGACGTAGATGTCGCCGCTGGTGTGCGCTTCGATGAGGTAGCCGTAGTCGATGCGTTCGCTGCCGGCGCTCATCGAGCCGTCGACGTAGAACGTCTTGTCCGGATGCTCGTCCTTCGGGCGAGGTGCGCGGTAGCGATCCTCTTTCGGCAACCACGTCGGCGTGGCCATCCAGAGCCGCGTGTTTTCATGGGCAACGATGGCCGCACCGTTTTGACGAAAAATTTGGTTGGCACCGGTGTTTTCCGCGTGCCAGTGTGTGTTGAATAGTGTTCGAGCGCGACCGCCGGGCGTCAACGCTTGCAGCGACGCCATCAACGCGTCGCTTCGATCCGGAGCGCCGCTGTCGACGAGCACGAGACCGTCGGGCGACGCGAACGCGAGGACGTTGGTGCCTCCGCTGGTCACGAGCGCCAGTCGATCGGTCAGAGGGAGAAGACCGCTCTGCTGCGCAGTACTACGACGCGGAAGAACCAGGCCGCCGAGCAGGCTGGCGACCACGCCGGTCATGAGCTGTCTGCGGTCGAGCATCACTGGACCGCGGGTAGTATGCGACATTTTTCGCCGCGGGAGCCATCGATACGGAGGGGTGTATGCGTCGTGTCCGCCTCGGGTTCGTCCTCATCGCCATCATCGCTCTGCCGGCGGCCGGCATCACCCAATGGCTGCGCTATCCCACAGCCGACGTGCCCAGAAAGGCCGACGGCAGTCCCAATCTGACCGCGCCCGCGCCGCGACTGGCCGACGGGAAGCCTGACTTCTCCGGCATCTGGCACGTGGCGCTGCGCAACCCGTGCAACGTCAGCCGGCTCTCCTCGTGTGCCGAAATTGGCGGGTCGCCGCTGGCGCGCAATATCGGTGCGAGTCTCCCGGGCGGCCTGCCCTTTCAGCCCTGGGCGGCGGAGATCACCAGGCAGCGAACGGCGGACGACAGCCGCGACGATCCACATGTGCGGTGCCTGCCGGACAATCCGCCGCGTCACTGGGGACTGCCACACCTCAATAAACTGGTGCACACACCAAAGCTGCTGGTCGTGCTGTACGAGGTGAATGCCATGTACCGGCAGATCTTCGTGGACGGACGACCGCTGCCGGAGGATCCGACACCCGGCTGGATGGGGTACTCGACTGCGCGCTGGGAGGGCGACACGCTCGTCATTCAGACGGCGGGCTTCCGCGACAACCTGTGGATGGACCTCGGCGGCACCCCGATGAGCGACGCCGCGAAGATGACCGAGCGCATTCGGCGGCCGAACTACGGCACGCTCGAAATCGAGATCACCGTCGACGACCCAAAGGTCTTCACGAAGCCGTGGACGGTCAGGATGGATCAGACCATCGAGCTCGACACCGAGTTGATCGACGAGTTCTGTCTGGAGAACGAGAAGTCGTACGAGCGGATGATCAGATCGCGCACGGCCAAGTAACCCCGACGTCCCGCACCCGCGATACTATGCGCCTACTGACGGTTCGCGGGAGCGGTACGGAGGAACTATGCGGCGTGTCCGGCTCGGGTTTGTCCTCATTGCCATCGTCGCCTTACCGGCGCTCGGCTTTGCTCAGTGGCTGCGGTATCCGACGGCGGATGTGCCGAAGAAGTCAGACGGCACGGCGGATCTGACGGCGCCCACGCCGCGGCTGCCCGACGGCAAGCCGGACTTCTCAGGTTTGTGGCACGCGGCAAATCCCAACCGGTGCGTTCCAGGCACGGGCCGATTCGTCGAGTGCGGAGCGGAGATCGGTGGGTCGCCGCTCGGCGGCAACCTCGGGCGGAATCTGCCCGGCGGTCTCCCGTATCAGCCGCACGCCGCCGACACTCGCCCGGTCGCGGCGCGCCGACGACAGCCGCGACGATCCACACGTCCGGTGCCTGCCCGACAACCCGCCGCGCGCGTGGACGCTGCCGCACCTGACCAAGGCGATCCACACGCCGAAGCTGCTGGTGCTGCTGTACGAAGTGAACGCGATGTACCGGCAGATCTTCATCGACGGACGTCCGCTGCCCGAGGATCGCAACCCGACGTGGAACGGCTACTCGACCGCCCGCTGGGACGGCGACACGCTCGTGGTCACCACGGCCGGCTTCCGTGACGACACGTGGATCGACACCGGCGGCAGCCCGATGAGCGATGTCGCGACGATGACCGAGCGCATCCGCCGGCCGAACTTCGGCACGCTCGAGATCGAGTTGACGATTGATGATCCGAAGAACTACACGAAGCCGTTCACGGTCACGATGACGCAGAACATCGAGCTCGACACGGATCTGATCGACGAGTTCTGTCTCGAGAACGAGAAGTCGTACGAGCGGATGATCAGATCGCGAGACGTGAAATGACTTCACGCATCGCACGTGACTGCACGTGCCGACGACACACCGAGGCACCGAGGCACTGAGGTCCAGGCGTCTAGTTGCCTGTGGGCGATGCACTTCTGAGGAAGATCTCGCGTTTCGTGAATTCGCTTCTGACTGGTCCGCCTGAAGGCGGACACTACATCAGACGCCGCCGATCGATCCCCGTGCTGTCGCCGAACGAATCCTGACGCGCGTTGATCTTGTCGAGAATCGTCAGATGCAGATTGGCGAGCGGCGTCGGCTCGCGCAGGTCGATGTGCTGGCTGCCCTTCAGCGCGCCGTTGCCGCCGCCGACGAGGATCGTCGGGAGCGGGTGGCCGTTGTGCCGATCGCTGTTCGACATGTTCGAGCCGTAGAGAAACATCGAGTGGTCGAGCAGCGAGCCGTCGCCGTCGGGAATCGAGGCCAGCTTCTTGACGAACGCGGCAAAGCGCTCGACGTGCCACGTCTGGATCTTCACCAGCTTCTCGATCCGGCTGAGGTCGTTGGCGTGGTGCGAGACCGGGTGGAACGAGTCGGACACGCCGATCTGGTTGTAGGTCCGGTTCGTGCCTTCGGCCACCATGATGTACGAGGCCACGCGCGTCAGGTCGGCCTGGTACGCCAGCGCGATCAGGTCGAACAGCAGATCGACCTGCGATCCGAACTGGTTCAGCTCGCCGATCGGCGCCTCCGGCACGTTGATGGTTGACAGATCCCGGCTCGACGCCAGCTGCACCCGGCGTTCGATCTCGCGCACCGTTTCGACGTAGTTGTCGAGAATCGCCCGGTCGCCGGCGCCGAGATCGCGACGCATCGCGTTGATGCGATCGCGAACGCGGTCGAGCAGGCTCCGCGTCTGATCCGAGATCGCCGTGCGCTCCTGCGGCGTGTCGCCTTCGCCAAACAACTGGATGAACACCTTCCGCGGGTTGTGCTCCATCGGCAGCGGCGAATGCGAGTCGCGGAACGAGAGCGTCGTGTTGTAGAAGCACGCCGAGCCGCTGCACGCGGCCGCCTGCTGCGTGGTTTCGGCGGCGACCTCGAGCGATGGCAGCGTCGTGTTCTGTCCAATGTGCTTGGCGACCACCTGATCGAGCGTGGTGGACATGCTCGCGCCGCGCGAGCCGCGATCGGGTTTCATGCCGCTCAGCCACGTCGCCGGGGCCAGACTGTGAACACCGCCGACCATCGCGTTGTTCTGCAGATTGCCGAACGAGGTGACGTACTTCTTGTGCGGTTCCAGCGACGCCAGGATCGGGCTCAACTTGAAGTCGGCACCGACGCCACCCGGGGTCCAGCGATCCATCTGCGGACCGTGTACCGTGTTGCCCATGATCGCGCCGTGCGGGATGTAGAAGAATCCCATGCGCATCTTCGGCGCCGCCGCCGACTGCGCCAGCGCCGTCGCCGCCGGAATCATCGCGTCGAGCAGCGGCAGCGCGAGCGACACGCCCGCGCCTTTCAGCACGGTCCGGCGCGACAGATGCTTCTTGGTGAGGAACATAGTCAGTCCTTCTCGGCCCGTCCAAAAGGACGGGCCCTACCGCGTTGGCGCTGTAGCCTCGGCGGCGTGCCTGCAGACGAAACGCGTCGCTCGCCACGATCCCGGAGACGATCGCCGACAACCGGTAATTCTGCGCCGCCGCGCGACGGACCACCGCACGAACCTGCGGCATATCGAAGTACTCGAGCTCGCGGCCGACGGCGTACATCATCAGCTTCTCAGTGAAAGCGCGAACAAACAAGATCGTGCCCGCCGAAGAGCGCGGCGCGGAGCGCTGACGGCCCCTCGACCGGCCGTCCGTTCGGCAACACCGTCTTCGCATCGATCGGTGCGTTCGCTTCGGCGTCGCGATCGCGCCAGCGGCCAATGGCGTCGTAGTTCTCCATCGCCAGACCGATCGGATCGATGACACCGTGACACTGGTTGCAGCCCGGCTTCGAGCGATGGCTCTCGAGGCGGGCGCGCAGCGTCTTGGGCGGCGCGTCTTTGGGCTGCGAGAGATCGGTATCGACGTCGGGTGGCGGCGGCGTCGGCGGTGTGCCCATCAGCTTGTCCATGATCCACGCGCCGCGCAGCACCGGCGACGTCCGATCGCCGTACGACGTCTTGACCAGGACCGCCCCCTTGCCCAGCAGCCCCCACCGCTGCGGGTCCTCCATCGTCACGCGTCGGAACTGCGGGCCGAGCACGGTGCTGATGCCGTAGTGCCTGGCGAGCCGCTCGTTGAGGAACGTGTGGTCGGCCGTGAGGAGATCGCCGACGTTGCGATCCTCGAGCAACACGCTGCCGACGAATGATTCGGCTTCGGTGGCCAGATCCTTCCGCAGCTGATCGTTGAACGTGGGAAACAGATTCGGATCCGGCTCGGCCTCGCGGAGGTTGTCGAGATCCATCCACTTCAGCGCGAAGTTGCGAACGAGATTCGCAGCCCGCCGATCCTTCAGCATTCGGAGCGCTTCGACCTGGAGGGCCTGAGGTGAACGCAGCTTCCCCGCCGCCGCAATCTTCAGCAGCGCTTCGTCCGGCCCCTGACTCCACAGGAAGAACGACAGCCGTGAGGCGAGCTCGAGGTCGCTCAGTGGGAACGCCGCACTCTTCACATTCGCCGGCGTCTTGATCGCGCGGAACAGAAACTCGGGGCTGACGAGGATCGCGGCAACCATCTGCTCGACACCTGAATCAAAACCTCCGGCTCTCCCGTCGTCGAAGTACGGCATCAGCGAATCGATGTCGGCGCTCGTGACCGGACGACGGAAGGCGCGGCGCGCGAGGTTCTCGGCAATGCGGCGGGCACACGCCTTGATCCTCACTGGCCGACACACGAAAATCTTGCGCCGGCTCAGTGTCTCCGACACGCCCGGCGAGTTGAACGGACCCTCGACACGAACGCCGCCGATCACGCGCGGGGCACGATCGCCGCGGCTGAACTCGTCGCCAGGCAGGAAGCCGACGAATTCATCCGACTCGATGCGCGCGCGCTCGATGAACGTGACGCCAACGTCGTAGGTCCCGGCCTTCACCTGCACCGGCATGTTGCTGAAGCGCTTCATGATCGCCGCGCGCGCCGGTGCGCCGCCCTGATCGAGCAACTTCAAATCTGCGGGAGTGCCGAGCGATTCGCGGAAGACCTCACGGCCATCGACGAGGACGATGACCGTGTGCTGTGTCTCGGCAGCGCGCGTGTAGAGGTCGATGCCGAGGTCGCCGATGGTGATGCGATATTCGCCGTCCGCGGGAAACGTGTGGCGGAGTTTCATCCCGCCGCGCGTGCCAAGCGGAAGACCATCGACATGTGTTGGCTGATCGGCCGTCAACGGCTGCGGGTAATACGCGCTCGAGAGCTTGGGCGTGGCGTCGCCGATCGCCAGCTTCGCTGCGACACGCGACGCCGCGACATACTGATCGAGAAACGCCGGCGAGATGCTCAGGGCCGCGGCGATGTTGTCGAAGCCGTGAACCTCGATTTCGGCCGGGAGGAGTGATTCCGCGTCGAGCTCGATGCCGAGCAGATCGTTCACCGCCGCACCGAACTCCGTGCGCGTCAATCGCTGGATGGGCACGTGCCCGGCCTTCGCCTGACGGCTTCGGCGCGGCAGGCCCGCTGCGGAGCGCTCCTCGGGCCCATCGAGCTCCGCCTCCATCCACGCCACAAACGCGTCGATCTCTTTCTGATCCGGCTGCCGGCTTCCCGGCGGCGGCATCTGGCGGCCGCGCAGCTTGCGCAGCGCCTTCTCCCACACCTCGCCGTGCTCCGCACTCGCTTGCCGAGCGAGTAGGGTCGAGGCTCAGCGTATCGAGCGCCAGCCCCCCGGCCTTGGCCTTCGAGTTGTGACAGCCGACGCAATAGGCATCGACGGTCTTGCGGGCGGCTGGCGCGCCAGTTTGTCCGCCCTGTGCCAGAACGGCGGTCGTGACGGCCGCCGCGACCGCCACGCCTGTGCAAAGCGCCAGTTTCACGAAGCAGATGATACGCCTCCGCAGGAATCCAGGAATCAGGAATCAGGAATCAGGGAAACAGGACGGCCCTGCAGAGCGTATGGTTGCCGGTTCGGTCACGGGGTCGGCGTTTGCAAGTCGGGAAATGACTGAAGGCCAGCAGCGTCGCGGCGACGTCGATTCCAATAGAGGGTGTGGTGTCCGATTTGCACCCCAATCACCTGCAGACGAGTCCAAGTACCTGATGAATAGCAACCAGACCTCCGAACCGCAAACCCACGCACCCCGGTCGCGAGGACCTCGTCCGCGAGGGCGACGAGGCTCGCTCATCGATTGGCGAGATCCCGAGAGGAACAACGACGTGCTCGACTGGCGCCGCCGCGCGCACGAGTTCGGCCTCGTCCCGGTAGACACCTGGACCGACGACGATGGAGAACCGCGAAGGGCGAGTGTCGCGGACGGGCCAGAGCAACTGCTGCACGACGAAGAGCCCGAAGCCTATGAAGAACAGCGGCTGGACGAGGCTGGCGGGGAAGAGCTCAGCTCCGAGGAGAGGGAGGAATCGCCGCAGGCGGGCGTTCCCGACATCGAGATCGATCTCGTTCGGACGTATCTCACCAGCATCGCGCGGCGGAAGCTGCTGACCGGGCGCGAGGAGCAGGAGATCGGCCGTCGCATCGAGGTGACGCGCGGCGAGTTGCTTGGAACGATCGGCATCATTCCCAGCGCGCTGCAGACGCTCGTCGCGCTGGAGGAAGCCGTCAAGCGCGGATCGGCGCCAGCGGCGGAGCTGATTCTGCTGCCTGATGGCGGTGAGCTCGAGCCCGCAAAGGTCGAGCCGGTCATCAAGGCCTTCGGTCGAATCCGCCGGCAGCAGCGGCGCATCAACGATTGGCGTCACCGCTGCGAAGACCGCCGCTCGACAGCGGCCACGCGCGTCGAGGCACGCACCGAGATGGCCGATGCCTACAAAGAGATCGGCTCCACGCTTCGCGACCTGCCCATCCGGCCGTCGGTGATCGATGGCATTCTCGACGAGCTGAAGCGTCTGGACCAGGAATTCGAGCGGGTCGCCGAGGATCGCTCCGGTCGTGAATCGGCTCGCGCGCGGCGCGCGCTCGAGTCGCAGGTCGGACTGTCACGGCGTCAATTCCGCCAGCGGTTTGCCGAGGTCCGGCGGTGCGAGGAGCTCCTCGTCGAGGCGAAGCGCGAGCTGATCGAGCCGAACCTCCGTCTCGTGGTGTCAATCGCGAAGCGCTATCTCGGACGCGGGCTCACGCTGCTCGACCTGATTCAGGAGGGCAACATCGGCTTGATGAAAGCCGTGGATCGGTTCCAGTTCCGGCGCGGCTTCAAGTTCTCGACCTATGCGACGTGGTGGATCCGACAGGCGGTCGGCCGAGCCGTTGCGGACTATGGCCGGACGATTCGTCTGCCCGTGCACACCATCGAGGCGTTGAACAAGGTGACGCACGGACGCCGTGACCTCGCCACCCGTCTCGGCCGCGACCCGCGTCCGGAGGAACTGGCGCTCCAGCTCGGCATGCCGCTCGGCAAGCTGCAGCTGCTGCTCGACGCGGCGAAGATTCCGGCGTCGCTCGACGCAGCCGTGGGCGACGACGAGGAATCGACGCTGGGCACGCTGTTGCGCGATCAGGCGTCGCTGTCGCCCGAGGAGGAAGCGATCCGCGGGCAGATGGCGGATGAGGTCGAGCGGGCCATGGCCCCGCTCACCGAGCGCGAGCGCGAGGTGCTGCGGCTGCGCTACGGCCTCGGGCTCGACCGCGAGCTCACGCTCGAGGAGATCGGCCGTCGTCTGTCGGTGACCCGCGAACGGGTGCGGCAAATCGAGTCGCGGGCACTGGCCAAGGTGCGGGCCGCGCGTAACAGCGCGGCGTGAGGGGATTCCTGACGCCTGATTCTGATTCCTGACTGGTTCTGAGTTCCTGACGACTGATTCCTGATTCCTGAGATAGAGTGTGTCCCGCGCGCGTGTGGCTCAGCCGCACGATCGGGCTGTGGACGAGGAGCAAATATGTGCGATCAGGATCATTTTGAAGAAGATCGTAAGGAAGCCGAAGCACGTGGATTGGTGACGCGGCGGCAGTTCGGTGCCCTGATGGGCGTGGGCGTCGCGCTGATGCTGCCGAAGGTCGTCAACGCGGTGGACGTGAAAGAACAGGACGTGACGATCAAGACGCCGGACGGCAACTGCGACGCCTACTTCGTGCACGTCGCGAGCGGCACCGCACCGGCCGTGCTGGTGTGGCCCGACATCTTCGGGCTGCGGCCGGCGTTCCGGCAGATGGGCAAGCGGCTCGCCGAGTCCGGTTACTCGGTACTGGTCGTGAACCCGTTCTATCGTCAGCAGAAAGCGCCGACCGCTTCGAAGGGCGCGGCGACGCCGATTCCGGAGCTGCTGCCGCTGGCCAAGCAGCTGAGCCCCACCACCCACATGACCGACGCGAAAGCGTTCACCGCGTGGCTGGATTCGCAGGCCCCGGTCGCGAAGAACCGCAAGATCGGCACACAGGGCTACTGCATGGGCGGCCCGATGGCGTTCCGCACCGCGGCAGCCAATCCCGATCGCGTCGGCGGCGTGGCCTCGTTCCATGGCGGCGGCCTGGTGACGAAGGAACCGGACAGCCCGCATCTGCTGGTGTCGAAGACGAAGACGGCGGTGCTCGTCGCGATCGCGGCCAACGACGACATGCGCTCGCCGGATGAGAAGAACGTGCTGAAAGAGACGTTCGCCAAGTCGGGGAATGCGGCGGAGATCGAAGTGTATTCAGGCGCCCACGGCTGGTGCCCGCCGGACTCGACCGTCTACAACATGGCGGATGCCGAGAAGGCGTGGACCCGGCTGCTCGCGCTGTACGGCAAGCTCTAACCGTCGTAGTGTCCGGCTTCAGCCGGACTCTCGTAGTGTCCGGCTTCAGCCGGACTCATCGTAGTGTCCGGCTTCAGCCGGACCGAAGTAGGATCCAGCGCACGAGGAACCCGCGCTGGATCCTTCCTTCCTCTTGTGTGTCCTTCCCCAGCTCGCGTTGACGTCGCGATATCGCGCCCAAAGGTTCCGCCGCCCGCCCGGCTGATACCATCGCGACGTGGACACGACGCAATGGCCGAACGACATTCCTCTGCTCATCGACTTCGCGACGCCCTCGTCCATCCTCCGGGAGCAGAACCGGATCTCAGCGCTTCGGATTATCGGAAATGGTCCACCGGGCACGTTCGTGACCTTCCCGAACGGTTTCCGCGTGTCGCTGCCGACGGACCAGATCATCTGCTCCGATGACGCTGACGGCCACGCGCGAGTCGGGTTTGGCGGCATGCAGTTCGTCGGATTGGAAGAGGGACACCTGGTGTTCGTGAGGATTCGCGAACTGCTCCCGGATGATCAACTGTCCCCCGCACGCAGTCACACCATGCGCCTCGATTCGCAGCGAGTGGCGACCGTCTCAGTCAACGGGCACCCGGTCTGGCGCGGTTCCAATCACGCGTGCGATGACGCTGCCAGCTCTTCGTTGCCCTGAAATCGACGAGACGCCTGCGGTCCAACTCGCCGACGTGATCCCAATGTTCTGGTTTAGGATCCAGCGCATGAAACAACTGCGCTGGATCCTTCCTCTGCTCTTCATCGCCGTCACATCCGCGGCACCGACGCTCCCGCCACAGGGAGCATCTGCCATTTCAGCTGTCCTCAAGACCGCGACCGATCGCGGCGATGTGCCCGGCGTCGCCGTGGCCGTCGTCAACAAGGACGGCCTGCTCTACAACGAAGCCTTCGGCCGGAGCCGCACGCTCACGAATGCGCCGATGGCCAAGGACACCATCTTCAACATGGCGTCGATGACCAAGCCGGTCACGTCGGTCGCCATCATGATGCTCGTCGACGAGGGCAAGCTGAAACTCGATGACGATGTGGCGAAGTACCTGCCGAAGTGGAAGGACCGTCTCGTCATCAGCAAATTCAACGAGGCCGACGCGAGCTACGAGACGCGTCCGGCCAAGCGGCCGATCACCATCCGTCATCTGCTCACGCACACGTCAGGCATCGGCTACGGCTTCTCGAGCCCGACGCTGACGAAGATCATGCAGAAGACGAAGAAGACCGAGCTCGATCTGCCGCTGCTCTTCGATCCCGGCGACAGCTGGGCCTACGGCGCCAGCACCCGCGTGCTCGGCCACGTCGTCGAGGCGATCTCCGGACAGAAGATCGACGCGTTCCTCGAGTCGCGGATCCTGTCGCCGCTCGGCATGCACGACACCAGCTATCTCGTGCCGACCGCGAAGTACGCGCGCGTCGTGGCGGTGAACCGCCGCGGCAACGATGGCAAGTTCATCGAGCAGCCGATGCCGGCCACGATCCCCGCAACCGTGCAGGGCGACGGTGGTCTCTATGGCACGCCGACCGACTACGGTCTGTTCGTGCGCATGCTGCTCAATCGCGGCACGCTGAACGGCAAGCGCATCCTCAGCGAGCGATCGGCGCGGACGATGCTCGAGAGCCACACCGGGAACGTCGTGGTGAAGGAGCAGATGTCAGCGAATCAGGCGCTGTCGCGCAACTTCCCCGTCGGCGCCGGCAAGGACAAGTGGGGCCTCGGCTTCCAGCTCGCCGCCGAGAAGCAGGCGAACCGGCGCTCGCCCGGCAGCGGCACGTGGGCCGGCATCTTCAACACGCACTTCTTCATCGACCCGAGCAAAGAGGTCGGCGTCATCGTGATGATGCAGACGCTGCCCTTCTACGACGAGGCGTCGATGAAGGTGTACTCGGGTGTCGAGGAAGCCGTCTACGCGAACCTCAAGTAAGGACGCCCATGCGACTCCGACTCATCGCGCTGATGTTCGTCGCGTCGGTCGTCGCGGCGCATCCGGCGCTCGCCGCACACGTTGACGGCGCCAACATCCACTGGACGAGTCAGGGCAGCGGTCCGGCTGTCATCTTCGTCCACGGCTGGACGTGCGATGAGTCATCGTGGGAAGGACAGGTTCCGGCGTTCCGCCAGCGCTATCGGGTGATCACGCTGGACCTGCCTGGCCACGGCAAGAGCGATCCGCCGAAGGACGGCAGGTTCTCGATGGAGCTCTTCGCTCGAGCGGTGGAGGCGGTGCGCAGCGAAGCCAAGGTCGAGCGCGCGGTGTTGGTCGGCCACAGCATGGGCACTCCGGTGATCCGCACCTACGCCACGATGCATCCGTCGCGCGTCGCAGGGCTCGTGCTGGTGGACGGCCTGGTGCAGATCGCCGGTGCGGCGCCGCCATTCACGCCACCACCGATGACCGGAGCCGAAGGTCTGAAGGCGCGTGAGAACATGATCCGCGGCATGTTCGGACCGGCGACGACCCCTCGGCTGCAGCAGCACATCCTCAAGATGATGCTCGGCACGAAGGAAGCGACCGCCGCCGGCGCGATGACGGCAACGTGGGATCAGTCGTGGGTGAAGAACGATCCGATCACCGTCCCGGTGCTCGGTGTGTACGCCGCGCGGCCGCTGGCATCTCGCGACGCCATCACGCGCATCTTTCCGAAGGTCGAGTATCACGAGATTCCAGGCTCGGCACATTTCCTGATGATGGAGAAGCCGGACGAGTTCAATCAGCTGCTGTGTACCACGTCTCTCCGCACGGTGTATCCGTAAGCCGTATCCTGTCGGGATGGATGCATCGTTCGATCGGATCGCTGCGCGTCTCGCTGGTCGGCCTCGGCTGCAACAACTTCGGGATGCGGATCGACGCCGCCGCCACCGAGCGCGTCGTCGATGCCGCGCTCGAGGCGGGCATCAATTTCTTCGACACCGCCGACATCTACGGCGCGACCAAGAGCGAAGAGTTTCTGGGACAGGCGCTCAAGGGGCGCCGCGATCGCGCCATCGTCGCGACCAAGTTCGGCATGGCCGTCGACGAGCAGCGCAAAGGCGCGCGCCCGGAGTACGTGCAGGCAGGCGTGCGACGACAGCCTCCGCCGGCTCGGCACCGATCGCATCGATCTCTATCAACTGCATCAACCGGACCCGAACGTGCCGATTGCCGACACGCTTGGCGCGCTGGACGGTCTGGTGAAAGCCGGCAAGGTACGCGAGATCGGGTGCTCGAATTTCTCGGCCGAGCAACTCGACGAAGCGACCCGCGCCACGAAGTCCGGCGCGGCGCGATTCGTCAGCGTGCAGAACGAATACAGCCTGCTGCATCGCGACCCCGAGCCGCAGCGTGCTGCCGGCGTGCGACCGGCTGGGACTGGCGTTCCTCCCCTACTTCCCGCTGGCGAGCGGGTTGTTGACCGGCAAGTACCAGCCCGGAAAGCCGGCGCCCGCAGACAGCCGGCTCTCGCTGTCGTGGACCTCGCGATTCACAACGGACAGGAACGTGCAGATCGCTGAAGCGCTGAAGGCGTTCGCGGCGACGCGTGGGCACACACTGCTGGAGCTGGCGTTCTCGTGGCTCGCCTCGCGGCCGCAGGTGGCCTCTGTGATCGCCGGCGCAACGTCGCCCGAGCAGGTGCGCGCGAATGCGGCGGCGGTGAACTGGACGCTGACGAAAGAGGATCTGGAGGAGATCGATCGGCTGACGCCGGTTGAAGACGAAGGACGATGGCCGGTCGCGCAACCGTCAATCGTCGATCGTCACTCGTCAATTGACTGTCTACTTGCCTGCCGCCTTCCAGAGTTCTTCCTTCGTCTGCGGCGCGTTCGACGCGTGGACGTTGATGTAGCGCTCGAAGTCGGTCACCTTGATCTTCTCGAGCGCCGGCACCAGCGCCTTGACGTGATCGTTGCCCGGCTGTCCCGGGGCGGGCAGTGAGAAGTCGCCCTGGAACAGGATCTTCTCTTTCGGGAAGTAGGCGACCATCAGGCCGTTCGAGTGCGGCACCGGCGACACGTGGTAGAACTCCACGGTCCGGCCTCCCTCCGAGTAGACCTTCTTGTCGGTCATGGCTTCGATCTTCACCTTCTTTGGATTCTTCGCCAGCGTGTCGTTCAGCAGTGTACGCGGCGTGTTGAGCGCCCGGTCGAAGAACGTCTCGTTGTTCTTGTGCGTGATGAGCGTCGCGCCTTCCGCGACCACCGCCGGCAATCCGCCGGTGTGATCCGAGTGCGCGTGCGTGTTGAAGACGTAGCGGATCGGCTTGTTCGGAAACATCTTCTTCATTTCCGCGATGTAGGCCAGCGAGCGGGCTTCGGACTGCCCGGCCTCGAGCATCATCAGGTGGTCCTTGAATTCGACGATCAACGAGTCGTAGCTGCCGGCCCCGGTCGTCAATCGGTAGAGACCGTCACCGAGCTTCTCGGTCGTCACGGTCATCGCCGGGGGACCGCCAGGCGCCGCCCGGGCCGCCGGGACCGCCGCCGCGGCCAGCCGGTGGGGCCGGTGCCGGCGCGATCGTCGCCAGGTCGGGAGGATTGAGCTTCGCGCTGGTCACGTTCACTTCGAAGAACGGCCAGCCGCCGCGCGTCTGCACGATCTTCGCCGGCGCCATCGCGCCGCCGAAATCCTTCCAGCCCGAGTAGGTGGCGACGATGTGCATGTCGCCCATGATGTTTTCACCGAGCCAGGTCTCGACGCGCTCGATCTGGTTCTGACCGTTCACGTAGCCGTTGATCGTGTAGGCCTTGCCCGACGGCGCCTTCACCGCGGGACTCCACGACAGCACGGTGTACTTGCCGTCCTTCTTCACGGTGGCGTTGTTCGCCTCGGCGCCTTTCAGGAAGCCCCACGGCGTGAGGTAGAACTCGACCGACTGCGCCCACGGGCCCGACACATCCGCCTGCTGCGGGGTGACCTGCGCGAAGAACGTGCCCGGGCGTGACCGTCGTCGAGCCACCGGCTCCGATGTTGTTGGTGGCTCCCGTGTGACGCGACGCGGGCGCGCTCAGATCGATGACGCGGACGTAGTTGTCGATCGGGCGCATCGGATCGTGCGTCCCCTGACAGTTCATCGCCGCCTTGTTGGCGCCGCACTGCTGGAACGACACGTCTCTGGCCGATCCCGAATAGGTGATCGACGTCGGATCACCCAACGCCTTTTTCGCGCTGGCGATGACCGCCTTCGCGTCCTGCCCCCACGCGCTCCCGCTGAGCGCCGCGACGCAGACTGTGACTAACGCCAGTTTCTTCACCACAACCACTCCTCCTTGATGGGATAACCGGCACATCCAGTGGACATGCCCAGGCACGTCCAAGGACGTGCCCTACGGCACTGGCACGTCCAAAGGACATGCCCTACAAAGAATGCGGAAGCGGATTGTACTGCGCTCCGGCTCGAGGCGGAGAATCCAAGCTTCGTCAATTCGCTTCTGACATAATTCGCACCGGACTGCCCGGTCCGCCTGAAGGCGGACACGACGAATCGATGCGTATTCAGAAGCTCCTCGACTGGCGCAAGCTGCTGATTTACTCGCACCGCTGGCTCGGCATTGGCGTCGGCGTGGTCTTCGTCGCGTGGTGCGTCTCAGGCGTCGTGCTGATGTACGCGGGCGTACCGCACCTGACGGCTGGCGAGCGGCTCATGCGACTGCCGCCGCTCAACCTCTCCTCGATTCGCGTCACGCCGGCCGACGCCGCCGCCACGTTCAAGGAGCCGCCACGACGGCTGCGCATCTCGATGCATGGCGATCGGCCGGTCTATCGCTTCAACACCGGCCGGGTGTTCGGACGGTGGACCCTCGTCTACGCCGACACCGGCACCCCGGTTGAGCCGCTCGATCGCGATGCCGCCCTCGCCTGGCTGCGCCGCTATCTCCCCGAGCAGCGCACGCTGCGCTACGACGCCTACCTCGAACGCCCAGACACCTACACGCGCCTGCCGGCCATGCAGACGCACTTCCCTCTGCATCGCGTTGCCTTGGACGATACGGCCGGAACCGAGTACTACGTGTCGGCGCGATCCGGCGAAGCGGTGATGAAGAGCGATCGCCGGACGCGCATGCTCGGGCTCTTCGGATACATCACGCACACGTTCTTCTTCTTCCGTCAGCAGTCGTGGTGGAGCGCGCTGCTGCAGTGGGTGTCGTGGATCGGCCTGGCGATGTGCGTCACCGGCGCGGTCATCGGCGTGTGGCGCTACGGAATCACGCCGCGATTCCGGCACAAGCGGATTCCGTCGCATTCGCCGTACACGGGATGGATGAAGTGGCATCACTATGCCGACCTGCTGTTCGGGATCCTCACGATCACGTGGACGTTCAGCGGCCTCGTCTCGCTCGACGTCATCCCCGGCATCCGCGAGTCGAGATACTCGCCGCAGCAGATTGCCGAAGGCGCCCGCACGGTACAAGGCGAGGGCGCGCTGCTCGATCTCTCGTCCTTGACGCTGGAGACACTCCGCACCGCGGCGACGACCCGCGTCCGCTTCGTTTCGTAACATCGTCGCGATCGTTCTGCTGGTCGGTGTCGGCGTGTCGAGCGTCACCAGCATCATGCCCGCGTGCCGCCGACTCGCGCGGCACGCACGCGCGCTGTCACACGTCGGCGCGCAGACTGTTCAAAGCACCACAGCCCGGCACGTCAACGCTGCAGACGCATAACAGCGTCGAGTGCTGGTCCGCCTAAGGGCGGACACGACAGCTGACGGACACTACCCACGCGCGTCACCGCGGCACGGCGTTCAGCACGATCGTGATGGCCGCATTCTGGGAGTTCGGACGGAGCGCAGTTGAGCAGGAAGCGCTGGCCGTCCTGGGACACCGCATAGGACGTGCGGAACGGCGCCAGCGCATTCGGAAGCGTGGTCTGGAAGAGCGGCTGGGGCGTCGCGGCCTGCAGCGTGCGATCGCCGGTGATGCTCACCACGTTCAGCACACCATCGAGGCCGACGTAGTACAGCTCACGGCTGTCTCCTCGCCAGAACGGCTGCGTGCCGCCGCCGCGCGACAACTGCCACTTGCCTTGTGTCTCGTCAATGCCGCGGGCGTACACCTCCCACGTCCCGGTTTCGTCGGACGCGTACGCCAGCCAGCGACCGTTCGGAGAGAGACGCGGCTGCACCTCGTTGGCCGGCGAGCGCAACAGCGGTTCGGCCGCTCTGCCGATCGACATCCAGCGACCACACGTCGAACGCCCGTTCCGACACGACGACATAGACCAGCCGGCGCCCATCACGCGACCAGTCGTCGGGGAAGACCGCGTAGTGCCGGCCGATCCCGGCAATCTGCACCTCGTCGCCGGCGCCGCTGGCCGGCTTGCGAAAGATCTGCGGACCGGCCGGCGTGCCCATCGAGAACACGACGTCGTTGCCGCTTCGGCCCCCAGATGCCGAATCGCGCCACGCCGCGCGTGAACGTCAGGCGCGAGGACGACGAGCCGTCGGCCGCATCCATGAGCCACATCTCGTTGTCGTTGGCCGTCGATGCGCTGCGTCGTCAGCACCCGCGTGCCGTCGGGCGACAGCGTCGGGCTGTCGTAACGCGTCGCTGTCGCGAGCGTGCGGATGCTGCGTCCGGTCCTGTCCACCCAGATCAGCTCGGAGGACGTGAGCGGCGCGTTCCAGAGCGCGACGGTGCCGTTGCTCGCCGCCGAGAGCGGCAGATAGCTCGGACCACGCAACGCCAGAATCGGATCGCCCACCGGCTCTGGCGCGCCGACGAGCGTGCCGCTGGCCAGGTCGAAGCGCTGTCGCGCGACGACACCGTTCTGCTCGAAGAACAAGATAGCCAGGCGCGGCAAACACCGCGTTCGCGGGGGTCTTCAGTATCTGCGTCCGTCTCGCTCGACCCGAGCGAGCCGAGGTAGACGCCGGTCTTCTCGGGCGTAGCGGCGCTGGCGAAGAAGATGAAGCGGCCGTCAGGCAGAAACTGCGGCCAGCGATGCGCGGTCTCGCCGCGGCTGGCGTCGAACGACGTGGCCGGCGTCGCCGGACCACCGGTTGCGGGCACGCGCATCAGCGATCCACCGCTGCCGCTCGAGAACAGGATCGTGCCGTCCGGGCCCCATGCCCCATGCGACACGTCGAAGGCCAGATCGGCGAGACTCACGCGGCGCCGCGCCGTCGAGCGACACGGTCTTCAACTTACCCTCGGCCTGGAAGCCGATGCTGCGCCCGTCGGGTGACCAGAACAATCCGTTCGCACCATCGGTGCCGGCGAGTGGTTGCGCAACGCCGGTCTCGAACGATCGAATCCAGATCCTCTGCCGCTCGCCTCGAGGCGCCGCAACGACCGCCAGCCGATCGCCTTGCGGCGACAGCGCGAACTGCGGATGCTCGGTGATGTCGCGCATCGTGAACGCCGTGCCTGGCGGCGCAACGACTGAGAGGCGAACCGGAGCAGGCGCCAACGCCGGCGATCGCAGCGCGAGCCACGTCGCACCTGCGGCGAGTGCCGCGATCGCGAGTGCGCCGGCGGCGAGCCCGACCGCCTTGATGGGTGACGGCGCTGCAGCTGGTCGCGGTGCAAGGTCAGCGGCCACTTGCCGATCGTCGAGCTCGGCTCGCGCGTCGCCGATGTCGCGCAGCCGGCGCTTCGGATCTTTCTGCAGACATCGTTCGAGCAACCGCTTCAGCGCGGGCGTGCTCGTCTTCGGCAGGGCGCTCCAGTCCGGCTCGCGCTCGATGATGCCGGCAATCGTGTCCGACAGCGTGTCGCCGCCGAAGGCGGGCCGGCCGGTGAGCATCTCGTAGAGCAGGCAGCCGAATGCCCAGATGTCGGTGCGCTTGTCCACGACTCTTCCGCGCGCCTGCTCAGGGCTCATATAGGCGGCCGTCCCGAGCAGCACGCCTTCGCGTGTACCGGCGACGGCGACAGTCGTCGGGGAATGCGAGAGCGAGTCGGCGCCCAACTCATCGGCAGCAGGTTTCGCCAGACCGAAGTCGAGCACCTTGACCACATCGTCGCGCGTGATCATCACGTTGGCCGGCTTCAGGTCGCGGTGGATGATGCCCTTGTCGTGCGCGGCGTCGAGGGCGTCGCAGATCTGCCGTGCGATGATCACCGCGTCGTCGAACGGAATCGCGCCTCGACCGATGCGGAGCGACAGATCCTCGCCGTCGACCAGCTCCATCACCAGCGCGTGCATGCCGTCGGCCTGCTTCGAAGCCGTGCACCTGCGCGATGTTCGGGTGGCTCAACGACGCGAGCACTCTGGCTTCGCGGGCGAAGCGCGCCAGCCGGTCAGGATCGGCGGCGAAGGCTGCCGGTATGACCTTGATGGCCACGTCGCGATCGAGCCTCGTATCGCGGGCCCGATAGACTTCGCCCATACCGCCGGCGCCAACCAGCGCCGCGATCCGAAATGAGCCGAGGCGCGTCCCTGGAGCGAGATTCATCACCCGCGGTCCACGTCGTGGAAGAGCGCGATGAGATCGCCCCTCCCTTTCTCTGCCGCGATACTCGCCGGTGTGTACCCGAACTCGTTTGCGACGTTGACGTGCGCAGCCGCACCGGAGCGCAGCAGCAGGACGAATCGTCTCGACACTGGCGCCGCACCAGCTCGCTGCGTGCAAGGCGAGCGTTCCGTGGCGGTTCTTCGTCTCCACGTCAGCGCCCGCCTCGATCAACTGCGTGACGGTCTCGGCCGATCCCGCCGCGGTCGATCCCCTCAGCGCGTACATCAACGGCGTCGATCTGTCGCGGCCGGCGGCGCGATTGACGTCGGCGCCACGAGCCAGCAACCGCTGGCACAGCGCGGCGTGTCCGCCTTTCGCCGCACCGGCGAGCGCGAGCGCCAGGTCATCGGCGGACGGCTCGTTCGCCGAGCAATCTGAACACGAGCGCCTCGTCACCAAGGATCGCCGCACCCTCGACACGATGCGGCAGATACTCCATGAACACGTCGTCGAGACGTGCATCGCCGGTTTCATACTCGAGAGGCTCCCACGGGCTGCCGGCTTCGATCAGCGATTTCGCGACGCGGCCGAACTGCCCTTCCGGATGGCGCTTCTCCACCAGGCAGTCGTACATCGCAAAGCCGAGCGGGGTGGATCCAAACGCGGGGTCGACGATGTCAACCGGTGCACCGCGTGCGATCAGCAGATCGACGAGGTCCGCCGATCCCGACCACGCCGCATTGTGGAGCGCCGTGTAGCCGTGGCTCCGTTCCGGATGCGCAATCGGGAAGCCGAGATCGAGCATCAGCTTCGCCGCGTCGTAGTTCGTGTTCGTCTCCCAGCAGTAACGTGGCAGCAGCTCGAGATCTTCAGGAGGCAGCGACGAGACGATGCCCGGGTGACCAGCGACGATGGCTTCGGCGTCGCCGCGCCGGCCCAGCACACACGACACGAGCAGACGCGTGGTTTCGTCGCTGCTCGCCCACAGCAGATCGAACACGTCCGTGTGTCCCTTGAGGAGCGCGATCTGGTGAGCGTAGGAGTTGAACGCAAGCGTCCACTGATAGATCGTGCCGCCGCGTCCGTTGCCGAGAGGCGGAAACTCCGGCGCACGTCCAATGCGGTACGACACACAGCGAGGATTCGCGTCGATCAGCCGGGCAACGAGAGCGCGGTCACCGAGCGCGGTGGCCAGGAAGATGTCGGGCGTGGCGCCTTGCTCAAGGAGATACCGAACGACATCCGGTGCATCGCGGATCAGCCACTGCGCGGGCGTCGAGTCGTGATCTTCGTCGCGCGCCTCGATGCGCGCGCCGCGCTCGAGCAGCAACCCTGCCGTCGCAACGTCGCGGGCAAAATGGAGGGGGGTGCAGGCGTCGCAGCCTTTCGCGTCGACGAGCGACGGATCGACGTCGAGCAGACGCGTCAGGTGATCGGTGAGACCAAGCCCCGCGGCGGCGTGTACGGTGAGCGTCGCGCCGCGGTCGACCAGCGTTCGGGCCATATCCGGATCAACGTCGCGGGTGTGTAATCCGGACGCCCACCACTCGCTGACGGCCTTCAGATCGTCAGGCGACCCGGACTCGAGCGCGCGGTTCAGCAGTGGATCCATTACAGTAGACCGATGAAGCTCCGGACTGTCGTCATCGCGTCCGTAGCATTATTCATCGCCAGCCTCGCCGCGGCGCAATTCGGCCGGTTCGGCAACACCAGTCCCGAGGCCCATCTGGCCCGGCCGAGTGACTACGACGCAAAATTTCACTATTGCCGAGCGGTGTATCGCCCCAACCCGCGAGGCGATGGCGGCAACTGGCTCACCGACTATCCACTCGCCGACATCGACCTGTCGATTCGTCTGTCGGAGCTCACCAAGATCGCGGTGGCCTTCGATGGCCCGCAGCAGCCGCGGCATCTCATCGTCCAGCTCACGAGCGACGAACTGTTTCAGTGCCCGGTCATCATCATGCAGGAAGTCGGCAGGCTGTTCTTCACTTCGGATGAGGCCGCGAGGCTTCGCACGTATCTGCTGAAGGGCGGCTTTCTGTGGGTGGATGACTTCTGGGGTTCGTACGCCTGGGACGTGTGGGAGTCGGAGATTCGCAAGGTCTTTCCGGCCGCCGAGTACCCGATCGTCGACCTGCCGCGCACGCACGCGCTGTTTCACACGATGTTCGACCTCGAAGGCGTGCCGCAGATTCCCGCGATCGGCATCTGGCTCGGCAGCGGGCAAACGTCGGAGCGTGGCGCTGACAGTGCGCAGGTCCACGCGCGCGCGATCTCCGATCGGAACGGACGCGTGATGGTCTTCATGACGCACAACACCGACGTCAGCGATTCCTGGGAGCGCGAAGGCGAGGACCCGCAGTACTTCTACAAGTTCTCAATCGACGGTTATCGCGTCGCGGTCAACGTGCTCGTCTACGCGATGACGCACTAGTCCGTAAGGCACTTGTGTTGGCGTGGCGAATCCGTGTGGAGGTCAGGGCGACACGGATCGCCTGACCGTGCGAGAAGCCAGTGGGGGTCAGCGAGGTTGAGCGCTCTTCCCGGCAGCCGGCGCGACCCGAGCGGCCAGCGGCCGACGACGGCGTCGCAGCACGGTCCGGCCACCGGAACCCGGATTCGCGACGCCAACACAAGTGCCTTCCCCAATAAGTGACGATGCCTTGCGTACGCGGTGCGGGACTGTATGTCACTCCGCGAACCGACTTGATCCACGCATCGCAGCTTCGCCATCGATCAACGAGGTGTGCCAATACACTTCCCACGGTTCGCTCCGGACATACAGTCCCACACCGCGTTTCGAGTGCAACGATTTCGCAGCGCGGCAATTTCCAGACACCCACGCAAGTGCCCGCGGACCAATCACGCTCGTGCCATCGTCGAAAATCTCTACGTTGAGACGTTATGTCGATCTCGAAAACTGCGTACCGACCCGCGCACGTCGCTGACGCGCTGACACATTCAGGCCGCGAATCGCAGGATCGCCGTTCGAAGCGACAGTGGCATGACTCGCGCACCCACGCCTAGAATGAGCGCATGGCCGGGAGCGACCCTGTGACACCTTCCTCCCCGGGCGTGAAGCTCACCTACGACGACTTCGTGCAGTTCCCCGATGACGGGCAGCGCCACGAGTTGATCAATGGGGAGCACTATGTGACGCCTGCGCCGAATGCGAAGCATCAAACGGTCTCGGTGAACCTCACCGTGCTGATTGGGAGCTGGCTCGAACGCAACCCGGTCGGTCGGCTCTTCCACGCGCCATTCGACGTGGTCTTTTCGAACTTCGACGTGGTCGAGCCGGATTTGCTCTACGTGTCGAATGCGCGCGCCGCGGAGGTGTTGACGGCGCAGCATGTGCGAGGTGTCCCCGAGCTCGTCGTCGAGATCGGCTCGCCTGGCACACGGAAGCGCGACGAGACGATCAAGCGACGCCTCTATGAACACGCCGGAGTTTCGGAATACTGGATTGTCGATACTGAACTCGACGCAATTCGCGTCTATCGCCGCGATGGCGACACGTTCGCGCGAGTCATCGAACTGTCGGCCGATGCCGGCGACACTCTTACGACGTCACTTCTACCGGGCCTGGAGATTCATCTCACACGGGTGCTGAGGACGTAGCGGTGCGGTTCGGCGTTCGTCGCAGCGGCAAGAGCGTCCAGAGCCGAGGCTCGCGGAGGTAGAGTCCCGCCCACGCGAACAGGCACGTCGTCAGCGGAACGAGGATCGGATACGGCTCCTCCATCCGCGCATACTGCGAGATCGCTCCGCCGAGGTAGGCGGTCAGCAGCACCGCGCCGAGGACCGCCGTCGGCGGCGTCAGATACAACGCGGCGCTCGCGAGCTGGATCATCGCAATGCGCGGCAGCATGTTCGGGTCCCAGCCGAGGCGCCCCCACTCCTTCACGTACCAGGGATCGAACGTCAGCTTCCACCGCGCGCTCATGAGCAGGATCGAAACCGCCCCGAGCGACAGGAGCCAGCCGATCCACGGCAGATATCGCTTCATCTATCGCGACCCTTTCGAAGACGACTCTTTCGCCGGTACGAGCTTGAGCAGCTTGCCACCGTCGCGATCGGTCAGGACATACAGCGCGCCGTCGGGTCCTTCCTTCACGTCACGGATGCGCGTGTCGAGCTCGACGAGCAGACGCTCCTCGCCGATCACCCGCTCGCCCTGCAGCACGAGACGGGCGAGATGCTTCGACGGCCAGCGCCGCGACGAACAGGTTGCCCTGCCAGGCTGGAAACAGCTTGCCGTTATAGAAGCTGATGCCACCCGGCGCGATGTCGGGCGTCCAGAAGTACACCGGCTGCTCCATGCCGGCCTGCGACGTGCGGTCCTTGTTGATCGCCGCGCCGTTGTAGTCGTGACCGTAGCCGATCACCGGGAAGCCGTAGTTCTTCCCCTTCTCGATCACGTTGATCTCGTCGCCGCCGCGCGGGCCGTGCTCGCTGGCCCAGAGCCGGCCGGTCCGCGGGTGAAACGCCAGTCCCTGATCGTCGCGGAGGCCGAGCGCGAAGATCTCGCCGCGCGCGTTCGGCCCGCCGACGAACGGGTTGTCCTTCGGGATTGTGCCGTCGGCGTTGATGCGCAGCATCTTCCCCATCAGGCTGTCGAGCTGCTGCGGCTGCGGCCAGTCCGCAGAGAGGATGCCGACGCCGGCAGGGATCGACGAGGAGATCAGCAGCGTGCCGTCGCGCGCCTGGATCATCTTGCCGCCGATCCCTTCCGCATTGAGAAGCACCTTCACGTCCTCGAGCGTCGTTGAATCGGAGGAGAGCCGCGCGCGGGCGATCGTCAGCACACCGGCCAGTCGCGGCGCGGGCGTCGGAGCGTTCGGATCGGGAGCGGTGTAGGCGAGATAGATCGTGCGATTGGTCGCGAAGTCCTTGTCGGCGATCGCACCGACCAGTCCCTGCGGACCGCCGGCGTGGATCGGCGGCAGTCCGGCGACCGGCGCCGAGATCTGACCCGAGCGATCGATGATCTTCAGACGGCCGGGACGCTCGACGAGCAGGATGCGGCCGTCGGAGATGAACTCGATCGAGTAGCCGTTGGCGATGCCTGTGGAGACAGTCTCGACGGCATACGGCACACTCACCGCGACGCGGGGCGCATGCGTCTGCCCCGCCCACTCCGGAATCGGCGAGTAGCCATCGGGCGCTGCCGAACCGTCCGGCGGCGCGCCAGGTTTCTGCGCCGGTGGGCGGCGGAATGGATTGGCGCGCGCCCGCACCCGTTGTCTGCGCGCGGCGCGCGTGAGCCGTCCACGCGAGCGCGACAGGCGATCGATGCCAATGAGTGACAGAAACGAGATGCTGCGCACAGTGCGGCGCAGTATAGCGCCGCTTCGATAGAATCTCGATGCGATGGCGATTGGCCCAGGCAGCCGAGTCGGTCCTTACGAAATCACCGCCCTGCTCGGCGAGGGCGGGATGGGCAAGGTCTGGCGAGCGCACCACCTCGGTCTCAAACGGGACGATGCGCTGAAGGTTCTTCCCGACGGGATGGACAGTAACCCGGAGCGGCTGGCGCGGTTCCAGCGCGAGGCGCAGGTGCTTGCCTCGCTCAACCACCCACACATCGCGCACGTGTACGGACTCGAGGAGGCGGACGGCATCAAAGCGCTGGTAATGGAACTGGTCGAAGGACCGACGCTGGCCGATCGCATCGCCAATGGTCCGATCCCGCTCGACGAAGCGCTCCCGATCGCGAAACAGATCGCCGACGCGCTCGGCACCGCGCACGAGCAGGACATCGTTCACCGCGATCTCAAGCCCGCGAACATCAAACTGCGTCCCGACGGCACGGTGAAAGTGCTGGACTTCGGCCTGGCCAAGGTGATGGAGCCAACCGGTGCGGCGTCGTCCAGCCACTCGCTTTCGCCCACCATCACGACGCCGGCGATGACGCAGCTGGGGATGATTCTCGGCACGGCGGCGTACATGAGTCCGGAGCAAGCCAAGGGGAAGCAGGCCGACAAGCGCAGCGACATCTGGGCGTTTGGCTGCGTCCTCTACGAGATGCTCACCGCGCGTCGCGCATTTGGTGGCGAAGACGTGTCCGACACGCTGGCTGCGGTGTTGCGCAGCGAACCGGACTGGAATGCACTGCCGGCCACGACGCCGCCGGCCATCGTTCGGTTGCTTCGCCGGTCGCTGCAACGCGACCGCCAGCGCCGCCTGGCCGACATCACCGATGCGCGACTGGACATCGAGGAGGGGCTGACATCACCTGCGAGCGAGATTGTTCCGTCATCACGCGCGTCCCTGTCGCGTGGATGGCTGATGCTGGCGTCTGCGATCGTGCTCGCCGCAGCAATCATTGGCGCCGCCATGTTCTGGACGAGGACGCCGACGCTCTCGCATCCGATCGCACGCTTCTCCATCACGCTGCCGGCTGGCGAACGGTTCACCGCGGTCGAATCGACACGCCATCTGGTGGCGGTGTCCCCGGACGGTGCACGCATCGCCTACTCAGCGAATGGCCGGCTGTATCTCCGTGCGCGCGATCAGCTCACCGCGACGGCACTGACTGAAGGGGGATACAACCCGTTCTTTTCACCAGACGGACGATGGCTGGGCTTCTACCAGGAAGGACAGCTCAGGAAAGTATCCGTCACCGGCGGTGCGCCGACCGCGATTGCTCAGATCACGGCGCCATTTGGCGTGAGCTGGGCATCCGACGACACGATCCTGTATGGACAAGGGCAAGGCGGAATCTGGCGCGTGGCCGCCGCGGGAGGCACGCCGGAGCAGCTCGTGAAGGTAGAGGATCGCCAGCGCGCACACGGCCCACAGCTTCTGCCCGACGGGCGCGCAATCCTGTTCTCGCTTACGACAGGGGGAGAGGAATGGGAGCAGGGGCAGATCGTCGCCTACAGCCTCGAAAGTCGTAGCACCCGCACGCTCGTACGCGGCGGCACCGACGCCCGCTATCTCGCGACGGGCCATCTCGTGTACGCGCGAGGGGCAGCCTCTTCGGCGTGCCGTTCGACGTCGGCCGGCTGGAAGTCACTGGCGAGCAGGTCTCACTCGTCGATGACGTCGCCCAGGCAGCCGGCGGCACGACAGGAGCGGCGCATTTCGGCGTATCCGCCGACGGCATGCTCGTCTACGCGCCTGCGTCGTCGTCCAGCTTCACGCGGTCGACCCGATTCCTCTGGGTTGATCCGATGGGCCGTGAGACGCCCATCTCCACGCTGTCTCGTTTCTACCTCTCGCCGACGATTTCGGCCGACGGTGGACGAATGGCGTATCAGACGACCCAGGGCACCAACATCGACATCTGGACCTACGAGTTCAGACGAGGACTCCTCGAGCGGGTGACGACGGATCTGGGAGCGGACTCCGATGCCGTCTGGTCACCGGATGGCCGTCGCATTGCCTACCGGTCCGAAGGACGCGACGGCGGCCCCGGCATTTTCGTGCGGGCCAGCGATGGCACCGGCGAGCCCGAGCGGCTCACCACCGGCAGGCACGTTCCCTCGTCCTGGTCGCGTGACGGGGCACGACTGCTCTATTCGGATTTCGGCATCAACGGAGTGTCGAACACCGGTCCGTCGGATCTGGCAATGGTCACTCTCACAGGCGCTCGTCGCACTGAGACGCTGATCGCGACCCCTGCTCGCGAAAGTAACGGGCACTTTTCGCCCGACGGGCAGTGGCTCGCGTACGAATCGACCGAGACGGGCGACAAAGCGCATCTTCGTGCGCCGGTTTCCTGATGTCGCTGCTGCACGATGGCGGATCTCAACAGGTAGTGGCGTGAGCCCCGTATGGGCCAAGGACGGTCAAAGGCTCTTCTATCGCAGTGGACAGGCGATCATGGGCGTCACCGTGCGTGGGGCGACCCCCGATCAATGGAGCGCACCCGAGTTGGTCATCGAAGGCCCGTATTTTTTTATCGAGGGCCCGGAGATGTTCGACGTGGCGCCGGATGGGCGATTCCTGATGCAAAGGGTCGGCGGCGGCGACGACAAGAGCCTCGCCGCCGATAGCCTGACCGTCGTGCAGAACTGGACCGAGGAGTTGAAGCGGTCCGTGCCGACGAAATGATTGCCGACCGCTAAGGCGGACTCGACGGTAGTCCGCCTAAAGGCGGACACTACGGAAAACGAGGGCGGACACTACGGGAAGAACGGCTTCCGACCCTGTCCGAGCGGCGTCTTGTCGAGCGCGACCATCATCGACGAGATCTGATAAAGCCCCATCGTCCCGACCAGATCGACCACGCCACGGTCGCCGCCGAGCACCTGCTTGGCCGCGTTCACCGATCGCGTCGCTCAGCGTCCGCTTGGACATGAACTCGCTGGCGAAGTCGTAGATGACTTCGACGTCCTTCTCCATCGCGGTCGGCCGCTTGCCGACCCGGATCGCCTCGACGACTTCGGCGGGCAGACCGAAGCGGACGGCCGCGGTGTGATGCGCGTTCCACACGTACTCGGCCGACCAGTGCTTGGCGACGACGAGAATGGCCAGCTCGTTCAACTTCGGCGGCACCGTCGAGAAACCCTCACGTCCGGCGAAGCGGGCATAGGCAATCGCCTTCTGATTCAGATCGCCAAGCTCGGGGCTGACCATCATCACGCCGAGCGGGCCGGAAATGTCCGACCGCGGACCGGACAGGATGCTGGCGACGTACTGCTTCTGCGCCGCGGTCAGCGTGTCGTAGTTGTTCGGCGTCGCGATGCGGTTGCCGCGCAGACGCGCGACGGCCTCGCGGAGTTGCTCTGGCGACGGCGGCGCCTCACGCTGCGCGGACGGCGCCTGCGCCATCACCGTGGAGGCGGGTCCTTCAGACCCGGCGACCACCACCAGCGACACGACTGCGATGACGACTGCCACGTGGATGCGGGTGGTGCTCATGTGTCTCTCCTGAAACGTGTCCGGCTGAAGCCGGACATCTACGCTGCTTCGGCTAAAGCCGGACACTACTGCGATCTCGGCTGATCGACGATGGTGATGCGTTCGAGCTCGGCAACGTCGAGCGAAAGCTCCAGCGGACCGGTGCGGCCGCCGTTGGCCTTCAGCAGGTAGGCGACGAGATCGACATACGCGCGGTCGCCAAGGCTGTCGGGCGCATTCTGCGGCATCGACGCGCGCAGGTTCTGCACCATCTCGTGCGCACTCTGCCCGGTGAACCTGGCCAGGAACGCGCTGCCCAGCAGCGTCGGCGACACCGCGTCCCCCTGCAGCGAGTCGAGGTGGCAGGCAGCGCACGCGCGCTGATACACCTGTTGACCGCGCACGGCCTGCTGTTCGGTGAAGACGCCGTCCCAGTTGGTCCGGCTGCTGGCTGACGCGGCGGCGGCCTTCATGATGGGAACGGCACCGCCGTCACGCTCGATCTCCGGAATCGGAAGGCCGCGTTCGCGCATCAACCGTCGAATGAGCGCCGCGGCTTCAGGGTAGCGGCGGATGCCGCTGCTGGCATAGACCACGCCTTCGGCCGCCAGAAGCGGCGTCCACTGCTTCTTGTTCGCGACATCCAGTTTCGCGCCCTTCTCGGCAAGAAACTGGATCACCGGCACGGCGCCGCCACGGTAGACGGCGCCGAGGAGCGCGGTTTCGCCGTCCCGGTTGACGCCGTTGACGTCGCCACCGCCTACCTCGAACGCCAGCTTCACGGCTTCGAACGCCTCTTCATGAGTGCCGGGACTCTCGCCCGGTCCGTAGACGCCCACGCCGGCCGCGGCCATCAGCGCCGATGTGCCGTCGTTCGTCGTGATCGTCGGATCGGCGCGCGCGTCGAGGAGCGCCCGCATCAGCGGCACGTCTGCGGACTTGGCCGCCATCACAAACGGCGTCGCTCCAATGCGATTGAGCATGTTGCGATTGCCATCGCGCGGTTCCTTGGTCATGCGGGCGTTGACGTCGGCGCCTTTGGCGACGAGCTTCCGCACCAGCTCCAGGCTGTCAACGCGTCCGGTTGCAACAGCGCCAGGAAGGTTGAATCCACGGTTGGGGCGCCGCGACCAGACGACCTGGTGCAGCGCACTCCAGCCCTGTGCGGCGGCATTCGGATCGGCGCCGCGATCGAGCAGGAACGAGGCCAGCTCGTAGTGCGCGTTGTAGATGGCCAGCACCAGCGCGCTCATGCCATCCGGCAGACGCTGGTTCACGTCGGCGCCAGCGTCGAGCAGCGCGCGTGACGCCTCGAGGTGGCCGCCACGCACCGCGAACAGAAATGCGGTGAACGCGCCGCCCGTCGATTTCGCGTTCACGTCGGCACCGGCTTCGATCAGCAGGCGCAGCGCCACTGCGTTGTTCTCGACCGCCGCCCACATCAGCGGCGTCTGTCCACGCCAGCTCTCGCGCGCGTTGACCGTCCGCTCCCTGCGACAGCAGCACCTGTGATCGTGTCGGCGTCGCCGCGTGCGCGACGCCATCATCAGCGGTGTTTCACCGCCGGGCGTCGCGGCATTGACGTCCGCGCCCGCCGCGAGAAGCTGCCTGACGATCCCGGCGCTGCCGTTGGTCGCCGCCAGATGCAGCGGCGCGATCCCGTGCCGGTTGGCCACACGCGCACGGGCACCGGCCGCGAGCAGCGCGGACGTGAGCTCCGCGTGATCGTGTTCGACGGCCCAGTGCAGCGCCGTGGAGCCGTCGGCCTCGGCAGCGTTCGGATCGGCACCTTTCGCCAGCAGCGCTCTCGCGCCACGCATGTCGCCTGCTCGCGCGGCCTCGACCAGCGACACGCTCGTCTGCGCGACGAGCGTCACGCCCAGCGCGACGAGCGCGAGCGCGATGACACTCACGGTCCGGCTGCAAGCCGGACACTACAAGCGTGCCCGTCCGGCTAAAGCCGGACACTACGAGCGTGCCGGTCCGCCTAAAGGCGGACACTACGACGCTACACACCCGTCAACCCATCGACCGCCATGCGGCCGTTGCTGTCGCCAAGCGTGTCCGGATGGACGCCGACCTTGTCGAGCAGTGTGAGCAGCAGGTTGGTCATCGGCACCTGTCCGCGGAACACCAGATGACGATTGCCCTCAATGCGGCTGTCTCGCCCGGCGACGACGAGCAGCGGGAGGTCGGTGTGCGCGTGCGTATTGGGATTGCTCAGTCCCGCGCCATAGAGCAGCACCGTTCGATCGAGCAGCGTGCCATCACCATCCGGCGTTGACTGCAGCTTCTCGAGGAAGCCGCGGAACAGCTCCGCCTGATACACACCGACCTTGGCGTACTTGGCGATCTGCTCCGGCCGATCCTGGTGATGAGACAACCCGTGGTGTCCTTCGGTCACACCGATCTCGGGATAGGTCCTGAAGTTCAGCTCGCGGCCGAGCATGAACGTCACCACCCGCGTCAGATCGGCCCGGAACGCCAGCCACTGCAGCTCGTACATCAGCCTGACGTGCTCGTCGAACCGCTCCGGAATCCCCTGCGGTCGGGCCAGGTCCTGGACCTCCGCCCCGCTCTGCGCCCCGGCGCGCTGAATCCGCCGTTCAACCTCGCGGACGGCATCGACGTAGTCGGTCACCACGACCTTGTCGCCGGGTCCGAGCCGCCGCTGCAGACGATTCAGATCGTCGAGCACCGAATCGAGCAGACTCTTGTTCCGCTGCGCACGCAGCGAGCGCTGCTCCGGCGAACCGCCATCGCCGAACAGCCGCTCGAACACGACGCGCGGGTTGTTCTCGGTCGGGAGTGGCGTGGTCGGCGACGTCCACGCCAGCGTGTTCAGATACGCGCAGCTGTAGCTGTTCTCGCACTGCCCGGCCAGGAAATTCAGATCGATGCACAGCTCGAGCGACGGCAGCGCGGTGTCTTTCCCAATCACGGCGGCCGCGATCTGATCGGCCGAGATGCCGTTGCGGACATCGGCGCCTTCGGTGCGCTTCGGGTACACACCGGTCAGCCACGAGCTGGTGCCTCTGGTGTGGTCGCCGCTCGCGCCATCGTCACCGGCCTCCGCCTGATTCTGATCGAGGCCGCTGATCACCAGCATCCGGTCGCGAAACGATTCCAGCGGCGCGAGGATCTGTCGACGTCTGGAACTTCGTGCCCACGCTGGTCGGCGTCCAGTAGTCGATCGACGAGTTCTTCGCCACGCCGTTCGGCATGTAGATGAATCCGAGACGACGGACGCCAGTGGCGGGTGTCTGCGCGAGCGCTGACATCGCCGGCAGCCATGGCGTCGAGCATCGGCAGGCCGAGCGCCACGCCGACGCCGCGCACGAACGTCCGCCGCGGCAGCGCTTTCCTGGTGATGATCATGAGTGCGATCTCCGCATCTGGAACGGCGCGCTTTCGACGATGGCGCGAATGAGCGACGAGAAGCGATAGTCGTCGCGCCGAGCGTTGCGCAAGATGGCGCGAATCGCCGGCATGTCGGAGTGCTCCAGGCCGCGGCCAAGCGCGTAGGTCATCATCTTCTCGGTCAGTGTCGCGACGAAGCGATCCGACGACAGCAGCGCCGAGCGCAGGCCTTCGGCGCCGTTGAATTTCGTCCCGTCCGGCAACGCTCCCGATGCATCGATGGCAGCGCCCGATTCGTCGAGCGCACGCCACCGGCCGACGCCGTCGAAGTGCTCGAGCGCCAGGCCGAGCGGGTCCATCATCGCGTGACAGCTGGCGCACACCGGGCTGCGGCGATGCTCGGCGATTCGTTCGCGCATCGACAGCACCTTGCCCGCAAAGCTCGGCGGCTTGAGCGCCGGTACACCAGGCAGCGGCGGCGGCGGCGGCGTGCCGAGCAGGTTCTCGAGAATCCATTTGCCGCGCACGACCGGCGACGTGCGATCGGGATACGAGGTCACGGTCAGAATGCTGCCATGCCCGAGCAAGCCTCCACGATGGCTGTCCGAGCGGCAGGACCACGCGGCGGAAGCGGAGACCCTTGACGTTGGGAATGCCGTAGTGCCGTGCGAGCCGCTCGTTGAGGAACGTATAGTCGGCACGCAGCAGATCGAGCGCGCTGCGATCCTCGCGAATCACGCTCTCGACGAACATCTCGGTCTCGATGCGAAACGACTCCCGCAAGGTATCGTCGAAGTCGGGAAACGTCTGCTGCACCGGGATCGCCGCCGACAGGTTGCGCAGGAAGAGCCACTGCCCGGCGAAGTCGCGCACGAACGCGGTGAACCGATCGTCGGCCACCATGCGGCGGACCTGGCGATCGAGCACGGTCGAGTCGCGCAGCCGCCGCTGTTCCGCCAGCCGCAGCAGTTCCTCGTCGGGAATGCTGCCCCACAAGAAAAACGAGAGCCGCGAGGCGAGCTCGACATCACTGATGCGATACGGCGTATTGGCCGGAATGCCCGCTGGATCGGCTTCGACGCGCAGCAGGAACTCGGGGCTGATGAGCAGACGCTGCAGCGCGTAATCGATGCCTTCATCAAAGCTACGGCCTGTCGCGCCGGCGCGATAGAACGCCATCAGCGACTCCACATCGTCGGCGGTCACCGGGCGCCGATAGGCGCGGCGCGCCAGCGCACGCAGGATCGTACGAGCACACGGCGCGGCATCGTTCGTCGTCGCGGGAGCGCACGCGAAGATCCGTTGCCGGCTCGGCGACGCGCCAGGGCCGGTCGGATCGAAGGGGCCGGCGATCTCCACGCTGCGCAGGTAGGCCCCGGTCCGCGTCTCGGCGATGTTCACGCCAGCGGGATAGGGGCGTTGAAACGGCAGTCGCGTGGTTTCGGCCACCGCCGACGATTGCTTGACGAACGCCACCTGCACTCGATGCGGACCCGCCTTGACCGGAATGCGGATTTGCCACTCCCGGTCGGCGCGATTGCGCTGCGCCTGCCCTTGGCGCCCACCCCTGCCGCCTGCCCCGCCGCCGCGCGCTCCGGCACCACGTCCGCGCTGCGGCGCAGGGCCATCGTCGGATGGCATGTCACTCGCTGCGACCGGCTCCGACGGAGGCGGCGGGGCCGGCCCGGCGACGCCGGGCAGCGTGAAGACCTGGACGCGCTGCCCATCCAGGCTCACTTCCAGCAGCTGATCCTCGGCGTAGATCGGCACCTGCTCGTTCAGATCCCGCGCCAGCTCCACGCGAATGGTGTAGTCGGCGTCCATGGGGAACGTGTATCGAATGGCGGCGCCTCCGCGCGTGCCGAAGACCTGCGCCCCTTGCCGATCGTCCTGCGACGCGATCGTCGGTCACCCTGAAGAAGTCGATGGTCGGAGACGATGGCGCGAGCCCGATCGCGGTGCGGCTGATCTTCTGCGCCGCGGCGAGATAGCGCTCCATGAGCGTTGGCGAGATTTTCAGTGTGCCGGCAATGTTGTCGAAGCCGTAGCTCGCGTCGTCAGCGGGCAGCAGCGCGCTCACGTCGATCTCGAGGTTCAGCAGATCGCGGATCGCATTCTGGTATTGCGTCCGGTTCAGCCGGTGGAACGCGTGTGTGCGACCTGGGTTCGGCCTGGCACGGGCCGCGCGATCGAGTTCGTTCTCGATCGCCGACAGAAACTGCTCGTGCGCGACCTTGCTGGCTCGCGGCATGCCGCTCGGCGGCATCACGCCGGCGCGCATCTTCCGCACGATCTGCTCCCACGTCTGCGCGTCACGGGCGACGTTCGCCGGATCCAGATCGTCGAAGGCCGACAGGCACGGTGCCGCTGCGCCGTGCCTGCTGATTGTGGCAGCTGATGCAGGACCGCTTCAGGAACGCGCGCGTATCGAGCGGTTCCTGGGCCGACAGTGTCGAGACAACGATCGTCACTGCGGCCACGCCGCTCGCCATCAGTCCGATCGTCCCTCGTGCCGTCATGATCGACCGCTGATCAGAAGTCGATCTGCGCGCTGACTTTCGCGAACCGTCCATCGAGCACCGAGTTCGGATTCCCCCACGTCACGCATCGCTCCTCCTCGGAGTGCTGCCAATTATGCAGACTGCGCGTGAACGGTCACCCCTAAATGGGGGGCGACGTAGTGTCCGTTCTAGCCGGAAGTAAGCCTTAGAAATTCAACTGGGCGCGGAACTTCACCAGCCGGCCAGGCGGAGGCATGGGCGCTCGACGGCAGAAGACTGGACCCTGGGTCGGCACGTCGCTCCCGAAGCGGGTCTGAAGACCCGCCTCTACGCACGATGGTCAGCTACGGCAGCGCAAAGACGAACACTTGTCCGGTCGTGCTCGGCTTGAGCTCCGGCGTCACGCGAAGCGTCGAGTTGGCGACTCCGGACGGACCGGTCGCCACCGACACGTACTGCTTGCCTTCCACCGAGAACGTGATCGGGTAGCCACTCACCGGCGCGCCGAGATTCGTTTCCCACAGCACCTTGCCGGTGCGCTCGTCGAAGGCGCGGAAGCGGCCGTTGGCATCGCCGCCGAACACCAGGCCGCCGCCGGTCGAGACGAGCGAGAACACGCCCGCCCGCTGCTCGTACTTCCACAACGTCTTTCCGGTTTCCGCCGAGATGGCCCACACGGCGCCGACCTTGTCGGTGCCGGGCGCGATGATCGTCGGGAAGTCGAGTCCGTACACCTTCGACGGATCGCGCTTGTCGGTGTTGGGCGTGAAGTTGCCGCACAGGTTCTGCATCGGCATGTACATCACATTGGTGCGCGGGTTGTAGGCGCCGGCCGGCCAGTTCTTGCCGCCCTGAGCGCCGGGACAAATCAGCTTCGTGTCGCCCATCTTGGCGAAGATGGCGTCGGGATTGACGGTGACTTTGCCAGTGGCGCCGTCGATGCCCTTGATGACGTTCTGCATGATCGTCGGCCGCGCCCACAGGAACTCGCCGGTAGCCCGATCCAGTGTGTAGACAACGCCGGTCTTTCCCGGAATGCCAGTGACGACCCTCCGGCGCTCGCCGGGTTTGATCTTCGGATTGATCCAGGCGACCTCCTTGGGATCGGGCGCGATCGCCGTCTCGACAAGCAGGCGCTCGAACGGGTGATCGAGATCCCAGTGATCGACGAGGTGCTGGAAGTGCCAGACGATCTTGCCGGTGTCGGCATCGAGGGCCAGCGTCGAGTTGTGGTAGAGATACGTCAGGTCGTTTCCCGCGAGGAGGAACTTGGGCGCCGGAATCGTGACCGAGGTGCCGATGAAGATCCGATTCAACTCCGGATCGTAGCTGGGCACCATCCAGGTGCCGACGTGCCATCGCTCGTTCATCGGCACGTCACCCCAGGTTTCGTATCCCGGCTGACCAGGCAGCGGAATCGTTCGCGTCCGCCACACCTCTTTGCCGGTCTGCGCGTCGTGCGCGGTGATGATGCAGGCATCGTTGCCGGCGTCGGGCTGGCACTGACGTCCGGTGATCACCTTGCCGTTGGCGATGATCGGGCCGGCGCTCGAGCGCGCCCGCTTCTTCGCTTCCATCACCGCCGTTTCCCACACCATGTTGCCGGTGTGGACGTCCACCGCGTAGATCTGATTGTCGGCGCTGCCATCGATGAGCGTGCTGCCCCAGATCGCGATGTTGCGGTTGGTCCCGCCGTTGACGCCCTCGGGCAGCTTGCGGCGATGTTCCCAGACGAGATCGCCGGTCTTCGCGTCGATCGCCGCAATCACGTCGCCGGGACCCGGCACGTACATCACGCCGTTGTAGACGAGCGGCGTCGCTTCGACATTGCCGGTGCCGAGACCGCGCGTCCACATCATCTTCAGGCGCGAGACGTTGTTGCGATCGATCTGATCGAGCGGGCTGTATCCCCACCCGTCGAGCGTGCGTCGCCACGACAGCCAGTTGGCGGGGTCGGGCTTCCACAGCATCTCGTCGGTGACGGGCACGTAGGGACGCGCGCCAGACACCGTTGCGGGACTGCCGTTTTGCGCGTCAAGCGTGAGACCGGTGGCCACGCTGAAAGCACACACGGCAAGAAGGAAACGTGTCATCGGGAACTCCGATCGGAAGTGGACGTGTGCGCTGACGACGGGCGCGCCAACACTAATCGGAGCCTCGGGTCGAGTCAAGGATGGCAACGACACCGGAGGTCACTTCGAGATAATGTCTCACGGCCGGGCGCGAATCACCTGATGCTCGAGCAGGAGCAGCAACAGCCATGACGGATTGGCAGTTCGCACAGACCGATCCCTCGGAGGAATTCGCGAAGCTTCACCTGTTCGCGATGCAGAAGCGGCAGCCCACCGGCGACGTCGAGTTCATCATCACGGTCTTCGAGTACGTCAGCCGCAATCACCTCAACATGAGGTTCTACGCGCGGGCCGACAAACAGGTCAACCAGAAGACGGCGCCGTTCACGCCGTTCGGCTGGGGTGAATCGACACTGGCGGCCCTCCGCGAGTGCAAAAGGCTGATTCAGGATTACCCGTACGAACCCTAACGCCGCGCGGCAACCGTAGCGGATACGGCGGGGCCGTCCGCGCAGCGTATCGTGCTGGTAAGCGCGCCTCGACGTAGAATCGCGCCGGACATGGACCTGTCGCCTGGCACGAGACTCGGTCCCTACGAAATCTCCGCCCGGATCGGCGTCGGTGGAATGGGCGAGGTGTATCGAGCGACCGACCGAAACCTGAAGCGCGAGGTCGCGATCAAGGTGCTGCCCGGAGCGTTCGCCGCGGATCGCGAACGGCTGGCTCGTTTCGAGCGGGAAGCCGAAGTGCTCGCGTCACTGAACCATCCCAACATCGCCGCCATCTACGGACTGGAACGAGCGGACAACCAGACCGCGCTGGTGATGGAACTGGTCGAGGGTCAGACGCTCGCCGACCGCATCGCGGAGGGAGCTCTCCCACTCGAGGAAACGCTGCCGATTGCGAAGCAGATCGCCGAAGCGCTCGAAGCCGCGCACGAGCAGGGCATCGTTCACCGCGACCTGAAGCCAGCCAACGTCAAGCTTCGTCCCGACGGTACGGTGAAGCTGCTCGATTTCGGACTGGCGAAGGCGACCGAACCCGCGACGATGTCGCCCGGACTCTCGCAGTCACCAACGATTACGACGCCGGCGATGACGCAGGCCGGGATGATTCTCGGCACCGCCGCGTACATGTCTCCGGAACAGGCGCGTGGTAAGGCAGTCGACCGGCGTGCCGACATCTGGGCCTTCGGTTGCGTCCTCTACGAAATGCTCACCGGGCGACGGGCGTTCGAGGATGAGGACGTCTCCTTGACGCTGTCGAAGATCCTGCAAACTGAGCCCGCATTCGAGGCGTTGCCGGCCAGCACGCCCGCCCACGTACGTCAGACACTGCGACTATGTCTGAAGAAGCCGCTGAAGGACCGCATTGCCGACATCGGTGCCGTGCGTCTCGCGCTGGATGGCGCGTTTGCGACAGCTACCGACGCGACGACTGCCCCCTCGGTGCCAAGGGCATCGACAGCGTGGCCACGTGCGACGACGATGCTAGGGGTCGCAATCGGTGCCGCGCTCGTGGGCGGACTCCTCGTCTGGCGTCTGACGCCGTCACCTGCTCCGGCGGCACAACCCGTCACGCGCTTTGCAATCCCGGCTTCATCGAGCGTCGCCCCCGGCGGGGCCGGCACCGGTCGCCACACACTTGCCATGTCTCCCGACGGGACGCAACTCGTGTACTGGGCCGACGCACAGCTTCACGTCCGCCGTCTCGACAGTCTCGACGAAGCCGTGCCTATCCGAGGTACTGAAGAGGCTCGCGAACCGTTCTTCTCGCCAGACGGCAAGTGGATCGGTTTTCACCAAGAGGGCGCGCTCAAGCGAGTGTCAGTGAACGGAGGGGCTCCGGTTGTCGTGGCCGCGACGCGAAACCCATGGGGCGCGACCTGGGATACCGACGGCATCATCCGGTACGGTCAAGGCGCCGAAGGCATCTGGCAAGTGTCCGCGGCCGGCGGCATGCCCTCCCAGCTGATCGATCTCGAACCGGGAGAGCAGGCGCACGGTCCGCAGCTGCTGCCCGGTGGTGAATGGGTTCTCTTCACCTTTCTTCCCGGTAACGTCGACTCCTGGGATCAGGCGCAGATCGCCGCGCAATCGCTCCGCACCCGCGAGCGGGTCATCCTCATCGAGCGCGGACACGACGCGAGATACATCCCGACGGGACATCTCCTGTATGGGTTGAGCGGGGTTCTATTGGCGGTGCCGTTCGATCCGGGCCAGCGACGCGCAACCGGCGCAGCGGTGCCGGTGATCGAAGGCGTGATGGACGCCGACACCCGTACTGGGGCGATGCATTTCACGGTGTCTGACAGCGGGTCGCTCGTCTATCTGACCGGCGCGTCCAGTTTGCGACGGAGGCTCACGTGGGTGAGCCGAGAGGGCCGCCTCGAAGGTTTGCCTGCGGAGGCGCTGGCGTACGACGCGCCGCGGATCTCTCCAGATGGCCAGCGCATCGCCGTGAACCTCGGCGCGACCGATGGTCCTGATGTGCACGTCTACGATCTGGTCCGCAAGGCGCTGATCCCGGTGACAGCGAGTCCTGTGCGAGGACGGGGTCCGTTATGGACGCGGGACAGCAAGCGTGTGGTCTTCTACTCCGATCACGACGGGGGCGGATTGTCCTCAAAGGCCGTTGACGGCACTGGCACGGTCGAACGATTGACGACCACTCGTGCGTTTCAGACACCGTATTCCTGGTCTCGGGACGGTCGAACGATCGTGCTCGAGCAACGGGCCACCGACCGGACCTCGCCGGGCGACATCTATGTGTTGTCCCTCGACGGCAAGGGCGGCGCGACTCCGCTGGTTCATACACCCGCCAATGAAGTCGAGCCGGCAGTATCACCAGACGGGCGGTGGCTGGCCTACACCTCGGCGGAGCCCCGCGGCCAACCCGAGGTGTACGTGCGACCATTCCCAAGAGTTGATGACGGGCGATCGCAGATTTCGAGCAATGGAGGGCATTCACCCTTGTGGTCAGCAGACGGCAAGCAGTTGTTCTTCATCTCGCGCGGCCAGGCCGTTGCCGTCACTATAGAGACCGAGCCGACGTTCGGCGCCGGGACCCCGACAACGCTGTTCGAGCTTCCGCCGTACTACAACGCGTTCTTCGCCCGGACGACGAGACAGTGGGACATCGCACCCGACGGACACCGCTTCCTGATCGTCAACCCGGGAGATTCCGCAGCGACGAGCGAACCTGCCAGGATGCAGATGATCGTCGCGGTTAACTGGTTCCAAGAGCTGAAGCGCCTCGTGCCGACCGACTGAGTGAGCCGCGACATCGTACCAGCTCGTTGACATCAGAGCGGATGGCCGCAATCATCTCGGCATGATGTCACGCAAATCAGCAGGTGCGTTGGTCGCGATCGTGGCCGCGATGATGTTGGGCAAGGCGGGTGTAGACACCCGCCTCTACGACGTGCTCTCGCGCAGTCGCCGCCGGAACCCAAGCCAGCCTTCGCGGGCCAGACGGATGCGCCCGCGCCCGCAAAGCCGTCACCACCGATCGCCGTTCAACCAGTCGCCGAGTGGACTGACCGGCGCGTGGGCGTTTGCGATTCTTCCCAACGGCGCCCTGCTCGTGACGCAGAACAGCGGCACGATGCGAGTCGTCCGTCCCGGACAACGGATCGGTGTCGGCGCCACTGGCTGGAGTGCCACCGGTGAAGTCGGCGGCGGCGCAGGGACTGCACGACGTCGTGCTCGATCCCGACTTCGCGAAGAATCGCGTCCTCTACTTCACGTATTTCGCTCCGCCGCGAGGTGAACCGGCCGCGAGCTGGCCCATCACGCATTTCTACGAGGACGTGTGGACCAAGCCGTTTGCCGAACGCCGGACCATGGACCTCGGCACCGAGCGGGTGGCGCGGGCGAAGTTGAGCGAGGACTACAGCTCGCTCACCGACGTCGAAGTGCTCGCCGAAGGCGTCGAACGCAACATCGTGCTCGCTCCGGACGGCACGCTGTTCGTCCTCGGCGCCGATCGTTTCCGCTTCTACGACTCCGACCTCGACGGCGTGAGCCACGACTTCACCGACAATCCCGACATCCGCCGCAACTTCACCGGCCGGGCGATTCGCATCAACCGCGACGGCTCGATCCCGAAAGACAATCCGTGGCTCAATCGCGCGACGGTGCTGCGCGAGACCTTTGCGCACGGGCTTCAAGGATCCCGAAGGCGCGGCGATTCATCCGCAGACGCGAGCAACTGTGGGCCGTCGATCACGGTCCCCAGGGTGGCGACGAGATCAACATCGTCCGCGCCGGACGCGATTACGGATGGCCCGATGTGTCCTACGGCACGCAGTACGACGCGCGGCAGCCGGACGGGAAGAAGAACGTGCCGGTCGGCAGCGGGGCGAACCGGAAGGAAGGCGTCGAAGAGCCGATCTACTTCTGGGTGCCGTCGATCGCGCCGTCAGGGATGATGTTCTACACCGGCGACCTGTTCCCGGACTGGAAAGGCAATCTCTTCGTCGGTTCGATGTCGGCCCAGCACGGGCATCAACTGGTGCGCCTCGTGTTGAACGGTGACCGCGTCGTCGCCGAGGAAAAGCTGTTGGCGGATCGCAAGGGACGCATCCGCTTCATGCGCCAGGCACCGGATGGATCGATCTACGTGATCGCCGGGTCCGAGATCTGGCGACTCACGCCGCGGAAGTAGGGCCCGTCGCGGCCGCCGGTCCTATTGGACCGGCCACCTACTCCGTTCGCAGCGCGCTCAGCGGCTCGACGCGCATCGCGCGTCGCGCGGGAATGAGGCAGCCGAGCAGGGCTGCCGCGCTCAAGACCGCTGACGCAACAACGAGCGTCAGCGGATCGGCGGGCGACACCTGAATCAGCACCGCCTTCAGCGCCGGCAGCATCAGCAAGGCAGCTCCGAGCCCGATGCTCAAGCCGAGCACGAGCGATGTCACGCCCTGCCTGAACACCAGACGCAGGATGTCGCGCGCGGTCCCGCCAATCGCCATGCGAATGCCGATCTCGCGCGTACGCTGGCTCACCGAATGTGAGACGACGGCGTAGAGACCGATCGAGGCCAGCAAGAGTGCGGCAACCGCACAGAGCAGGAAGAGCATGCCGCTCATCGCCCGGTATTGGTATCGCTCGGCCAGGCGATCCGTCAGCGTGAACGGGCCGAGCTGTATCGGCAGCACCGGATCGATCGCGTGAACTTCCTTGCGGAGTGCAGCGGTGAAGCTCCCGATTGGCAGATCCGTTCTCGCGATGATCCACATGCTGGTTCGCGCTTGCTGTGGATACGGCAGGTAGATCACCGCATTCGCCTCAGGTTGCAATGGATCGTTCTGCGCCACCGTCGCGACCACGCCGACCACGGTGAGCCATGGCCCTGGCGTGTTGGCACGAACCAGCCGCAGGCGCTTGCCGATCGCCTCCTCGCTGGGCCACTGTGCAGCGGCGAACCGCTGATTCACGAGCACGACAGGGATACCTGACGCTCGATCGGTGTCGGCGAACTCGCGGCCGGCGAGCACCGGCGCTCCCAGCGTGCGGGAAGATACAGGGGCCGATCGTCAACGCGGACAGAGTCGGCAGTCTCTGCCTGTCTACCGGCGCAGCGCCGGCGAGCTCGAACCGCACCCGCTGCGAGCCGCCGGTGGGCAGCGAGCCCACGGCCGCCGCGTTCACCCCGGCCATCGCCTCGACGTGCGCCTTCAGCCGATCGAAGAATCCAATCTGCGCCGACGGTGTCGCATACGCTGCGTCCGGCAGACCGATCAGGGCGGTCACGAGCCCGTTGCGATTGAAGCCGAGCTCCGAGTTGTAGATCGTCAGGAAGCTGCGAATCATCACGCCGGCTCCGGCCAGCAGCACCATGGCCAACGCCATCTCGGAGACCACGAGGATCGCCGAGAGACGTGCGCCGCGTCCGCCGCCAGCGGTGCGGGTCCCATCCTTCAGCGTGGCGTTGACGTCGAGCGTGGACAGCCGTCGCGCGGGCGCCAGTCCGAACAGCAGCCCCGTGCCGATCGAGATCGCCGTGACGAACGCGAAAACGCGATAGTCCATCGAGTAGTCGAGGATCTGATCGAACCAAGTGCCGGCGATTTGATCCGACAGCCCGGCGCCGGTCGCCGCGAGCGCGAAGATGCGCACGTCCCACTTGGCCAGCCAGAAACCGGCGAGGCCGCCGAGACTCGAGATCATCACGCTCTCGACGAGCAGCTGGCGGACGATCCGCGACCGCGGCGCACCGAGCGCGAGACGCACCGAGATCTCCCGCGACCGCGTCATCGCGCGAGCGAGAAGGAGATTCGCCAGGTTCGCGCACGCGATGAGCAGCACGAACCCGACCGCACCGACCATCGCCTGGTAGATCAAGGTGGCGTTCGGGCCGATGAAGAACTCGTGAAATCTGAGCGCCTCGACGGGAAACCCCTTGTTCGTCAGGGGGTAGGCCAGCTCGAGCCGCTTACCGATCGTCTCCATCTCGGCGCGCGCATCGTCAATCGTCGCGTGGTCGGCCAGCCGCCCGAGCACGAACCAGTTGTTGTGGTTGTCGCGTCTGCGGACTTCAGGTGTCGGGACGAGCGGCACCCACAGATCCTGATTCTGCGGAAACGAGAATCCGGGCGGCATGACGCCAATCACCGTCGTCGGCACGCCGTTCAGGCGCACGACTCTGCCGACGATCGATGAGTCCTTGCCATAGCGCCGTTCCCAGAATCCATACCGCAGCATGACGACGGGTGAAGCACCGGGTACTTCGTCTGCGCTGGTGAAGTTGCGGCCGAGGATCGGCTTCTGCCCGACGAGGCCGAACGTGTTCGCCGTCACCTCTGTGGCGTAGAACATTTCGGGGAAGCCGTTCGCGTCGCTGTATGTCTGCTGCACGCCGTGGACGAGGGCCATACCCTGGAACGAGCGGGCCTGCGCGCGCCAGTCTTCGTAGTCCGGATAGGACGCGCCGCCCGATCGACGCGCCGTGATGTAGAGCAGCCGATGGTTGTCGCGAACACCGGGAAACCCTTTGAACAGCACCGTGTTGGTCACCGTGAGGACGATGACGTTGAGCCCGATGCCTGCGGCGAGCATCGCCACTGACGTTGCGGTGAAGCCAGGACTCTTCCGCATCATGCGGACGGCATAGCGCACATCGGCGATCCACGATTCCATCCGCGGCATGCTGCGTTGATCGCCGGCCCGTTCGCGAGCAGCGAGCCGGCTGCCAAGCTTCATCGATGCCAGGCGCAGCGCCTCGTCCTGACTCATGCCGCGGCGCATGTAATCGTCGGCCGCGAGCTCGGCGTGTGCCGCAAGTTCCTCGTCGAGAGCACGGTCAGGCTGACGGCCACGCATGAAGCCAGCGAGGCGCGCCCAGATCTCGCGGAGGCGTCCGGTCACTTCGCCCTCCCGCCCGATGGCGCGAGCACACGGCCGACAACCGCGGTGAGGCGCGCCCAGTACAGCGTCTCTTCGGCCAGCTCTCGCGTCCCGGCTTTGGTAATCGAGTGCGTATTTCGCGCGCCGGTTGGTTTCAGACACGCCCCATTCAGCAGTGATCCAGCGCCGTTGCTGCAGTCGCACCAGCGAGGCGTAGATCGTGCCCTGATTGAGGAGCACTTCGTCGCCGCTCAACTGCTCGATGCGCCGCGCCAGTCCGTAGCCATGCTGCGATCCCATCGAGGCGAGCGTTTGCAGGACGAGCAGGTCCAGTGTTCCCTGCAGCAGATCGAGCTTGTCGGGCGTGGTGCGCTTCTCCTGTGGCATCGCCACATCAGCATGTCACGGCCAGTTGTGGCATGTCCACAGGAAGCAAACACGGGTCGCGTCGCTTCGTCTACTCCTCGGTTGGGAGGAGCCACATTGGGTTAAGCTCGTGACCCGATGACGCGCGTCGTCGCAACCGTTGTTGCCGTCATGGCCATCGTCGGCGCCTTGCGCGCGCAGACGAAGCCGGCCACGCCGCTCGAGCCGATCGCGGCGATTCTCGACGCCTTCCGCACGCACGACATCGTCGCACTTGGCGAAGGACGTCATAACAACGAGCAGGGCTACGCGTTTCGCCTCGCACTGATCCGGGATCCGCGCTTCGCCGCCATCGTCAACGACATCGTCGTCGAGTCCGGGAGCTCCACGCACCAGGCCGTCATGGATCGGTTCATCGCCGGCGAAGAGGTCCCGGCAAAGGAGCTGCGTCTGGCGTGGCAGGACACGACTGTACCGGATGGCCCGTGGGACGTACCGATGTACGAGGAGTTCTTCCGCGCGATTCGCGCCCTCAACCAGTCGCTGCCGGTGGGCCGGAAGCTGCGCGTGCTGCTCGGCGATCCGCCATTCGATTGGGATCGCGCCACGCGCGAGGAGGCGATTCGCATCGGGCTCGAGCGCGATCCGTTCGCGGCAGAGTTGATTCGACGTGAAGTGCTCGCGCAGAAGCGTCGCGCCCTCATCGTCTATGGTGATGGACACTTCGCACGCCGTCCGCCCGGCAATCGCGGAAACATCGTGACTCGGCTGGTTGTGATGGGGGCGAGCGTCCTGAACGGTGGACACATACGACGCCCAACAGCCTGGAGACGCTGCAGGCCGACGTCCAATCGTGGCCTGTGCCGTCCCTCGTCTACACCGCGGGAACGACCCTGGGAGCGGGATCGTTCAATTCGTTGCGCGCGATTCCAGTGGGTGAGGACACACGCGTCGGGAACAATTCGATGCGGTGCTGTATCTTCGGACCTTCCCTCCGGATCACCATCGCGCGCGGCGAGATCGCGGCGGCTCTGTGCGCCGATGCTGACTACATCAAGATGCGTCTGAGCCGGATGGCGCTCATGGAGGCGCCAGGAACACAGCCGCCGCCTGGAGTGATGACGCCCATCGAACGTCTGAAGCGATACTGCGACTCCGTCGCGAAGCGTTAGCGCACACGCGCCCGGCTGAACATCTCGCGATAGTGGCGGTACCAGGTGCTCTGGAACCGTTCGTCCGGGTCGTGCTGCTGCTTTCAATGCCAGAAAATTCTGCATCTGCGGATAGCAGCGTTCCACCTGCTCGCGCCGCGCCCAGCGATGGTAGGTCAGGTAGTAACTGCCGCCATGCGCGATGCCGAGGTCGATGAGATCGCGGAACGCTGCCGCGGCTTCTTCGATTTTCTGTGGCGTGTGCTCGATGTGCAGGTTGAAGATCACGCACGCATAGCGATCGCGCGCCCAGGCAAGAAATGTCTCGTCGTCTT
>CAVSKE010000022.1:0-87463 GCA_963728305.1 uncultured Acidobacteriota bacterium
GCACCCAGTGCGTGCGCGCCGCCCTGGACGCCGGCATCTCGACGTTCGACACGGCCGACGTGTACGCGAACACCAAGGCCGAGACCGTCCTCGGCGACGCGCTGCACGGCGAGCGGCGCGAATCGCTGGAGATCTTCACGAAGGTGTTCGGCCCGACCGGGCCGAAGGGGCACAACGACGTCGGTCTGTCCCGTAAGCACATCCTGGAGGCGATCAACGGCTCGTTGACCCGGCTGCAGACCGACTATGTGGACGTCTATCAGGCCCACCGCTACGACTACGAGACGCCGCTCGAGGAGACGATGCAGGCCTTCGCCGACGTCGTCCGGCAGGGCAAGGTGCTGTACCTCGGGGTGAGCGAGTGGACGGCGGAGCAGCTGCGCGCGGGTCATGCCCTGGCGAAGGACCTGGGGGTGCAGCTCATCTCGAACCAGCCGCAGTACTCGATGCTGTGGCGGGTCATCGAGGGGGAGGTGGTGCCGGCCTCGCGGGAGTTGGGCGTGTCGCAGGTGGTGTGGTCGCCGATCGCCCAGGGTGTTCTGACCGGCAAGTATCGGCCGGGTGAGGCGCCGCCGGCCGGATCGCGGGCCACGGACGACAAGGGTGGCGCGGACATGATCAAGCGGTTCATGGACGACGACGTGCTTGACCCGCGTCCAGACACTTAAGCCGGTCGCGGACGAGCTTGGGCCTGTCGCTGGCGCAGCTGGCCATCGCGCGGATCGGCGCTGGCGACGACGACGTCGATGCCCTTCGCGCGCGCAGCCGCCTCCGACAAACCCACCGACGCGATCTCCGGATCGGTGTACGTCACGCGAGGGACCGCCGTGTGATCGGCCCTCGCGTCTATGCCACGGAGCCGGCGTGCGATCACCTGCCCATGGTAGTGGGCGAGATGAGTGAACCCACCGAGTCCCGTGACATCACCTGCGCCAAAGACGCCGGGCCGGGCTTCGAGCGTTGCCGGGTCCACCTTCAACCAGCCGCGCTCCGTCTGTGCGATCCCCACGTCGCGCCATGCCTCCGCGTTGGCGCGGCGGCCTGTGGCCACCAGCAACCGATCGGCGGAGACGACCGCCCCGGACTTCAAATGGAGGACGACGGCCGCACGCTGAGTCGCTTCACTGGATCGCTGTTCGACGCCGACACAGGGGTCGCCGATCATCAGCGTGATGCCATCGGCTTCGAGGTGCGGCCGGAGCGCGGCTCCCGCCTCTGGTTCCTCGAGGCCCAGGAACCTCGGTCCCGCTTCGATCATCGTCACGTGGGCGCCGAGCCGTGCGAAGGCCTGGCCCAGCTCGACACCGATAGCGCCCGCCCCGAGGACCGCCAGCGACGCCGGCAGCTCTTTCGGAATCGCCGCCTGACGGTTGGTCCAGAACTCGACGGTGTCCAGCCCGGGGATTGATGGAATCGCTGCGGTGCTGCCGTTGGCGATCACGACACCGCGGCGCGCGATGAGCCGTTCGCTTCCCACCGCGACGGTGCGTAGATCCGCCAGCGTCCCTTCGCCGCGAAAGAGCGTGGCTCCGGTCGCCTGCATCGCGGCGGCGGGCCGGCTGTCGTCGAGGTTGCGCGCCATCCCCAGCACGCGTGTGGAGACCTTGGAAAAATCAACGGTCCACTCCACGCGTGATGCGGCGAGGAGCCGCGCGCAATCGGCCTCGCTCAACGTTTCACCCGAGCGAAGCAAGGTCTTCGACGGCACGCAGCCCCAGTCCGGGCACTCGCCGCCGACCAGCTCCCGCTCGACAACCGCGAGCGTCAGCCCGCTGTCCTGAAGACCCGCCGCGATCGCTTCTCCGGCAACGCCACCACCGAGACAGACGACGTCGAACTCCTGCGCCAACTTGTCTTCCTCGCTGACGTACATTCAAACGCAGCGCCGTTTCGAAACCATGTAGGGCCGGTCCTTTTGGACCGGCCTGCTCGGACCGGCCGGCACGTCCAAAAGGACGTGCTCTACTCCCCGGCCCTGGCGTCGCGCCGCCTATAGACAAACGCGACCACAACTCCGACGGCCACGCCGAGCCCGCCGCCGACCGCAGCGTTGCGCGTCGTCTCCCGCTGGGCCGTCTCCGGCAGGTGCGGTGGCTGCACCACTCGAAACTGTACGAGTGGATTCGGGGCAAGGCGCTCCGACGTGACAAGGTTCGCGTCGATGAGCGAGCCCGTCGCCTTCCCGGCCGCCTGCTGCGCCGCTGGCGCGGACGCCGCTGATGCCGACAGTTCCAGCAGCACGGGGTCCTGGCCAGGTTCGCCGCGCAGCGTGACGGTGATCGCGTTCTTGTCGAACGCGGTCTGCTGAAGCGCGGCCTCGATCGCCGTCCGGATTCGCTGGCCACGCCCGCCGGCGTCAGCCGCTGTGCCCGGCGCCTGCACCAGCACCCACGATGACGAGGCGTAGACGGGCGGCATCGCCAGCGATACCGCTACGCCGACGATGGCGCCGGCGATGGCAATCGCGACCGGAAACAGAGCGAGTCTCGAGATCTGCATTGTGAGAGCTCCGACAACAACGTTGAAGAGATCCCGCCAGCGCGGCGTCAGTTCGTCGATGAGTGCGTCGAACTCCGCGCCATAGCGATTGCGCCAGGCACGCGGGTAGAGTCGGGCGGCGGCACGCAGCAACAGCTTCATGCCTCACGGAGTCTCCGCCGGCCGGTACGCACGACGGCATCGAGGCCCGACAACTCCTCCGCGAGGTACCGCTTCCCCGCCGCCGTGATCCGATACGGCTGCTTGCGATCGCCGGACTGCACCGGCTTGATCAGCCCGCGCTCTTCGAGCCGTGTGATCGCGCCATACAGCGTGCCCGGGCCAAGCTCGACGCCGGCAAACGCCTTGATGTCGTTCATCATGGCGTAGCCGTGCTTGTCACCCTCGGCCAGGCTGGCCAGCACGAGTAAAGATGGATCAGACATCACTATTACGTGCCACGTAGTATCGCAGCACGTAGCAACGTCGTCAAGATCGAGACACTCGCCGGCTTCTCGACTCGCGCGCGGAGTCGTCGATGTTCGGTTCGGATCAGCTTCTCGAGCGGCGAGATCTCGTGAGTTGCCGAAACGCTCTCGACGATGCCACGCGAAACTGATTGGCGTAGGCGTCGTGATTGCGCTCCAGATCGGTCGAGCCGATACACGTAGTTCACGGTCAGACCGTACGAGCGACGCAGCCCGGTCGATGACACGTCCCCCATCCAATTGAGGCGCTCCAGGCGGGCGCCGTTGGCCAGGTGAAAGCGAGCGACCGAATCCTGCGCGCCCACGCCGCTACCTGTGGATACCAGATAGCGCGCGCACCGTTCCATCATTTCCTCGCGGAGTGCGCCAGGCGCGGCGGCGATATCTCTCTCGGTGAAGTCGTCACCCTTCGCGACCAGCGCCGCCAGCGCCGGTGAGATCGATTGCGGTGCCGTTGCCGCCCGCTCCTCCAGCCATGCGCGGAACCCCGGAATCGGCGACAACGTCGCAATCGTCTTCACGCTCGGAAACTCCTTGCCGAGGTCTTCGACGACCTGTTTGATGAGCACGTTGCCAAACGACACGCCCTTCAGCCCTTGCTGGCAGTTGGTGATCGAATAGAAGATGGCGCACGTCGAGTGGGTCGGATCGTCAACGGGCGATTCGGGATCGAGCAGCGGTTGGACCTGCGCGGTCATGGTTCGCGTCAGCGCGACCTCGATGAAGATCAACGGCTCCTGCGGCAGCGCGGGATGGAAGAACGCATAGCAGCGCCGATCCGATTCCAGGCGGCGCCGCAGATCGCGCCACCCCTGAATCTGGTGGACGGCTTCGTAGTGAATCAGGCGCTCGAGGACGACAGCCGACGTCTGCCAGTCGATCCGCTTTAAGCGTCAGGAACCCGCGATTGAACCACGACCTGAACAGGTGCGTCAGGTCGGCGTCGATTGCAGAGTCGGTCCGGATGGTCGGCCAGCGTGCCCAACAATCGCCGACGCAAGTCCACCAGGACAGCAGTCCCTCCGGGCGCCATGTTGCAGCGACGGAACAGCTCCTGCCGTGGCGGCTCGACCGCCTGTTGCAGGGCGACGAGGTTCGCCGGTGATCCGTCGAGCTGATAGGCGGTCGCCGCCTGTCGAACCGCCTCGGGATCGACCGAGAATGCCGTCACCAGTCGATCGAAGAGCCATCCGACCTGCTCATCATCGAGCGTGTGATACGCGGCGAGCACCTCGGCGGCGATTCGTGCACCCGACACCTCGCCGCGCGCCGACAGGAGCGCGCGCCCGAGATCGAGCACGCGGTCAACGTCCCGGGCTCTTGCGCCAGCGGTGCGAGCGGCGCCGGAGTGTCGCGGGCGAAAGAGGCGTGAGAGATTGAGTGGCACGAGCGCTCTTTCGATTGTAGGCGCCGATCGCGCTCAGCGGTTGGCTTCCTCGAATCGCGCGGCGCGCAGGATGTTCTCGAGCCCGCGATTGCCTTCATGACAGTCGTACTCGTAGATGTCGTTCTGCGCAGCGAGGTCGAGCACCGCCGTCCACGGGCGTTCGAACGTGCGTGGATCGTCGATGGTCACTTCGTACCGCAGCCGATCGACACCGGTACGTGTGTAGCGTTCGATCAGGTGCAGCGTGTCACGCGAACCGCGATAGTTGGTGTTCGGGTGAAAGTTCGTCACATCGATCACCAGTGTGTCGCCCTCCCATCGGCCGCGCGAATCACCCAGGTAGTGGCGGATGCGCGGCGACAGGTGCGGCCGCTGATCGAGCGGGACGATGCGTGTGTCGTGCATCATCTCGTGCGTGATCGTGACGTAGCCGGGCGCCTGCAGGATCCGGACGTTGTTGTTGTAGCCGGTCGGGAACATCACCGCCGGAAGTCCCACGGTGATGCACCGATCCCACAAGCTGCGGTCCTCCCACGAGTCGGCGGGGCCTCGCCCGGCACGAGCCGCCCGTTCCTCTGCGGCACGGGCACGCGCCTCGGCCGTCAATGCGGGAAGGCGTCCGTTCTTGGGATCGACGATGAGCGAGCTGCGGCGCGATCGTGCGGTCAGGTTCTCGTACCAGTGCGAGGGGCCCGCACCGACGGCCCCGCCGTCGGCGACTGCCGCGATCATCCGTGCGCGCTTGGCCAGCTCGGCGTCCAGCTCGGCCCCGTCCAGAAACTCCTTGTCCGCCAGTTCCGGCGGACGCTCGAGCGGAATCGCGAAGTTGTTGTCGCTCGTCCACACGCCATCGAGGTCGGGATCGCCCCACGCGGTTCGCGGCTGGCTCCACGGCGCACTCGCCGGCTTCGATTGCGCGCGTAAAGCGCCGAGGGCGGCACCGGCAAGGGCGAGAACGGCGGCAACGACCCAAACGATTCGATACACAGGGGTCACGCTTTGACAAAGGTCGCCGACGGCACCAGCCGCCAGCACGGCACGCTCGAATCTGCCGTCGGGCGCATCATAGTTGACCCCTGACTGGCGCCCATGCCAGACCGCGGCCGCACGACAATTGATGACAATTGAAGCATTGCCTCCCGGTCCGCGGCCTTTTCATAATCCGCGCGGCCGTGCTCGGGGGTTGCCCCGGCGCGCGTCTCCTTCACCGGTTTCGTTGGGCATCACACAAGGAGGAACCAGTGGTCTTGGCACGTTTCGGTCGTCGCGCTTGCCTCGTCGCCGTTCTCAGCCTGATCCCGGCGTCCGCGCTGGCGCAAGGCACCAGCACGGCCACTATCGCCGGCGTCGTCCGCGACTCTTCGGGCGCGGTGCTGCCTGGCGTAACCGTCGAGGCCGCCAGCCCGGCCCTCATCGAGAAAGTTCGCTCGACCGTCACTGACGATCGCGGCGAGTACCGGCTGCCCGAACTGCGGCCTGGCCTGTACTCCGTGACGTTCTCGCTCCCGGGATTCTCCTCCTTCAAGCGTGATGGTCTCGAGCTGCGGACCAACTTCACCGCTCAAGTCGACGCCGAGCTCAAGGTCAGCGCGCTCGAGGAGACCATCACGGTCAGCGGCGCGACGCCGCTGGTGGACGTGACCGAGCGCGACACAGCAGCGCACGGTCTCGCGCGAAGTGCTCGACACGGTACCGACCGCAAAGAGCGTGCTGGGCATCGCGGCATTGATTCCCGCCGTCGTCGAGCCGCCCAACTCCCAGGACGTCGGCGGCAGCAAGGGCGAGCGATCGGTCCGCATCACCGTCCACGGCGGCAAGACCTTCGACTCACGCCTGCTGCAGGACGGCATGCGCTACAACGCGCTGACGCCGGGCATCGGCAGCCTCGAAGGGCACGGGCCGCGGCTACTACGCCAACCCGCTCGCCGTCCAGGAGGTCGTCGTCGATCTGGGCACGATGGGATCGGCCGAGTACTCGCTTGGCGGCGCGCAGGTCAACAGCATTCCGAAGGACGGTGGCAACCGTTTCAGCGGATCGTTCTTCCTTGGCGCGACGGGCGAAGGGCTGCAGAGCAATAACCTCGACGACGACCTGATCAGCCAGGGGCTCACGTCGGTCAACAGCGTGAAGAAGGTCTACGACTTCAACGGCTCGCTCGGCGGACCCGTGCTGGCCGATCGGATGTGGTTCTTCGCGGCGGCGCGACGGTGGGGTACGACGACGGGCGTGGCGAATCTGTTTGCAGACTCCAACGTGAGCGACTTCGCGTACACGCCCGACCTCTCGCGGCCGATCGAGCCGGTGGAGTCCAACCGCGGCGCCGGCGGACGCCTCACGTTCCAGGCGACGAAGAAGGACAAGTTCACGTTCTCGTGGGACCGGCAGCGCAACTTCCAGGACCAGCTCACCGGGCAGCTCGAGACCGGCACCATCAAGAACGAAGGCAACGCCGGCTACTGCCAGCGTCACGAGGTGATTCAGGGCACGTGGAGCCGGCCGCAGTCGAACAACGTGCTCTTCGACGCCGGCATCACGGTGAGCAAGTTCAACTTCGGCGGCTTCGGCGAAGAGCTGTTCCTGAGCGACTACGAAGGCTGCGGCGGCGGCATCCAGGACAACGTGTCGATCAACGACACCGGCCTCGGCTACACCTACAACGGGGTCGGCTTCCGGCAGATGGCCCTGTCGCACCAGTCGAACGGCCGCTTCAACGTCTCGCTCATCCGCGGGCGACACAGCATCAAGACCGGTGTGTTCTGGATGTACGGCCTGGGCGGCGGGCACCGCACCTACACGACGCGTGGACCGACGCAGGTCAACGGGCTGCCGGTGTCGTACACGTTCTTCAACGGCGCCCCGCGGTCGCTCACGCAATTTGCGTCGCCCAGCCTGACGATCGATCAGCTCAACCCCGATCTGGGACTGTTCGTGCAGGACCAGTGGCGGCTGAGCCGCGTCACGATCAGCGCGGGCGTGCGATTCGACTGGCTGCGCGAGTCGGTGAAAGCCACGTCGGTCGATGCGGGTGTGCTGGTGCCGGCCCGTTCGTTCCCCGCCCGCACCGACGTGCCCAACTGGAAAGACCTCAATCCGCGCTTCGGCATCGTCTGGGATCCGGCAGGCGACGGAAAGACCGCGGTCAAGTTCGGCATCAATCGCTACGTCGGGTCGGCGACGACGGGCCATGCGCAGCTCTTCGACCAGGCCGCCGGTGCGGTCAACAGCACCACGCGGTCGTGGAACGATCAGTTCTTCCCGGTCGGCGATCCGCGCCGCGACAACTTCCTTCCGGACTGCGACCTGAGGGCCACGACCGCCAACGCGGAGTGCGGCGCAATGGCCAATCCCAACTTCGGCACCTTCGTGCCGGTCAACTCGCCGGATCCGGATTGGATCACCGGCTGGGGGAAGCGGTCGTACAACTGGCAGACCTCCATCAACATCGATCGTGAAATATTGCCAAACCTCGTCGTCAACGCCGGGTACTTCCGCACCTGGTACGGCAACTTCCAGGTCACCGACAACCTGCGCGTGACACCCGCCGACTACAGTCCCTACTGCGTGACCGTGCCAGTGGATGCGCGGCTCCCGCTCAGTGGTCAGCAGCTCTGCGGACTCTACGACATCAACCCGACCGCGTTCGGTCAGGTCGACAACCTGGTCACGCGCAACAACGCCTACGGCAAGCAGGAAGAGATCTACAACGGCGTCGACGTCAACTTCCAGCTGCGGCTGCGCGACCGCGCCACGCTTGGCGGCGGCTGGAACATCGGGAACGCCGTGCAGCTCGGCACGACCGCGGGCGGCAGCGCCTCGGCCGGCACCGACACCTGCTACGTCATCGATTCGCCGCAGCAGCTGTTCAACTGCAAGGTCGAGGTGCCGTATCAGAACCGCATCAAGATCAACGGCTCGTTCACGTTCCCCTACGGCATCCAGGTCGCGGCCGTCGCGCAGAGCAACCCCGGCGCGAACTACTCGGCCAACCGTACGTTCACGCTGGCGGAGATTCAGCCGTCGCTCGGACGTCCGCTGTCGGGCGGCCTGACGACGGTCGTGATCCCGCTCGTGACGCCGCTGTCGGTCTTCGGCCCGCGGATCAACCAGTTCGATCTCCGCGGCACGAAGATCTTCCGCTTCGGAACGCGGCGCCTGCAGGCGAACGTGGACGCTTACAATCTGTTCAACACCAACACTCCGGTCACACTGTTTGGTACCTACAATGCCCGGTGGGGACAACCGACGCAGGTACTCGATGGGCGTCTCGTGAAGTTCAGCGCGCAAATCGATTTCTGAGCGCTGTCAATGTGGTCGTAGAGCGGAGGCGTGAGCCTCCGCGGCAGGCACGCGAAACCGCTCGAGAGGGGAACCACGATGACGAGACGAACATCGGCCGGCCGCGTGCGACATCTGGGTGTGTACGCAGTCGCAGTCGGCCTGGCCCTGGCGCTCGCCATGGGCGAGAACGGCGCGGCTCAGCGCGGCGAACCGGGCGAGGGCAACCGCGGGCAGGGCGCGGCGCCGGCTGGACGCGGACGGGCGAACTACTCGCTGAACGATCCGGCGCCGAACGATCCGGCACTCAAGGGCGCGATCGACATGCACGCGCACCAGGATCCCGACAGCTTCGGGCCGAGCTACGGCCAGGCGGCCCGCTCGATCGACGCGCTCGATCTCTACACGCGCGCCAAGGCGTCCGGCATGCGCGGTTTCATCATCAAAGGCCACCTCGATCAGACCGCAGGACTGGCCTACTACATGCGCAAGCTCCATCCCGACATGGAAATCTTCGGCGGGATGGGGTCGAACCTCACGACCGGCACCAAGGTCAACCCGTGGGCGATCACCCACATGGCCGAAATCAAGGGCGGGTGGGGCCGCATCGTGTGGATGCCGAGCTGGGATTCGGAGAACAGTGTCCACAAGCTGCCGCGCCGGCCACCCGGGTACGTGCCGGTCGCCCAATGCAACGGTCTCCCGTTCTGGATTACCTATCCGAAGCCGTGTGCGAGTGGCGGCGAGCTGCTGCCGGAAGTCAAAGAGGCACTGGCGGTCATTGCCAAGACGAAGACGCGCGACAGCAACGGCGACCTGATCCTCGCGACGGGCCACAACTCGCCGGCCGAAGTGAAGCTGATGGTGAAGGAAGCCGTCCGGGTCGGCGTGAAGCACATCATCATCACGCACCCGCTGCTCGACATCGTGGAGATGACGCCGGCGGAGATCAAGGAGACCGTCGCGATGGGTCCCGAGATCTACGCGGAGTTCACCTCAGGGTTCGGCAACCCGAACGCGCGACCCGAGGTCGTGAAGCTGTATGTCGAAGGCATCCGCGCCGCGGGCGTGGAGCACGCGTTCGTCTCGAGCGACACCGGGCAGCTCAACTCGAACTGGCAGCCCGACGCGCTCGCCAACGCAGCGAAGACGCTGCGCGCGAACGGATTCACCGAACGCGAGCTCGACCTGCTGTTGAAGATCAACCCGGCAAAGATTCTCGGCATCCCGCCGCCGGCCGCTGGCACGCGCTGAATCAACGTAGGGCCGGTCCTTTCGAGTCAACGTCGAGCCGGTCCTTTCGAGTCAGGGTAGGGCCGGTCCTTTCGGACCGGCCGGACCGTCAGCGATCAGCCGATACCCGTCGCCGTACGCCTTGCGGATGTAGGTGGGATGGCGGGGATCGGGCTCGAGCTTGTGGCGAAGCCGAAAGATGAAGTTGTCCACGGTGCGCGTGAGCGGCGCGTCCGAGTAGCCCCAGACCAGATGGAGCAGCTCGTCCCGGGTCACCACCTGGCCGGCCCGTTCGGCGAGGCAGTGCAGGATCTCGAACTCCCTGTCGGTCAGCTCCACGCGCCTCGTGCCGTTGTGCGCCTCCAGCCGTCTGAAATCGATCACCGTGTCGCCGAGCCGCAGCTGATCGATGGGCGGCTTGGTCCGGCGAAGCACCGCGTGCACTCGCGCCAGCAGTTCGTCGAGGGCGAAGGGCTTCGTGACGTAGTCATCAGCGCCGAGCGTCAGCCCGCGGATGCGGTCCTCCTTCTGCGCGCGCGCCGAGAGGATGATCACCGGGACGCGCGTCGGACTTTCGCTGAGCGACCGGCAGATCTCGAAGCCGTCGGCGCCCTGCGGGAGCATCAAGTCGAGCAGGAGCAGATCCGGCGTGAACCGCTTGACCGACGCGAGCGCCTCGTGGCCGTTGTCGCACGTTTCGACGACGAACCCTTCGTACTCCAGGTTGTCACGAAGCAGCCGGGCAATTGCCTTGTCGTCTTCGATGATCAGGACGCGCTTGGGCATCTGCACACCCCGTTCTTGTACGCTCATGCGCTTCGACGCCGGCCGATCGGCAGCGTCACGTCGACTTCGGTTCCCGATCCTATGGCGCTGCGCACCTCGATCCGGCCGCCATGGCTCTCGACGATGCGCTTCGCGATCGGCAGGCCGAGGCCGCTGCCACTGACGGTCACGTTGCCGCCGCGATAGAAGCGTTCGAAGACGCGCGAGAGGTCCTTGCGGGGTATGCCTGTCCCGCGATCCCGTACAGTCAGCGTGAGACTCTTGCCGTTCGCCCTGGCGCTCACCGCCAGGTGCTTCTCGGTCGTCGAGTATTTGATGGCGTTGTCCACGATGTTGTCGAGCGCCTGAATCATGGCCGGCCGATCGACGCAGATTTGCGGGAGATCGGGCGGCACGTCGATGACCAGATCGAACTTCTGGTGATCCAGCATCGGCCGCAATCCCTGCAGCGCGTCCTCCACGAGATCCGCCAGCTCAACGTCGGCAAGCTCGGTTGACGATGCCCCCGGTGAGTTGCTGTAGCGCGCGTAGGTCAGGAGGTTGTCGATCGAGGTGCTCAGTCGGGACGCCTCCACCGACAGCAGACCGGCGTACTCCCGCACGGTCTCGGTCGACGTGTAGCGGCCGTTCGACAGGGTGTCGCCGACCAGCCGGATCGATGCCACCGGCGTCTTCAGCTCGTGCGTCACCGCGGCAACGAAATCGGATTTCATCGAGGCCAGCGCCGCGCTCGCCCGGTCGGCGCGAACGGTCAGGACGAGCGCCAGCAGACTCGCGCCGGCGGCGATCGAGATCAGCACGAACATCCGCCGTGCGCCCTGGAGCGTCGCGAGGAGCGCCTGATCCGGAAGCGACCGCACGTGCACCGTCCACTCGCGGACTCGCGTCGGGTGCGACGAGATCGACCTGACGAGCGCCGGATCGATGAAGAGGAGTGGAAACCGTGTGTGCAGGTCGCCGGCGTCGTCGTGCTCAACGGGCGCCGCCTTCGTCACCACACGGCCCTGGTCGTCGGACACCGTAATCGAAAGGCCGCCTCGTCCCCCGCCGATCTTCGCGACCTGCTCCACCAGCGGATCGAAGTACTGCGCGTGCAGCCACTGCTCATTGACCGTGAAGGCCATGAATCCCAGGAGTGTGTGGGACGGCGCGGATGCGAAGAGCGCGTGCGCGACGATCTGGTAAGGCGTCCCGTCGATGGGCTGCTCCAGCATGATGAACGGCGACGCCGCCGTCGCTTGCGTCCGGACAGCGGCAACGAGTCCGGCCAGCGCGGGCGGGTCGCGGAGCAGCACGACCGGGAACGGGTCGTCCGGACGAGGGCCGCGTCTCCCACGGCGGTGGACGATCGGCGCGGTTGAACACGAAGGTCTCCCCGTCTTCCCGTCCGGTGTTCTTCCACAGCACGAAGGACTCGGGATACGGGAACCGCGCAAACGTGCGCGCCGCCACCTGGAACATGCTGTACGGCGGGTCTTCGTCCAGGCTGGTGGTATTGAACGGGACGATGGCCGTGATCCAGGCCCCTTTCATGTCGGCGCTGAGCGCCGCGCGCACGAGCGCCAGCGCCTCGCTGGCGCGCCGCTCGACGAGCAGGTTCGTACCGCTCCGCCACTCTCGGGTGGCCACGTAGCCAAACCACACGAGCGCGACGGTGGCCGCGAACATCGCGACAACGAACGTCATGACAATCGGGAGGCGGACTTGTCCCGCCGTCGCCGTCGTGAAGGCGAATCTGTCTCGCCAAGACCGAGGCGAAGCGCCGACGCTGCCGTCGGCCCGACGCCGGCCGCCGACCTCGTTCATCGCAGGACCTCGCGCTCGCGGTAGTAGCGGGCCGCACCCGCATGCAGCGGGATGGGCGCTGCGGGCGCCTGCTCGGGATCGATGAGCGCGGCTTCCCTGTGCTCGCGCGCCATCGCCGGCAGCTGTGCGAAGAATTCGCGCGTCAACTCGTAGACGAGATCCTCGGAGAGGTCGCTGCGGCAGATGAGCAGCCACTCCGACCCGAGCGTCTCGGTCGCCTCGGTTTGCCCCGAGAGCTGGTGTGCGGCAACGGTGACCGGCCTGAGGAACGGATAGCTGCCGCGCAGCTGATTGATGATTGTGCGGTCAATTGGCAGCAGACGGAGCGGGACGGTCTGACTGAGCTCGCGCGCCGCGGACAGCATGACCGGGTTGGCGCTGAACACGGCGTCGATCTCACCCGAGCCGAGCTTCGGCACGAGGCCGTAGGTGGACTCGAAAATCGGCTGCACGTCGGCGTAGCTCATGCCGTGGGCGCTCAGCAGAATCCGGGTCGAGAACTCGCCCGACGTCCCCGGGAGGATGATGCCGACGCGCCGGCCCTTCAGATCCGTGATCGACCGGAACGGGCTATCGCCGCGGACCAGCACGTAGAGGTTGTTGACCCATAGCACCGCGATCGCGCGAAGGTTCTTGTGCGGATACAGATTGCGCTCGATGCCGCGGCGGTACGCGAGGTACACGACGTCGGACTGGGCCAGTCCCAGCTGCCCCTGCCCGCGGTCCACCGCCGACACGACGACGACACCGCCGGCCGCCGTCTGCAGGTCGATGTGAGTCTCAGGGAGGGCGCTGTTGAAGCGCTTGATCAAATCGTTGGTGAATCCCGCCGCGATGCCCGACCACAGCGTGAGCTGCTGCGACTGCGGCGCCGCGGCCCCCGACGAGCAGGCGGCCGCGCCGCAGACGGCGGTGGACAGCGAAACCAGTACCGCCGCAATCGCGAAACGGGATGACGTCGTGGCCATGGAACCCTTTTGCCGCAGGAACGAGGCCGGATTATACGGGAGCCCAACGGATCCGCGGGATCAATGACAATTGATGACAAATGCGGCGGGTGCAGGCCGAGTGCCGGCCGCGGATAATGCGCGCGCGCGTAGAGGCCGCCTTGAGGCGGCCCACAATCAGGTCCTGACGGAGTGTTCCAGGTTCGCGAGTTCGGGTCCTGGGCTTGCAGTCGAAACCAAAGGAGCAGTCATGCGGAAGACGGCGATCTGGGCGGCGTTCATCGTGTACGGATCGATCGGGCTCGCGCAAGGCAACGCCCAGCAAGGACCGGGCGCCCAGGCCCCGGTCGCCGGAGGGGGCCGCGGGCCCGGCGCCGAAGGCCGGACCGTCATCCTGGAACAGGCGCCGAAGGACCATTCGATCGCTATTCCCAAGGAAAAGCTGGCGCAGTACCTCAAGGACATGGATGCGAAGAAGCTCCAGACGCTTCGCATGATCGAAGGCGGCAAGTACAACGTGAACATCCGGCGCATCACCGCCGCTGAAACGGGTCTGGTGCACCCCATCACTGCCGACTTGTGGGTCGTGCTCGAAGGCGGCGGGACGCTGACGACCGGCGGCGTGCTCGAGAAGGGCAAGATCCTCGGCGGCCAGAGCCGGCCGATCAAGGTGGGCGATGTCGTCTACATCCCCTCGGGACTGCCCCACGGCGTGAGCGGCGTCGACAAGAACATCACCTGGCTCAACGTGCGATGGGATACGGACTGGTCACCCGATTCGCCGATGGGTGCGGGCACGTTGAACGGCCTGCTCGGCCGCGCCGGTGGTGCGCGGGCCGGAGCCCCAGGCGGCGCGCGTGAAGGATCGGTGGAGGCACGTGCAGCGCGCGCTGGCACGGCCGGTGACGCCGCGGCTCCTCCAGCAGCACGTGGACCGGCGTTTCCTCCCGGAAGCCAGCAGGTGCTGCCCTACAGCTACGGCGGCAGCGGCGAGCTGTTCTTCCCGAAGGAGCAGCTCGACCAGATCATGGCCGGCATGCGGCTGAAGAAATCGGGCAACACGCGGCTCATCGAGGGTGGACGCTACAACGTGAACTTGCGGTGGAACGGCACGCCGTCGACGGAGCTGCACGGGCAGACGATCGACACGTGGGTCGTCCTCGCGGGCGGCGCCACGGTGAATACGGGCTTCGAGATGAAGGACGGCCAGCGCGTGCCCAACACGGGCGTGTCGGTCGTCACCAAGCCGGGCGATGTGTTCTTCCACCCGTCGAACTTCTACCACGGCTTCAGCCAGGTGTCGCCCGACATCTTCTGGCTGAACATCCGCTGGGACGACAACTACGCCAAGTAGCGCCGGATCTCCAGACCGGCGACGGATCAATTCGCTCGTGCGAGGGACGAATCAATGAATCGATCAACGTGGCGGAATCTCGGCGTCGTGGCTGCCGGCATCGCCGTGATGACGGCGGTCGCGACGCTCTCGAACGATCGCGCGCAGGCGCAGGCGCCGCGGACAGCGACACGGGTCCCGGTCTTCGAAGTGGACCCGTCATGGCCGAAGCTGCCCAACAACTGGGTCCTGGGTCACGTCGCGTCGGTGGGCGTGGATAGCCGCGATCACGTCTTCATGCTGCACCGGCCGAACACCGTTCCCGAGGCGCAGCGCAAGGCGGCGGCGCCGCCGGTGCTGGAGTTCGACGCGACGGGGAAGTTCGTGAACGCGTGGGGCGGCCCGGGACAGGGCTACGACTGGCCCGACAGCGAACACGGCATCGCCGTCGACTACAAGAACAACGTGTGGATCGGCGGCAGCGCCCCGGTCGCGCCGTCGCTGCGGAATCTCGACGACGACATGCTCCTGAAGTTCGACAACAAGGGGAAGTTCCTGCTGCAGATCGGCGGCCGGAGCACCAGCAAGGGCAACGCCGACACGCAGGACCGTGCACCAGTCGGCCGACGTCTTCGTGTGGCCCAAGACCAACGAGGCGTTCGTCGCCGACGGCTACGGCAACCGCCGCGTGATCGTGTTCGACGCCGACACCGGCGCGTTCAAGCGGATGTGGGGCGCGTTCGGCAACACGCCGATCGATGTGGTGCCTGCTCCGCGTGGAGGCGGCGCCGGCGGCGCGGCAGCGGCCGGCGGTGCGGCTCCTGGTGCGCGGCGCCGCGCCGGCGGCGCTCGTGCGGTGCTGCGCGCTGCCGCAGCGCCCACCGATATCGAGGGGCTCGGATCGGGGCAGTTCGGCGGCCCGGTGCACGGCGTCAAGGTGTCGAACGACGGGCTCGTCTACGTGGCCGACCGTCCCAACCGTCGCGTGCAGGTGTTCACGCCGGAAGGCAAGTACGTCACGCAGGTGTTCATCAATCGCGCCGGCCCGTCGGCGCAGTCGGCCGCCGGACTCGCGTTCTCTCCCGACGCGCAGCAGCAGTTCCTCTACGTGGCCGACTACGGCAACTCGCGCATCGCCGTCGCTCGATCGCAAGAGCCTGCAGGTCCTGTATCAGTTCGGTCAGCGCAGCGAGAAGCCGGGCGACTTCCAGGGTCTGCATCACCTGGCGGTCGACTCGAAGGGCAACCTCTACACCGGCGAGGTCGCGCCGGGCGCACGCGCGCAGCGCTTCGTCTACAAAGGGCTGTCGAACACGCTGCCGCCCAACGCGCGTCCAGGACCGCGCGCGCCAGCACAGAGCCAGCAGCCGCACGCTATCCGGCGCCCGGTTCCGCAGGCGCGCGCGGCAGCTATCCCACCTGGGCCAGCGCCATGACCAGCCCGTACACGATGACGCCGAACTGGCCGCGGCTGGGCACCATCAAGCCGGGCGCGGCGATCGGCATCATCCCCGACGGCAAGGGCGGCACCTGGCTGCACCATCGCTCCGAGCCGCCGATCCTCTACATCGATCCGGCCGGCAACGTGACCAAGCAGTTCGGCAACGGCATGTTCGTGCAGGCGCACGGCTTCTGCCAGGACCGCGACGGCAACTTCTGGGCGGGCGACAGCGGACCGTTCGCCGGACAATCCGTCGACCAAGGGTCGCGGCTTCCAGCTGTTCAAGTTCAGCCCCGACGGCAAGGTGCTGCTGTCGCTCGGCAAGGCCGGCGTGTCGAAGGCCGACAAGGCGACGACGTTCATCGGTCCGACCGCGTGCGCGATTGCGCCCAACGGCGACGATCATCGTGGCCGACGGGCACTGGCCGCGCCCGACCGACGCGCAGCAGGACGGCGATCGTCTGGTGCGCATCAAGACCGACGGCAGCTTCGTGGCCGAGTACGGCAAGCTGGGCACCGGCCCCGGCGAGTTCATGGGACCGCACGCGCTGGCGTTCGACTCGCAGGGACGGCTGTTCGTGGCCGACCGCTCGAACAACCGCGTGCAGGTCTTCGATCGCAACATGCAGTTCGTCGACGAGTGGCGCCACTTCGGACGGCCGAGCGGCATCGCCATCCTCGCGTGACGACACGATGATCGTGGCCGACTCCGAGTCGCAGCCAGTTCATCGGCGGACCGCCGCAGGCGCCCGAAGGCGGCGGCAACGTGATCCGCAATCCCGGGTGGGGCAACGGCTTCCGCATCGGCAGCGCGAAGGACGGCTCGCTGCGCTACTACGCAGCAGGGCACGCGCCCCGAGGGCATGGGCGCCGACAACGTCGGCAACGTGTTCGCCGGGCTGACCGGCAACTGCGACGCAAGTCCGTCGGGCGGGTGCCTGCAGAAGTGGGTGAAGAAGTAATCGATGGAGGATCGCTTCATGAATCGCATCTCGCTTCGCCAGCGTGTCGCCCTGCTCACGCTGTCGCAGGCCGGCACCTTCGCGCAGAGCGCAAAGCCGCCGACAGCTCGCCACCGACATCACCGCTGCCGACATGCAGACGGTCATCAAGGCGCCCACCGGTGGCGGCGATCGACAGATCAAGGTCGTCGACATGGGCAAGTACAACGTCAGCGTCGGCGTGCTGCGCCGCGGCCCGACGAAGCCAGGCGCGCCGGTGGGTGCCATCAATCACGAGCACGTGACCGAGGTCTACTACATCGTCTCGGGCTCGGGGACGCTGCTGACGGGCGGTGTCGTGGAAGGCGCGAAGCCGCTTCCCGCGGACGGCGAGATCGTGAAGATCGCGGTCGGCCCCAGCAACCAGGGAGTCTTCAAGCAGGCGGCGCAGACGCGCAAGGTCAGCACCGGCGACATCGATCATCATCCCGCCCGGCGTCTTTCACGGCTTCACCGACGTCACCGATCACGTCGAGTACGTGTCGGTCCGGCCGGATCCCGATCACGTGCTTGCCGGCGGGCTACGTGCATCCGCTGCTGAAGAAGTAGAACGTCGTGTCCGGCTTCAGCCGGACGGTCCGCCACTCCGCGGGAGGTCCGACATGCGCGCGCGAATCATGACGTCCATCGTCGTTGCGGCTCTGGCAGCCGGCCTCTCCGCGCAAACCGCGAACAAGCCCACTTCGTGGTCTGTGCCGCGCATGCCCGATGGGAAGCCCGACATGCAAGGCGTCTGGGCCAACAACGGCATGACGCCGCTCGAGCGGCCGAAGCAGTTCGGCACGCGCGCGACGATGACCGATGCGGAACTGGCGGATCTGAAAAAGCGCGCGCAGACGCTCATCGACGGCGGTGATGCGTTCTTTGGCGAGGAACTCTTCGTCGCCGCGCTCGAAGGTCGAGAGAAGTTCTCCTCTTCCGATACGCAGACAGGCAACTACGACCAGGCCTGGCTGTCGGAGCGCACGTGGGACAACCGCACGTCGCTCATCATCGACCCGTTGGATGGCCGCATTCCCCCGCCCTCGGCCGGGTTCGCCGAGCGCACCGCGGCGCAGCGTGCCGCCCGGCAGGGCCGCGGCCCCGCCGATCGCGCGCAGGACCTGGGACTCGGCACGCGCTGTATCGGTTTCGGGACACCGAACCTGTTCGCCGGCTATCAGAGTTACTTCGAGGTGATACAAGGTCCGGACGTCGTTGCCATGCGCAGCGAGATGATCCACGACACGCGGATCTTTCCGATTGGCGCTGGTCCGCACATCTCTTCGGCGATTCGGCAATACATCGGGGACTCGCGCGCACACTGGGACGGCGACACGCTGGTCGTCGATACGACGAATCTCTCGAATGGCGCCTTCCGCAATTCGACGGACAAGCTGCGGCTGACCGAGAAGCTCCGGCGCGTCGCCGACGACACGCTCGAGTACTACGTGACGATCGACGACCCGGGCACGTGGTCGAAGCCGTGGACGCTGATGATTCCGCTGAAGAAAACCCGCGAGCAGATGTTCGAGTACGCCTGCCACGAAGGAAACTATGGACTTCGCGCGATCCTGAGTGGGGCGCGCGCCCAGGAGCTTACAGGAGCACAAAGATGAGACGAGCCCTCGTGTTGCCGCTGGTTCTGCTGATGCTGATCGGGCTGCCTGCCGCCGGGCACGCTCAACTGACCAACGATCACATCGAGCTCGAGGGCATCATCGATATGCATGCGCACGTCGGCCCGGCCACGCAGCTGTCGATCTCCCGCACACTCGATGCGATCGAGGCGGCCCAGCTTGCCCAGCGGCACGGCATGCGTGCCCTGGTCTTCAAACAGCACTATCTGGAGACCGCGTCGTGGGCCTACCTGGTGTCGCGCATGGTGCCGGGCATCAAGCTGTTTGGCGGCATCGCGCTGAACCGGTCGGTCGGCGGCCTCAACCCCAACGCCGTCGAGCAGGTGGCCACCTTCGCTGGCGGATTCGGCCGCATCGTCTTCATGCCGACGTTCGAGTCCGAGCACTACAACCCGAACTCGCCGATTGCCGTGCCGATCTCGAAGAACGGTCAGCTGCTGCCGGCCGTGCACGAGATACTGAAAATCGTCGCCAAGTACGACATGGCGCTGTCGACCGGCCATTCGAGCCCGCAGGAGTCGTTGATGCTCATCAAGGCGGCCAAGGCCGCGGGCGTCAACCGGATCTTCGTGCAGCACCCGATCATGCCGCGCGTCGGCATGTCGATCGAGATGCAGAAGGAAGCGGCAAAGATGGGCGCCCTGCTCGAGTACGTGCTCGGCGAAGCCATGGGCGCGAAAGAGTTCGAGCACTGGAGCGAGGGCATCAAGGCGGTCGGACCCGAGAACGTCGTGATCGGCAGCGACCTCGGCCAGTGGGGCCGGGCGCTCCCGACCGATGGCTACAAGCTGACCATCCCGCGACTGTTGAAGGCGGGATACACACGCGCCCAGATCGACACGATGATGAAGAAGAACCCCGCGCGGGTCATCGGCCTCGAGAAGTGGTAGTGAGGAACGAAGTCGGAGACACTCTCACGAGGAGCTGACCATATGCGAGCCAGTGTCGGTCGTTTCTTCGTCTGCACAGCGATCGCGAGTTCGCTCGCCACCGGCGCCGCTCAGGCCCCGAAGCCCTCGTCCGACGCGCTCGCGGCCAGGGTGCAGGTGATGGAGGACCGCGAGGCGATACGCGCGCTGCTCGTCAGCTACGCCCGTACGCTTGACGAACGCGACTTCGCCGGATTCGAACAGCTCTGGGCCAGCGATGCCGAATTCGTCGGCGGCGCCAACAACAGCGCGAAGGGACCCGCGGCCATTCGCGATCTCCTGCAGGGCCTGCTGAAGGTCAATGCCGCACCGGTGCCAGGCCGCGACTGGCATCTCGTCATGAATCAGACCGTCGATGTGACGGGCGACACCGCAACTGGTTTCAGCCGGGGAACCTGGGTGGTGACCGATCCGGAGAAGCGGCTGCGGATCTCGATCATCGCCAACTACTACGATCAATTCGTTCGCGAAGGCGGCCGCTGGAAATTCAAGCGCCATCAAATCGGCGGCACGCCGCCCGCCGCATCATCCGCAGTAGGGCCGGTTCTTTCGGACCGGCGCCGGGCCCTTCGAAGTAGCTGCGATCATGAAACGTTTATTTCGGTTCACTGCCTTTGCCTTGGCCGTCATCGTGCGCCTCTGCGAACCCGCACGCACAGCGCGGTCCGGTCGTTCCGCAAATGCGCGGCGATGGACCTCCGCCCGAGGCCAAGCCGTTCTCGATCACGAAGGCCGATCCGGCGCTCGACGAGGTCATCGCACCCGACGCGACGCTGGTGGAGCTGGCCCGCGGCTTTGGTCTCACCGAAGGCGGCCTGTGGATCGCGGAAGGCAACAGCGGCTTCTGGATCTTCGCTGGCCTGCTCGACAACGTGCTCTACAAGGTGACGCCGCAGAAACAGGTGTCCGTGTTCATGGAGAAGGCCGGCTATACGGGCAACGAGCCGGAACGTGTCGGCACCCAGACTCGCTCGGGTCGCAGTCATGTGCTGCTCATCGGGCCGTCGTGCACGGGAATGGACCGTCAGGGCCGGGTGATCTGGTGCGCTGATAACGATCGCCAGGTGAAGCGTCTGGAAAAAGACGGCACGCAGACGGTGCTGTCGAGCGGCATGAACGGTCAGAAGTTCAGCGGCCCGAACGACATCGCGGTCGCGGCCGACGATGCAGTGTATGTGACCGACAACGACTTCGGCCTGCGTGACGGTGGCAAGAATCCGGACAAGCAGCTGCAGAACGGCATCTACCGGATCAAGGACGGCACCACGACGCTCGCGCTCAGCGCCAGCGATCTCGGAGGCATCCCCAACGGCATCGCGCTCGCGCCGGATGGCAAGTGGATGTATCTATCGACTGCCAACCGTCACGATGAGGCGGTATGCGGTGAATCCCGACGGGACGCTGGGCGCATTCACGAACTTCACGGACGGCGTCGGTATCGGCGACGGCATCAAGACCGACACCGCGGGCAATGTCTACTCGAGCGGCGGAGCGGGCCCCGGCATCATCCGCATCACGTCGCCGGCCGGCAAACTGCTCGGCACCATCAACCTGCCGATTTACGGCGGCGAACCCAAGCGGCAAATTTGTTCGACAAACGAGGCGTTCGGCGGGCCCGATGGCCGGACCCTGTTCATTGCGGGCTGCGATTCGGTCTACACCATACAGCTGAAGACACGCGGCATCGTTCCGGCTCACAACGTGAACAAATGAACGGAAGGCTACGGCGTCGGCAGTCCGAACGCGATGATGTTCGGGCCCGATGCGATCGCCAGCATTTGACGGTTGTCGAACATGTACGTCATCGGAGACGCCTTCCAGACCTGACTGGTCTGGAAGCTCCACATCCGCTTCCCCGACTTCGCATCCGCCGCAGCAAAGGCACCGCTGTCGTCACCGAAGAAGACGAGATCGCTGGCGGTTGCGAGCACGCCGCCCCACGAATCGACATTGCCCAACTGCGGGAGTTCCCAGGTCACCTTACCGGTCTGGATGTCGATGGCGCGCAGCACACGGCGCGCCGGTTCGGGCGCTGCGGCAAACGTGCCGCCCATGAAGCCCTTCCCCGCTTCCCACGCCTGATCCACGCGCGTGAAGATCCCGCACTTGTCGTTGGTCTGCACGTAGAACAGACCCGTGCGCGGGCTGAACGACGCCGAGTACCAGTTGGACGCGCCCTCGAGCGACGGGCAGACCCGCCGCCCTTCCGGCGTCGGTTCCATGTTGGGCACCACGATCGGCCGTCCTTCCTTGGTGAGACCAGAGGCCCAGGTGATGTTCTTGATGAAGGGCGTGCCGGAGAGGTACTCGCCGGTCACGCGATCGAGCACGTAGAAGTAGCCGTTGCGATTGGCCTGGAGCAGCAGCTTGCGCGGCCGCCCCTGCCACGTGGCGTCGACGAGGACGATCGGCTGCTGCGCGTCGTAGTCGTGCACGTCGTGCGGCGTGAACTGGAAATGCCACTTGCGGCGTCCGGTCTTCGGATCGAGCGCGACGACCGAATCGGAATACAGATTGTCGCCCTGGCGCTCATCGCCAATCATGTCGGGCCCGGGGTTGCCGATCGCCCAATACAGCGTGTCGAGCTCGGCGTCGTAGCTGCCCGTCATCCACGTCGCCGATCCAGGGTGATCGATCGCGCTGCCCTTCCAGGTGTCCGATCCCGGCTCGCCGCGCGCCGGCACGGCCCAGAATCGCCAGACCTCCTTGCCGGTGGCCTGGTCGTAGGCGGCGACGAACCCGCGCGCGCCGTCATCGCCTCCGGCGATGCCCGAGATCACCAGATTGCCGACAACCATCGGCGCGCCCGTGCCGTTGTAGTTCTGTCGCCAGTCGGCCATCTCCGTCTCCCACAGGAGCGCACCGCTGGCACGATTGAGCGCGATGAGATGGGCATGGTCGGTCGCCATGAACACCCGCTCGCCGCTGACCGCGACGCCGCGATTCACGCCTCGAGCCGACACGCCGATCAGCCCGCGCGTGCGCGGACGCCGGTAGTTCCAGACCTGGCGGCCGCTGCCGGCGTCGAGCGCGTAGAGATCGTTGGCCGCGCTGACGTACATCACTCCGTCCACGACGACGGGCGTCGACTGCCCCTGCGACACGTTGGGCAGCGTGAACACCCACTGCGGCGCGAGACGCGAGACATTGCCTGGCGTGATCTGGGTCAGCGCGCTGTAACGGTTCCCACTCAGCTGCCCGTTGTATGTCGTCCAGCCAGTCTGCGACGTCACCTCGCGATAGCGGCCAGCCGTCGTCTCGCGCAGCAGATGGACACGGCGATCGTCACCGAGCAGCTGCTTCTCGCCGGCGCTCTGATTGAGGACCAGGCCGGACAATGATGCGCCATCCGCGAGCGTCACGCTCACCCGCTCCGCGCCTGTGCCGGCGCGCGGGCGAAGCGTCCTGAGAAAGGCGATGAGATCGGTGCTCTCGGTCTTCGACAGATTCGCAAACGACGGCATGCCGGCACCCGGCAGCCCCTCGCGAATCACCGCTTCGAGATCCGGGTCGGCTCGCAACGGAATACGGGCAACGATCGAGGGGCCGAGCTCGCCGCCACCGCCTTCGGTCCCGTGGCACGCGGCACAGCGGCTGGCAAAGACTCGTCGACCTGGATCGACGTTCTGCGCATCAACGCGCGCCGCACACGCGACAACAACAATCGAAGCTGCGACTGCAGCGGGAACAAGACGCACACGACCTCCTCATCAAACCGGCACAGGCAAGATACACCGTCGCCGTGGTCGGCGTCCTCCCTACTACGGGGTATTCAGGAGATCGACATGCACCAGCGAATCGTGACGTCCGTGATCATCGTTGCAGCTCTGACGGCGATACTCTCGGGGCAAACGGCGAACAAGACCTCCGCCTCCGCTGAAGCTGCGGCGGACCAGCGATGGTCTGTGCCGCGAATGCCGGACGGGAAGCCCGACATGCAGGGCGTCTGGGCCAACAACGGCATGACGCCGCTCGAGCGGCCCGCACAGTGGGGCACTCGCGCGACGATGACCGACGCAGAACTCGCCGATCTGAAGGCACGCGCGCAGAAGTTGATCGACGGTGGTGATGCGTTCTTCGCCGACGAGCTGATTCTTGCCGCGCTCGAGGGCAGGGCCAGGTTCTCCTCGGCCGATACGCAGACCGGCAACTACGACCAGAGCTGGCTGTCTGAGCGCATCTGGGACAACCGCACGTCGCTCATCTTCGACCCGCCGGATGGTCGCATTCCGCCGCCCGCGCCGGGCGCCGCCGAGCGCGCGCGCGCACAAGCGGCCGCCCGCCAGGGCCGTGGTCCCGCCGATCGCGCGCAGGACCTCAGCCTCAGCACGCGCTGTGTCAGCGCCGGCACGCCGTACCTCCGCGCCGGTTATCAGAGCTACTTCGACATCACACAGGGTCCCGGCGTCGTCGCGCTGCGCAGCGAGATGATCCACGACGCGCGCGTCTTCCCGATTGGCGGCGGGCCTCACATCTCTTCCGCCATCCGGCAGTACCACGGGGACTCACGCGCTCACTGGGACGGCGACACGCTGGTCGTCGACACGACCAATTTCTCGAATGCCGGTCTCCGCGGTTCGACCGACAACCTGCATCTGACGGAGAGGTTCACACGCGTCGCCGACGACACGCTCGAGTACTACGTGACCATCGACGACCCGTCGCTGTGGTCGCGGCCGTGGACGCTGATGATTCCGTTGAAGAGGACCGGCGAGGACATGTTCGAATTCGCCTGTCACGAAGGGAACTACGGGCTCCGCGCGATCCTGAGCGGGGCGCGCACACAGGAACAGTCGACGAGGTGATCTGAGCGGGGTCGATACTGACGCTCCACAGCGGGGAATTGTTCCCACGTGTAGGAGCTCATCCCACCCGGTCATCGTACGGCAATCGGCCGCACGGGCGAGCCGGTTGCACCGCGAACGCGCTCAGTGAGATTCAGGTAGAGGAATTCGTACACGCGATCGCGCGCGAGCTCCCGCAGATCCATGTTCTCCAGCATGAGCACGCCGCCAAACAGCAGCTCGTGATGGACGTTGCCGAGCTCGGGCCTGGTCGGCGGCTGAATCGTGACGCAGCAGCTGTCGGCACCGACCATCGACGCTTTCTTCTCCACTGCCCATCGCGCGACTTCAACACCGATACCCGGCGAGCCCTGGTTTTCACCGACGAAGAACCGGGCATCGTTGTACTTTTGTGGGTTGCTCCAATGCGCCGCCCACCCGTAGTTGAACAGGATGGCGTCGCCTGGTTCGATGCTGTCGTCGCGAATGCCCTGCCTGGCTAACGCGCCGCGCACGTCAGCCAGCGTGACCTCATATCGGCTGTCGAGCGCAGGCACGCCCTTGTAGCCGGCGATGTCGATTAAGATGCCGCGCGTGATGATTGGCTTCACGTGCTCGACGCCGAGCGCTTCCAGCCCGCCAACGCCGCGGTTGCGGCCGGTCAACTCCTCCTGCGTGAAGCCGTTGTAATACACGCTCTTCAGCGTACCGTCCGCCATGCGGACGACCCTGCCCTGATGTCCGAACGCATCGAACTGCGTTCCCATCTGCCCGATGAACCCGGTGAAATAGTCCTGCTGTGCCACTCCTGTTCCCTCTTTCACGGGAGCGGCGGCAGGAATGATGGTGAGGAAGTACGGACGGTATCCATACTGCGGCATCTCGGCCTCGTAGACGCGCCCCAGCTCATAGGTCTGGCCCGTCTTCGCCATGCGCAGCGCCTTGAGGATCTTCTCCGCGGTGATGTAGTTGGAGTTCCCCGCTTGGTCGCCGGCGCCGTGCGGCGAAGGCCACCACGGACCCTTCTCGCGCGTTTGTGCAAGCACAACACCGCTCGCCGTGGCGAACACGACGAACACCATGACGCGTACGGACGCTCGTATCCACATTTTCGGCTCCTGCACTTCGGCGTTGAGGTCGCGAGCGAACTCGACTCGATCGGTCTGGTCTCGGTCGAGACATGCATGTATACGAGAATAGGAGTATCACGCAAGGGATCTCATACATTCGATTCGAGACAAGGGATGTGCAGGTGAAAAAAATCGGATTCCTGTCGTTCGGCCACTGGACGCCGTCGCCGCAGTCGCAGGTACGCACAGCGGCGGACTCGCTGCTCCAGTCGATTGAGCTGGCGGTAGCCGCCGAGGAACTGGGCGCCGACGGCGCCTACTTTCGCGTCCACCACTTCGCCCGCCAGCTCGGCTCGCCGTTCCCGCTCCTCGCCGCCGTCGGCGCACGCACCAGCCGAATCGAGATTGGCACGGCCGTCATCGACATGCGCTACGAGAACCCGATGTACATGGTCGAGGACGCAGGGGCGGCGGACATCATCGCCGGCGGCCGTCTCCAACTGGGCATCAGCCGGGGATCACCGGAGCAGGTGATCGACGGCTGGCGCTATTTCGGCTACGCGCCCGCTGAGGGCGAGAGCAACGCCGACATGGCCCGCCGCCACTCCGAGGTGTTCCTCGAGTTGCTCGAGGGAAAAGGGTTCGCGCAACCCAATCCGCGACCGATGTTCCCCAATCCGCCCGGGCTGCTGCGAGTCGAGCCACATTCGGAGGGTCTACGCAATCGGATCTGGTGGGGCTCGAGCTCGAACGCCACATCCAAGTGGGCGGCGAAACTGGGGATGAACCTCCAGAGCTCGACGCTCAAGGACGACGAGAGCGGCGAGCCGCTGCATGTGCAGCAGCGCAAGCAGATCGACGCCTATCGAGAAGCGTGGAAAGAAGCCGGACACCGGCGCGAGCCGCGCGTCTCGGTGAGCCGCAGCATCTTCGCGCTCGTCGACGACCGCGACCGGGCTTACTTCGGAGGTGACGCTCGCAGCCAGGACCAGATCGGCTACATCGATGCGAACACCCGCGCGATCTTCGGCCGTTCGTACGCCGCCGAGCCCGCCGCACTGGTCAAACAGCTTGCCGCAGACGAGGCCATCGCTGCCGCCGACACGTTGCTCCTGACCGTCCCGAATCAGTTGGGCGTGGACTACAACGCCCACGCCATCAACAGCATTCTCAAGTTTGTTGCGCCGGAGCTCGGCTGGCGCTGAGCCCTTAATCGCTACTCGTCGCGCCACACCGGTCACCGGACTCCGGCGCCGCGGAACGTCGCTTGCTCTCTCGAATCGTCCATCCGGCTGCTGCTGACGTTCGGCAGAGCCGCGAGTGGCGAGTCCATGTTCGACGAGATCCCAATTGAGGAGATCGAGGCGGCCTTTGGTACCGCCGCCGTCCCGATCATCCTCGTCATCGTCGCCGCCCTGCTGCTCCTGCGGTTCGCGCGGCCGCTGATCCGGAGAGTTCTGCGACGGCTGTTCGAGAGTGAGGCGAAGTTCGCCACGAACAACCAGCTGACCGCGGCCGAGGTCAAGAAGCGGGTGGACACGATCGAGACGCTTGGCGTGTCGACGATCCGCCTTGTCGTCGTTGTGCTGGTCGTCGGATTGGTGATGGCGCTGCTGAATCTTGGCGAGCTGGTCGCGGCCTTAGGGCTCGTCCTTGCAGCCATCGCCTTTGCCGGGCAGGACTTCGTGCGCGACTACCTGGCCGGGTTCTTCATCCTCGTCGAGAACCAGTTCTCCGTGGGCGACGTCGTGACTGTCGCCGGCGTCAGCGGGACCGTTGAGGACTTCACCTTGCGCCGGACCACTGTGCGCGACGTGAACGGCACGCTGCACACCGTCTCGAACGGCGAGATTCGCGTGGCGTCGAACCAGACCCGTGGGTTCGCCGGCATCAATCTGGATGTGCCCATCGCCTACGGCGCCGACGTGGAACAGGCAATGACACTCATCGACGGGGTTGGCACGGCGCTCGCCGCCGACCCGGTCTGGGCCAGCCGCATTCTCGAACCGCCGACCGCCGTCCGTGTCGGTGCGTTTGGCGACATCGGGATGTCGATCACGGTGAGGGGCAGGGTGCTGGCGGGAGAGCAATGGGCAGTGACGGGCGAGTTGCGTCGCCGCGTATACGCCGCTTTCGCGACCGCCGGCATCCGCCTGCCAAGCCGCGAAATCGTGGTCGAGCGCGGCGGTGAGTAAGCCGCGTCCCGGCGCGAACTCAAGCCCAACCAGGAAGATTGCGGAGTGGTCGAGGTAGACCTGGACTGGCCGCGCTCGGGAACGATTCAACGCGCCCGGTCGCGGATGGCGAACGCCTGACCGCATCCCCGAACGGGGCGCGCCGCAATCAGTCGTAGCCGCGCGAGGTGGCCCTCGACTTGTTTAGGAATTCCGACGGAGTCACCAGCATGATCGCCAAGGCCATCTCTGTCGTCGTCGTTGTGGGGCTGACAGCGCAACTGAGTTCGCAAACCCCACAGCCGGCCGCAACTGTGTTCCAGAACGTTCGCATCTTCGACGGCAAGAGCGGCCAGCTTTCCGGTCCGTCCCACGTGCTCGTGCGCGGCAACAAGATCGAGCGGGTCTCGTCGACGACGATCGCCGCACCGTCAGGCGCGGATACCACGGTGATCGACGGCGGGGGGCGCACGCTGATGCCAGGTCTCATCGACATGCACTGGCACACGATGTTGGTGCGGCCGACTCCCGCGGCCCTGCTGACGGGAGACATCGGGTACATGAACCTCGTGGCCAGCGCCGAGGCGACGGATACGCTGATGCGCGGATTCACGACGGTTCGCGATCTGGGCGGGCCGTCATTCGGGCTCAAGCGCGCGATCGATGAGGGTCTCGTCGCAGGTCCGCGAATCTTTCCGTCGGGCGCCATGATTACAGTGACCAGCGGTCACGGGGACTTCCGTCAGGCGTTCGAGTTGCCTCGCGTCCTCGGCGGTCCCCCGGCGCGGATGGAGGCGCTCGGCGGCAGTCTCGTCGCCGACAGCCCGGACGAGGTGCGCATGCGTGCACGCGAGCAACTGATGTTAGGCGCCACGCAGATCAAGCTGACGGCCGGCGGTGGCGTGGCGTCGCCCCACAGTCCGCTCGACGTATCGACGTTCACTGAATTAGAGCTGCGCGCCGCAGTCGAAGCCGCCGGGAACTGGGGGACGTACGTGACGGTGCATGCGTACACGCCTGCGGCGATTCAGCGGGCGATTGCCGCCGGGGTGAAAAACATCGAGCACGGTCACCTGATGGATGAAACGACCGCGAAGCTGATGGCCGAGCAGCAAATCTGGCTGAGCATTCAGCCGTTTCCCGACGAGATGGCGGACGCGTTTCCCGAAGGTTCAGAAGAACGCGCCAAGGCACAAGAGGTACTCGCCGGCACGGAGAAGGCGTACGGGCTGGCGAAGAAATACAAACTGAAGACCGCCTTCGGCACGGATGTCCTCTTCTCCCCCGAGCTGGCCCGGCGTCAGGGCGAGCTCCTTGGCAAGCTGACGCGCTGGTACACGCCTGCGGAGGCGCTCGCGATGGCCACTGGAACCAATGGCCAGCTGCTGACGATGTCGGGCAAGCGCAGCCCCTATCCCGGCACGCTGGGTCTCGTCGAAGAAGGCGCGTTCGCCGATCTGCTTCTCGTCGACGGCGACCCGGTCCGTGACCTCACGCTTTTCGGGAACGCAGAGAAGAATCTCGTCCTCATCATGAAGAACGGAAAGATTCATAAGAACACGCTGCCCAGGCGATGAGCGACCCGCGTTACCATACGCTGGTCCTGGAGCAGCCATGAAAATACTGTCCCTCGCCCTTCTCGTCGTATTCGCCCTGAGTCCGAGCGCCGCCGAGGCGCAGCAGCAGACGGCGGCAGCAACGCCAGCCGCCACCAATGGCGGCACGCTGCCGACTCCTCAGCCAGCCGCGGGATTCGTCCAGCCGAAGACCCCGTGGGGCGACCCCGATCTCCAGGGCTTCTGGCCGGGAGTCGAGATGGTGGGTGTACCGCTGCAGCGGCCGGCGCGGTTCGGTACGCGCAACGTGCTCACCGAAGAAGAGTTCGCGAAGCGCGCCAGCGAGATCAAGAACGAGGAGGAGTCGCTCCTTGCCGAGATCGACGTGTTCACCGCCGACGTGACGACGCCATGCGCGATCCGCTGCCCGACCTCGCCGACGCCGCACTGGCAGGAGACCGGCAAACCGTCGCGGCAGGCATCGCTCATCGTCGACCCCGCTCGACGGCCGCCAGCCGCCGTTGTCGGCCGAGGGTCAGGCGCGTCAGGCGCAGCAGCAGGCGGATGCCAAGGCACGGATCGCGCGACTCCAGGGACGCGAGGCGGACTCCCATCTCGATCGCAGCCTCTACGACCGCTGCATCACGCGCGGCGTCATGGGCTCGCTCCTGCCGACCATCTACAACAACGGGAACGAGATCGTGCAGGGGCCTGGCTTCGTCGTGATCCGCAACGAGATGATTCACGAAGCGCGTGTGGTGCCGCTCGACAGCCGTCCCGGTCTCCCGGCCAGCATGACGTCCTACATGGGCGACTCGCGCGGTCACTGGGAAGGCAACACGCTGGTCGTCGTGACAAAGAACCTGAACGGCATGACCGGCGTCGGCGGGAACGGCGGCGGTCGTTCAAGCGGCCGGATGACGATCACCGAGCGGTTCACGATGCTCGACAAGGACACGCTGCAATACACCGCGACGATTGACGACCCGGGGACGTGGACGCGGCCCTGGACGCTGTCGTTCCCGTGGAAGCGCGAGCCCGCCTACGGCATGTTCGAGTACGCGTGCCACGAGGGCAACTACGCGATGCGCAACATCCTGAGCGCGTCGCGCGCGGCGGAGGCGAGCGGAAGCAAGTAGGTCGGTCACTCGTACCTGAGCGCGGTCATTGGATCGATCCTCGTTGCCCGACGCGCGGGCAAATAGGACGCGATCGAGGTCACCGCTGCAAACAGCGCGACCATCGCGACATAGGTCAGGGGATCAAGAGGCGTGACGCCATACAGCATTCCTTCGATATACCGCGTCAAGGCAATCGCGCCTGCCAATCCGATGCCGATGCCAATACTGGTCAGCCGCAGCCCCTGACCCAGCACCATGGCGAGGACGTCTCGACTTCTGGCGCCCAGCGCTGTTCTGACACCGAACTCTCGAGTACGTTGCGCGACGGCGTAGGCGAGTACGCCGTAAATGCCAACCGCGCTCAACAACGCGGCTATCGCGGCAAACACGCCCATGACGGCTGCATAGAACCGCTGGCGCGTGAGCGAAGACGCCACGAGTTGTTCCATCGGGAGCAGCGCGTCGATCCCGACGTTGGAGTCTACCCGACCGATCAGCGATCGCACCGTCGGCATCAAACGAGCGGGGTCGCCATCGGTTCGCACCACGAACGACAGGAAACCAAACGCGAGGCGTTCCTGCGCCGGAACGGGCATCTGTCTCGCCTGCGTCAGGGCGAGCACCTGACGATAGTCGACGAAGAACTGCGGAGCGGGCTCCTGGTCCAGGCGCGCCTGCCGCATGTCGTCGACGACACCGACGATCTGCTGTGGCGGCAGGTCCATTCGACCGTCCACGTGGACCATCTGTCCCACAGGATCCTCGCTCCCAAAGAACCGCCGTGCAAGCGAACGATTGACGACGATCACGGGCGGCGCGCCCGCCGTCATCACGCGGCTCCAGCCAGCGGCCAGCCAGCAGGCGCACCCCCATCGTCTGGAGGAAGTCGTGGCTGACCGAGCGGATTTGAGGGCCGTCGGGAATGTCCCGCATCTCCTCGGGCGTACGTCCCGGCGGAACGAACACGCCAAAGTGATCGATGAGCCCGAGCAGCGGCCCCGCGTACGTGAAGCCCGCGGCCTGAACACCCGGCGTCCTGCGCAGTTCCACGAGCAGGTCGTCGATGAGCATCGCCTTCCGTTGTGTGGGGTATTCCTGGGGTGCGACCAGGTAGAACGTGAGCAGCCCTGAGGCGTTCCAGCCGGATCCACACGTGCGAGCCTGGCGAAGCTATTGACCAGCAGCCCGGCCCCGACGAGCAGCAGAGTCGCCGTGGCCACCTGACCGGCAACCAGCAGATTGCGCAGGCGCGTGTCGCGGCGTACACCGCTGGCCTCGCCGCTCGCCGCCCGTACACCCATCGCTTGAACGTGATCGGTCCGTGAGAGTCTCAACACCGGAAGAACGCTGATCACGAGAGCGATGACTGCTGACAGCCCGATCGCGATCACGAGCATTCGTCCATCGACCGCAACCTCGTGGAGTCGCGGGATCATGGCTCCACCGAACGAGATGAGAAACGGCCCCTGCGCGTTTGGCGACGCGAGACTTCGCAGCACCTGCACGCCGCCAACGGCGAGCAACACGCCGAGACCGCCGCCGATCGTGGTGAGGATGACGCTCTCCGTCAGGAGCTGTCTGGCAATCCGTGAGCGGCTCGCGCCTAACGCCAGGCGAACGGCGACTTCTCGATGGCGCGCGGTGCCTCGCGCCAGCAACAAGGTGGCGACATTCGCGCAGGCGATGAGCAGCACGACGCCGACCGCAAGCGCCAGCACCGTGAGTGCCGGCCGACTCGCAGCGATCGCCTGCTCTTTTATGGGTTCGACATCGAATCGGCGCGCTCCGTCGGGCAGTGGCTGCGAGAACGGACCAGACGTCGGCTTTGGGCGCAGCGCCTCGCCAATCACATTGGCCTCGTCCGTCGCGACCTCAGCGGAGATGCCGTCGCGTAGCCGAGCGATCACGGCGCCCGATCCGGGCCAGGACCGAACCGGCGACGCCACGGTGATCGGCGCCCAATAGTCGCAGTACGGCATCGGAAAATCGAACTCGCGGGCCATGACGCCGACGATGGTCAGGGGCGTGCCATCGAGGAATCCGGCTTGCGGTCCCTGGGTCTTGAGCGCGACCGTTCGGCCGATGATGCCTGGGTCGCCGTGAAAGTACCGCTGCCAGGCTCCGGCGCTGATGACGACGGCGTTGGAGCCAGGTGCGTCGTCGCGAGCGTCGAGCGTGCGCCCGAGCAGCGCGTGGGCGCCGAGCATCGAAAACAGATTCGATGACACGAGTGCGCCACTCAATCGCGCCGACCCTTCCGGGGTTGGCATCAACGTAATGGGCGGGCTGATCGTGTAGGCGAGCTCGGACAGCGTCGTGCTTTGCGCTCGCCACTCCACCATTTCTGACCAACGTCATGCTCGTCCGACGTAGGAGTGGCCCGCCTGCGGTCCTCGGAGCCGCGCGCTCGACAATCCGTACGAGCCGATCGGAATCGTGATAGGGCAACGGCTGCAGCAGCACCGTATTGACGATGCTGAAGACGGCGGTGGTGATACCGACGCCGAGAGCCAGCGTGGTCACCGCGGCAAGCGTGAAGCTTCCGTTCCGCGCAAGCGACCGGACGCCGTACCGGAGATCACGCCAGGTGGCCTCCCAGGTCGCCGTCCACCCCACATCGCCGACGGCATCCCTGACGGCCAGCGCGCTCCCCATCTCGAGCCGAGCGGTCCGTGTCGCCTCTTCGCGGGACATGCCGGACTGCATCTTGTGCGCGACAGAGGCCGTTAGGAAGGTGTCGAGCTCGTCACGCAGGTCGTCATCCGTAGTCCGCCCACGGACGAGCGCACGAATGTCATGGAGGAATCGTCGGAATGTTCGCATCACAACTCCCCGAGAGAGGCTCTGAGCAGTCCTCTCGTTCACCTAGAGGAAGCGAGTGTATGCCCTACATCTAGATTGTCAAGAGGAAGCGGCCAGGAATGATTGAACCAAGGATTAGGCACAGCCCGTCGTTCGTACTGCTGTATTGTCTGTCTGTGCACGATCCGCCACCCGGCGGACTCGAGTCACGCGAGAAGGGTTGGCTGTCAATGGCAATTGGAGTCTACTTCGCACCACCCGCGATGTCCGCGGCGCAATACGACGAGTGCATCAAGCTGCTGAAGAAGGCCGGGGCCGGCAACCCGCCGGGCCGGTCGTACCACGCTACGTTCGGACCCAAAGACAAGCTGATGGTGTTCGACGTCTGGACGTCACAGAAGGCATTCGACAAATTCGGCAAGACGCTCATGCCGATCCTCGCGCAGATCGGGCTCGATGCCGGTCAGCCGCAGGTGATGGACGTTCATAAGGTGATCGTCCCAGCGCCGAAAGCCGCCGTGGCCAAGAAGCGGAAGAAGGCGCCCGCGGCGATGCGCAAGAAGCGCTAGCGCTGCGTCCGGCAAGTTCGCTCTTCCTCGACAACATCACTCTGCCTTCGCCTAGCCCGGAGCACCCATGAAGAGAACGGTCCCTGTACTTTGTCTGGTACTTTTCGCCGCGTGTGCATCACAGCCGGCGCCCGAATCGCAGACGTCACAGACCACAGCCGCGGCCTCGATGACCTACTCCTCGAAGTCACCGGAGGCCATCACCCAGCTTCAAAAGGGCGAGACGCTGCTCGACAATCTGCGGCTCGACGAGGCATTGGAGGCGTTCGCAGCAGCTCTGAAGCTCGACCCGGCGTTCGTGCTCGCGCAGGCCGAACACGGCGTCGCGACACCAGGGCCGGAAGGTCTTAAGGAGATCGAAAGGGCGGCAGCGGCGGCAAAAGACGTTTCCGAAGCGGAGCGCGCACTGATCGAGGGGCTGCTCGCCCAACGGAAAGCCGAGTCGGGCGCAGCCGTCGCCGCATTGCGGCGGCTCACGGCCGCGGCCCCTGGCTACGCACGCGGCCACTATTTGCTGGGCGCCCTGCTGCTCAATCAGGAGCAGGAGGCCGACGCGGTGGCGTCGCTTCAGAAGGCGATCCAGCTTGATGCCAACAGCGGCGGCGCACAGAACATGCTCGGCTATGCCGCGCTGCGCCAGGGCGACACGGCAAGAGCGATTGCCGCCTTCACCGAGTACGTCCGCATTCTTCCGCAGGAGCCCAACGCACAGGACTCGCTCGGCGAGGCTCTGCTTGCAGCCGGCCGCTTTGAGGAGGCCGAAACCGCATTTCAGAAGTCCGTTGACCTTTCACCGCAGTTCTTCAACGGCCATGAAGGCATGGCCTTTGCGCGATTCTACGCCGGCAACTGGGCGGGCGGGCGAGACGCTATGACGAAAGCCAAGGCGGCGGCGACGAGGCTTGGCGACCAGATGCAGATGGACATGGAATTGGCGGCTGCCGCACTCGCACAGAAGAAGACGGCAGAGGCGCTGCAGATTCTCGATGCAACTGCGAAGACCGAAGGGGCGACGCCCAACCAGACTGCCATCATTCCAGTGCGTCGAGCCATGACGCTCATCGTCGCTGGCCGCGCACGCGAAGCTCTGGCGCCGCTCGCGGAGGCGCTGGCCACCGCCGACAGCGGTCAGCTTCCTCCAGGACCCACCGTGACGGTTCGCTTCGAGGCTCTTCGGGCGCGTGTCTTTGCCGAGGCCACGCTCAAAGACGCCGCGGCGGCACAGAAAACGTCGGCCGCCCTCGACATGGCCGCCGCATCCCGCAGTGATGACCCGAATGCGCAGACCGCGATGCACTTCGGGAAGGCGATGCTGGCCGTAGCACAGGGCGATTTCGCCGGCGCCCGCTCACACTTCAATCAATGTTCGAGAGAAGACGAGATCTGCGGGTGGCAGGCGCAGAAGGCGGCCGAGGCATCCGGCGACGCAAAGGAGGCCGCTCGCTTGCGGGAGGAGATCTCGAAGCTGTACCGGCGCAGCCCGATGCACCTCGTTATCCGCTCGCGTATGACATCGCCGCCCACGTCGTAGCTGTCCGATAGGCGGGACGCGCCGCCTCGAGCCGATCGCGAACCCTTCGGCCCGAGGGTGTTACCCGTGTCTCCGGAATAGGGTGTCACCCATGTCTCCGGAATGGACCAAAGAAGTTGGAGGCGCCGCCCGGACTTGAACCGGGGATGGAGGTTTTGCAGACAGGGCCGGAACGTCTATCTTGTTGACTCGTCTTGCTTCCTGGTCGGCCCTGCTCCCTCGTCTTCCCTGGTGTTCGGGCGTTTCTGTTCCCAAGTTGTTCCCAAGTTGCCGCTATCGAAACAGCAACGTCGAGAGGTGATAGAGATCGTTCTTCCAGACCGGGAAGGTATGGGCCCCACCGACGTCGATGTGCCAGATGTGCGGGACCTTGTGCTCGACCAGGTAGTTGTGCACGCCTTCGCTGATGTTGAACAGCGAGTCCTGATCGCCGCACGACACCCAGAGCAGCTTCAGCTTCTGCGCGGCAACCGTCGGGTTCGGAACCAGCTGCGCCGGTTGGCCGTGTTCGGCGCCGAGGAGAAGCCGCCGACCCAGGCAAACGTGTCGAGGTTGGCGAGGCCGAAATTCAACGACTGTCCGCCACCCATCGAGAGACCGGCGAGGGCGCGGTGCTCGCGATCGGCCTGCACCGAGTAGCGTGATTCGATGAACGGGATCAGGTCCGACACAGTTCCCGCTCGAACGCCGCGTAGGCGGTGAACTCGACGGCCATTCCCGCGCCGCCGGGACGGCCGCGTCCGCCCCCATCCGCGCCGGCGCGGCGCCGGCCGCCCCGCCGGCTCGCGTCCGTCCGGGGCGCCCGGGAGTCGCGCCCGCGCGCGCCTCGACCACCGCGGCCTCCACAGAGCGATGTCGACGGTTCGTTCGACGCACGGCCGTTGGGCATCACGATGATCATGGGGACGGCCTTGTTGGCGGCAATCAGATTGTCGAGAATCACGTCCGCCACGCCGAACTGCGTCCAGTGGCTTTCGTTGCCGCCAATTCCGTGCAGCAGGTACAGCACCGGATACTTGTGCGCCGCGGAGTAGCCCGGCGGCGTATAGACGATCGCCGGCCGCTTGTTGCCCGTGACTTTGGAGTCGTACTCGACCCGTTCGACGCGACCGGACTGGATACCCGACTGGCGAACGTCGAAGCCCGCCGGCGCGTTGGGATACGCCGGCGCTGATGCCGACTGGCTCGCGAGACTCACCGCACCCAGTCCGCATCCGACAATGATCGCTGCGAGCGAATTCAATCGGGGTCGAGATGTCGCCATGTGTCTACCTCGGGAGATGGTGGACCGTTCGTTCAAAACGCTCAATCGTAATCACGCCTTCCCGATGGAGCAAGTACCCAGCCAGGCTCAGTGACCGGCCGCCGTGAAGTCCACCGACGCCACGTTCGCCACGAACGGATCGTTGAAGGCCATGAGCGCCAGGTGTCGAGGATGGCGCTGATACGCCCGCAGCGCGTCGACCGACGCGAACTCCATGATCAGCACCAGGTCCCAGCTGCGGGCATCGTGCAGTTCGTCGCGGCCGATCTCGAGATGCTGGATTTCACCAATCGCGCCGCGCAGGGCGAGCATGCGCTCGCAGAAGGCGGTGACGTGCCCGTCACTCGTGCTCGTCGCGATACTTCAGGAACACGTAGTGCTGCAGCATCGCTCAGTCCCCGCGGACCCGGGCCCCGGACGCGATGATCGGCGGCGAGCTGTTCAGCGTCTCCATGGCGAAACCGGCGGCGGCCTTGTATCGGCTCATGAACGCGTCTCGCTCCGCGGCGGGAATGACCGCGTCGATGTCGTCGAACACGCCGCCGCAGCGCTCGTCCAGCAGATTGAGGAGGCCGAACGGTCCGGCCCCGCGATTCCGCAGCACCACCGCCGAGATCTCGGCGCACAGCCGCGCGTCGTAGGCCTGCAGCGCCCGTCGCCGTCACGCCGTGCTCGAGCATGGCGGCACCCAGCACACGCGCGTCCATCATCGGCCTGACTCGCACCGTTCGAGCCCGTCGGATACATCACGTGGGCCGCATCGCCGAGCAGCGCGACGTTGCCGTCCACCCAGGTGGGCACGGGGTCGCGATCGATCATCGGATACTCGAAGACGGCATCGGCGCCGCGCAGCATGGCCGGAACGTCCAGCCAGTCGTAGTTCCAGTCCTCGAAATGATGGATGAACGACTCGACGCTCCACTCGCCGGTTCCAGTCGCCGGTCGTCCATCCGCCGGAGTTGTCGACCGTAATCTCGGCAATCCAGTTGATCGACGCGAGCCCGGTGACGGGGTCGGGGTTCGAGATCGGGTAGAAGACGACGCGGTGGCGATGCGTGCCGAGGCCGACGAACGAGGCGCCGGTACGGATCGGCACGCCCGGGGTGACGCCGCGCCACATGATCGCGCCGCCCCACTGGATCGGCGGCTGGCCCGGGTGCATCTGCGCGCGCACGGCCGAATGCAGACCGTCGGCGCCGATCAGCAGCGACCCTTCGATCTCCAGGCGCTCGCCGTCGCGCGTCTCGATCAGCGCCCGGACGCCCGCCGTCGTCATCGTTGCGGTAACCGGTGACCGTCATGCCGGTTCGAACGGCGCCGGCGCCGAGACGCTCGACCACGGCCTCGGTACAGGAGCATCTGCAGACCGCCGCGGTGCACCGAGTATTGCGGCCACTTGTAGCCGGCGCGCACGCCGCGCGGCTCGGCGTAGACCTCTTTGCCGTTCAGGCCGACCAGCACAAATTCCCTGGTCTGCAGCCCGATGGCGTCGAGCTGCTCGGGCCCGATCCCGAGCTCGTAGAGCTCACGCACGGCGTTCGGTTGCAGGTTGATGCCGACGCCGAGCGGCTGGAGGTGCCGCACAGATTCCAGCACGAGACACGGCACACCGATCTGATGCAGGGTCAGTGCGACACACAATCCTCCAATGCCGCCCCCGGCAACGAGGACAGGTCGACGATCCATGGTCGCGTTTAGTCTGAAGGGGCGTTCGAGAGCGAACGGTTCAGTCTAGCGTCTTGGCCACGCGGAACCCCAGATAATTTCGCCCCCGCTGCGTGGCCGGATACGGAGCACCCCTGCGAGCCGATCGCTGCATGTACGGGTTGCTCAGGAACGTCCCGTCGCGAAAGACGCGATTCGCACAGTTCCCTTCCTTGTTCGCCGAGCCGTCCGCCGGCGTGTGCGCGCGATCGGCTTCATAGCAATCTTCTACCCACTCGAAGACATTGCCGTGCATGTCGTGCAGTCCGAACGCATTGGCCGGAAACGACGCAACCGGCGCCGTTCGATCGTTCCAGACGTCACGGCCCTCCGCCTTTCCTCCGAGCCCCGGGCCTGGACCGCCGAAGTTACCGTGGTTGTGATCGAGCTTGGCGCCCCACGGATACGCGGTTGTCGTCCCCGCGCGAGCGGCGTATTCCCACTCCGCCTCTGACGGCAGCCGGTAGACGTCGTCCTTGTCAATCTTCCAGTTCAACCATCCAACGAAGTTCTGCGCATCGAACCAGCTCATGCCGACCGCGGGACGCGTCCCGCGCCCCCAGTCGACGAACGCCTTGTTCGGCGTGCCATCGGCGTTGGTCCGCAGCGCGAGTTCGACGCCAGGGCCGTCACACCAGCGGTCGCGCACGCACGCCTCCCACTGGTCCCAGGTCACCTCGGTTTTTCCGATCGCGAACGGACGCCTGAAGGTGATCGGACGCTGCACCTCGTTCTCGCGGCGATCGGGCTCGTCAGCGGGTGAGCCGATCGTGAACGAGCCGGCTGAAATCACGACCATCTCGGGGCAATTGCGGCAATCCTTGAACGTGTGCCCCGGGCGCAGCGGCTGCGCGCTGGATTCGGCGGCACGAGAGCACACCGACCAGGGCAACGACACAACACCCCGAGTCGAACCATCCCGCCCTCCATCATCGACCTCATTTCGACGCCCCATCGATGCATGCATACGAGCTCGCCGACCGGGCGTCACCCGTCCGGAACCGAGGATACGACGGATAGGAACACAGCGGCAGGCTCCGGTCGCCGGCGGTCACGGTCACGGACATCCCGGGCGCCTGCCCCTTCTCTACCCAGTCGAACAACAGACCAAGCTGATCGTAGCGGTTCGGAATCGGCGACGCAGGAATCGTCCGTCCGTCGCCGTTCACGCTGTAGGTGGTGCCGGTCAGTCCATGGCCAGTCTGCGGCATCACGAAAAAACGTGCGAAGCGATCGACGGTCCCGCGGCCCATCCGATCGAGCACCGATTGGTAGTAATCGAGCTGTGCGCCCGGCGAGGCGAGCGTGTCGTTGGTGCCAATGGTGACGATCATCTTGCCGCCGCGCTTCTGGAACGCGGAGAGATCGGGGTTGGTACCATCGAGGATGGCTGAAAGCTCCTGCGCGGCGGCTGTTGAACGCGCCGCCTTCGACGTAGTCGAGCGGATTCGCTGACAGGTTCTTCATCAGGAAGCCGGTGACGCCCAGCACGCCGAGATGCGAGTGCATCGGCGCGCTCTCGGCCGCGCCTTCCTGTCCTCGAAAGCGGGCGTTCAGGATCAGCCCGCTGCCGGAGGGATCGGTGTTGGGCACCCACATGCCGAACGTTCTCGCGCCGTGCGCGAGCGGCGTGGCGAACGCGTAGCGCGAGTACGTGAACTGCAGCGTCGAGATCTGGCCGTCGGTGAGACACGCAGCCGCTGTGGTGTCTTCCGGGTTCGGGATCGACGTTGTTTGGACAGCGCTTCGCTGCCCACGGCCGCCGGTTGCGCGCGCCCTGCGTGACGTCGAAGATGGCGCGGCACGCCATGTAGTTGTTGATGATGCCGTCGGCGAGACCGTCGAGCGCGTCGCACTGACGCATGAACTCGCCGCGAATGGCGTTCACCTTGGCCGGCGTCACCCAGTTGGCGAGCGGCTTCTCGTGAATGCGTATCAACTCCGGCGCCAGCATCAGCGACGAGAAGCCGACGATCGGCACGTTCGCGGCGATGCCGTGGTAGTCGGCCGGATACCGCTGCGCGACGGTCAGCGCCTCGCGGCCGCCCTGAGACGTGCCGATGTAGTAGTTGAATCGCGGCCGCTCACCGTACGCGCGCTCGATGATGACCATGGCCGCGTCGTGCGTCTTCTTCATCTGCATGTAGCCGAGGTTCTTGATCGCCTCGTCGTTCAGCGTCCAGTCGTCTGCCGTGTTGGCTGGCGCCGCGGCAGCGGGAGGCGCGCCGCGCCTGCCCCCGAACGACATCTGATGACCAGAGTCGCTCCCGTAGGTCGCGAAGCCGCGATCGAGCAGCGACGGGCCCTGCGCGCCCGGTCCGCCGCCGGTCAGATTGGGGACGATGCCGTTCATGCCGCCGCCGCCCAGTTGCGCCGCGCGCCGCGACCACGACGCCGGCAGCACGACGCTGAAGTTGATCGGTCTGGCGGTGCTGGCGGCGTCGATCGGGGCCATCGACTCCGTTCACGCGGCAATGCGCCGGCACTCCGTTCGTGGCCTCAACCCACGACGGAGCGGACAACGTGATGCTTCGCACCGGTTCACCGATCGCCGACGGCGCAATCGTCGTCCCCAACCGCTCTGCCGTGCATTCCGCCGCCGGTGATCGCCTTTCCCAGCGTGACCGGATTCGCCGCCGGTGTGGACGCCACTTGATCCAGCGCCACGGGCGTTGCCGCGAGAAACGCGACGGTCGCCACAACGAGCACCGCAAGCAGGACCCGCACACCTGCAATCATTCGCACCATCTGTTCACTCCTCGGTCCCCTCTCGCGTCATCCGGCGGACTGACGCTCATGATCCTACGGCGTTCCGCGCAGGCGCCGCATGAACTTCTCGTTCTCGAGACAGTTCTCGTCGATGATTTCCGTGTCCGCGATGATCTGCTGCTGGAGGCGAACGGTCCACGGCCGCGTATACGCCTTCGGATCGTCCACCGTCACCTCGATGTTCAGATGACCGAAGTCCGGCCGGGTGATCCGCTCGCGGACCTTGCCGGCGCTCGTCAGCGGACTGCCGCGGAAGTCGAGCCACAGGTCGTCGCGAAAACCGATGGAGTCGACGACGAGCGTGTCGCCCTCCCAGCGACCAACTGAGTACCCCTTCCACGAGGGGGTCGGATCCTCCGGCAGCGCACGACCGTCGAGGAAGATCTGGCGGTAGTCGACGTTGTACTCCTCGAGTGCGATGAGGAGCTGCGGCGTCTGGACGAACTTGACGATGTGCGGCAGGCCGTACGCGCGCAGGAACGTATCCGGCAGGCACAGACCGTGCGGATCGTCCTTGGAGCTCGTCGCCATGTTCTTCTTGACCGCTCCGCTGCCCAGGGCTGGTACGGCAGTCCTCCCGGAAGGCTCGCGCCCATGTAGCCGCCTTCGCGCGACATCGGCAGCTCGATTCCGCACTCGACCAGACCTCGTCCGCACGGCAGCGCGTTGGCAGGCGCCGTGACCCACATGCCCGGAGAGGTCAGGTTTGCCGTCGGGAGTCCGCGGTGCCGGCGCCGACAGATCCGGCGTTGCCATCGGACGTGCGCGGAATGCCCGGACGTGCGGTGCTTCACCCACTGCGCATCGATTGCCGTGGACGCGCAGACGGCGGCTGGCACCAGCAGCACCGCACCTGCTCGCGACCGCCAGCCGGCGCTCATCGCGCGGCCGCGCGCGCCGGAGCGACCGGCGCGGGAATGTCGCATGGACGCGGATTCCATTTCGACAGCGTCCGTCTCCTTCTTGAACTGCGAGCTGATCACGAACTCCTGCGTCAGGTATTCAGGGTCCTGAACCACCGTGGTCACGATCAGCCACGTCCCGTCCTCCGGCAGGGTGAAGCTGTCGAAGAATTCCTTCACGACCGCACGCTCGCTGTAGGGCACGCCGTTCGGACGCAGGTAGCCCGCGGTGAGGTTCGTGGTCACGACTTCGAGCGAGCCGCCGCGCGCGGCGCCGCCGCGGCCGAAGATGCCGCGATTCTGTGGCTGCCTGAACCACCGCGCCTCGGAATGCCCCTGCAGGGTTCGTGCGCCGGCCGGACTCGGCCGTCCGAAATGGAAGCGGCGGGTCTGGGTCCCCGCGTCGGACTCCATCACGAGCGTGGAATCGTTCTCCCACCGGATCCGCAGCCGACCGGGCTGACGAATCAATCCTGGCGGCCCGAACGCCTTGCACAGCTGGCCGCCGGCGCGATCCGCGTTCAGGTCCCAGGCGTCTGCGACCTTCCGTCCGGCAGGATTCAGCGGCACGCTCGCGGTATCGCCCTTCGGCGGCGTGACCATTCGCCAGCGCCAGTCCTCGGTGATCACCGAGACCCACTGACCGGTGAGGTCGATCAACGCGCCCTCGCGCGCGTTGCCGCTCGCACCGCCGCGACCTTGTGCCATGGCGGACTCGGAGATCGCAGTCGCGATCATCAGCACGGCTGCAGCGGAACAACACCTGACAACCACTGACCACCAACGACCAACCACCAACGAGCGGAGAGTCATGGCTTCGCCCTGCGGAGATCGCGATAGATGGCGTCGATGAACATGTCGCTCGTCCAGTCGCTCCGCTTCTCGAACAACCCGTCGTAATCCATCGTCGGTCTGGCGCGCTTGACCTGCTCCAGCGACAGTCCCTTCGCGACCATGGCGCGGACACGATCGCGGATGATCGTCACCATGTCGCGATAGTTGGCGACGTCGGTCTCGTCGCTCAGCCTGCCGCGGCCCGGGATCACGACCGTGCCGCCTTCCTGGTTCTCCCCCGGCACCGCGAGATCCAGCACGCGATTCAACGCTTCGATGATTCCTGCAATGCTGCCGCCCCGCTCGGGATCGAATCGCGGATATCCGGTCGTATCGAAGATCGCGCCGGCGCAGACCACGTCGGAGCGGCGGAAGAAGACGATCGTGTCGCCGTCGCTGGTGGCCGCGGTGACGTGAAACAGCTGCACGGCCTCACCATTCGAGAAGATCGACCACTCGGGCGTGAAGTAGGTGTCGGTCGGCCATGAGTCCGAGGGCACGTTCCCTGCGCTCATTCGGTTCAGCACGTTGAGGTGCGCGATGATCGAGGCGCGCGCATCGAGCCCGCGCGGGTCGATCGAGTCGATGACGCGGATGTAGCGCCCCGCCTTCGAGATCGGCGCCGCACCTCCGGCCTGCTGATCGCCGCCGCTGGTGAGCACGACGTGCCGAATCGGACGAGGACTCAGGCCGCGCACGGCGTCGAGCACTCGCGCGCTCATCGCCGCAGGCTGCGTATCAACCATCAGCGGACCCTCGGCCCCGATCTGCACCGCGGAGTTGCCGCCGGGACCGACGAGCACGTGGACGCTTCCCTGCGCCGGGAGCACGGCGAGATCTCCCTGGGCGTCGATGAGCGTCGATCGCTCACCGGGCCGATCGTCAGCACAGACCGTCGCCGCGACCGCCCACCGCATGAGCACGTGTCATCACTTGCGGTCCACCGCGCGCAGCTGTGTGAGGTAGTCCGGGTACATCGTCATCGCACCACCGCGTGCGGCGGCCACCGGCAGGCCATGCTTGCTCGCATATTCGTTCAGATACCGGTTCTCGCCAGGCAGGTTGTGCGGCACCTCGTCGCGAGCCCGCTCGATCTCGACCGTCGGGATGCACGAGAACGGGCTCAGTTGAAACCCCGGATCCGCCACCCAGTTCGACGTGCGCACGAACGGCTCGGTGAGATACACCGGATCCTTGACGATGGTGACGAGGGTCAGGTAGTCGCCATGGCGGATGAAGTACTCGATGAGCGTGGCCTTGTCGCTTCGCGGCACGCCGTTGCGGCGGAGCCAGCCCTCTTTCAGGTGAGTCGTCGTCACCTTCAGCATGTCGCCTTCCCACTCACCGGTCGAGAAGCCCTGCCAGCTATGCTGAGCGAACGGCGAGGGACGCGGGCGTCCGTCCATGTAGATCGACCGGTGCGGAAGCATCCACATCATCGTGGTGTGCCAGGCGACGACGTCCTGCGAGACGGGATCGACACTGCTCGCGATCCGCATGCTCGCCGGACCGCGCGGCCCGTAGTCGGCCGGATGCGGCTCGCACTGCCGCTCGAGCATCGTCCATTTCCCGGCGTCCCACGAGTCGGCACGCAAGCGCGCCGCATCGTTAATCGGGAGCCCGACGTAGTCGCCGATCTCGGGACCGGCGCCCCGTTCGGGAAGGTCCTCGTGGAACCGCTGCCCCCAGCCACCCGAGAGCTCGACGTGGGCGAGAGCTGTGCTGCCAACCACGACACCCACGGCGATCGCAAGACAACTCACATGCAACCGATGCATCGACATGCTCGCTATCTCGCCAATGGATCGGGCCGCAGCTGGAACTTCACGACGGCGCTCCGAGTGCCAAGACCGCCTTCCATGTGCCAGACCGCATTCGGTCCGTAGTCCGCGTAGATCGCCCGGCCCTTTCCAGCCGGCCTTCGGATCGTCGATGCGACCGTCCATGCCTCGCGAGAAGAATCCGAGCGGATACGGCACGCGGAATACCAGCCAGGTAGCCGTCCGGCCGCAGCGCCAGGAGTGAGTCGGAGTTGGTGCCGTTCGCGAACGGCGTGTTGGCGCCGAGACCGAATGTGTCGAAGCGGTCCACGAAGTTGTAGTACCTGGAAGTCCACCGCAACGTCGCCGCGCACGCCTTTGAATCGCGGTCCGGGGACGGGATGGAGCGTCCAGCCCTCCCGGCAGTGCTGGCCGTTCGTTGACGAGGGACCCTGCAACGGGCCTTTGCACTTGCGACGGTCGAAGCTGGCGAGATGCCCGCTGCTCGCGAGCGCCGTCCAGATCACGCCGTTCGAATCGACGTCGATCCCTCGCGGTGTGTAGCCGACGATGCCCGCCGCAGGATCGAATGGCGGCTCGTAGGCTTCACCGACGCACGTCTTGGGATCGATGCGGAGGATCTTTCCAGGCATCGGCCCGGGCGCCGCGCCCCACACGCTGCCGTCTGTCGGATGCGGGATCACGCTGTAGATCACGCTGACCGCGATCTGCCGATCGACCGCCGGATCGACTTTGCCGTCCTGATTCAGATCGTGATAGCCGCGGCACCAGCCTTGCGCCTTGGCCTCGTCGCCGGTCTCGTCGAGAATCCGCGTGTTGATCCAGCCGATCGCGCCGCTGAAGACGCCGTTGCCGTACAGCGTCTCGTCCTTGTCGAACTGGACGTGGTGCGTATCGAAGCAGATGTTCACCTGCTTGAACTGACGCGTCTTCGGATCGAAGTACTGCACTTGCCGGAAGCTGTTCTTCTGCGGGGCGAGCGCCGCGGACGGATGCGCGCCGCAGAAGGCCGGCTGATCTTCTGGCCGGCGAAACCGCGACGACATCCACACACGGCCCTTGCCATCCATCGCGGCGTGATTCGTGATCGCCGGATCGAACCAGTACAGCTTGTCGCCCCAGTACGGCGACGGCACCGGCATACTCTGCGCCTTGCCGGGCGGCACCTTCGGATCGAGCACCGGGATCCGAAGCTCCTGCGCCGTATGTTCCAGCGGATCAACGATGAGGAATCCATCGTTGCCCCAGTCGACGCCGTAGATCGGTCCGTAGGCGTTGGCGGTGGGGTTGCGCTTGTCGGTTGTCAGTTCGTCGTGCGCGAACGTCGCCGGGCCGCCCCAGTCCCACATCGTTAGTACGACATTCCGCTCGAGCCCTTGGGGCCGTGGCGGCGTGGGCGGGATGTCACCGCTCGAGATGCGGTCCGTCCAGTTGGCAAACATCTCGAGGCCGCGCTGGCGTCCCAGGCCGGTCACCATGTTGCTCATGCCTTGTCCGTCCTGGCCCGTCTGAACCCGCGTGTCCCATGCGGCCACGCTGGTCGGAAAGGTGCCGAGCGCTTTGGGAATTTCGCGCGTCGCCTGGTTCCCGATCTGGTGGCACACGTTGCAGTTGGCCTTGATCTGGTTGATCCAGTGATGCTGCGTGCGCATCTCGGACGCGATGCCATTCCCGGCGGCGCCGGTCCCGGGGAATTCCTTCTCCGCTGGAATGTCGATCAGCGAGTACCAGTAGTTGGCGGGGTAGACTCGCGCGGCGGTTCGAGCGTCGGGGGCAACGGTCGTGTTCAACGCGATGGTGCGGCCTGGCACCGCTCGGACAGGAGCGGAGTCGGTCAGTCCATATCCACGGACCCAGATGCTGAAGGTCGCCTGCGCCGGCAAGTCGGGCAGGAGATAGCGGCCGCGATCGTCGGTGACGACGATCTTGCGCAACTTCGTCGGGGTATCGTTGGTTTCTGCAATCACCCAGACGCCGGCCTCAGGACCGCGCGTGCTGGTGACGACGCCGGCGATGTCGTCCACGTCGATCGGAATAGGCGAGCCGGCGCCACGCCCCGCTGGCTGCTGGCGCCCGGCTACCGCCCAGAGGGACCACGTGCTTAGAACGCCTGCTGCGACGACCAGAAGAATCTGTCGCGTTCCCATCGCTCGCTCCTCGCCTCGGCCACGATCCGGGCACGCGTACCAGTCCGGGCAAGGCCCACGACGCACACATTGCCGACGTCATGTTGTAGGTGTAGACTCCCCCGGAAGTCCTGAGGAAAACGCGGAAAATGCCGGAAAGTCGCGAAGAGTCGGCGCTCGGACGCCCTCAGGCCGGACAGACGGATCTCCTGAGGGTCAAATTCGGTCCGTTCACGCTCGACCTTTCCGATCGGAAGCTTCGCAAGGGCGAGGAACAGGTTCCACTCCCCTCTCGCGCTTTCGATGCGCTCGCGTACCTCATTACTCATCGGAATAGGGCGCTAGACAGAGACGAGATCATCGCCAACGTCTGGCGCGACGTGGCCGTGACCGACGACAGCCTGATTCATGCGGTATCCGTCCTTCGCCGCGCCCTCGGCGACGATCCCGCGCACGCGTCGTTCATTGAAACCATTCCTCGTCGCGGTTATCGATTCGTCGGTCACGTCGAGACCGTCGAGCCTCACGGACCCGCGAACGAGCCCTCGGTGGACCCAACGGACTCGCCGGAGAATTCGGTGCCGACGCGGGTTACGGCCTGGCCATGGCACACGGCCATGGCGACAGCGTTCGTCGTTGTCGTCATCACCGCCGCGATCGTCTACGGACACCGCGCGTTCTCGGGCACGACGAGCCCGACCGCCGTGCGCCTCGAACAGGTCGCTCCACCCGGGACGACAATCGTTTCAGGCGGTGTCGTATCGCCAACCGGCCGGCAGGTTGCGTTCGTCGCGCGGGACGAGGTCACCGAGAGAACAGCTCTCTGGGTTCGCGCACTGGACGCGAACGAGGCGCGCATGTTGCCAGGAACGGACGGAGCCGCGCACGCGTTCTTTTCACCTGACGGACACGAGATCGCGTTTTTCAGAACCGGCGAACTGGTGGCTATTGATCTCGGCGGTGCGCAACCGCGCACGATCGCGACAGTTCGTGGCGCTCCAGCAGGCGGTAGCTGGGGGGCCGCAGGCGTGATCGTGTTCGCCGAGTGGACGACTGGCTTGTACGCGGTATCGGCGGCAGGCGGTCGCGCCTCACAGGTCACTCGGCTCGATCACACAGCTCTCGATGTCGCACATGCGTGGCCGCAGTTCCTGCCGGACGGCGAGCATTTCCTGTATCAGGTGGTCAGCCCCGACGGCACGCGAGCCGGTGTGTACGTCGCGAGCGTCGATGGGCGAATGAGCACACGGCTGTTGGACGAGGCCGCGGCAGCTACGTACGTTCCTCCGGGGTTTCTGCTATACGCGCAGCGCGGGATGCTGATGGCCGAACCGTTCGATGCGGTGCAGCTACGTCTTGGTGGACGCGCCGTGCTGTTGTCCCGCGATCTCACGGCGCCGTCGCTCCTCGAGGGCAACGTCATCTCCGCTTCGCGAGACACGCTGGCATTCCGGACCGGCAGCGGCAAACAACAGTTGACGTGGGTAGACCGCGCCGGTGTGTCTCAGGGCTCCCTCGCCGTGCCAACGTCGATGTTCAACTTCCGGGTGTCCCCTGACGGTCAGTACTTGCTCGCGGCCAGTTCGCTCACGGATTCCACGGGTGTGTGGCGCGTCGATCTCGCACGCCGCCACTCCACGCAGCTGGCAGACGATGGTATCGCGCCGCTGTGGTCGCCGGACGGTCGGCGAGTCGCATTCACCGCTCGGGCCGGACTCGATCTGCACGTGCAGGCCGAAGGCAGCGAGGTGCGCCTCGAGCCGCTGGTCAGCGATCAATCCGTGAAGGTGCTCAACGACTGGTCTGCCCGCTCGCAGACGATCATCTACACACGCCACGATGCCGCAACGAAGCTCGACCTCTGGCATCTACCGCTCGCCGGAGGCGGGCCACGGCCGCTTCTCAACAGCACTTTCAACGAAGCGCAGGCACGTATCTCGCCCGATGGCCGATGGCTCGCATACGTGACGGACAGCACGGGGACTCAAGAGGTCTACGTGCGTCGCTATCCCGAATTGGATGCACCGCGACAGGTGTCGGCAGGCGGGGGCGGTCAGCCGCAGTGGCGACCGGACCAGCGTGAGCTGTTCTATCTGTCGCCGGATCGATCGCTGATGGCGGTCACCGTGACAGACGCCGGGAACATATCGTCGTTCGGCGCGCCTCGGAAGCTGTTCCGAACGTCGATCGCCGAAGGCCCGTCGGCTGCGCGCGACTCTTATGCGGTCATGCCCGACGGCCGATCGTTTCTCATCGATGCGCGTCGCGTTCCCGCGACCGAGCCCATCACCGTGATGCTGAATTGGGCGTCTGGTCTCACCTCGATGCCCACGAAACAACCGGCCGACCCTGACACGGCCGAAGTCGCGCGGCGCAACAGCGCTGATTAATTGCGCGGCTCTGTTCGTGTCGCCTCGGCGGCGCGCTGCTGGAGTTCATCCAGGCGCTTGCGCCATCCTTCCTCAGCACAGTCGTACGGCAGCAGGTGGCCGTTGGGCACTTCCACCCACTTCTTCTGGCCGGTCACCGGCCGCGTGTAAAACACGGCATCGGTCATCGTCATGTCGATGACCAGCACACGTTCGCCGCGGGCGCCCGTGGTGAGCTGGTAGCGCTCCACCACCTGCGCACGGTCGCTGTGCGGATAGCGCTGATCCACCTGGTCAACCAGGTTTGTCGTCTCGACGACCAGCGTATCGCCTTCCCACCGGGCGGCTGAGTAGCCGTTGCGACCCGGCAGACGATCTGCCTCTGGCACACGGCGGTTGCCAAGATAGAGACGACGCACGTCGTTGTGCAACTCGTAAATGATCGTGATCTGCTCGGGCCGATGAATGATCTCCATCGGGTACGTCGCACCGCCGAAGAGCAGGGCGGGCATCCCCGGTCCGAGGCAATAAGCTCCCGGCGTGTCGCCGGTCGGTCCGACGAGCTTCCGGTATGTCTCGACCCTCTGTCGTGCCTCGGGGATCAATGGGAGGTCGAGAGCCGCCGCTGCTTGCCCACCGGCGGCCGCAGGCTGCTGTGGATCGACGTAATCGGTCCACACGCCAGTGAAGTCGGGACGGGCTTGAGCGCCGAGGCGCTCACCGCCGTGTACGGCGAGCATCGCCAGAATGAAGAGAGCCTTGAGGTCGCGAATCACGGCCCGATATACCACATCTTTCGGCGGAGAGCTTACGTCGTCGCGAGGTGTACCACGGTATAGGACCGTGATGGCAACTTGAACGTCATGCGCGTCCCGGCCGCCGGTGGATCGAGCCGCTGCGGTGCCACCCGCCGCGGCTGCTCGAAGGTGTTCACGGCTTTGAGATCGGTGCCGGTCAATGTTTCACAGACGAGGACGCGCGTCGGCGTGGCGTCTCGCCACTCGAGCACCAGCTCGCGCTCGGCATCGAGATCGCGATTCAGCATCAACACGCATGCCTGGTTGTTCTGTGAGTCCAGTGTCGCGACCACATCGACGAACGGCACCTGCTCGTTGCGCGCGAAGTCGGGCTGCAGGCCGGCGGCCCGGATCGGATAGGCCTCGGACTCGACGCGGAGATCGAGCACGCGCCCACGCGCGTAGCGCAGCGCCCACGCGTACGGGAAGTACGTGCTTTGCCGCAACACGCCGGTGTCGCTGGTCACGAGCGGCGCGATGACGTTCACCAGCTGAGCGATGCAGCCGACGCGGACGCGTTCGGCGTTGCGCAGCAGCGTGTTCACGAAGCCGCCGACCAGCAGCGCGTCCTCGAGGTTGTAGACCTCCTCGAGCAGCTTCGGCGCGAACTGCCGCCGCCCGTTCACGGCGTCGCCGCTGCGGGCACGGTACCAGACATTCCACTCGTCGAACGACAACCAGAGGCGTTTGCGCGAACGGCGCAGACCCTGCACGTAGTCGCAGACCGCCGCCACCTCGCGAATCTGACGATCCATGTCGAGGTTCATCGCCAGATACCGCGCCGTGCTGTTGCCGGTCAGCGGCGCGGTGTTGCCGTAGTAGGCGTGCAGCGAGATGCCATCGACCATGTCGTAGCACTCCTCGAGCACTTCGCGATCCCAGACCAAATACTGTGGCATCGCCGTGCCGCTCGATCCGCACGCAATCAGCTGCAGCGTCGGGTCGACGACGCGCATCTGCTGCGCGGCGTCCCGCGCCTTGCGCCCGTACTCGCGCGACTGCATCTGCCCGATCTGCCAGGGACCATCCATCTCGTTGCCGAGACACCAGTAGCGCACGTTGTGCGGCTTCTCGTACCCGTGCGAGCGGCGCAAATCGCTCCACTTCGTGCCGCGATCGAGATTGCGGTACTCGACGTAGGCGACCGCCATCTCCGCTGTGCCGGTGCCGAAATTCATTCCCAGCAGCGGCTCCGACCCGACCATGCGGCACCAGTCGACGAACTCGTTGGTGCCAAACTGGTTGGTCTCGATCGAATTCCACGCGCGCTCGAGCACCGTCGGCCGCTGCGTTTTCGGTCCGACGCCGTCGAGCCAGTTGTAGCCGGACACGAAGTTCCCGCCCGGATACCGAATGATCGGAACAGCGAGTTCCTTCACTTCCCGGACCACGTCGGTGCGGAAACCATTGGCGTCGGCCAGCGGCGATCCGGGCTGGTATACGCCGGTGTACACCGCTCGGCCGAGGTGCTCCAGGAAGGCGCCGAGCACGCGGCGGTCGAGATCAGTGCGAAGAGCGGGCTGCTGGATCAGCGCGCGCGCCGACCCGCGCGCCGCCTGCGCGTAGCCAATCGACTCGAGCCACGAACCGGTGGCCAGCACCGCGCCCGCCTTGCCCAGGCCCGAGAGGAAGCGCCGCCGGCTCGACGGTGTCATGGTCACGTCGGTACCCTCCCACTAACGCCCGCGCAGCGTGTTGATGCGGGCGATGAACTCCTCGGCGTTGGCGCGGTTCACGATCAGCGTCGGCACGATGATCTGCTTCGTGGCGGGAATGAACGACCGATCGCCGCGCGCGGCCTGCGCCATCCGTTTGATCGCCTGATACCCGAACTCGTAGGGCTGCTGGACCACGGTGGCGTGAATCGCACCGTCTTTGACGCCGGCCAGCGTTTCGTCGGCTTCGTCGAAGGCGATGATGCGGACCCGCCCGACCTTGCCGGCTTCGCGCACGGCGTTGAGAATCGCCGGGCCGTTGTAGCTCCACAGTCCGACCATGCCTTTGATATCGGGATAGCGGACGAGTGTGTCCGCCGCATTCGCCTTCGCCCGCACGTCGTCCACATCGTCGGTGCGCACGTCGAGGATGCGGATATTGGAGCCGGCAAGCGCCTCTTTGATCCCCTGGACTCGCTCCTGTGCGTTGCGCGCATCGAGCTTGCCGACGAACAGCATGACGGCGCCGCCTTCGGGAATGGCTTCGCGAATGAGCTGCCCGGCCTGGCGGCCCGCCGCCAGATTGTCGGTACCGATGTAGCACGTGCGCGCCGAGTCGGGCGCGTCGCTGTCCTGTGTGAAGACCAGCGTCCGCTGCGCAGCCGCATTGATCAGAGCGACCTGATTCTGCGGGTCGACCGGAGAAATGGCGATCGCATCGACCCCTTTGGTCAGCAGATCGTCGATCACTCGTTGCTGTTCCGCAGCGGTCCCGTCCGAAGTCAGGCGGAACTCGGCTTCGACGTCGGCCAATTCCTCATCCGCTTTCTCGACGCCGCGACGTGCAATCGTCCAGAAGTCAGCGGAGTTATTGGTGACGAACGCGACCTTCAATGGCCGTCCGGCGCTCTCATCGGCACCGCCACTCGATCGACACCCGGCGACCACACACGCCCACACCAGAATCCAGACCGCAAGCCGCGTCACGCGGCGTTCAATATCACGACCGTCGATCGCGTGAGGACAGCGTCGAATCAAATTTCCCTCCAAGCGTGTGAGTCAGAGAGCACGAGTCGTCCGGCTGCCGAACGCCAGCACGCCAGGCGACGAACCCGCAAAGACATGTGGGCGATAGGCGGTGTCACGCTCGTAGGCGGCGACCACGCGCGCGATCGCGGCACCGGCATCGCGGCGCCCGAGCACCGCGACTGTCCCACCACTACCGCCGCCGGTGATTCGAGCCCCGTACAACCCCGATACCGTTCCCTCGCGCCGCACCAGCTCGACAAGCCGGTCCGTCCCCGGCGACCCGAGTCCACATTGCCCGTAGCTCGCGTGCGATGCATACATTAGCTCGCCGAGTCGCACGCAGTCGGCCTCGTCCGGCGAGTTGGTCAGCAGATGACGGAACTCCTCGGCACGCTGCCGCTCGTAGACCGGATGCGCAGTCGGCGTGCTCACGCGGTATCGTCGGCCGGGTTGAACAGTCGTCACGCTGTCCCCGGTGTGGCCGTAGCGGGCGAGGAACGCGTCGCCCGTCATCTCGTCCGGCAGATGGCGCAGCAGTCGGTCGTTCGAACTCCACCGGGCTGATGTTGGCGAGATACTCCGTCGACAGACCCGCCTCGGCCCGCAGGATTCGGAATCCCATGAACGCCCCGGTGCGGACGGCGGCATAGTCGGACCCGCCGATGGCGTGGCGCTCGCCTGAATCCAACCCCCAGAACTCGAGATCCGGAGGCACACGCACGGGCGATTGCAGTTCCGCGGGCTGACAGAGCAGCGTCAGGAGCGTCTCGGGTTCGCCGAAGACACACGTCATCTGGTCCATGACGCCGCACGGCGCACCGGCGACCAGGTTCTCCGCGCGCTGACAGAGGACCGCGAGATCGCGCCCCATCACTTCGATACCGAGCGACTGCGCCGACCGCGTACATCGTGGCGGTTTCAACCGCAGCCGACGAGCTGACGCCCTTGCCTTCAGGGACCGTGGACCACACGACGATGCGAAGTCCGGAAGCGAAGCGGCACCGCGCGTTCACGCGCGAGCACGAGCAGCACGCCGACCACATACGCCGCCCACGTTTCGCCGTCGCGGAACATGCGGCGCGCCTGGTCGTAGGCGATCGGCACACCATCTGGAGCCACTGTGTCGAGCGGGATGGTCAGCGGCGGGCGACCGAGGCTGACCACGTCGAGCACGGGGCGGCCGGTCGGCTGGATCGCGGCCCAGGTCGCCTCGGCGATCGGCCGCTCGAGCACGAGCGAGCCGGAGTAGTCGGCGATGCCGCCCATCACGTCGAGCCGACCTGGTGCGCGCGCCACTGAGATCGGCACGCCCGGCTCGCACAAGCCCGCGGGCGCGAAGCAGATCGGCGAACGCGTCGACGTCAGGCGTCGCGCCGGTCATCGCTGTCGATCCAGCCACGCGCGCGCAGCGCCTGCTGCAGCAACGGCTCGATCTGCGCGCGGATCCGCGCATTCGCGTAGCCGACCCACGCGACCTCGGCGTCAACGTTCAGTGGCGCGTCGAGCGTCGCGCCGCGAGGATCGGTCACGATGACGCCGCACTCCTCGGCAATCAGCGCACAACAGACGTCGTACGGATGACACGCCAGCGCCGGCGGCAGCCCGCGGCGCTGCAGCACCGGACGGAGGAGCGGGCGCAAGTCGGCGACGAACCGATCGTGCCCAGCCATCAGCTCGTACAGCTGACCACCAGTGCGAGGCGTACTGGTCTTCGAAGCAGTGTGCCTTCCCGGGCGCGTAGGGACCCAGCGCGCCATAGACGATCCCGTCGTCGATCGCGTCCGAGCTCATCGCGAGCGTTGGGAAAGAACCGGACCACCGTGGCGAAACCGTGCTCGATACCGGGCGCGCGCGACGGAGCGAGGCGAATCGGGCCACGCTCACCCGTCAGCCGGTTGTAACGGACGGCCTGCACGCCTTCGCCGCGCACCGCCCACAGTTGATCCGACAGGTGCTGTTTGATCAACGGGATTTCGGTCTGCACCGCCAGCACCACGTCGCGCAGCGACGTGGCCGGGCCACGATTGGGTGCCACCGCCGTGAGAATCCACGCGCTGCGCTTCTGGTACATCAGCCCGCGCGTGCCGTCGATCGGATCGACGATGATCCACCAGTCCGCAGCCTCGTCGCCGCCGGGATGGCCGCGACGGCCGCCCGGCAGCCCCTCCGCGACGAGCACGAACGCATGCTCTCGCGCCAGGTCCGCCGCGAACTGTGTCACCACGGCTTCGCCGACGACGTCGATGGCGTAGATGGTGTCTCCGTCGGTGTCGTGATCGACCGCCGCAAGCGCGTCGACGTGCGCGCGTTCGGTCGCGTGGACGATCTCGTCGCGCACGCGATCGTGCATGGCGAGAATCGGTGCCAGCAGCACCCGCGGATCACGCATGCGGCTGCCCATCCGGTGCGCCGCGGTCCGTCGCGCCGCGAACGCGATAGTGGAGGTCCGGCAGTCGCGAGCAGTTCGGCCGCTTTCGCCTCGGGCCGCGTATCGCTCAGGAAGTTGCCGCCGCCGACTTCGGGGCCCGCGAGATACTTCAGCAGGTGCGGCTTGCGCAGTGGCGGGTGGCACTCGATGTGGAAATGAAAGCCGCGATGGTCGAGACCATCGGTCGGCGCCTGGTGCAGCGTCAGCACATACGGGAACGACATCTCCCACAGATTGTCGTAGCGCACCAGCAGCGATTTGAGCGCCGCCGCCAGGTCGCGCCGCTCGCCGTTCGACAGCGTGGCCACGCTCGCGTGCGTCTCCTTCGGCGCGACGTAGCACTCGTAGGCATACCGCGCGAAGTAGGGGAGGAACACGACCGCCGAGTCGTTCTCGAACAGGATCCGCCGGCCGTCCTCCTGCTCGGATCGGACGATGTCGTGGAACAGCACGCGGTGGTGTTCGTCGTAATATCGCCGGCTGACGGCGACCTCGGTCTCGATCGTCTTGAAGACGAAGTTGGTCGCGTAGATCTGCCCGTGGGGATGCGGGTTCGACACGCCGACGACCTCGCCTTTGTTCTCGAAGATGAGCACGTGATTGATCGTCGGGATGCGCGCCCAGCTCGAGGTATTGATCGCGCCACGCGCCAAGCAGCGCCACGATCTCGTCGACCGTCAGCTCCGCCAGCGTCAGGTCGTGCCGCGGCGTGTAGCAGACGACGCGCGCGACGCCGGTCGCCGGGGCGTTCCTGTAGATTCCCGGCGGCGGCTCGAGCTCGCGGGGCGCGTCGGCGCCGACGCATGGCAAATCGTTGTCGAAAACGAAGATCGACCCGTAGTCGGGATTCCGCGCGCCGCTCACGCGGGCGTTGCGCGGACAGAAGTAACAGCTCTCGACGTATGCTGGCACCGCCGCTTCCGAGGTGGAGCGGCGTTCGCCTTGCCACGGACGATCCTGACGATGAGCCGCGACGACCACCCATTCCTCGCGCAGCGGATGCCACCGCTGCTCCCACGCCGCTGTACCGGAGCTGCCCATTGACACCAGTTCCTTTACTGCAAATGTCGGCAATCTCCAAACGCTTTCCTGGCGTGGTGGCGCTGGCCGACGTCGACTTCGACGTCCATCGCGGCGAGATCGTCGCGCTGGTCGGCGAGAACGGGGCCGGCAAATCGACGCTGATGAAAGTGCTGGCGGGCATCCACCGCGCCGACGCGGGAACGATTCACGTCGACGGTGTTCCTGCCGCCATCCAGACGCCGTCCGACGCGGCGAGTCTTGGCATCGCGGTGATCCATCAGGTGCTCGAGCTCGTCGACACGCTCGACGTCGCCGGCAATATCTTCCTCGGGCGTGAGCGTCCATCGCGGGCCGCTGCGCCTGCTCGATCGCCGGCGCATGGAGGCGGACGCAGACCAGCAGCTGGCGACGCGTCGGACTGACCGTGTCTGCGCGAACGCCGCTGCGACGCTTGTCGCCGGCGCAGCGGCAACTGGTGGCGATCGCGCGCGCGCTGTCGATGAACGCGCGCCTGCTCGTCCTCGACGAACCCACGTCGAGCCTCGGTGCGGTAGAGGCGGAGCGGCTGTTCGCGGTGCTGCAGGATCTGCGTGCCGGCGGCGCCGGCATCGTCTACATCTCGCATCGGCTGCAGGAGATCGAGCGGCTGGCCGATCGCGCGGTCGTGCTGCGGGACGGGCGTCACGCGGGGTCGCTGTCCCGGAATGAGATCTCGCACGATCGCCTGGTGCAGCTGATGGTCGGTCGCGCCGTCGATCGCCTGCGTCACGACGGCATGCGGCGCCCCAGCGCGGACAGCAAGAGGGCAACCTCGGGATTGCAGATCGACGGCATCCGGACCGCGCGCTATCCCGGCGCCGAGGTCTCGCTGACGATCCGGCGTGGCGAGGTGCTCGGCATCGCGGGGCTGGTCGGCGCGGGACGATCGGAGTTGGCCGAAACGATCTGCGGCATCGTCCCGCGCCTCGCCGGCGGCGTCGCGCTCGACGGCCGGATGCTCACCATCACTTCGCCTCGTGACGCCATCCGGCAGGGCATTTGTCTGGTGCCGGAGGATCGGCGGCGGCACGGCGTGATCGATGCATTGAGCGTCCGCGAGAACATCACATTGCCGGCGCTCGCCTCATATGCCCGTGGGGGTCTGGTGCGGCGAAGAGCCGAAGCCAGCGCCGCCCGCGAGACCGCCGCCGCCCTGACGGTGAAGGCGGCGTCGATCGAGACGCGTGTCGCCACGCTCAGCGGCGGCAACCAGCAGAAGGTCGTGCTCGGCAAGTGGATGGGGTTGCGCCCGCAGGTCATCGTCTTCGACGAGCCGACACAGGGCGTTGACGTCAGCGCGAAGGCCGAGATCCATCAGCTGATCCGCCGCCTCGCGGATGCGGGTGCGGCGGTGATGATGATCAGCAGTGACCTCGAGGAGATCATCGCCGCAAGCGACCGCATCGCGGTGATGCACGACGGACGCATCACCGGCGTGCTCGATCGCGCGTCGTGCACGCCGGAAGCCATCATGACGCTCGCCGTAGCCTGATGACGCGAAAAGAGATCAGCGTCCTGGCGCTGTTCGGTGCTGCTTTGCGCGGTGGTCGCCGCGGCCAGCCCGCAGTTCCTGAGCGTGGCCAATCTGCAGAATGTCGCCCGGCTGGTTGGGACCTATGGCATCTTCAGCATCGGCGTCGGCATCGTCATCATCAGCGGCGGCATCGATCTGTCGGTCGGGTCGATCTGCGCGCTGCTCGGCATCCTGCTGTCGATGATGCTGGTCGAGTGGCAGTGGCCGGCCGCAATCGCGCTCGCGGCCATCGTGCGTACTGGGCGGGACGTTGGGAGCCGGGCACGGCCTGCTCGTCACCCACCTGCGGCTGCCGCCGTTCATCGTGACGCTCTGCGGGCTGCTGCTCTACCGGGGCGCGGCGCGGTATATCGCCGATGATTCGACCAAGGGATTCGGCTCGGCGGCCGGGTTCGAATGGGCGCGCGCGCTGGCGTCTGGCAGCGTCGCGGGTGTGCCGATGCCGTTCGTCGCGCTGTGTGTGGTGGCCGGCCTGACGTGGCTGCTGCTGCACCGGTCTGTGTACGGACGGCACCTGTTCGCCATCGGCCAGAACGAAGAAGCGGCGCGCTATTCTGGCGTGCGCACGACGACCGTCGTCGTCTGGGCCTACGTCATCTCGGGGGTGCTGGCTGCGCTGTCCGGCATCATCATCGCGTTCTACACCAACTCGATTTCACCGGCGTCACACGGCAACTTCTACGAGCTCTACGCCATTGCCGCCGCCGTTGTCGGCGGCTGCAGCCTGCGTGGCGGCGAGGGCTCCGTACTCGGCATCGTCATGGGCGCGGCGCTCCTCCAGGTGCTGCGTAATCTCGTGAATCTGCTCGACATCCCCGGCTCGCTCGACTTCGCCGTCATGGGCGCCGTGATTCTGCTGGGCGCGCTGGCGGACCAGCTGGTCGCTCGCCGGGCGCAGCGCGGCGGCAGCGCCTGATCACGATCGTTCGCTCCAGGAGAGCGCGGGCCACCCCTTTGCGTAATGCGCACAGCGTATTTCGTGTTAGACACACTTTTGGGTTGACTCCGGCGGGACTGGGGTTTATACAAGCCGCCGGAGGAGCCCGTCCATGGCAAAAGCCCTCGTCGCCATTGCCGTCTGTGTGGCCCTGTGGACCCCCGCCTACGCGCAGACGCTCGGCACCATCACCGGCGAGGTGAAAGACTCCTCCGGTGCCGCGCTTCCCGGCGCGACCGTGACGGCGCAGAACGTCGCCAACGCAACGCCGTTCGCACGCAACAGAGCAACGAGGTCGGTGCCTTCACGTTCCCGGCGATGCCTCCGGGCGCTTACCTGGTCAAAGCCGAACTGCGAGGGCTTCAGAGCCGCGCAGAACAGGGTGGAACTGCACGTGGAGCAGACGCTCCGCGTGACGCTTCACGCTCGAGATCGGCGGCATCACCGAAACGACCGAGGTGACCGCGGTGACGTCGCTCCTCTCGACGGAGAACGCGACGGTCGGCACGGTCATCGAGAATCGGCGCATCGTCGAACTGCCGCTCAACGGCCGCAACTACCTGAGCCTCATCGCGCTCAGCCCGAACGTGAGCGCGGGTTCGCCGGCGCCGGGCAGGCGGGCGATCGCCAGGGCGGCTCGCGCGCCAACCAGCAGTATTCCGATTTCGGGCCAGCGGCGCGAGTTCAACTACTACACGCTCGACGGCGTGGACAACACCGACGTCAACTTCAACACCTACATCTTCCTGCCGTCGGTGGACGCGCTGGAGGAATTCAAGGTGCAGACCGGCATCTACTCGGCGGAGTTCGGCCGCGCCGCCGGCCAGGTGAACGTCGTCACCAAGTCGGGCTCGAACGCCTTCCACGGCACGGTGTTCGAGTTCCACCGCAACGACAAGTTCGACGCGCGCCCCTACGCCTTCACGGCCGCCCAGGCCGCCGCGCCCAAGCCCGACTTCAAGTGGCATCAGTTCGGCTACACGGCGACCGGCCCGGTGGCCAGGAACCGGCTGTTCTTCATGTCGAACTGCGAGGGCTACAAGGACGACAAGACGTTCCTGAACCCCTTCACGCGTGCCCACGGCGGCGATGCGGTCGGGCGATTTCTCGGCGTTCGCGACCCCGCTGCTCGATCCGGCGACCTGCGCGGTCGCCGGCGGCGTCCGGACGCTGCCAGCCGTTCGCCGGGCAACCGCATTCCGGCGAATCGAATCCATCCGATCTCGCAGAAGCTGCTCGAGTTCTATCCGGAGCCGAACGCGGCGGGCACGGAGAACAACTACATCTCGCAGGCAGGATCGCGTCATCGACCGGAAGCAGTACACCCAGCGCATGGACTTCGTCCAGAGCTCGAAGTCGAACTGGATGGGCCGCTACAGCTGGAGTCATGACGACGAGGTGACGCCGGCGCTGAAGCTGAACGGCTCGAAGCTGCTCAACACGGTGCATCAGCTGATGATCGGCAACACCTACACGCTGTCGCCGACGGTGCTCAACGAGTTCCGCTTCGGCTACAACTCCTTCTTCAACACCTTCGGACGCGAGCTGGCCTTCGTGCGCGACGTGGTCGACGAGCTCGGCATTCCCGGCGTCTCGGCCGGGCACGCCCGAGTCGTGGGGGATTCCGACCATCGGCATCTCCGGGATTCAGCGGGTTCGGCGACAGCACGGAAGGCCCGTACACCAACCGGAACAAGGTGTTCGAGTTCACCGACAACCTGTCCTGGTTCCGCGGCAGGCACTCGTTCAAGGCTGGCGCGGCCATCCGGTTCGATCAGTACAACCAGGTCGGCAATCAGTTCTCGCGCGGTTCGTTCGCGTTCGACGGCCGGGCCACCGGATCGGCCACCGGCGCCGCGACGGCGGGCCCGCCGCGTTCGCCGACTTCCTGCTCGGCTACATGCGCAGCGTCCGAATCGGCGGTGGCACTCGCGACGACGAACTTCCGCGCCATCAGCCAGGCCTACTACTTCACCGACACGTGGCGCATGCGCGACGACATGACGCTCGATCTCGGCATCCGCTACGAGTACGTGCCGCCGTGGCTCGACAAGGGCGGCACGCTGATCAACGCGTACCTGCCGTATCGCGACACCGGCGTGCCGGTGGCCGACCTGTCGCGTCATCCGGTGCTGGTGCGCATCGGCGAGGGCGACTTCTACGAGGACTCGCCGATCCGGTTCGCGCCCAACATCCAGATCTCGCGCGACGGCGAGCTGGGCGGGCGCCTGGTCGACGACGACAAGTTGAACTTCGCGCCGCGCGTCGGCTGGGCGTGGACGCCGAGCGCCAACTGGTCGGTTCGCGCCGGCGCCGGCGTCTTCTACATGCAGGACACCGGCAATCCGCGGTTCGACATGGCGCGCAACGCGGCCGGCCGCCGGCAGGACACCGCCGACCCGCTGCTGCTGAATCTGAACTGGAACGCGCCGTTCGTCGGATCGGGCACCAACGTGTGCGGCGTGCAGCCGCCGCTCGTCTGCGTGTCGAATCACTACGTGCTCGGCAACATGTACGACCGCAAGACGCCGTACATGGTTCAGTACGTGTTCAACGTCCAGCGCGAGCTCGGACGCGAACACGGCGTTCGAGATCGGCTATCTCGGCTCGCGCAGCAAACGCCTCGAGCGGATGTTCGACGCCAACGAGGTGACGCCGGGGCCCGGCGCCTCTCGCGAGCCGGCGGCCGTATCCGGAGTTCACCAAGATCCAGGAGATCGGCAACGTCGCCGAGGCCAAGTACAACTCGATGGCGATGAAGCTGACGCGGCGGCTCGACCAGGGGCTCTCGGTGCTCGTCGGCTACACGCTGTCGAAGTCCGAGGACAACGGCAGCGGCATCCGCGTGCTCAACGGCGACGCGCTGTTCCCGCAGAACAGCAACTGCTTCGAGTGCGAATGGGGGCTGTCGATCTTCGACGTCCGGCACCGGTTCGTCACGTCGGTGCTCTACGAGCTGCCGTTCGGGCCAGGCAAGCCGTGGGCACAGCAGGCGTGCCGCCGGCGCGATCCTCGGCGGCTGGCAGATCAGCGCGATCGTCAACAAGTCGAGCGGCTTCCCGCGCGATCCGGCTGTCGGCGTCGACGTCCCCAACACCGAGCCGCAGACCTATCGTCCGAACCTCGTGTCCGGCCAGGATCCCAACGATGGGCCACAGACGGTGCAGCAGTGGTTCAACACCGCGGCGTTCGCGCGCCCGGACGCCTTCACCTACGGGAACACCGGGCGCAACATCGTCATCGGACCGGGCATCTTCAACACCGACATGTCGATCATGCGGAACATCATGTTCGGCGGCAGCCAAGATCGTGCAGTTCCGGCTGGAAGCGTTCAACGTGTTCAACAATCCGGTCTGGGGCGACCCGGACATGTCGATGTCCAGCCCGCTCTACGGCACGATCAACACCACGCGCACACCGATGCGCGAGCTGCAGCTCGGCGTGAAGTTCTCGTTCTGACGCGTCCAAAGGGGCGGGGCATCAGGTCACGATGAACTCCACCGAGAGCCGCGATGCGTCTTCCGACCGCGGTTGAGACACGGGGAGGGGTGGCGGGAGCCGTCGCACGCCGGCTCCCGCCACGCCCGTTGGACGACGCTGGCATCAAACCAACGGGCGGCGGATACCGTGTTCGATTGATAACACCCTCGACGACCAGCGTTGATCAACGGGCTCGGACCGGCCGCGATGACGCGCTCCCGCAGCGCGAGGTCCGCGACATGCCGGAGCCGCCACGCAATTACTGGCGGCTGGTCGGTCCCGGTATCGTTGCCGGCGGCGTCGGGCTCTCCTCCGGAGAGTTCGTGCTCTGGCCGTACATCGCATCGCAAGTGGGGCTCGTGCTCTTATGGGGCGCGCTCGTCGGTGTCCTCACGCAGTTCTTCCTCAACATGGAGATCGAGCGCTACACACTTGCCACCGGCGAAACGGCTGTGACTGGTTTCAACAGGTTGTGGAGGCACTGGGGGCTCTCCTGGCCGTGCTCGCCTATCTGGGCAACCTCTGGCCCGGATGGGCGATCAGCTCGGCGACGCTCGCCAGTTATCTATTCGGCGGAAGCCCCACGTTGATCGCGGTCATCAGCCTGCTCGTGATGGGCATCGCACTGACGTTCGCGCCGATCGTCTACGTCGCGCTCGAACGGCTGATCTTCGTCAAGGTTGCCGCCGTGCTCCTCCTCGTCGTGCTCGGAGTGGCGTTGGCGATCGAGCCGGCATCATGGCGGGCGCTGCCGGCTGGCCTGGCGGCAATCGGCACGCTGCCGGAAGGATTGACCGTAGCCCTGGTCTTCGGCGCCATCGCATTTGCCGGCGCGGGCGGCGCGCAGAATCTCTGCCAGAGCAACTGGATCCGCGACAAGGGATTCGGCATGGGACAGTACGTGCCGCGACTGGTCAGCCCGGTGACCGGCGCGCCCGACGCCAGAGACACAGCCGCGATCAGCTACATCTTCGAGACCACACCGGCCAACATGGCACGCTGGCGACGCTGGTGGCAATTCGCCAACGTCGAGCAGGCCTGCAGCTTCGTGCTCGTCACGATACGTGACCATCGGCCTGACGTCGCTCGTCGCGCACTCGACGCTCTTCGGCCGGCCGGACCTGCCCAACGACGTGTCGTTCCTGAGAATCGAGTCGGAGGTGCTCGGGCGATCGGTGGGGCCGTGGTTTGGCGTGCTGTTCCTCGCCGTCGGCGCCTTCGCCCTGTTCGGCACCGCCATGGGCATCCTGGACTACACCAGCCGCCTGGCCGCCGACATCCTGAAGACCACCTATTTCCCCGCTGCGTCGGAAAGCCGCATGTATTTCTGGCTCGTGTGGGGCCTGGTCGCGCTTGGCTGCACCATCCTGATGGGGGGAATATCACAGCCATTGACGCTGCTCGTGATCTCCGCGTCAACCGCTGGCACGATGATGTTCTTCTATTCGTTTCTCCTCATCGCGCTGAACCGGAGGCTGCTGCCGCCGGCGATTCGCATCGGACGGCTGCGGGCGACGGCCCTGGTCTGGTCCACGCTGATGTTCGGATTCCTCGCCCTGCTCAACGTCTACACCCAGGTGCAGAACGTGCTGCGATAGTTAAGGAATCAGGAATCGGGACTCAGGGCTGGGACAGGCTTGAGGAATCAGAGCTCGAGCTGATCCCGTTTTCCTGATTCCTGCTCTAACGCGCAACGACGTCGAGCGTGGCGGTGAGGGCTGGCGTGGCGCCCGTCCCCACCATGATGTCGAAGCGCCCCGGTTCGACCACGCGCTGCATGCGTCGATCGATCAACGACAGTTCCTCGGGCCCGAGCGTGAATCGAACGTTTTGGGACGCGCCTGGCTGCAGCGTGACGCGCGCGAAGCCGCGCAGCTCCTTCACCGGACGCGTCACCGAGCTGACCTGATCACGGATGTACAGCTGCACGACCTCGTCGCCGAGACGCGGTCCAGTGTTGGTCACGCGGACCGTCACGTCGGTCCGCCCGGAGGGCGCGATCGTCGGCGACGCGACTTTCAACTCGTCGAGCCGGAACGTCGTGTAGCTCAGACCGAAGCCGAATGGCCACAACGGCTCGCGCGTGAGATCGAGATGGCTTCGGAAGGACGTCGGCCGCCGATTGTAATAGACCGGCAGCTGGCCGCTGTGGCGCGGAAAGGTTACCGGCAGTTTGCCCCCGGGATTGACGTCGCCGAACAGCACCTCGCCGATTGCCGTGCCACCTTCCTGCCCCGCATACCACGCCTCGACGACCGCGGGCACACGATCGGCGACGAGCGGTATCGCCAGCGGACGTCCGTTGATCAGCAACGCGACGACCGGCTTGCCCGTATCGAGCATCGTCCTGACCAGATCGTCCTGGTTGCTCATCAGCGACACGTCGGCGACGTCACCGAGGTGATTGTCGGCCCACGCTTCCCGTGAGACGGATTCGTTGGTGCCAATCGCCAGCACGATCGCGTCCGCCTGACGCGCCACCTTCACGGCCTCCTGGATTCGCGCGAGGTTTTGCTGCCGGTCGCCGAGCACGACCGTGTCCGCGTTCCAGTTGGCGTCGTGTTCGGTGATGCGTACGCCTTCCGCATACAGCACCTTGACGCGGGCACCGGCACTCGCGGTGATGCCCGTGAGCACGTCAACGCCGCGACCGGGATTCTGTGAATAGCCGCCGAGGTGCATCCCCTTCGCGTTCGGACCGATGACGGCGAGAGTCCTGACCCGATCGCGGTTCAGGGGCAGCAGTCCGCCTTCGTTTTTGAGCAAGACGATGGATTTGCGCGCCGCCTCGAGCGCGAGGGCCTGGTGGTCAGGCGTGTTGCTGACGCGTTGCGCGCGTTCGGCATCGACGTATGGATTCTCGAACAGCCCGGCCATGAACTTCGCGCGCAGCACACGAGCGACCGAGCGATCGACCTCTGACTCGGAAAGGCGGCGGCTTTTCACCAGGGCGATGAGCTCGGGAAAGCCGTGCGGGTCCGGCAGCTCCAGGTCGACACCGGCCTCCAGAGCCTGCAGTCCGGCTTCGCCGCGGTCCGCCGCAACGGAGTGGCGCGTGCGCAACTGCTCGATACCGAAGTAGTCGGAGACAACCAGACCGTTGAATCCCCACTCACCTCGGAGGATGTCGGTCAGCAACCAACGGCTGGCGTGCGAAGGCACGCCGTCCACTTCGTTGTAGCTCGGCATCACGGTATGGGCACCGGCCTTCACCGCCGCTTCGAACGGCATCAGCAGCTCGGCGCGGAGCAAGCGCTCCGAGACGAGCGGCGGCGCGGTGTTGATGCCGCCTTCGTGCGACCCGTGTCCGGCGAAGTGTTTCAAGGTTGCAAACACTTTGTCCGTCGCGAGCGGCAGCGAGGTCCCTTGATACCCGCGGACCGCAGCCACCCCCATCTGCGTGACCAGATACGGATCCTCGCCGTAGGTCTCCTCGATGCGCCCCCACCGCGGGTCGCGTCCCAGGTCGACGACCGGAGACAGCACGTGATGAACGCCGCGCGCGCGCGCTTCGAGCGCCGCGACGCTCATCAGCCGCTCGATCAGCTGTGGATCCCAGGTGCTTGCCAGACCAATCGGCACAGGAAAGTGAGTTCCGCCGGGCGCCACGAGGCCGTGCAGCGCCTCCTCGTGAAACATGGCAGGAATGCCGAGCCGTGTGTTCTCGAGGAGCCACTTCTGCACCGCGTTCACGAAGAACGCGGCGTCGTGTGCCGCACGCGATCCGCCACCGGCGATTTCGCTCGGACGCGCCACCTGCCCGATGCCGGCGCCGATAAGCGCCTGCGCCTTCGCCGGATCGAAACGCCCCTGCGAGTCCTGGATGTCGCGCTTGCGGTTCCAGATCGCGACAAGCTGCGCGATTTTTTCCTCGAGCGTCATGCGCGACAGGAGGTCGCTCACGCGCGCGTCAATGGGCGCGTTCGACTGCCGGGAGAGCGGCGTCGGGTCCTGCGCCTCGAGGATCGCAACCGTCACAAAGGCGAGGACCAGCGCGCCGCGCCATTTCCACCCACATTGGCCGACCCGGAGCATCAACGTCCTCCCTGCCACCTCATCGAGTTTCCGCGGACGTCGCAGCAGCGCCAGTCTCGGAGGCGCCATCTGCAACGTAGTCCCGCTCCCTGTACTCGAACCAGTCGAAGTCCGCCGGCTGCGCAGTGCCGGCGAGATCCTGACAGGCCATGCCCACGAAGGCGCCGGTGAAGTTGGCCAGGCCTGGTGCGGTGGCTTCATCCGAGAGGATGCTGGCATCGAACATCTGCGGCAGCCACTGCCACGGCCCAGCACCGTCGCGGTAGGCAAAGTGCAGCCGCTCGTAGTCCACTTCGACGCGCAGCTCGATGGGCACGCCCTCGGCAACAGGAATCGGCGGCGTGAACGCGTCTGCCGTCACCTGATCCGGCAGCGCCGACATGACGCGCAGATGCTTACCGGCTTCGTCCCGCGAGATGTAGAAATAATGGAACTTGCTGCTGTTGTAGTAGCAGACCAGTCCTGCCATCTGCTGGAAGTGCTGCGGCTCGAACTCGACGATGGTCGATGCGCTGAAGCAGTGGGCCTGCTGTCGGCGCGCGACGAGCGTCTGCGTGAACACGCTGCCGATCGTCTCGCGGCCGTAGAGGCGAAGATGGCCCGGACGTGCGTTCAGGCTGAACAGGTCTTCGGACCGCGGAGTTCGCAGCCATTGGAAGTCGATCGACAGTCGACCGTCACCGAAGTCCTCTCTGATCGACGCCAGTGGCCGCGGCTGCGGCGCCACGCCGGCCGGTGCAGGAACGTCAATCATCGGGAGGCCGTCGCCGCTGGTCGTACGCAGCCAGCCATCCGCACCCCACGTCATCGGCTGGATTGCGGTCTCGCGGCCGAGCGTGCAGCGGCCGCGATTCCGCAGCGGCCGGCCGCACAGATACACCATGTAGGTCTCGCCTGACTGCGTCTCGACGAGATCGGCATGGCCAGCACGCTGCAGCGCGGCGTCCGGACGATCGCGTGCGCGTGAGGATGTAGACGTCCGGGTGCAGTTCGTACGGCCCGAGCAGCGACCGCGAACGGGCCATGGTCACAGCGTGGCCCCATCCGGTGCCGCCTTCGGCGGTGAGCAGGTAGTACCAGTCATCGCGTTTGTAGAGATGCGGCGCCTCGGTGAAGCCGATCGCCGTCCCCTTGAAGATCGTGTGCCGCTCGCCGGTGAGCCGTCGATCCTTCGGCGAGTACTCCTGCAGCACGATGCCGGCAAACCGGTTCTGTCCGGGCCGGTGGTCCCACAGCATGTTGACGACGTACTTGCGGCCGTCCTCGTCGTGGAAGAGCGACGGATCGAATCCACTGCTGTTCAGGTAGACGGGGTCCGACCAGTCGCGGTCGATGCGCGGGCTCGTGACGAGGTAGTTGTGGAAATCGCGCAGCGACGCGCCAGACGCACCTGCTGTCGTCGTACGACCGTAGCGCTTGACGTCGGTGTACACGAGGTGAAAGAGTCCGTCGGCATACGTCAGACACGGGGCCCAGACGCCGCATGAATCCGGGTCGCCGCGCATATCGAGCTGACTGGCGCGATCGAGCGGCCGCGCGATCAATCGCCACTGCGCGAGATCGCGCGAATGATGAATCTGCACGCCCGGGAACCACTCGAACGTGGAGGTCGCGATGTAGTAGTCGTCGCCGACGCGGACGATGGACGGGTCGGGGTTGAATCCGCGAAGAATCGGGTTGCGAATCACGCTGTCACGCGACGGCAGCTATGGTCTCTGGCCGCCGCTCGCGCACGACCGTCCAGAGGATGACCGCGCCGAGAAGGTCGAGCGCCGCAAGGCCGACGAAGAACGGCGTATAGCCGATGCGCATCACGAGTGCGCCCATCAGCAGCGAGAAGATCAGCACTCCGGCGTTACCGCAGGTGCCGGCCATGCCCGCCACGGTCGCCACCTCGCTGCGCCTGAAGAGATCGGATGCCATCGTAATCACGGTGACCGACAGCGTCTGGTGCGCGAAACCGGCCAGGCTGAGCAGCCCGATCGCGACGTAGGGATTGTCTACCGTACCGACGAACGCGACTCCCGTCATCATCAGCGCGCCGGCGGTGAAGGCACAGCGCCGCGCGTTGATGAGGCCAAGGCCGGCATATTTCTGCAGCGTGATGCTGATGGTCCCGCCGAACATGCAGCCGAGATCCGCAGCCAGGAACGGCAGCCAGGCGAACATCGCGATCTGCTTGAGATCGAAGCCGCGCACCGTCGTCAGATAGAGCGGCAGCCAGAAGGTCAGCGTGCCCCAGGTCGGGTCGGCAAGGAACCGCGGAATCGCGATGCCCCAGAAGTTCCGCTGACCGAGGATCGTGCCGATCGACGGCCGTCCTTCTCCAGCGAGGTGCGCTTCCTGACCGGCGAGGATGTACTCGCGCTCACGCGCAGAGAGCGCCTTGTGCTTCGCGGGCGACTGGTAGAACGCCAGCCAGAGCGCGACCCAGACCAGACCGATGACGCCGGTGAGCACGAACGCGAACTGCCAGTTGTACGCCAGGATCGCCCACGCGACGAGCGGCGCCGCAAGCATCGAGCCGAGCGAGGCGCCCATGTTGAAGAACCCACCGGCGAGGCCGCGTTCGGTGGCGGGAAACCACTCGGACGTCGCCTTCATGCCCGCGGGATTGGCCGACCCTTCGGCAAACCCGAGCAACGCGCGCAGGCCGAACAGCGTCTGCCAGTTGGCGGCGAGTCCATGCGCCATGCTGATGAACGACCAGGCGATCGCGAAGATCGCGAAGCCGAGCTTCAGCCCGATCGTGTCCATGACATAGCCGCACAGCGGCTGCAGCATGATCGCGAACTGAAACGCGCTCAGGATCCACGAGTACTGCTGCGTGCTGATGTCGAGATCTTTCAAGACGCTCGGCGCGGCCACCGCCAGCGTGCTCCGCGTGAGGTAGTTGATGATCGACCCCACCATGAGCAGGCCCATCATCCACCATCGCAGTCCCCAGAGCTTCGTCATGCATGTGTCGGTCGGAGTATAGGTCGTCACTGCCGCCGAGCCTTCAACGCTGCTCAGCGTGCCGCACAAGTTTGCGGAAGTTTTGACCCGAAGACTCCGCAGTTACGGCTTCCCTCGATCCGATCCGGCGGGCCTCTCGTCCGTCCGCAGCCGCATCGAGTGCCGCGACGATGCGATCGACGTCGTAGACGCAGCCGGCCCACGTGCCGCCGCTGGCGCGCTGCAGCGCCGCCCAGAGGCGGCGTGTCGTCGGGCAGCCGCTCGTGCGGCGCCAGGCCCGGATGCGGCGGCCGGCTGCGGAGCAGCGCGTCGGCACGCGTCCGACGTCGAGCGGCACGCCGTCGGCGCCCACCAGATTGACGGTGCCGGTGAGCGTGTTGCGGTCGATCACGATCTCGATGAGATCGTCGTCGCGCACACGTCCGATCGGTCCGTCGTCCGAGCGCCTCGGGGCCGACGTGACCGATGCAGGCGCCGCTCGAGAACCCGGAGAACCGGCCGTCGGTGACGAGCGCCACGTGCTTGCCCCAGGGCAGGTAGCGGAGCGCCGTCGTGATCTGCGCGGTCTCCTGCATGCCGGTTCCCGACGGCCCCATGCCGATCAGGACGATCACGTCGCCCTCGCGTACGGGTCGGCTGGACGTGCCCTTGACCGCCTGAATCGCGTCGCGCTCGTCGGTGAACACGCGGGCCGGACCGCGATGGCGGTAGACGCCGTCGGCGTCGATCACCGACGCATCGATCGCGGTCGCCTTGATGACCGAGCCCTGCGGCGCGAGATTGCCGCGCGGAAAGACCACCGTGCTGGTGAGCCCGGCGCGGCGTGCGGCGTCGGGCGCCATGATGACCTGATCGGGATCGATCGCCGCGGCCGACGCGAGCCGTGCGCGCGCGGCCTGCGCGCCGCTCGCTCGATTCCCACCAGTCGAGCGTGGCGTCGAGCGTGTCGCCGGTCGCGGTGAGCACGCCGCCAGTTCAGCAGGCCCATGCGGCGCAGATGCAGCATCACTTCCGGCACGCCGCCGGCCATGAACACCTGCGCGGTCGCGAAGCCGCGCGGTCCGTTCGGCAGCGCGTCGACCAGGCGCGGCGTCGCGCGATTGATCCGGATCCAGTCGTCGACGGCGGGCGGCTTCAGCCCGGCGGCGGCGGCGATCGCCGGGATGTGCAGCAGCAGATTCGTGGAGCCGCCGAACGCGGCGTGCACGAGCATCGCGTTCTCGATCGCCGGCTGCGTGAGGATCCGTCCGACCGAGATGCCCAGCATGTGGAGACGCTGCAGCGCTGCGGCCGAGCGGCTCGCGAGCTCGAGCCAGACCGGTTCGCCCGACGGCGCCAGCGCGCTGTGCGGCAGCGCCAGACCCAACGCTTCGGCGACGACCTGCGACGTCGCGGCCGTGCCCGAGGAACTGACATCCGCCGCCTGACGATCCGCACGCACGGCACCCCATCGTGGCCGCGTAGTCGAGGCTGATCAGATCGTGCGAGAACCGCGCGCCGAGACTCTGCACCTGGCCGGCATCCTCGGCGTCGCGCGCCGGCAGCGTCACGCCGCCAGGCACGATCACGCCGGGCAGATCCTTCGTGCCGGCCAGCGCCAGCATCGTCGCCGGCAGTCCCTTGTCGCAGGTCGCGATGCCGAGCACGCCGGACGCCGTCGGCAGCGATCGGATCAGCCGCCGCATCACGATCGCCGCGTCGTTGCGATAGGCCAGGCTGTCGAACATGCCGGTCGTGCCCTGCGTCCGGCCGTCGCAGGGGTCGCTGCAGTAGACGGCGAACGGAATCGCGCCGGCCGCGCGCAGCGCTTCCGCGGCGCCGCGCACCAGCAGTCCGATCTCCCAGTGGCCGGTGTGATAGCCGAGCGCGATCGGCTCGCCCTGCTCCGAGCGCAGGCCGCCCATCGTGCTGACGATGACGTACTGCGGTCCGCCGAGGGCGTCCGGGCGCCAGCCCATGCCGGCGTTCTGGGTCAGGCCGAAGATGTTGCCGCTCGGCTCGTTGCGCAGCATCTCCGCGCGTCAGCGGCAGACGTCCGTCGGGCCCTTCGCCCTCGATGCGCGAGCGGTCGATCGGCGCCGCCGAACCGAGCACCTGCTCGAGCGGCGGCGGAGATCTGGCGGCGTCATCGTGCGGCCTACGTTATCACCGTGGTGTACGCGCGTGTCAGGCTTGACGGGATTTGGAGCCGCGTGTTGCCGGATGGCCGCTACGATGGCGGCGTGATTCTGCGAAGCACACACCTGGCCGCGCTGGTGGCATGCGCGCTGACCGCTTGCTCGTCGCCGCCTGAACCAGGACCCGCCGCGACGACGGCACGCGAGACCACGACCGCAACCATCGCCGCCGCGCCCTTCGGACGGCAGGATGACACGCCGGTGCAACTCTACACATTGACCAACAAGAACGGGCTCGTCGCCAGGATCACCAATTACGGCGCCATCGTGACCGAGCTGCACGTGCCGGACAGAACGGCACGTTCGCCGACGTCGTGCTCGGCTTCGAGAATCTCGACGGCTATCTCGCCGGGCACCCGTACTTCGGCGCGATCGTCGGACGCGTCGCCAATCGCATCAGAAACGCCGAGTTCACGCTGGAGGCAGCGCGCTACACGCTGGCGGCGAACGACAAACCACACCACCTGCACGGCGGCACGAAGGGCTGGGACAAGGTGGTCTGGACGGCGAAGACCGCCGACACGGCGGACGGTCCGTCGCTCGAGCTGACGTATGTCTCGAAGGACGGCGAGGAAGGTTATCCGGGCACGGTGACCGCGCGGACCGTCTACACGCTCACGCACAACAACGAGCTGAAGGTCGAGATGCAGGCGACGCACCGACAGGACCACGCTCGTCAACATGGCCCATCACAGCTACTGGAATCTCGCCGGACACGATTCGGGGACCATCCTCGATCACGAGCTGACGCTCTACGCGGATCGCTACACGCCGGGGACCCCGATGGTCCCGGATGGCCGCGTGCTGGCTGGTCACCGGGACGCCGTTCGACTTCACCACGGCCAAACGCGATTGGCCGCGACTTGAAAGAGGCCGGCGGCACGCCCACCGGATACGACCACAACTTCGTGGTGAACGGCGAGCCGAATCAACTGCGCCCAGTGGCGCGGCTCAAGGATCCAAAGTCAGGGCGGGTCATGATCGTGACCGCCGATCAACCAGGCGTGCAGTTCTATTCCGGCAACTTCCTCGACGGCTCGCACAAGGGCAAGGGCGGCTACTTACGTCCAGTACGCGGGCCTGTGCCTCGAGACGCAGAAGTTCCCGAACGCGATCAACATTCCCGACTGGCAGGATCAGGTGATCCTCAGACCCGGCCAGCCCTATCGACACATCATGATTCACACGTTCAGCGCCGAGCCGTGATCGCTCCGCGGCTGCTGACAGGTAGGGCTTCGCGCCGGCCCGATCTTTGACTGTTGTTGAATGCTGGGAGTTTGCCGGACCGTGGATCCGTTGTTGCGTCGCTCGGCAGTCCGCTACAACTTGGCAGCCGCTCCGAATCCAACAATCACGATTCAGCCAGGACGAGCGGGCGAATGGCAGCCCAGCGGCACTAGCCCGCGCTCGTGGCGATGTTCTCAATGAAGGCCGTGACAACGCCGTCATCGACGCTCAGGATGGAATACCTGATGAACCCGGTTGTCTCCGTATCTACGGCCGGAACAGCCGCGTCACCTTGATGACCAATGCACGCGTCGATAGCTCCGACCAGCGCTCGCCGGGCGCGCCGGTGTTCCGGTCTTCCGTGTACACGACGAATAGCTCGCTCCCTGGCGCCCACTCCCAGCGAAGCCGGAAGTTCCCGCTGACGGTCTGACTCCCGGTGCTGTACTGCACGAGTCCGCTCACATACGCGCGTGGCGTCATCGTGTACGTCACACGCGTCCGCGCGACGTGCTGGTTGTACTGCCCGGAGTGCGTTTGCTGTGGCAGGTCGAGCCAGTTGAACTCAAAACTCGGCTCGATCGAAAGTTGAGGATGAACCTCGATGCGGCCGCTCCCGAGGCTGAGGGAGAACCGATCACCCGAGTAGAAGCCGCCCCATTGCACGCCCAGGTTCCCCTGCCACGGCCGTTGCGGACCGAACCCGTAGTTCACCTGGTAGTCCACCCACGCATAGCGGCCGGTCTCGAAGAGCACCCCGGAGATTCGCTCGCTGCGGGGCAGGAATTCGAAAGTGTCCGTGGCGTTCACTGCGAACGCGTCCCCGTTCTCGAGATCGAGGGAGATCTGACCGCTGCGGTCCCGGCTCTCGACGTACCTCGCCCGATCGTTCTCGAAATAGTTGACGTCTCCCTGGAAACTCATCTTCCGGAGCCACGGAATAGACGCGGGTCGCGGGCTGAACCGGGCGCTCAGCGCGCTGTTGCGGAAGTCGCGGCGGCGCACGAATCCGATCTCCGGGTTGAACTCGTTCCCGACGACGAGGTAGTCGGCTGTGCCTCCGATGAGGTCGGCATCGTAGTTGAACCGGGCCCGATAGCTCTGGTCGTTCCCGACAAGACGCGGAGTATGCGACCGCGCATAGTAGGTGAGGAGGTTCGCTTCGTTGTTGAAACCGAAGGCGCCGTCGACACCCCACGCCCTGTTGGACTCGCCGGGCGCCACGATCGACGCCGATCGATTCTGGAACAGCGCTCCGACGTTGCCCCGGCCGAACAGGTCGCGTTTCACGCGGACGACGGAGAAGTTCGTTGAGACCGCGCCGATCGCTTCGTCTTCGGCCGTCTGGATGCTGAACAGGCCGACGTCGAAGGGCCCGACCTTTCCCGTCAGTCGTCCGCCGGCGAGCACCTGTACGGGTGCGCTCCCCTGAAGCCCAATCCGCCGGGAGTAGAACAGCGTGGGCGCCGCGCCGTTGCCGCCGCCGCCCGGCCCTGAGGAACCCAACCGGGCGACCCCGAAGTCGTACACACCCCTCCCTTCCAGGAAGAACTCGCGCTTCTCAGGGAACAAGAGATTGAACCGTGTGAGATTCACCTGCTGCTCGTCTACCTCGACCTGAGCGAAGTCGGTGTTCACGGTGACGTCCAGCGTCAGGTTCTGCGTGACTGCGTACTTGACGTCCACACCTGCGTCGGCCAGCCAATCATTCTCGACGGGGGGAGCCACGACCCGGTCGGTGTTGACGCGCGAAGTCACAAACGGCTTCACCTCGAGGTTCAACCCCGTCGAAGGCGCCTCGATTCCGACCAGATCCCCGTACATCGATACGCGGAACACCCCGTTCGGCCCGGCCCCCGCAACTTGGATCGGTACCGCGGTGAGGTAGCTCCACTCATTGCTGCGCAGCACGGAGCGACGGATCTGAATGCCCCAGATCTGCTCGACGCCCGGGCGATAGCGAAGCGACTTGAACGGAATGACCATCTCCGCCGTCCACCCGCCGTCGAACCGACCCGTGGCCACATCCCAGATCGGGTTCCAGTCGAAGTTGGGGGTCGCCTCATTGGTGATCTGCACTTCCGCGTAGCCTCCGATCGGGGTCACGAAGAAGCCGACCGCGTTACGGCGGTCGCGGTAGGTGTCGAGGTAGATCCCGAAAGAGTCGTTCAAGCGGAGTTGATTCGAGTCCCGGCGCATCTCGTTCGCAATCCACCCCGCCTCCCCGAGCGAATCCCACACGCGGGCGGCGACGTACAGGTTCGCGTCGTCGAAACCAATCCAGACCTCCGTGCGCTCCGATGGCACGCCTCGCGATACGGGGACGGCCTGGATCAGGTCGTCAAACGGCGACGCCGTTGTGTAGAAGCGTTCGCTCAGGCGGCCATCCACGGCGATTGCTTCGCCGACGCGGAGGGCGCGGACCGTTGGATGGCCCTGCGCGTCCCTGGTGATCGTGCGGGGGGCCTGCCAGGCGGTGGCGGCGGGCTGCAGAAAGCGGCTCGGTGCCCGGAGGCGCTTGCCCGAAGACACCGCTCGGCAGGAGCAGGGTAAGGGCGAGCGAAGCGGTCGCAAGAGAACACGAGACGAGGGATCGACTCGACGTTGTATTCACGCGAGGTGCGGCCCGCATCAGGCCTTGACGGACGCCAGGCCGGCGGCCAGGATTTCCTGTGAAAGCGCCCGATCATCGACCGCGCGCGCGATGACCATTGCGCCCACCAAGGTCGCGCAGGTGCTGATCGCCTTCTGTCGTCTTGCGGCTCGCGATTTGCCCGGAACCAGCTTCGTCAGAAGATCGACAGCCGAACGCACGTAACCGGTGACCGCGCGCCGCACGAGTGGACCCTGTCGCGACACGTCCGGTCCAAGCGCCGCCAGCAGACAACCCGCGCCCGGATTGTCGCGATGTCTGCTGGTCAAATAGGCGCCGGCGACCGCGGACAGCGGATCACCTGCCGCACGATCGGCGAGCTTGCTCCAGACCGCGAGCGAGCCCGCCAGCGCGCGGGCAGAGGCCTCCGCGATCAGTTCCTCCTTCGAGGAGAAGTGTCCGTAGAACCCACCATGCGTGAGCCCCGCCTCTTTCATCAGATCCGCGACGCCGATCCCGTCGAAGCCCCGCTCGCGGAATAGCTGGGCTGCCGCCTCGACGATCCGTTCCCGGTTCTGGACGGCCTGTTCCTTGCTCACTCTCATCCCGATCTCCTGACGTGTTCCCGCTCGACAGTAACATGATGGTCGTCATATAAGCCACACAATGATGATGGCCATCATTTATAGCGCCGTGCCTGCGCACGAGGGGCATTCGGGTCTCGGTCGTCGAGCCCGCCTACAGACGATAGGAACGACCCTCGGAACTCCTCCTCGATGAACCGCGGCGGGCCGCCCCGTTCGTGGACGCGACCTGCCTCGGCGCGGAACGTTTCGAAGTGGTCGCGCACGACCTGATAGAGCGCGCCCTGTGCGGGCGCTTTCGGGACATACGCAGACGAGGGATGACGAGCCACAGGGCCCGCGTGGCGAACGGCGCGCCATCAGGAGCTCACAGCGAGTCGCGCCGGAATCCGCACGGTTCGCGGACCGGCACGCCATCACCCGTGCGGTTTCTGCGTACAGTGGCGAGTGCCGACGTCGCACCATCTGCGCTGTGCGATGGACGCCGTGCATCGCGCGCGTCTCCAACCAGACTCTTCTGCCGGGTCCCGCCGAAGTGCCCCGGCGAAAGCTTCTCAATCCAAAAATCACCAATCGATAATCAAGAAACGAATCAGCAATCACAGATCGTCAATCATCAATGCATGGCCAAAGACACCGCCGATCACGGCTTCGCGCCGGCCCGCAGCTTCGATGCCGTCGCGCATTCCGCCATCACGGTGAAGTAGCGCTGGACGCCGTCGGCGCCGACGACGAACGGATGGTTCTCGCCGGCTTCACGCTTCACGCCGATGAGTCGTGCCCTCGTGTACGCGCCGTCGTACTCGCTGTGGTTCGACAGCATCACCGTCGCTCCGGCGTCCGCCGCAACCTTGGCGATCTTCTGCTGCGACGCGATGTATTCATCCCACCGTGCGCCGTCGGTGCCGAAGGCGCCCGTCAGGGTGCCGCCTGAGTACGCCACCATCACCGTCCTGCCCTGGTCCTTCACCGGGAAGACGTACGACAGCGTGCCGGGCGTGTGCCCCGGCGTGGCGACGATGGTGACGGTCGTGTCACCCAGGGTGATCTTCGATGCCTTCCGGTCCGACCAGCGACGTCGCGCTTCGGCACGCCGCCGGCGGCGGTCGCCGGCCGCTGCAGCGTGGACTCCCAGTCCGGCGCGCCCATCACCACCTTGGCGCCGTAGCGGCTCTGCAGTTCCGCCGCGCCCTGGTCGTGATCGCCGTGCGCGTGGCTGATGATCACGTACTTGATGTCGCGCGGGTTGAGACCCAGCGTGGTCAGGCCGTCGATGATCTCCGGCTGCGTCGCCCAGGCAAAGTTGGTGTCGATGATGATGATCCCCTCGCTGGTGCGCAGCGCCCAGGACGAGTGCTGGCGCGTGCCGAGCCAATAGAGGTTGTCGAAGATCTTGTAGGGCGACGCGTACCACCCGGCCCGGTCCGGCGTGGCCGGCGCGCCGCCGCCGCGTCCCGCCGCGCCCCGCCCTGCGCCCGCGCGGCCGCCACCCGGCGGCGTGCTGCCCAGGCAGAGGTTGACGAACGTGTCGCGGTAGTCCTGTCCCGCCGCCGCCCTGGCCGCGGCGATATGCGAGTCGACGTCGCTCGTCTGGCGCTTGCGCGCCGAGCGTCGTTCCGAGCAGCAACGCAGCCGCGCCAATCAGAATCGATGTGGGTTTCATCTCTCTTCTCTCTTTCACGGAATCCACGACGGCATCACATAGGCATAGAACATCACGATCACACCGACGAGCGACGCCAGCACGATGCTGTGCCAGAAGACGGCCTTGAAGATCTCGGCCTCCTTGCCCTGCTGATGCGTGGCGGAGCTCGAGACGACGATCGATTGGGCGTCGATCATCTTGCCCATCACGCCGCCGGTCGTGTTGGCCGCGCCCATCAGGATCGGACTCAGCCCAAGTTGCTCCGCCGTCACTTTCTGCAGGTTGCCGAACAACGCGTTCGAGCCGGCGTCGGTGCCGGTCAGGGCAACGCCCAGCCATCCGAGCAGCGTGCCGAAGAACGGAAACAGCCAGCCGGTGCCCGTCAGGCTCAGGCCCATCATCGTGTCCATGCCGGAGTAGCGCGTCACATAGGCGAGGCCGACCATGAAGCTGATCGCCAGCAGCGACGGCGTCATCTGCACGACGGTCTGCGTGAACAGACGCGCCGTGCGCCGCAATGGCAAACCGGCGAGAAGCGCCGCAATGACGGCGCTGACGAAGATGACCGTGCCCGGTATGCCGACGAAATTCAGGTTGACGGTGGCGTCTTCCGGCGTCGGCGTCGGCGCGACCGGCGGCATCTTCAGCACCGCGTTGTGCAGGAACGGCATCGGCATTCGCAGCGCGTCGAAGTTCACGAATCGGCCGACCGCCGGCAGACCGGTGACGAAGATCAGAACGGAGGCGACGATGAAGGGCGACCAGCCCTTCACGACCTCCCCCGGCGAATGACGCCTCGCCGACGTGACCAGCTCACCGTTGACCGGCATCACCTGTCGCCGGCTCCCAGACCTTCAGGAAGCGCCACCGTCACCAGCAACGAGAAGATGGCCGACACGATGTCGACCAGGCCCGGCTCCTGAAAGTTCGACCAGTAGAACTGCATGGCGGCGAACGAGGCGCCGCTGACCAGCAGCGCCGGCCACACCTGCCACGTCTCGCGCCACCCGACCATGCTGCGCACGAGCCAGAGCGGCAGGATCAACGAGAGCGGCGGCAGGATACGCCCGGCCATCGCGCTGAACTGCGCCTCCGGCAGCCCGGTCACGCCGGCCAGCACACGAATCGGGTTGCCGACGCCGCCCCACGCCACCGGCGCCGTGTTGGCGATCAGGCACAACGTCGCCGCCTGAAACGGATGGAAGCCGAGCCCGATCAGAAACGCCCCGGCAATCGCCACGGGGGCGCCGCCGCCGCCCGTGCCTTCGAGGAACGCGCCGAAGCAGAACGCGATCAGCACGAGCTGCAGCCGCTTGTCCGACGACAGGCCGGCAATCGAGTCCTTCATCACCTGGAACTGCCCGGTGGTCGAGGCGACGTTGTAGAGAAATATCGACGCGACGACGATCCACGCGATGCGCATCATCCCGAAGATCAAGCCGTGTCCGGCGGCCGTGGCGACCAGCACCGCCGGCATCCCGAAGACCAGCAGGGCGAGAGCGACAGCCATGAGCAGTCCGCTCAACGCGGCAACCCACACTCGCTTCTTCAGCGCCACGAGAACGAAGAAGAGCGTGAGCACCGGCAGCGCGGATACGGCCGTCGAGAGCAGGCGGCTGTCGAGCGGGTCGTAGAGTTGCGGCCATGGAATCAACCGTGAATACCTCCGGGCATGCGAGCACCGGCATGTTTATAGGCTGAAACGTAGAAGCGGATACGGGCGACCGCCGCACTTGGACGAGATTTGGAGCCGGGACGGTCCCGGGACGAACGCTACAATCGGCCGCTCATGAAGTTGTGCCGTTTCACGACGGCGTCAGACGGCGACGTCCGCATCGGGCTGGTGACGAGCGGCCCAACCGTCGTTGACGTGATCCACGCGGGCGTGCATCGCATGACGAGCCTCATCGAGCGCCCGGACCTGGCGGACGAACTCGCCAGACTCGCCCGCGCCGGCCTGCCGGAACACCCGCTCGATCGCGTTCGGCTGCTGACGCCGGTCGAATCACAGGAGGTGTGGGCGGCCGGCGTGACCTATCTGCGCAGCAAGGAAGCGAGGATGGAGGAATCCGAATTCAGCGCCAGCGCCTACGACCGCGTCTACGACGCGGTGCGCCCGGAGATCTTCTTCAAGTCGCTTCCGGACAAAGTCGTCGTCCCCCGGCGATGCCGTGGGCATCCGGCGCGACGCGCGGTGGAACGTGCCCGAGCCGGAGCTCGCGCTCGTCATCAATTCCTCGGCACGCATCGTCGGGTTCACCATCGGCAACGATATGAGCTCGCGCGACATCGAAGGCGAGAACCTGCTCTACCTGCCGCAAGCGAAGATCTATGCGCGATCCTGCGCGGTCGGGCCGTGGATTGTCGTCGGGCCCGACCGAAGACGACGCGCGCGCAGTGGAGCATCCGGCTCGAGATTCGAGCGGCGAGGAGCGCTGGTATTCGCCGGCGAGACACGGGCCGGACAGATCAAGCGACCGTTCACCGAGCTCGTCGAGTACCTGTTCCGATCGCAGCAGTTTCCCAACGGCGCCGTGCTGCTGACCGGCGCCGGCGTCGTGCCGCCTGATTCGTTCACGCTCGAAGCCGAGGATACGCGTGCGCATCACGATCATCCGGTATCGGCAGACTGGAGAATCCGGTCGCGGTTGTCTGACGCACGGCTTCGAAGCAGGAGCACACCATGCGCGTTGCGGTTTCCCGGCGGAGACTCCTGCAGCTGGCGATGGCACCCCGGCGCTCCTCTCGCGAGCGCAACGCGCAGGTGCAGGACCTCGCTCCCGACGGCGTCGCGCGTCTATCCCGGCGGCGATGGCCGGCTGGTGTACGTGCCGGACGACCAGGGCAACATCATTCACGACGCCTCGCACGCCGGATACCGTGGCGGCGGCGTCGGCGATTCCGACGGTGCCGGTCAGAGAAACCGTCTGGCCGGTTGCTGGCGACAACACGCGCCCATCTGCAGGCGGCCATCGACAGGCTTTCGTCGCGCGCGGCCACGCGACGCCGCAAGGATTCCGCGGCGCCGTCCTCCTCAGGGCCGGCTATTACCGGATGGCCACGCCACTTCGGATTCAGGCCAGCGGCGTCGTGCTGCGCGGCGAGGGCATGGGCGACACCGGCACCGTCCTCGATCGGCACCGGCACCGGCCGGCCTGCGTCAGCGCCCGGTGCCCCGGCGGCGGGTCCCGGTGGACCCCGCAAGGCACGCTGGTGGTGATCGGCGGCGCATCGGGCGTCACGACGAGAGACGACACGACGCAGACCGTCACCGACGACTACGTGCCCGGTCGGGTGCGCGCAGCTTTCAGGGTCGCGTCTGCGGCGGCGTACAGGCCGGCGACACGCGTGATCGTGCGGCGCATCGGCAACCAGGCCTGGATCGATGCCGTCGGCATGAACGGCGAGACGCCGGCCAGCCGCTGGCGTCCCTTCAACTATCGAGTGGGATCGCGTCGTCGTGGACGTCCAGGGCAACACGATCACCGTCGATGCGCCGCATCACCTGCGCCATCGAGAAGCGCTGGGGCGGCGGCGAAGTGGTCGACGTACGAGGATCCGGGACGCATCGAGCACGTCGGCGTCGAGAACCTGCGCGCCGATCTCCGAGTTCGATCCGACGCGACGCACGACCGAATACGGCAACATGGACCGGCCGAACTACGTGGCCGAGGAGTACTACGCCGACGAGGATCACTACCGGAACTTCGTCGTCTTCGACAACGCGCGGAACGGCTGGGTGCGCAATGCCACGGCGCTGCATTTCGTCAACAGCATGGTCGGCACGCAGCGCGGGTCGAAGTGGATCACCGTGCAGGACTGCGTGTCGCGCGAGCCGGTCTCACGCCGGATGGGCGCGCGGCGGTTCACGTTCGCGCTGCGCGGGCAGCTCGCGCTGGTGCAGCGGTGCCATTCCGACAAGGGCCGTCACTCGTTCATGACCGGCCAGCCGACCGGAAGCGGCAACGTGTTCCTCGACTGCCAGGCGACGAGCCCGTTCTCGTCGAGTGAGCCGCACGAGCAGTGGGCGACCGGCACCCTCTACGACAACGTCCAGGCGCCGCTGACGGCGCGCTTCTGGAAGAACATCAACATCGGATGGGCGGGCGCCAACACGGTGTTCTGGAATTGCGAGGGAGACTTCCTCGTGCAGAAACCGCCGACGGCGCAGAACTTCTCCTTCGGCCACCTCGGGATCAATGCGGTCGTCTTCAACATTCCGCTGCAGGACACGACGAAGGAGAACGGCCACATCGAGTCGCTCGGACCGACATGTGACGCCGCGCAGCCTGTATCTGACGCAGCTACGCGAACGGCTGGGCGATGCGGCGGTTCGTCAGGTCGCCGCTGGCCAGTCAGTTGGTCTGAATAACATTGAGCGTGGGGTCCGCCTTCAGGCGGACCTAGAGACGGGGCATCCCTTGTCAGCTCGCCATCGACCAGCCGCCAGATGCCGCGTGGATTCGCGTCCTGCAGTTCGACCGGCAGTAGACGACTGCGGAAAGTTCTGGTAGGCGACCGGCCGCGCGAAGCGGTGGATCGCCGCCGTGCCGACGGACGTCGATCGCGAGTCGGTCGTCGCCGGATACGGGCCGCCGTGCTGCATCGACGGCACACACCTCGACGCCGGTCGGGAAGCCGTTGACGATCACGCGGCCCGCCTTGTCCTCGAGAATCGACACCAGCGACGCGTACGCCGTCAAGGTCCTCTGGCGTGCCGTGAATCGTCGCCGTCAACTGTCCGTCGAGACGACGCGCCACGGCTTCCATTTCGTCCCGCGAGCGCATCGGACGACGACGGTCGACGGTCCGAAGACTTCCTCGGCCGAGCTCACGACTGCCGCAGGAAGACATCGGCGCGCGGTCTCGAACAACGACGGACAGCGCCTGGCGTCCGGCGCGGCGCCAGCTCGACCGAATCGTGCGACGCCCTCGACGGCGCTCAACCGCCGCACACCGGCTTCGTACGACGTCGAGCAGAGCCGGGATAGAGCATCGTCCCGGCCGGCGCGTCGCGGATCAGCTCCGCGCAGCCGACGCACGAACAGCGATCGAAGCGCCTCGTCGCCGATGGCGATCGTCAGGCCGGGATTCGTGCAGAACTGCCCAACGCCCAGCGTCGACCGAGTTCACCAGTCCCTCGGCAATGGCGTCGCCGCGTTCGGCGAGCGCTCCGGGAAGCAGGAAGACGGGATTCACGCTGCCCATTTCCGCGTACACCGGGAATCGGATCAGGGCGGCTGGCGGCGGCGTCGAACAGCGCCCGGCCGGCGCGGAGGCTTCCGGTGAAACCCACCGCCTTCGTCCGTGGATGCCGCACGAGCGCGACCGGCGATGTCGTTGCGTGTGCTCTGAAGCAGCGAGAACACCCCACGCGGCATCCCGGTGGACCCGACTGCGTTGACGATCGCCCGAGCGGCCAGCTCCGACGTCGCCGGATGCGCGGGATGGCCTTTCACGACGACGGGACACCCGGCAGCGAGCGCCGACGCCGTATCGCCGCCGGCCACCGAGAACGCCAGCGGGAAGTTGCTGGCGCCGAAGACGGCGACCGGGCCCGATCGGGATCAGCATGCGTCGGATGTCGGGCTTCGGCAGCGGCTTGCGATCGGGAATCGCGCGATCGATGCGCGCGTCCACCCACGAGCCCTCGCGCACGACATTCGCGAACATACGCAGCTGCGCCGACGGTGCGTGCGCGCTCGGCTGCCAGACGTGCGCGAGGCAATGTGGTCTCGACGTGCGCCACGTCGAGGAGATCGTCGCGCTCACTGATCTCAGTCGGCGATGCGATCGAGGAACGCCGCGCGCGCGTCGGCAGGCAGACGACGGTATTCGTCGAACGCCTGCGCGGCCGCCTCGAGCGCCTGGTCGACGTGCGCGGCCGACGCCTCTTCGAACCGGGCGAGCGCACCGCACGCGGTGAACTGTCCATCGGCCGAATCGACCGACGTGCAGGCGATCAGGTTCTTTCCAGTTGAGCGTCATCGCGGCAACGCGTACGCGACCCAGCCGAGCGGTGCCGCAGGCGTGGCAGGTGGCGCGCCGCCGCGACCTCCTGCAGAACTGGCCGCCGGAACCAGCAGATACTGCCGGCCATCCATCTCGTACATCACCGGCGAGCCGATGAAGTCGCCGCCAAACCGCGACGACCACAGGTGCCGGCCGGTCTCACTGTCCCACGCGCGGATCTGGTTGTCGCGCCCGGCGCCGAACACCAGTCCGGATTCGGTCACGATGACGCCGTTGAGCAGCGCAGGCGCGCCGGTGCCGGTGACGCCGCGCGCGGCGAGCGCGGGATCGTCGCCGAAGCCGATGCGCCACTTGATCGACGGCTCGTTCAGGTCGTACTTCACGATCGATGTGTACGGCGGCGTGATCCGGTTGCCGACGGTGTTGTACTCGTTGATCACCGGGCGCTCGAATTGCGGCACACCGTCCGGGTACGGCGGCAGGGCGCCGCGTCCGCGCCCACCTGGTGCGTCGGCACGGTTCACGACCGAACCCGATCCCGCAATCAACTCTGGCGGAGCACCCGACCCGACCGGTCCTGCGCCGCGGCCGCGCCCTGCTCCGCCGCCGCGGCCTCCAGCCGCGGACGTCAGAAATGCCACCAGCCGATCGACATCGGCAGGTGTGAGGTGCGGGAAAGCGGGCATCCGACCTTTGCCGCCGGCAACGACTGCGCGGATCGCGTTGGCGTCGAAGCGCGGTGTCCCAACCGCAATGTTGTTCGCCGGATCGTTTGCGGCGTGAACGAGCGGCACTCCGTTGTCCGTCCCAAGACGATCGGCGCCGTGGCAGATCTGGCAGTTCTGCTGATAGACGGGCTTGTCCCGGCGGCTGCGGCGGCCCGCCGCGTCCCGCGGTTCTCACCGGGACGCAGCAGACGCAGGATGCCGGGGTTGTCGTGAGTGACAACGTAGACCGCGCCTCGCGTGGGCTCGGCCGCCATGCCGCCGAAGAGCACGCCGCCGTTGCTCGTCGGGACATGCACCGTGTCGGCGTGGCTGATGGGCGTGAAGACTCCCTGGTTCCTCGCCGCAAGCAGACGCGCTCTCGGAACGCCTCGGCCTCGTCTGCCGGCAGATACGGACTGATGTCGTCCACGCCGAACGTCTGCTTCGCAAACGGCGGCGGCTGCGTCGGGATACGGCTGCGTCGGCCAGCTCTGCTCGCCGGGCATGTCGGACTTCGGCACCGGACGTTCTTCGATCGGCCAGATCGGCTCGCCGGTCACGCGGTCGAACACGTAGAGCCACGGCAGTCTTGCTGGCAACGACGACGACGTCTCGGTTCGGCCGTTGTGGCGGATGGTCGTCAGCTGCGGCGCGGCGCTGGGATCGAGGTCCCAGAGGTCGTGATGCACCAGCTGGAAGTGCCACAGGCGCTTCCCGGTGCGCGCCTCGAGCGCCACGATCGAGGTCCCGAACAGATTCGCTCCGATCCGATCGGCGCCATAGAAGTCGTAGGTCGGCGACCCGAGCGGGATGATAGACGATGCCGCGCCGCGACGTCGACCGTCATCTCACCCCAGTTGTTGACGCCGCCGATGTACTTCCAGGCGTCCTTCGGCCACGTCTCGTAGCCGAACTCGCCGGGCCGCGGCACGGTGTGGAACGTCCACACCAGCCGGCCGGTCAGGACGTCATAGGCGCGGATGTCGCCAGGCGGCGACATGTAGCCTTCACCCGGTCGCGCTGCCGAGGATGATCAGGTTCTCGAAGACTTCGCCCGGCGTGTTCGACTGGATGTTGCCGATGGTCGCCGGGATCGCGCCCGTCGAGGCCGTCCCGCAGATCGACGACGCCGTTGCGTGCCGAACGACATGATCGATCGGCCGGTCTTCGGCGTCGACTTCCTGGAGCAGGCTGTTCATCGAGAAGATCAGACGCCGATCGCCGCCGTCGGCGCTCTCCCAGTAGTTGATGCCGCGGCTGGTCATGCCGTTCATGTTTTCGCGGACCCACAGCTCGCGGCCGGTCTTCGCGTCGACGGCGACCAGCGAGCCGTTGCGGCCGCGGCCGTAGACCACGCCGCGCACGACGATCGGATGGAAGCCGGTCTCACCGTACGGATACGTCCAGGCGACGTCGAGCCGGGTGACGTTCTTCTTGTCGATCTGGCGCGACGAGAAATAGCGGGAATTGTCTGGACCGCCGCCGTACCCCGGCCACCATTTGTCGGCCGACACCTTGTCGGCCGACGACTGCGCCATGGCGACGGCGGCCGCGACCACCAGGGTTGCGCCGGCTGGGATGCCGGACCAGGAGCGAAAGCGGGTACTGTTCGACATAGACCGCCGTATGATAGCCGCGGCGCACGCAGCGTTGCGTATTACGCACCACGTTTTTCCGACTTTTTGACGCGGGAACCGTGCCGATTGCAGGTAGGATGCGCCCCGGTGGGGAGAGCATGATCGTCGTACACCAGGCCTTCGTCCGGGCGGCGCTGGTCGCCCTGGCGCTGGGTGCCGCCGCTTGCTCGGGCAGCACGAACGAGCCGCCATGGGCCGGACGCAATCAGCGCGTCATCGACGAACACAAGATCACGGGCCGGGCGCGTGAGCTGCCCGCCGTCTCGGTACCGATGGCGCTCGCTTCCGGCGAGCCAGTGGAACGCGTCAAGCTTCCCACCGCGACGATCGCGCCAGGTGTTGTCGCGGCCCTCGGCTGGGGCCGTGGCGCACTGCTCGAGCGGCTCGAGATGCAACCGGGCGCGGCCTACCCGCCGCAGACACTGAAGGAAGAACTGATTCTGATCGTCGAGGATGGGTCCGCGGCAATCGAGTTCAACGGCCACACGCGCGAGCTGACGAAAGACCACGTCCTCTATCTGCAGCCCGGCACCACGCGGTCGATGAGAGCTGGCACGAACGGGTTCAGGGCCTTCGAGGTCTACTCACCCGTGCAGGCTCGATCATCTTGCGCTGGCAGGCCAGAACACGTCCGGCGTCGACGTCTCGTTTCCCGATCAAGGCGTCACGCCCTCACTCGATCCCGGCGTCGTCGTCAGCCTGAACGAGATTCAGTGGACGCCAGTTACCGATCCAGTACCCGGACAGACGTATCGCCGCAGCACGGCACTGTCGCGCCTCATCTGGGGAAAGAACGCGCAGATCAGTCTGATCCGGATGGACCCGCACTCTGAAATCGCGCCGCACATGCATCCCGAGGATCAGCTCACGCACACGATCCGCGGGACGCTCGACCAGGGCGTCATGGACGGAACGTTTCCCGCGTCCGGCGCAGCGGGCCACATGCTCTACCTGCCCGGCGGCATGGTGCACGCGGCCAAGCTCGGGGACATCGGCGCCGATCAGCTCGATGTGTTCTGGCCTGTGCGGCCGGACTACGTGGAGCGCGCAAGAAAACAGCAGGCGCTGTACCAGCAGATCGTCGCGCCGGAGACGACGCCACAGAAACTCGCCGAGGGCTTCACGTTCACCGAGGGCCCGACGTGGCTGAAGGGCAGCCTGTATTTCTCGGACATGTATTTCAAGAACCCCGCGGCCAACGATTGGACCGGCAGTCCGGCGCGGAGCCGGCTGATCGCGATGGCGCCCGGCGGCAAGTGGCGCGTGCTCTCGAACGGCATGCAGTCGAACGGCACGCTGGCGGCGGCCAACGGCAGACTGCTCGTCTGCGACATGTTCGGTCACCGCGTTGTCGAAGTCGACCCCGCGACCGGACGCGTCACGCGCGTCGTTCTCGACAGGGTCAACGGCAAGCCGATCGACGGCCCGAACGATCTGGTGATGGATGCACGGGGCGGTCTCTATATCACCGACCCTCAGTTCACGCCGGAGGCGAAGAAGAATCAGCCGGGAAAGCAGGTGTACTACGTCGCGCCTGACGGCAGCGCGAAGGTCGTCATCGGTCCCGGCGAATACGCGATGCCGAATGGCGTCGAGCTCTCACCCGACGGCAAGACGCTCTATGTGAACAATACCTGGCTGCAACCGGGTGCGAACTTCGTGTGGGCCTACGACGTCGCGCCGGACGGATCGCTGTCGAACAAGCGGCAGTTTGCGATGCTGAACCTCACGCCCGACGTGCTCGGGGCCGCCAATGTCGCGGACCGCTTCGATTCCCGCGCCGACGGCACCGCTGTAGACGTTGATGGGCGTTACTACGTGGCGACCAAGAGCGGAGTGCAGATGTTTCTTCCGGACGGCACCTACGCTGGAACGATCTGGGTGCCGCAATATCCCGTCAGCATCACGTTCGGTGGTTCCGATCA
>CAVSKE010000023.1:0-49447 GCA_963728305.1 uncultured Acidobacteriota bacterium
GCTGCGCCTCGCGGACGGCGTTCAGGATGTGGAGGATCCCAGCTTGGCAGCGGGTCTCCTGTGGACGAACCAGGTGCTCGACGAAAGATTCCTGCGGGTAGTCGGATCGATTCGCGGTTTCAAGCACGGTACTCGGACGCCGCCGCCGGTGGATCTCGATGTCCTGGTCCGGTAGTCCAGGAAGATGTACGCGTCGGGCTGGGTCATCGCGAGCGTCCGGACCTTGTTGGTGGCCCGGCTGGCGGTGATGTTGGCGACGGTGCCGCTCGAACAGGAGCTGCACGTCGGCCACGTCGGAGCGCGCCGAGTGCACCCGCACAGCGGCGGCGATCCGCCGGACCTCCCCGTCCACCAGCCCCAGCACGATGTCGACGTCGTGGATCATGAGGTCATCGACCACGGTGTCGTGCTGCACGCGGGTCACGACGGGCCGAGCCGCCGGGACTCCACGAGGATCGGGTTCGCGACGATCTTGCGGAGCTCCTGCACCGCGCCGTCGAGACGCTGACGTGGCCGACGTCGAGCACCACGTTCCGCTCCCGCGCGATCCGGAAGGGCTGGCGCGCCCTTCGAGCGTGGAGGTCAGCGGCTTCTCGACCAGCACGCTGATGCCCGCCTGAGGCAGTCCCGGGCGATCTCGAAATGAAGGGGGGTCGGCACCGCGATCGAGACCACGTCCACCTTGCCGAAGAGCTCCCGGATCAGTCGGTGAGCGCCTCGGAATCAGTACTGCGCGGCGAGACCGGCGGCCCCGGCGTCCGCGTCCACGATGCCCACCAGATCCCTGGTCCGCACGGCTCGGCGTACACCAGGAGTGGTATGGCCCATGTGGCCGGCGCCGATGACGCCGGTCCGCATCCGCTTCTGCTCGCGCTTCCCTTTCCTCTCCCCTGGCAGATCCCGCGCTTCGACGACGCGATGAACTCGCACAGGCGCTCGATCCGGGCGACGGCTCGACGTCCGTGCGGATCTGCGCCAGCGCCGGCCCCGGCGCGCGACCGGACCGGTAGAGATCTTGTACGCGCGCTCGATGTTGAGGCGGGCGCCCGCCGACACCCCGGCCCGTCTGAGCCCGACGATGTTGACCCCGCGGACCCTCGGCGGATTGCCCTCGACTCGATGAAGTACGGCGGCCACGTCCTGGCCGATCCGCGAGACCCACTGACCATGGCCAGCGTGCCGATGGGCACGAACTGGTGGATCCCCGTGAGCCCCGAGATCACCGCCCGGTCCCCGACCTCGACGAAGCCGGTGAGGGCCGGTACCCCGTCATGGTCACGTTGTCGCCGATCTGGCAGTCGTCGGCGACGTGACCCTCGGCCATAGGTAGCAGTCCTTGCCCATCACGGTGAAGCCGTCGGAGTGGACGCGCGGTGATGCGTGGCGTACTTCGCGGATCACCGTCTCCTCGCCGATCCGCACGCCCGACGGCGTCCCCGGCGTCCACTTGAGGCCCTGGGGCGGGACCCGATCGCGGCGCCGACGTGATCTGGCACCGCGCGCCGATCTCCACCCGGCCCTCGAGCACCGCGTGGTGCTCGATCTCGACGTCCTCCCCGAGACACACGCCGTCGCCGACGATGGCGAACGGCCCGAAGTACGCGTCCCCGGACCGACCTGGGCACCGGGATCTTCACCAGCGCCATCGGATGGATCTCGTCGTCCGCTCACCCACGGCCGCCGGCCCTTTCTCCGCCCCGGCAGGCGGCGCTCCAGGCGTCCATACGCCGCCCCAGCGCCCGCACGTCCCGCAGGAGGTCCGGAAGGCGCCCGATGGCGGCCAGCGCGCGGAGCCCTTCCTCCTCCGCAACGGCCGGCGTCCCGATCACGCCGGCGCCCGCCGGCACGTCCCGGTGAGACGCCGGACTCGGAGCCGATCTGGGCTCCGTCGCCGATCGTGACGTGGTCGCGACGCCGACCTGCCCGCCGAGCACGACGCCGGCCGCCGAGCGTCACGGAGCCGGCGATGCCGACCTGCCCGACGATGATGCAGTGCGGGCCGATCTGCACGTTGTGGCCGACCTGCACGAGGTTGTCGATCTTCGTCCCGCGGCCGATGCGCGTCTCGCCGAACTTCGCGCGGTCGACGCAGACGCACGAGCCGATCTCGACGTCGTCCTCGATCGACGACCGTGCCGATCTGCGGGATCTTCGCGTGCCGCCTCCCGTCCCAGCGGTAGCCGAAGCCGTCGGAGCCGAGGACGCTGCCGGCGTGGATGATCGACGCGGTTGCCGAGCGTGACGCCGCTCGCGCACGACGACGTGCGGGAACAGCACGCAGTCGTCGCCGATCACGGCGTCGTCGCCGACGTAGACGTCGGCATGGAGCACCACTCTCGCCTTCGACGACGGAGCGGGTCGGGCGACCACCGCGAAGGCGGAACAGATGTCGCGTCCGGCGAGATCCGGGCGCTGTCCGCGACGAGCGTCCCTCGGATGGACGCCCGGCGCCACGACCGGCTCGGAAAGACACCGCAGGACCGCCGCGACGGCGGCTAGGGCTGCGCGACCGGATCGCCGGCCGTCCGGCGGTCCAGAACGAGGGGCGCGATCAGCACGCGGCGGCGGCGCTTTGCCCGGCGCCCGCGACGTGCGCGCGTGAAGGCGACGAACGACAGGTCCCCGGGCCGGCGCTGTCGAGCTCGCGACCCCGGTCTCGAGGGCCGGATCGCCCTCGAGATCGCCGCCGACGAGCCGCGCCAGCTCACCGAGGGAACACACGGAACATCTACGGCTTCTTCGCCTTCTCCTGGTCGGAGAGCTTGATGATCTCCTCGGTGATGTCCGACTCCGGGTCCCCGTAGATCACCGAAGCCCCCGCTTCTCCGGATCAGGGGAAGCCACGCTCCTTGCCGACCTTTTCGATGACGCCCACCACTTCCTGCGCCGATCCGTCCCACCATCTGCTGTTCCTTCGCTGCAGCTCCTTGTCGAGTGTCCTCCCCGAGCCGTCGCGCGTCCGAAACTTCCGCTGCAGCAGCCTCTTCCCTTCTCGGGCGGGAATCGGCCGAGAGCACCAGCCCCTTCTTCTCCAGCTCGTCCCGGAGCTTGTCGATCTCGCCCTTCCGGACCTCGAGGTCCTTGGTAATGGCGATCCGCTCGCGCTCCAGCTCCTCGCGCGCCGCGACACCGGCCACGGACCGGTCCAGTCTTCTGCAGGTCGATGTATCCGATGCGCGTGCCGGCGGCCTCCACCGCGCCCGTCAGCCCCGCCAGCAGGCCGGCGATCGAGAGCACGCCGATTCCGAACGTCACTGCCTCTCATAGCCTTCCTCTCACAGCGCGCGGTCTTAGAAGGGCGATCCGACCGTGAAATGAACTTGGTTTCCTTCTCCCCTGGCTCGCGATCTATGTTGTACCCCAGTCGAGGCGCAGGGGACCCAGCGGCGACAGGAACCGGACCCCCACGCCGCCCCCGAGCCGGAGATGGTCGGGTCGAGTCCGTGCCGAACCCTACGCGTTGCCGGCGTCGAAGAACAGCGCCAGCCGGAACCTCGGGCATCGGGATCAGGCAGCTCGTGCTGAACAAGAGCACCGAGGTCCCGCCAATAGCTCACCGGCCGCTTCCCAGGCGCCACTTTCCCGGGTCCCCTGACCGCGCAGCGTCGTGGCGCCGCCCAGGAAGAAGCGCTCGAAGATGGGCACCTCCTCGCCGCCGTACCCCTCGACGATCCCCGCCATCCCCCGGACCGCCCAGACGAGGTTGAACACGGGCAGGGGGAAGAACCACGCGCTCTCGGCCACCACCTTGTAGAACTGCGTGTCCCCGCCCAGGCCGGCGAACGCGAACTCCACCGAGTCCCGGCTGCCCCGCGTCGGCTCGAAGATGTTGTCGCGCGAGTCGCGCGAGAGCACGAGCTCGATCACGGAGTCGAGCTTGGTCCCCTCCTCCTGCTTGAGGTCCTCGCTGGCGGTCGCCGCGAGTCGGAGACGGTGACCTCCTCCAGCCGTTACAGGCCGGAGATCGACAAATACTCGGTCAGCGGTAGCTCGCCCGGATGTCGCCGCCGAGGCGCTCCTCGGTGAAGTTCGTATTTCCGCTCGCGGTCGTAGATGTCGAAGCCCGCCCGCAGCGGATGTCGAAGAGGTAGGGCTCCGTGAAGCCGACGAGGCCCAGCCGGCTCTGGGAGCCGATGCGGAACCCGGAGGAACGCCTCCTGGCCTCGCCCGAACAGGTTGCGCTGGCTCACGTCGACCGTGGCGAAGAGACTGTCGACGCTGCTGTAGCCGGCGCCGATGCTGAACAGCCCGGTCGCGCGCTCCTTGACCTCGATGTTGACCACGATCCGGTCGGGCGTCGAACCCTGCTCGGTGCTGACGTTGACCTCTTCGAAGTAGCCCAGGTTGAACATCCGCTGGCGGCTCCGCACCAGCTTCTGGAACGTGAAGAGCTCCGCCCTCCGCCACGCGGAGCTCGCGCCGGAGCACCTTCTCCGAGCTCTTCGTGTTGCCCGAGATGTTGATCCGCTCGACGTAGACCGGCCCGCCCTCGGTGGTCGTGATCGTCACGTCCACGTCAGGTTCGCCAGGTCGTTCCGCATCGGCGTCGGACTGGCCTCGGCGCGGCCCGCCCCAGCTCCGAGTAGGCGGTCGGCGATCGCCGCACCGCGTTGCGGAGCGCCCCGCGGCTGAAGACACCTCCCTCCTGGAGGCTTCACCAGGCGGCGCCACCTCCTCGGTCGAGAGGAGCTCGTTCCCGGTGATCGTGATGGTGCCCGTCCGGAACTGCAGCTTCCACCACGCGGATGCGCAGCGTCACCTTCTTCCGGTCGAGGTCGGGGATGATCTCGTGCGACTCCAGCGTGCCTCGAGGTACTCGTGGCACCGTAGAGCTGCAGGATGCGCTCGACGTCGTCGTCGAAGACCCGGCGCTGCACGGTCGAGAAGGGAAGATCCAGTAGAGCCGCTCCCGGTCTGCATCGAGTCGTTGATCTGGCTCGCGGAGAGCGCCCTGTTGCCCTCGATGACGATCCGGTCGATGTGGAGCTTCGGGCCCTCCTGGTCCGGAACACGACCCGCAGATCGCCCTCCGGCGTCCGCTGGTGCGCGGGGTGATCTGGACGCCGAAGAACCCCTCGTCCTCGTATTTCTCGCGGATCGCTTCCTGGGCCCGCTGGACCTCGACCGGGTTGCTAAAGGACGCCGATGCGAATGGCGGCCTTCTCGCGGAGCTCGTCCGTCGAGAGCTCGGAGTTCCCCTCGAAGCTGACCTCGCGGAGAGGGGCCGCTCGACCACCACGAAGATGACGCGGATGCCGCCCTCGAACTCCTCCGTGCGGAGCTGCACGTCGTCGAAGAACCCCAGGGCGAAGATCGACCGGACGTCGTCACGGAGCGCCGCCGGGGCGAACGGGTCCCCGATCTTGGTCTGCACGCGGTTCAGGATGGCCGGCGCCTGGATCCGGCGGTTGCCCTCCACGCCGATGTCCCGCACCGTCGGCACCGGGCGAGGCTCGGGCGGCCGCTGGGCGAGCGCGTTTCCGACCAGCGCCAGGAGCACCGCTAGGAACCCGGGGAGAAGGATCCATTCCCGCGCCGGGAGCCGGCCCCGGCGGGGCCGCCCTCCGGCGAGGGCCGAGGATACTCCTGGGCGAAGCGGGGCCGGGAGGTCAGCGCTCCGCCAGGCTCAGCGACGGCTCGGAGACCGGCTCGAAGATGAGGCGCTCGCCCTCGACACGGACCTCGACCTGCGCCCCGTCCTGCACCTGCCCCGCGATGATGGCCTCGGCCAGCGGGTCTTCGATGTGCTTCTGGATCGTGCGCCGAAGCTGGGCGCTCTCGTAGGTCGCGTCGAAGCCCTTGGTGATCAGGAACTCGGCGGCCTCGCCGGACAGGCTGACCCGGATCGCCCGCTCCTCGAGCTGCCGGTTCACGCGCTCCAGCATGAGCGTGACGACACCCCGGATGTGGTCCTCGCTGAGCGAGTGGAACACGATCACCTCGTCGATCCGGTTGAGGAACTCGGGCCGGAACGCGCGCTTCAGCTCGTCCATGACGCGGTCCTTCATCCGGTCGTACGTGTCCTCGGCCGACTCGGAGAGGAAGCCCGGCGTGGTGCGCTTGCCGATCAGGGCCGTCCCGAGGTTGGAGGTCATGATCAGGATGGTGTTCTTGAAGTCGACGACGTGCCCCAAGGAGTCGGTGAGCCGGCCGTCGTCCAGCACCTGGAGGAGCATGTTGAACACGTCCGGGTGCGCCTTCTCGATCTCGTCGAACAGCACGACCGAGTAGGGACGGCGCCGCACCTTCTCGGTGAGGTAGCCACCCTCCTCGTACCCCACGTAGCCGGGAGGGGCGCCCAGCAGGCGCGAGACCGAGAAGCTTCTCCATGTACTCGGACATGTCCACCCGGATCAGCGCGTTCTCGTCGCCGAAGAGGAACTCGGCGAGGGTCCGCGCGAGCTCCGTCTTCCCGACACCGGTCGGGCCCAGGAAGATGAACGAGCCCACGGGCCGCTTCACGTCCTTGAGGCCGGCCCGTGACCGGCGAATCGCCCGGGACACCGCCCGGATGGCGTCGTCCTGGCCCACCACGCGGCCGTGGAGCACTTCCTCCATGCGGGCCAGCTTCGCCGACTCCGGGCACCTTGGGATGATTCATGGCCCAACAAACAGAGGTAAGACGTGCCGAGGCCGGACTGAGCGCTTCGGACCTCGGCACACGAACCGTCCACCGTCGCGCCGTCGAGGCCGTGATCTGGGGCATGCCGGCGGTCAATGCCGAGCTGATGTTCGAGGCCATGCGCCAGGCCAGGGCCGACTTCAACCAGATCGTCTACTGGTCGCGGCCGGTCAGCTGGAAGAACCAGACGCTGACGCCCAACCCCGACACGATCTACCTCATGCCCTTCTTCAACACGAAGGACGTCGGGCCGATGGTGCTGGAGATTCCGCCGGCCGATGGCGAGAGCTCGATCACCGGCAGCATCGATGAAGCGTGGCAGACGGCGATCGAAGACGTCGGCCCGGCCGGCGTCGACAAGGGGAAAGGCGGGAAGTACCTGATCCTGCCGCCGGGCTACAAGGAGCAAGTGCCTGAGGGCTACATCGCGATGCCCTCGGGAACCTACGCCGGCTTCGTGCTTCTGCGTTCCAACCTCAAGGCCGCCGGCGACGCCGACATCGCCAAGGCGGTCGCCTATGGCAAGCGCGTCAGGTTCTATCCGCTCTCGCAGGCAGCGAATCCACCGGACACGGCGTTCGTCGATGCGCTCGACGTCGTGTTCGACAGCACCATCCCGTACGACGTGCGCTTCTTCGAGATGCTCGATCGCTTCGTGCAGCGCGAGCCGTGGCAGACGCGCGACAAGGTCATGATCGATCAGCTCAAGACGATCGGGATTGAAAAAGGCAAGCCGTTCAATCCCGACGCCGACGACGCAGGCGACGCTCACCGACGCCGCGCACGAAGCGCACGCCTGGCTCGACTACAAGTACGAGGGCGTCTTCTCGCGGCCATTCAACGCGGGCACGCACTGGGCGCTGCCGGTGACGCCGGATGCGGCCGAAGGGACTGATGACGAATTTCTCCAACCCCGACGCCTATCCGGTGGAAGGCCGCGGGGTTTCGTATTCGATGGCGTTTTTCAGCGCCAAACACCTCGGCGAGGGCCAGTACTACCTGATGACGATCGTGGATAAGGACGGCCAGCCGTTCGACGGCGGCAAGCGCTATCGTCTGCACGTGCCGCCGGACGCGCCGGTGACGCTCTACTGGTCGGCAACAGCCTACGATCGCGAGACGCATGCGCTGATCCGCGACACGAAGTGGTCGAGCCGATCGTCCAACACTCCTGGTCTGAAGAAGAACGCCGACGGATCGGTCGACGTCTACTTCGGCTCCACAGCACCAGCCGGCGGCGAATCGAACTGGGTGCCGACGAGCCCTCGAGGACAATTCGAAGTGCTCTTTCGTCTCTACGGTCCTGCAGAAACCGTTCTTCGACAAGGTGTGGAAGCTGCCTGACGTCGATTCGGTTACCTAGTCGATGACCGTACTTGCCGTTTGTGAGGCGGTCACGATGTCCGCCGAGTGGCTACGCCCGTCTGTACCATGCCGATCCAGCCAATCGAGCAGGTGGCTGACGCTGCCGGTTGCCAGCGCAACGCTCGTGTCAGCCGCCCCGTAGTACAGGTTGATGGCATCACCATCTGCGCCCAGGGTGTAGCCACATGGAAAGGCGACGTAGCCGACGTCGCCCTCGCGTTCGTAGGGCGCCTCGGGCCCGAAGATCCAGGAGTCACCACGCAGGATGCACTGCTCGGCGGTCTCCAGGTCCAACAGCGCGACGCCCAGCCGATACAGGCAGCCGGCGGCTGTTCGCCGGACACCGTGATACAGCATGAGCCACCCGCGGGGAGTTTCGATCAGCGGTGGCGACAACCCCACTCGATTGGCGTCCCACCAGGCCCCCCGACGCGCCGGCAGCACGAGCTTGTGTCCGCCCCAGTTGCGAAGGTCAGGAGAGAAGGAGATCCAGACGTGCGCACCAGAATCCGTCAGCGGCCGATGGATCAAGGCAAAGCTGCCGTTGATGCGCCGGGGCAACAGCGCGGCGTCTTTGTCGTCGGGCTGCATGACGAGGCCAAGCCGTTCGAAGCGGCGAAAGTCGTCGGTGAGCGCCAGCGCCACACCCGGTCCTCCTCGACTGTAGGCGGTGTAGGCCACGACATACTTATCGAGCTCCTCGACGAAGGTGATGCGGGGATCTTCGATGCCCCACAACTCCTCTGGATATCGCTCGGGATCCGCGCACAGCGTCGGCTCCGCATCGATCGTCCAGCCATCGACTCCGTTGCGCGATCGGGCGGCACACAAATGCGAATGGCCCCGCCGATCCTCGACCCGGCAGAGGAGCAGGGTCGTGCCGTCCCGAAGTCGAGTCGCACCGGCGTTAAACACGGTGTGTGCCGGATACGGCCAGTCAGCCGCCGTCAGAATGGGATTCGCTTCGTGCCGGTGGAACAGGGTTTCGTAGTGGTGCGGCGTGGTCATGAGAGTGACTGCAGGACTGAGGCCGGTACGTCCGGCACGTCAAGCGCAACAACGGTCCGCAACTCGTGCAGGGCGAGCAGGAACGAGAGCGTCGCCTCGGCACCCTGGTTCTGATTGGCGCGATCGACGTGCAGCCCATCACGGCAACCACCCGTCGACGGATCGAACAGCCAGTGCTGCAGGTGGTTCTCACCGAGAAACCAGTTGAACGCCCACCGCGCCTTCATCAGCCACCGCCCGTCGCGATGCACGCGGTACGCCTCGAGGCAGGCCGACACCATCGTGCTCGCCTCGACCGGCTGCTGATCGAAGGCCGCCGGCGACGTGCCTCGTTCATAGAACCCGCTGGAACCGATCGCAGCAAACTGTCTGTCGGGTGACGATTGCACCGAGAGCAGCCAGTCGAGCGAGCGCATGCCGGCGTCCACCATGTCGGCCCGATGCAGTCGATCGCCGGCGACGATCAGCGCCTGCGACAGCCGGCCGTTGCAGTAGGTCACGGACTCCTCGAACCACGGCCAGTCGGGTCGGCTCGTTCGCTGCGAAGAGGCCGAACAGACGATCGGCGAGTTCCTCACGTCGCGCGTCGACGGTGCTGTCTCCCTGGAAGGCCCGCAGGTATTCGTCGATGCCGAGGAGCGTGTACGCCCAGGCGCGTGGACTGGTGAAGGCCATCACCCGAGGCATGGCGGCGTGAAACAGATCGCCAGCCAGACTCTGACGGCCGGGATCGCCTGCCCGACCGATGAGGGCGCCGAGCGCCCACAGGGCTCGCCCATGGCTGTCCTCCGATCCGAATGGCTCCTGCCACTGCCGCGCGAACGACAGGAAGTTCCTGAAGCGCCCACTCGCTCGATCGAAGGCGTGACTGACAAATGCCAGATACCGCGAGCCCAACGTCCGGATGACCGCCGGGTCATCGCTGCCGGCGTCTTCGAGGAGGACCATGAGCAGCAGGGCGCGCGCGTTGTCGTCCAGGCAGTAGCCATCGTCGTAGCGCGGGATGCTGTAGACGGCGTGTTGAAGCATGCCGGTGTCGTCGGTCATCGCCCGCACGTGCTTCAAGGTCATGTCCGGCAGACCGGCCGGTCGAGCGGCGAGCGTTTGCGCGCGGAATGTCGTCCGCCGACGGTGCGAGTGTTCGTCTCGAGCGCGCGCGAAGCTCTCGACGTATCGGCCGCCGACCGCCGGCCAGGTCATCCCGACACCATAGGCGGCCGCTCGCGCGCACATGGCCCGCTGCCGCTCGCCGTCGCTGATCAGGGCGATCACTTCCCGCGCGATGGCCGACGAATCCCGCCATGGGACGAGCACGCCGCGTCCTTCAGCGAGGAGCTCGCGCGCATAGATGTACGGTGTCGAGATCACCGCCTTGCCAGCACCGACCGCGTAGGCCAAGGTGCCCGAGGTGATCTGTTCGGGCTGGAGGTATGGCGTGATGTAGATGTCAGTGGCTGAGAGAAATTCTGTCAGCTCGTCCTGGCTGACGAATCGGTTGTGGAAGATCATGCTCCCGGCGACACCGAGCTGCTGACCCCGCGCTTCGAGCATCAGACGATACGCCTCGCCCTCGTGCTCGACGACGTGTGGATGGGTGGCACCCAGGACGATGTACACGGTGTCGGGATGGACGGCCAGGATGGCCGGCAACGCATCGATGACATGCTCGATGCCCTTGTCGCGTGACAGCAGGCCGAACGTCAGAATCACGGTCTTGCCGTCAACGCCCAGTCGGTCCTTGCTCGCGGCATCAACCGGCACGTGCGGGATCCCGTGGGGAATGAGATCGATCTGATCCGCCGATATGCCGTGGACGCGCGTGAGCAGGTCCGCACCCGAGGCGCTCATGACGACGAGACGCTCCGAGAGCCGCGCCAACTCGTCGATCACGGCGCGCTGCGCCGGATTGGGTGCCGAGAGCACGGTGTGAAGCGTCGTCACGATCGGCATCCGGAGCTCGCGCAGAAGAGCGAGGAGATGGGCCCCTGCCTTGCCACCAAAGATCCCGTACTCGTGCTGCACGGACAGCACATCGATGTGATTGACGTTCAGGAAATCCGCGGCGCGGCGGTACGAGCCGAGGTCGCCCTCGGCAATCTCAAACCGCACCCGCGCCGGATACGGGTGCTGCCGGCCGGCATCGTTCATGGCGATCACGAACGTGTCGGCGGCCGGCAACGCTGTCGCCAGCGCATCGGCGAGATGCGTCGTGAACGTGGCGATTCCGCAGTGGCGCGGCAGGTGATTGCCGAGGATGGCGAGTCTGTTCATTCGGAAACGTGGCGACGTATCGATGACGCGTATTCGTTCACGACGGCATGTCGGCCGCGTCGGCGCCAAGACGGCTCCATTCAGCAGCGTATGAGACGCGACCGGGAATGGCTGTTCACTCTTGAACAGCCGCAGCGTCGAGAAGCTGCCAGCCTGCCTCATGCCAGCCGCGCGATCGCGTTCGCCCCGGCTCCTGCCTGACGGAACCCCTTTGCGCAATCGGCTCCTCGAGGCTCTGCCACGGGCCGACTACGACCGACTACTGCCCTACCTCCGAATGCGCACCGTCACCATCGGCGAAACGCTGCAGGCGCACCGCGTGCGGATCAAGGACGTCTACTTCCCGAACGGTGGCGTCTTCTCCATCACCAACCAAATGCGGAACGGCGGGCTCGTGGAAGTGGCAACCGTGGGCTGCGAAGGCATGCTGGGGATCGGCGTCTTCTTCGGCGACCGAGCCGGAATCGGTCGCACATTCCAGCAGGTGGCCAATGGCCTGTTGCCGTCGATGGCCGCCGCGAGATTCGTCAAGGAGACCGCGAGCGCCGGACCACTTCGCGATGTCGTCGGCGTCTACGCTCAGGCGAACCTGCTGCAGGTGATGCAGTGCACCGCGTGCAATGCGCTGCACAGCGTGACCCAGCGATGCTGCCGATGGCTGCTGCAGACGCACGATCGCGTTGACGGCGACACCTTCGCGCTCAAACAGGAATTTCTTGCGGTGATGCTTGGCGTGCATCGCCCGACTGTCACGGTGGTGATGCGGACGCTCGAACGCAAGGGGTTGATCGCGAGCCACTATGGAGGAATCCGGGTCGTCGCACGAAAGCGCCTGGAAGCCGCCTCGTGCGAATGCTACGGCGTCATTCGCGACCATTTCGCACGACTCGGGCTCTAACGCACCTACCGCTGTCGGCCCGATGCGAGGCATGAGCCGCACGGCGTGCCCAGGTGTGGTATCCTGCAATCACTTTCTGACAGCTGCGCTCTACCGACCTTCCGCATCAGATCCGAGCCGTTCGACTCTCCTGCGTTCCGTCGCCGAGCATTCCGCTCGGGCCCGCCATCAGATTTATTGCATTGCGAGATGCAGGAGTAGTTCATGAACACCAAGCTATACGTCGGCAACCTGCCATACGAAACCACCGAATCTGATCTGCAGGCTCTGTTCGAGGCCACCGGCCAGGTGAACACCGTCAACATCGTCCGCGATCGATCGACCGGCCAGGCGCGTGGGTTCGCGTTTGTCGAGATGAACGACGCCGATGGCGCACAGCGCGCTGTCTCCGAGCTCAACCAACATCAGTTCGGTGGTCGAAGCCTGACCGTGAACGAGGCAAAACCGATGGTGCCTCGCTCGAACGGCGGCGGATATGGCGGCGACCGTCAGCGGCGCGACACGCAGTGGTAAGCGATGGCGCGTAGAGATCGATGAAGAAGGCCCGGATCGGAGACGGTCCGGGCTTCTTTGCGAGCCTTCCGTTTCCGTTTACGATCGACTGATTCAACCGCCGAACGGAACCGTTCGGCGTCGAACTCCCACGCATCATTCAAATCGAAACTCGCGGCCAGCTGACAGGCATGGTGAGCGTGCGACGGCTCCGTTCGCAGCCACTGCGCCATGTCGGTACGGTCGCACCAGGCCGTCAGCGCGCGGAATCGGATGAACCAGACCACGGCGCGGTTGGTGTCTTCGAGAAAGCGCCGGCAGACGGCGTCGAGCGCCACGGACTCATTCAAGTCCAGCTCGCATGTGAACTCCGGCACGGTCAGCGCGACCACGTCAGACGGACACACCGGGAAAGGGGTTCCTCGCATCTCGAGCTGCGACATCTAGAGCGGATTGCCGCTGTCGGTCGCCGGCGCCGCGGGCGTGTCGGCGAGTTCCGCCAGGCGCTTGACGGCTTTCGCCCGCAGCGCCGCGGCATCGCGCGCAATCGCGGCCTCGCCTGCCCGGTCGACGCGCGGCACTCGTCGGTCCAACGCTGCAATCAGCTCCTCGAGTTCGCGTGTGAGCTCAACGACGTTCACCGCCATCGACGGGCTCCGCTCACTGGCATGCAGGACACAGTTGGTGTCGTGCCCGAAGCAGGGGCAATGATGGCTACACTGATGGCCATGTGACCCGTCACGCAAAAGGCTTTGGTGAGGGCTTGGCCTGGATGGCCGAGGGCTCAGAAAAGCAGGAGCGGCAAGTATATCCCAGTCCGCTGGCCGTGCGCCGCCGACGATTGCGCAATGAACGGCCGGCGGGGCGGAATGTCACTGTAGACTACATTTTTGCCCCACAAACTACTGCCACGCGATTGTGACGTCGCCTTCAACCTCCGAGCTTCCAGAAGCCACGGAGGGTGCAGGACCGTGACGATGTTGGTCGCAGTCTCTTTCACACGTGACGTTTTCCATGCGACGGTACCCTCCGTCTGCAGCGGAGTGAGATGACCGTTCATCTGGTGAACCCAAGCCATCTGTCCTTCGGCGTCGGCGTCATCACGCCACGCTGGCTGTTCGTGCTGGGCGCGGCCACGCCGCCGGCGTACGGACAGCCACGCATCGTCGATGAGACGCTGGAGCCACTCGATCTCAACACCGTCAACGCGGGCGACATCGTCGGGATCGGGATCCACACGGGCAATGCGCTGCGTGGCTACGAAATCGGCACGCTGTGAGAGCGCGTGGGGCGACGGTCGTCTTCGGCGGCATACACGCCACGCTGTATCCACAAGAGGCGCATGAACGTGGCGGCGCGCACGCAGTCGTCCGCGGCGACGGCGACGTGGTGTGGCCGCTGGTGATCGAACATGCCGTGCACGGCACGCTCCAGTCGCAATACGAGGGTGGACGCGTCGACGCCGACCAGTTCGTGCCGGCGCGCTGGGATCTGATGCCGGAAGGGCGATACATGTGGGGTTCGGTGCAGACCGTACGCGGCTGCCCGAAACACTGTTCGTTCTGCTCGGTGTGGCGCACCGACGGGCAGAAGCCGCGCCAGCGCGGTGTGGACAGCGTCGTGGCCGAGATCGTCGAGCTGCGTCGTCGAGGGTTCCGCTTCGTCGCGCTCGCCGACGACAACTTCTATCCGGTCACGCTGACCGACATCGCCATGGCGGAGCGGCAGAACAACGCGCCCCGCCTCGAACAGCTGCGGTCGCTGCGAGCCGAGCGATTCGAGCTGATGGCCAGGTTGGCGGAGCTGCCGCGCGACATGGTCTTCTTCACGCAGATCACCATGGAAGCGGCAGAGGACGACGCGTTCCTCGATGCAATGAAACGCGCGAACATCAAAGGCGCCCTCGTCGGCGTCGAGGCGGTCACGCCCGAGGGGCTGAAGGACGTCTACAAGGGCTTCAACGAGGTCGGCGAGGCGCTGGTCCAGCGGCTCCGCAAGTTCCGCGAGCACGGCGTGTTCGTCCTCGGCTCGTTCATCTTTGGCTTGCCCAGCGATCGGCCGTCGACCTTCGAGGCGACAGCCGATGTCGCCGAGCGCGCGGGAGTCGCGTTCGCCCAGTTCGTCATGCTGACGCCGTATCCGGGCACCATCGACTTCGAGGCGTGGGAGAAGAAGGTCGGCATCGAGGTCAAGAAGGTGGCCGGCGTTCCGCTCACTCGCCACTGGCTGATCCCCCAGGCAGATCGGCCAAAGGTATACGCGCCGCACCCGGTGATGACGCCCGACGAGATTCGTGCGCGGACGCAGGCTGTGTGGGATCGGTTCTACAGCTTCCGCCGCGTCTGGGAGCGCTCCAAGTGCACGCACACGCTTCGTGCGCGCCTCGCCTTCGTCCTGATTTCGAAGCTGTACCGGCAGATGTACGCGAACACCGGTATCGCGACGGATAGCGCGCGCGTGAATCGAGCCAACCGCTGGGCGCGACTCATCGCCAAGCCGTGTCGCCGTCTGTTTATGGCGCGGCCATTGCCAGGACTGTCGAGCACGTAGCCCAGCCGGTCTCGACCCGGCTCATCTCCCACCTCTCGATCCTTGCCGGTGAGCCACGCATGCCGTGGCTCACTGGGCACACCTCCTGCTTTTCGCGAGGTTCGCACGCGCCTGGAGGCGGAGTTTCCTCAGCAATCCGCTGTCCCGCCGGGCGATCTGTGACGGCCCCCCACCGCATGCCGTGGCGAGTTGGTGGACGGTGGGTGGTTCAAGGTATCGCGTGATGAGAACACTCTTCTCGCTGGCGCTGGCACTGATATGCGTAAGACCCGTGCTCGCGCAGACGCCACCATCGACGACCGAGCCGGCGCACGACGTCGACTCGCTGGCCAAGCAGACGCAGAATCCGGTCAGCGATCTGACCTCGGTGCCCCTGCAGTTCAACTTCAACACTGGCGGGGATCTCGACGATCGCACGATGCTCAATCTCAATTTCCAGCCGGTGATTCCGTTCAAGGCGTCCACCAACTGGAACGTGATCGCGCGGACGATCGTGCCGCTCAACAGCATTCCCGGGCCGGAGGGTACGCGCTACAGCGGGGTGGGCGACATTCAGATGCAGATCTTCGTCAGCCCGGCGAAACCCGGGGCGATCATCTGGGGCGTCGGTCCGATCTTCTCCTTGCCGACGGCAACTGCGCTGGGGGCCGAAACCGGGACATGGGCCGCAGGACCAACCGCCGTCGTCTTGAAGATGACGGGGCCCTGGGTATTGGGTGGCCTGATCTCGCAGCTCTGGCCGCTGAGCGACGAGGCCGGCGATCCGGAGACCGACCTGTTCTTAGTCCAGCCGTTCGTCAACTACAACTTCAGTCACGGCTGGGCGTTGGCCTTCGCGCCAATCATCACGGCCAACTGGAATGCCGACGACGGCAACGAGTGGACGGTGCCGCTCGGCTTCGGCTTCTCACGGACGACGGTGTTCAACCGTCGTCCCATGAGCCTGGGTGTTCAGTACCTACTACAACGTCGAGCACCCGGACGGCGCGGCGGGCCAGCAACTCCGCTTCTCGGTTTCGTTCCTGTTTCCGCGTTGATGAACCGCGCACACAGCGGACTCGACGGCTCCACACGGAGAGGGATGTATGGCTGCACACGTGGACGATGCGCCGTCGAGGCTTTCAATCGCGATGACATGGACCGCCCTTGCGATCACCGCTGTGCTGCTCGTGCTTGGCTTTTCCTGGTACGGCATATCGTGGCAGGTCAATGAGCGGTTCTGGTCCAACATGCTGGGACGTCTCCAGGGGCCGATGACGATGCGGATTTACCTCCAGCCGTCATTCGCCTTCATCGCCGCGTTGAAGGACGGTATCAGGGACGCGCGCTTCGGACACAAAGCGTTCTTCTGGACCGCACTGTGGGATCCGGGGGAGCAGCCTGGCCGGCTGCGCGAAGGTCTGATGGCCACTTCGCAAATGGCGCTCATCGGACTCGCGATGGACATCATCTATCAGTTCAGGGTGTTCGATCGGTTCTATCCCGTGGAAGCGGTGATGATGGTGCTAGCTGCTCGCCGTCATTCCGTACTTCGTCTTCCGATGGCTGGTCGAGCACGTCGCGCGCTGGTGGCTCTCACGCACGCATGTCGCATCGTGACCGTCCGGACGAGCCTCACCTGGCCGCGCAGATTCGCCGTCAGGATGTGCCAGCGTGAGCCGAGGTCTCGCGGGCACGCGGCGTTGGAATCGGTAGCTTGAAGCGAAAGGTCGAGCCGACATCACTGTTGGCGACCGACCACAGGACACCGCCGTGGCTCTGCACGATCGAGCGGCTGATCGCGAGTCCCATGCCGCTGCCGCCTGGCTTGGTGGTGTAGAACGGCTCGAACACACGCGCCGAGTCGGCGCTGTCCAGTCCAACTCCGCTGTCGCGCACACTCACCACGACGTACCGCTTTCCATGCCGCGTCGAAACGCGCATCTGGCGCGGCCGGCCGGCAACATCGCTCATCGCGTCCGCCCCATTCACAATGAGGTTGAACAGCACCTGCTGCATTTGAACGGCGTCGGCATAGACATGCGGGAGATTGGGTTCGAGCGCCTGCGTCAGGCGGACATCGAGCTCGCCCAGCCGCGGCGTCGCCATCTTCACCACCTCCCGCACCACGTCGTTCAGATGCAGGAACGTCGGTTGTGTGGAGTGATGACGAAAGAGGCCTCGCGTGCGATCGAGGATCTGGCTGGCCCGGCGACTGTCCTGCAGGATGTCGTTCAGCGCCTCACGAACCGCGTCCCTACGGTCCGAGTCCAGCGATCGCAGGCACGCAATCGCGTTCGTCGTCATCGCGGTCAGCGGCTGGCTGAGTTCGTGCGCGATCGTGGCGGTGACCTCTCCGATCACGGCCACGCGACCCACGCGCATCAACCGTTCGTTGGCTTCCCTGAGCGCGCGTCGCGACTCCTTCCGTTCGGTCACGTCGGCGTAGGTGCCGACGATCCGTGTCGGCTTGCCGTCGACCGTGTCGGTGACTCCGCCGTAGGTGTTGATCCAGCGCACTGAGCCGTCCTTGTGGTTCATCCGGAACTCGGCTTCCAACGTGCGCACCGTCCCGTCTGCCAACGCCGACAGTCTCGTCGCCACTTCGTCGCGATCCGCTTCGAAGACGAGGGTCAGCCAATCCGACAACGTGTCACCAATCTCCTCCTGGCTGTACCCGAGAGCGGTCCTCAACGTGCCTTCGACGTGCATCGCTCCAGTGGCGACATCGAGATCCCAGACACCAATCAACCCGACGCCAGTGGCCAGCGCGAATCTGTGCTGCGTGTCGCGCAGCGCCTGCTCCGATAGCCACCGGTCGGTGATATCGCGAATGACGGTGAGCCTGCGTACGTCGTCGACGGCCACCGAGCGCGCTTCGTACCGGCGAGCCGTTCCCATCGGCAGCGTCGCTGTATTCGGTCACCCGCAGCGCACCCCACGCCTGACCGAGCGGTGCGACATCGATCTCATTCGCGTCTGGCGGCAGCGGGACGTGCCGTGCGTGAGCACCACTCGCCTTCGAGGTGTCATCGATGGGATCCGGATAGGACCGCTGAACAACGCCGTCACGCGTGTGCAGGAGCACCGTGTCGGGCAGGGCGCGGAGGATGGCGCGAGTCTGCTGCTCCATGTCAACGAGCGCACGGTGCTCGGCACGTCTCTCTTCGAGCAGGCCGGCGAGCAGCATCAGGGGAACCGCGGTGGCGGTGAGCAGCAACTGCACGCCAACGATCGCATCCGCGGGAGCGCCACCGGCGACCGGACTCATGCCGATGGCGGCGTTCGAGATGATCAGCACCGTCGTGGACAGCGCCAACGACAGTCCTGCGCCACCGAACCTCACGGTGGCCCAGAGCAGGACCGGTGTCATCGCGTACAGCGTGATCGACAGGGTGAGCAGGTCTGCCCGTCCGGTGTAAGCGGCAGCCGCTTCCGCCACGAATAGTCCCAGCACCAGCGCGGCGAACTCCGCAAGCCGACGCGGGCGCACCACGGGCGTGTGACGGTACCCCCACAGGATGAGCAGCGACGGCACGACGGTCAGTGTTGCAACGGTGTTGGACACCGCCCTGGCTCGCCACGCCTCGAAGAAATCGGGCGCCCATCCGAGGCTGACGTAGACAAACGACGGGGCAACCGACGCCAGGGCAGGAGCGAGGAGAGATGCACCGACCACGAAGACCAGCACGCGTCGCAAGTCGGCAAATATCTCGAGGCTGCCAAAGCGGCGGATGATCCATGCGGCCAGGATCGCTTGCGACGCATTGCCGAAGAACTGAATCGACCATGCGGCCGGCGGAATGCCGTCCTGGACATGCGCGATGACATGAGCGACGAACGTACTGGCGAGCACGACCCGCCACCTGCGAGGCACGACAAGCAGGGCCGTGATCAGAACGGCGTTCGGCGGCCAGAAGAAGGAAATGCCACTCGACGGAAAACGAAGCGCGAACCCCATCAGGCAGCCGACGTAGTACGCCGCCGCTGCGCCAAGGGGAATCGCGAAGTTGGCGGCCAGGTTCGTCACCGCCTCACTGAACCGGGCGAAGACGTCTTCGCGACGAGCCGGCCGGAGGAGCTGTCTGCCTTCAACGTTCATGTTCGAGCCTCGAACGGCACCGACGGTACCCTGAAGTACCTTCCTCGAGACGCCACGTCAAGAGCCATCTCAACACGAATGTAGCTCGAGCGTGCGCGGGCGAGACCTCCCGACCTGCAGCGACAGGTACGGGTCCTGCTGAAACAACCCGCTGGCGCACACGCCGGGCCGCGCGTAATCGTCCATTTCCACGATGTGCGCCTCCGTCCCGCCGCGACATTCCGTGGCGCTCGCGACGAGCACAGTGAGACCGGAGGAGAACGAACATGTTCGCATCTGTTGGCCGCACCGTCGATACCTCGCACCAGAGCCATTACGAATTCGATCACGGGTTTCCGACGGTCGACACCATGAGTCAGTCCTATGACGATGCGGATCTGAATCGCGCGATCCAGGCCTACAAATTCTTCTATCCGACCGTATCAGGCGCGGCGATCGTTCGCGGCAACCAGGCCATCGGCCTCGTCCCGAACCAGGTGTTCGGCATCCTCGACTGCGGGCCCGAGCAGCTTGTCTTCACCGCGAACTCGGACACGCCGTATGGACCGCTGTTGCTCGACCTCGGCATCGGTCCGCTCGTGGTCGAACTCGCGCCGGGGCCGCTCATCGTGTGTTCCATGGACGTCAACCAGCGCTGGGTTGCCGACATGGGCCTGCCCGGACCAGACGCTGGCAAGGGCGGCAAGCATCTGCTGCTGCCGCCCGACTACGCAGGCAAGGTCCCCACGTCCGGGTACTACGTCCATCGCGCCAGCAGCAACCGCCAGATCGTCGGGGCCCGGTCGCTGCCGGTGAATGGCGATGTGCCGGGCGCCAAAGAACGCCTGAAGACGATCAAGGTTTATCCGTATCAGAAGACGTCCGGCTGGCAGGAACCGCAGTGGCTCGACGTCACCGGCAAGAAGCAGGACACCACGCCTGTCGCGTGGGAAGACAACATCACGTTCTGGGAGGTGCTGGCGACGACCGTCGACGAGGAGCCGCTCTATGCCGGCTACCACGACTACTACGGCGAGCTGGCGGCGTTGGGCATCGAGAAGGGCAAACCGTTCGCACCAGACGCGCGCCTGAATCGCATCCTCGAGGAGGCCGCGCGGGTCGGCAACGCGCACATGCGCGTGCAGTCGTTCAGCGATCGACGCCCGGATCGCAACGTCTGGAAGGACCGGCGCTGGCAATGGGCGAGCCTGAGATTCGAAGACGGCGACTTCAACACGCAGTCACGCCTCGACACTGAAGCGCGTGAGAAGTGGTTCTATCAAGCCATCGGCGCATCGCCGGCGATGTTCAGACGCGACATCAACGCCGGCTCGCTGTACTGGCTCGGACTGCGCGACCGCGAGGGCCTCTATCTGGATGGGGGAACGCACTACAAGCTCTCGGTACCGCTGCCCGTTCCCGGCAAGTTGTTCTGGTCGGTGACTGTCTACGACGCGGACACACGCTCGCAGATTCAGACTGCGCAGAACAAGGCGGCACTGCGATCGCTGTTCGAGCTCAAGGACGCGGCAGGCTCCTCCGTGGAGTTGTTCTTCGGACCGAACGCGCCGGCCGATCACGTGAACCGCTGGATTCGGACGCTGCACGGGAAAGGCTGGTTCGCCTATTTCCGCATCTATGGGCCAGAAGGCCCGGCATTCGACGGCAGCTGGAAACCCGGTGATTTCTCCAGGGGAAATAGCATCCCATGAGCGCACGGGGCTGATTGTGGCCGCCGTCTTTCACTTCCTCGAGAGTCAGCCCTTCTTCGTCATCTTCGGCGTCGTCGCGCTGGGCATGTGGCTCGGCACAAAGAAGATCGGCGGGATCGCGCTCGGCTCCGTCGTGTGCATCATCCTCGTCGGCCTCGTCCTGAGCATGTGGGCCTACAACGCCGCCGGGGTGTCGCTGGCGCTGCCGGACATTCTCAAGACCGTCTTCTTCAACCTGTTCATCTTTGCGATCGGCGTGAAGATCGGGCCGCAGTTTTTCTCCGGACTCGAACGCGACGGCTGGCACCTCGTCACCATCGGCCTGATCGTGGCGGTGCTCGCGCCGGCGCTGGCCTATGCGTGTGGCTGGCTCTTCGACTGGCCAGCCGGCAGCGTCGCCGGCGTCCTGGCGGGCTCGAACAACTCGTCGGCGACTTTCGGCGCGGCGTCGTCTGCCGTGCAGTCGGGCGGACGTACGCTGGCGCCCGGCGAGTCGGTTGCGCTGGTGACCGGAGCGTTATCGGCGGCCTTTGCGCTCTGTTACACGGTGAGCCAGGTGCAGTTCGTGCTGCTGATGAAGCTGCTGCCGAAGCTGGCGCGCTTCGATGCGCCGGCCGAAGCGCAGGCCTTCGAGGCATCGATGCGCGGCGCACACGCCGCGCCGCTTCCCGGAACGGTCGAAGCCGGTGAAGTCGCCGACATGTCGATTGCCGTGCGTGCCTATCGCGTCGGAGCCGAAACGATTGCCGGACGCACGGTCGCCGAGATTCGCGCCAGGGCTCCGCGCGTGTCGATTGAAACAGTGCGGCGCCGCGATCGCTGGCTGGCGCCGGACGAGACGTTGACCCTCGAGCCAGGCGACGAAGTGGTCGTCGGTGCGCCGATCACCGCGCAGGTCCGCGTGCGCGAAGCGCTCGGTCCTGAAATACCCGATGCCGAAGCGCGCTCGCGGATCCCGGTGCACACCGTTGACGTCGTGATCGGCCGGCACGAGGCCGCTGGGCGCTCAGTGTCCACGCTGCTGGCCAGCCTCGGGCCGGGCCTCTACGCGAATGCGCTGTTCCGTGCGGGCACAGAGCTGCCGCTCGGACACGCGCACGACGCTCAAGGTCGGCGACGTGATCAGAGTCACCGGCACCGAGCCGCACATCGCCGAGCTTGGAAAGACAGTCGGACAGGTGATTCGGGCATCGCATGTATCGGATGTGCTGACGCTCGCGATCGGCCTGCTCATCGGCGCCGCGCTCGGCGCGATCCCGGTACCGCTTTTCGGCGTCAGCATCAGCTTCGGCGCTGCAGCGGTGCTCGTCACCGGCATCGTCTTCGGCTGGTTGAAGACCAGGCATCCGGCGCTCGGCGGGCCGATCTCCGAGGGTGGCCGCAGCCTGCTCGAAGTGCTCGGGCTGAATACCTTCACAGCTGTGCTCGCGGTCAACTCCGGCCAGGCGGTGTACGACGTGATGAATGGCGGGCCGATCTGGTCGCTCATCATCAGCTGCCTGGTGATCAGCGCCGCGCCGGCGCTCATCGCCTGGTGGATCGGCCGCCATCTGCTCCGAATGAACCCGGCGCTCCTCATGGGCGCCATCGCCGGAGCGCGTCAGAACACGTCATCGATGCAGGCGGCTCAGGAGGAAGCGCACTCGGCCGTTCCAGGCATCGGATATCCGGTGCCGCTTGCCATCACGACCGTCGCGCTCTCGGTGGTCGCGTATTTCTTTGCGTTGTTCGCGTAGACCGCGAGAGGTAAGGAGTCATGGCCATGCGCATTCTCTGGATCTGTCTCATCACCGTCTCGGTGGCAGGATGCCGTGCCAGCGCACAAGACGCCGCCGATCCTCTGCCGTCGTGGAACGACACCGCTTCGAAAAAGGCCATCGTCGACTTCGTTGCGAAGGTGACCCGGGCGGGCGGCGCAGAGTTCGTTCCTGTGTCTGAACGGATCGCCACCTTTGACAACGACGGAACGCTCTGGGCGCGAACAGCCGGTCTACGTGCAGGCAGCGTTCGCGCTCGATCGCGTCAAGGCGCTGGCGCCTCAGCATCCGGAGTGGAAGCAGACATCACCCTTCAAGAGTGTTCTCGAAGGCGAGATGAAAGCCGTGGCGGCCTCGGGCGAGCAGGGAATCCTCGCAATCATGGCCGCGACGCACGCGGGAAACACCACAGAAGAATTCGAGACGATCGTCCGCGACTGGATCGGCGCGGCGCGTCATCCGACAACGCAGCGGCTGTATACGGAAATGGTCTACCAGCCCATGCAGGAACTCCTCGGATATCTGCGCGCCAACGACTTCAAGACCTTCATCGTGTCCGGCGGCGGCGTCGAGTTCATGCGCCCGTGGACGGAGCGTGTCTACGGCATCCCGCCGGAGCAGGTCATCGGCAGCCGTGCGAAAGTGAAATACGAGCTGCGCGACGGGCGGCCCGTGCTGTTTCGCCTACCCGAGCTCGACCTCATCGACGACCATGCAGGAAAGCCGGTCGGCATCCACCAGGTAATCGGCCGCCGTCCGATCGCGGCGTTCGGTAATTCCGACGGCGACTTCGAGATGCTCGAGTGGACCACGTCAGGACGCGGTCCCCGCTTCGGGCTGATCGTCCATCACACCGACGGGACACGCGAGTGGGCCTACGACCGCACGTCTCACATCGGCACTTTGAGTCGGGCGCTTGACGAAGCGCCGAAACGAGGGTGGACGGTCGTCGACATGAATCGCGACTGGAAAGTGATCTATCCCTTTCAGAAGTAGCTCACTCCCTCGAGAGCCTGGCCGACATCCTCGCTGCAACCACAGTGAGTGATCGTCGAACGCCGCCGACGTGATCGCACGGGCATGGAATGTGCGCCTATTTGGTGCGCGTGCAGATGCGAACGTCGAATTTTTGAGGATTCCGAAGACCACGGCGGTCGTCTCGTCGAGACGGCCACCGGATCTCGCGGATTGCTGCGCTATTCGTGGCCGCTCGAGCCGGCCTCAACTGCCGTGGCAACGCAACCGAACTCGCCAGCGGGGACGCGTGACACGGTTGAGATTGCCACCTCGATCTCCAGGTGACGTGCCGAAGGGGTACCCAAACATGAGTCGATCCATCAATCGGGCAAATATTCCGGCGTGGCCGGCATCCATGCTGGTGTTCGGAATGCTGATCGAGGCGATGGCGCAGTCTATTCAGGGCACCGCATGGACCGTAGTCGAGTTGTACGGCACCCCCGTCAGCGGAGCGTCGGTTGCCAGCGATGGTCAGCCGTATCTCGTGTTTGGTGCCAACGGACAGATGTCTGGCGCGGACGGCTGCAACCGGCTGACTGGACCTTATTCAGTGACGGCCAATGACATCAGCTTCGGGCACGTTGCCGGAACGCAGACGGCCTGTCCCAACACCGACAGCGTGGCTCAGCGATTTCGATCGGCGCTCGCGAACACCAGCCAGTGGCGCATCGTCATGGGCCGGTTGGAGTTTTATGGTGACACCGACAAGCCGCTCGCCGTCTTCGAGCAGCGACCGGCATCATCGGGCAGTCCGGTCACGCTGAAGGCACAGCACGGCGACTGGTTGCGTGCGGGATCGGTGACGGCCGCACCCTGACCCTGATGTTCGGCATTGATCGGCGCAGTCACTTCCCCGCCATTGTCTGTGCGTGGCTGATTGGCGCCTGCGCCTCGTTGTCCGCGCAGATACCAGGCGCACCTTCACCCACGGCGACTCCACCGGCGGCAACCGACCCCCTCGGTCGCGATTCACCATTCGGGACACTCACCGGTTTCAGAACCGCGGTCGGTCGAAACGAATTCGCGCTGGCCTCCCGCTACCTGCAAGTCGAACGGCACAGCCCACGACAGGTCGAGATTCTCGCCCGTGATCTGAGCACATCTTCTCGATCGCTACTTTACGGAGCGGCTGACCTTACTGAGCCACGTGCCGCCCGGGGATCTTGCCGATGGACTCGAGCCCGATCGCGAGCGCGTCCCTCTGGATATCGGTGACGAGAAAGTCGACCTCTTTCTGACGCGCGTCGCAGGATCCAGGCGGGAGCTTCATCTGGTTGATTTCGTCGGAATCGCTGACGCGTGTACCAGCGCTGCGTCGATCGACGGCAGCCACCTGGATCGAGCGCGTCATGCCTGCCTCGATGGTGGCCCGCTCCTATGCTGGACTCTCGCTGGCTCAGTGGTTCCTGTGGGCCGCGTCGATCCTCGGCCCCCTGCTGCTGTTCTGGACACTTGCCGGCCTTGCCGGCTGGTTGGCCACGCGTCGCAGAGCGGACATCACGCGCCGGTCGCTGTTTCGCTCGTCGTGGAACACCATTCGCGGGCCGTGCGTGGTGGGACTGACGCTGCTCGCGCACCTGGCCGTCGTGCCGCTGCTCGGGTTCAGCGTGACGTCTCGCTACACCTATACTCAATCTCGTACTGGCCGTTGCCGTCATCGTCGCCGCCTTGCTCATCTGGCGGCTCGTCGCGATTACGTTTCGGCAGGCGCGCCTGCTCGCCATACGCCGCGAACGTTCCAGCGCGCGATCGCTGATACAACTGGGCGAGCGCATCGCGAAAGTACTGGTCATCCTGGTGTCGCTGTTCGTCCTGCTCGCCCTGGGCGGCGTCGATCCCACGACGGCTCTCGCCGGGGTCGGCATCGTCGGCGTCGCGTTTGCCCTCGGTGCCCAGAAGAGCGTCGAAAACCTGATCGGCGGCGTGTCGCTCCTGACCGACCACGCGCTCGCCGTCGGCGACTACTGCCGGTTGTCGGATCGCGAAGGATGGATCGAAGACATCACGCTGCGATCGGTGCGGCTGCGCACGCTCGAGCAGACGCTGCTGTCGGTGCCAGCCGGCCAGCTCGCCCAGGGCAGCATCGAGAATTTCGCGACGCGGAACAAGATTCTCTTCCAGAGCCTGGTGCGGCTCCGATATGGCACGACGTGCGCGCAGCTCCACACCGCACTGGACGGAATGCGGCAACTCCTGTCAGAGCATCCGTCGATCGATCACGAGAGCGCACGCGTCAGGCTGATCGCCTTTGGCGCACAGGCGATCGAGCTCGAGGTCTTCGCGTACGTCACGACGGCCGACTATCGCGAAGTTCCTCGAGATCCGCGAGAGCCTTCTCCTTCAGGTTGCCCAGATCGTCGAATCGTCGGGCGCGGCGTTTGCGAACCCGACTGAGTTCATCTACACGCGCAGCGAGGCCGACGAGAATCATTGGCTGGCGCATCCGACGTAAACACGCAGACAACGAATCACGCCTTTCCCCGGCATGGGAGTTGCCCGACATTGGTCTGCAGACTCGCAGATCGGTGAGTTCTCACCGGAATTGCGCCGATGTCCCGCCGCGGCTCACGCCATTTCGTGAGCCGCGCCGTGGTCGCCTCGGCTCGGGGGTGCCCTATGTCAAAGCCATTCAGAGGTCAGATCCTGCTCGATGTCCGCAACTCGAAACCGGACTGGGAAGCCTTTCTCGACAAGAAAGCTCCGCACGATGCGCCCAACGTGCTCGTGATTCTGTACGACGACACCGGACAAGCCGCGTGGTCGCCGTACGGCGGGCGGATCGAGATGCCGACGCTGGATCGGCTCGCGACAGAATGGCCTGACGTATACGCAGTGGCACACGACGGCTGTGTGCTCGCCGACGCGCTCGTGCTTTCTCACCGGACGCAATCACCACCACAACGGCTTCGGCTCGATCGCTGAGATGGCGGTGGGCTTTCCCGGCTACTGCGGTCACATCCCGGACGAGAACGGAACCATCGCGCAGATCCTGCGTGACGCCGGCTGGAGCACCTACTGGATCGGCAAGAACCACAACGTGCCCGTGGACGCCTTCGACATGGGCGGCTCCAAGAAGCGCTGGCCGCTCGGGCTCGGCTACGATCGGTTCTACGGCTTCATCGGCGGCGAGACGAACCAGTGGTATCCCACGCTGATCGAGGACAACCATTTCGTCGATCAGCCCTACAAACCCGAAAACGGCTATCACCTCTCCAAGGACCTCGCCGACAAAGCCATCGCGTTCATTCGCGACGGCAAACAGGCGCGGCCCGACAAGCCCTGGTACCTCTGGTTCTGCCCGGGTGCGAATCACGCGCCGCACCACGCGCCCAAGGACTACATCGAGAAGTACAAGGGCAAGTTCGACGACGGCTATGAGGCCTACCGTGAGTGGGTGCTGCGCCGGATGATCCAGCGCGGCATCCTGCCGAAAGGCACATCCGCTCACGCCGATCAATCCGCTGCCGAACGGCATCCTCCCTGACGCCGACAGCGTGCGACCGTGGAACACGCTGTCCGAGGACGAGAAGCGGCTCTTCTGCCGGATGGCCGAAGTGTATGCCGCGTTCTCGGAATACACCGACGCGCAGATCGGACGGCTGATCGACTACCTCGAGGAGTCCGGACAGTTCGAGAACACGTTGATCTTCTACTGCGCCGATAACGGCGCGTCGGGAGAAGGCAGCCCGAACGGCTCGGTGAACGAGAACCGCTATCTTCAACGGCTACCCGGACGACATCGAATCGAACATGGCGATGCTCGACAAGCTCGGCTCGGCTGACACCTACAACCACTATCCGACCGGGTGGGCGGTCGCCTTCTCGACGCCCTATCGGATGTTCAAGCGCTACGCGTCGTATGCGGGCGGCACCTGCGATCCGCTGGTGATCCACTGGCCGAAGGGGATCGCGGCACGCGGCGAGCTTCGCCATCAGTACCATCACTGCACCGACATCGTCCCGACCATTCTCGATTGCTGCGGCGTCGCGATGCCCGACACCATCGACGGCCAGAAGCAGTCGCCGCTCGCACGGAGTGTCGATGCACTACTCGTTCGACGACGCCGAAGCGCCGACCGCGAAGGTCACGCAGTACTACGAGATGCTCGGCACGCGCGGCATCTGGCACCAGGGGTGGAAAGCCTCAACCGTCCATGCACCAGCGCCGGCGGATCAGGGCAGGTTCGATGACGATCGCTGGCAGCTGTTCCACGTCAACGAGGACCGCGCCGAGGCGCACGACGTCGCCGCGAAATACCCGCAGAAGCTGAAGGAACTCGTCGGGCTCTGGATGGCCGAGGCCAAGAAGAACCATGTGTTTCCGCTCGTCGACCTTGGCGTGGACAGAATCCACCAACTCGAGTTCCACGCCGAACCGCCAGCCGGTGGCCGGTATGTCTACTATCCCGGAACAACGGAGGTGTCTGAAGCCGTCGCCGCGCGGACGCTCGGCGTCTCGTTCAAGATCCTCGCCGATGTCGAGTTCACGACAGAGACGCAAGGCATCATCTGCGCGCAGGGCTCGCGTTTCGGCGGCTACGCGATGTTCGTGAAGGGCGGCAAGCTCGCCTTCGTCTACAACTTTCTCGGCATCCCCCCCGAACAACGGCTGGTCTGTGACGCGCCGACAGGTGGCCGGCATATCGTTGGCGTGGAATTCAGCCGCGAGGCGATCAGCCGGAACCTCGAAACGCTCGGGAAGATGACCCTGTACGTGGACGATGCACCGGTCGACAGCGGACGATTCCGGACCGAGGCCGGGCACTACGCGCTGTGCGGCGAAGGACTGTGCATCGGCTACGACAGCGGCGACGCGGTGAGCGCCGACTACAAAGGCACGTTCGCGTTCACCGGCGGCAGGGTCATGAAGGTGGTCTACGACGTCGCCCAGGACGCTTACATCGATGCGGAGCGGCAACTGGCCGCGGCCCTGGCGCGCGATTGACGCGACACTCCTTCACTGTCGCTGGGTCGCGGCAAACGCGGCAAAGCCCTCGACGAAGGTCCGGATGCGATCCTGCGTGGCGGGATCGCTCACGCGCCCCTGATTGTCGAAGACTTTGCCGGCGCTCGAGACCATGACGCGGCCTTCGAACCACGGCCGCATGCCGAGCGTGCGTATCACCGGCAACCACGCCGCCTGCGACAGGATCGTGCCGCCCTGCCCTGGCGTCGCGCCCATGATCGCCACCGGCCGTCCGCGAAACACACGCGGAATGTCCGCCGGCGGACGCGACATCCAGTCGATCGCGTTCTTGAGCACGCCGGGCATCGAATTGTTGTACTCAGGCGTGACGATCAGCAGACCATCGGCAGCGGCGATACGGTCTTTGAGACGCTGCACCGCGGGAGGAATTCCCTGCTCCGCCTCGACATCGCCGTCGTAGAGCGGAATGTCACGGATCGATTCAATCTGGATTGACGATCCCTGGGGAGCGGCGGCCACAGCCGCCTGCAGCAGCATCAGATTGAACGATCCGCGCCGAAGACTTCCGCACAGCCCGATGATGGTCGCCACGTCTATGTCCTCTCCAACGATGCTCGATCCCATCCAGCCAGCGTCGCCGCCTGCGAGTATGTGCTGTCCACGAACGCGGAGATCGCCCCTTCAGGAGATGCCGCGTTGCGGACGACCTCGTACGGAAGGATGAATTCGTTCAGCTCAGGGTGATAGTAGGCGCCCTCCGGTTGGACGACGGCCGTCTTCAGCCCCTGCGGCTCGGGAACCGCATAGGCATACAGCGACGGCTCGAGCAGCGGTGCCACTGCCCGGCCAGAAGCCGTGGCTGATCACTTCGTGTGAGTACGCCTCGCGCATGAAGGCCGGACCGTCGCGTGGCGGCGCCGGCCGCCCTGAAAAGCGCGTCACGGCAAGGTCGAAGGCCCCCCAGAAGAAGTGAGCCGGGCTGCACTTCCCGACGAACGCGGACCGGCAGGCGGTAAACACGTCGTGCACGCGCATCAGCACCTGCCACCAGCGCTCGACGTACTCGCGATCGTAGCTGTGATGCTCGGCATCACGATCGAGCCGAATCGGAGATGGGATCTCCACGGCCATCGGCCAGATCCGCACCGGCAGGCCCATCTCGTCGAGCGTGGTCATGACCTCTCGATAGAAGTCCGCCACCGATCGCGGGGCGAGCGGCAACGCACGGCGCACGCCGTCGGACGTCTCGATCACCAGTTGGTGATCGACGAAGTCGAACGTCATCGTGAACGAACGCTGCGCATACGCAAGGAGTCCGGTCCGGACACCGCGCGGCGGTGAGGTGGAACGCAATCCCCCAGCTGTGGTTGAGCGGAGCCGCCCGGGCCAGCGCGACCTTGCCGACGATCTGCATCCACATGTGCAGCGTGGCATACGTGTCGTGCCACGCTGCGTAGGGAAGTTCCGGCCAACGGTGCTGCGTTCATGGTTGAGTACTCAGGATGGTGAATGCGGGCTCACACGATCATCGATATGGGCCATGCAGTAACATCCAGGCCCATGGCGACCAAGGCGCATACGCGATACTCCAGACGCGAGTATCGCCTATCGCCAGCGCGTTGAGGACGTCATCGCCACGCTCGCGTCCGACCAACGCGACGGCCTGAGCAGCGGGGACGCGCGCGCGCGACTCGAGCGCGTCGGCCGCAACGAGCTGGCTGCCGAGCCACCACTCCCGACGTGGCGGCGGTTTCTGTCGCAATTTCAGGATGTGCTCGTCATCCTGCTCCTCATTGCGACGGCAATTTCCGGCGGCCTTTGGATCTACGAACGTGACGCCGCGCTCCCCTACGAAGCCATCGCCATCCTCGCGGTCGTGCTGCTGAACGCCACCCTGGGATACATCCAGGAGTCGAGAGCAGAGGCGGCGGTCGCTGCGCTGCGCGCCATGTCGGCAGCTGATGCCATCGTGATCCGTGACGGCGAACGGCGAGCGACTCGCGCGACCGACCTCGTGCCCGGCGACATCATTCTGATTGACGAAGGCAACACCATTCCAGCTGATGCGCGGCTCATCGAATCTGCCGCGCTGCAGACCGCTGAAGCGGCATTGACGGGCGAGAGCCTGCCCGTCACCAAGAGCACCGGGCCGATTCCCGGCGATGTGTCGCTCGGCGATCGCGCCAACATGATCTTCAGCGGCACAGCCGCCACCTACGGTCACGGCAAGGCGATCGTGACCGCCACCGGCATGCACACCGAGATGGGCCGCATCGCCGGACTGCTGAAGCAGACTCCCGACGAGGCCACGCCACTCCAACGGGAACTCGATCGCACCGGCAAGGTCCTCGGCCTCGTCGTCATCGCCATCGCCGTCGTCATGAGCGGGACGATCATCGTCGTCGAGGACGTGCAGGGCGTCGGAGCGCTGTTCGATGTCCTCATTCTCGGCGTGGCGCTGGCGGTGGCCGCCGTGCCTGAAGGATTGCCGACCGTCGTGACTGCGGTGTTGTCGATCGGCGTCCAGCGCATGGCGCGCCGCAACGCCATCGTCCGGCACCTCGCAGCCGTCGAGACGCTCGGGTCAGCCACGGTGATCGCGTCGGACAAGACAGGAACGCTGACCAGGAACGAGATGACGGTCCGCGTGGTGGTCACCGCCAGCGGGCGTGTCACATTCGACGGATCGGGATACGCGCCGGAAGGGGCGGTTCACGCCGGCGGCGGTGGACCAATCGAGGGTCCGCTGCGGATCGAGATCGAGCGCGCGCTGGCGGTTGCCGATCGCGCCAACAACGCCGCGCTGCAGCAACGCGAGGGCCGCTGGGTCGTGCAGGGCGATCCGACCGAGGGCGCACTGATCGTCGCCGCACGCAAGTGCGGTCTCAACGAGGCCGATCTCGACCAACGCCTGCCACGCGTCGGTGAGGTGCCGTTTTCGTCCGAGCGCAAGTTGATGAGCACGATCCATCGCGACACCAGGCAGGAGCATGCCGGGATCGTGTTCACCAAGGGCGCGCCGGATGTGCTGCTCGCTCGCTGTGCGTTTGAAGTCGTCGGCGACGGACGGCGGACCGCTGACCGATGCGCGCCGTGAGGAGATCCTGCGGACCAACGACGCACTGGCCGACGATGCGCTGCGCACGCTGGGCGTTGCCGCTCGCTGGCTCGAAGAGGATGCGCTCAGCGAGCACACCGCCAACCCGGACGCGCGTATCGAACAGGGTCTGGTGTTCGCGGGGCTCATCGGCATGATCGACCCTCCACGTCCGGAGGCCAGGGATGCCGTGGCGCGCGCGCGCAGCGCCGGAATTCGCCCCATCATGATCACCGGCGACCACCCGCGTACGGCTGGCGTCATCGCCCGCGAGCTCGGGATCGCGGCAGACGGACGCGTCCTCACCGGCGCAGATCTGGAGCAGCTGACGCCAGACGCCAGCACGCACACCGTCGCCGACGTTTCCGTCTACGCGCGCGTCAACCCCGAACACAAGCTGCGCATTATCGACGCTCTGCAACGTACCGGCGCGGTCGTCGCGATGACCGGTGACGGCGTGAACGACGCACCGGCGTTGAAAAAGGCCGACATCGGCGTGGCCATGGGCATTACCGGCACCGACGTATCGAAGGAAGCCGCCGACATGGTGCTGGCGGACGACAACTTCGCCTCGATCGTCGCCGCCGTCGAGGAAGGCCGGGCCATCTTCGCCAACATCCGCAAGTTTCTGCGCTATCTCCTGTCATCGAACGTCGGTGAAGTGATGACGATGTTCTTTGGCGTGGTGCTGGCCAGCACGCTCGGTCTCGATATCAGTGGCGAGGCCGTGGTGCTGCCGCTCCTGGCCACGCAGATTCTGTGGATCAATCTCGTCACCGATGGCCCGCCGGCGCTGGCACTCGGCCTCGATCCTGCCGACGAGGGGCTCATGCAGCAACCACCACGTCCGGTTGGTGAAGGTGTCGTCACTCCACGCATGTGGCGAGGCATCGTGTTCGTCGGGGTCATCATGGCCGTCGGCACGCTGTTCGTCCTCGATGCGTCGCTGCCCGGCGGATTCGTCGATGGTGCTGGCAATCTGCGCTACGCGCAGACTATGTCGTTCACGACGCTGATGCTGTTCCAGATCTTCAACGTCGTGAATGCGCGCTCGGATGAGCGGAGCGCGTTCGCTCGCCTCTTCAGCAATCTCTGGCTGTGGACGGCGATTGCCGGCTCGCTGGCCCTGCAGGTGCTTGTCGTCCACGTCCCGGTCCTGCAACGTGCGTTTGGCACGACCGCACTGAGCGCTCGGGACTGGGCTTTCTGCCTGGCCGTAGCCAGCTCGGTGCTGTGGCTGCGGGAAGCGAGCAAGGTCCTCACGCGTCTGTCGGCTCGCCGGCCATCGTCCCGGGCGTACATCCAAAAGTCTGCTTGAACGCCGCGATGTAGGCACTGACACTCGAGTTCCACGGCGGCCGGCGCAAAGCGATTCTGCTGATCACGACCGAATCGATCAACGTGGCCGTCGCGCACGGCTCGCACTCTCCGGGGCCCTGGCGCAGAACCTCCACGACGCGCAGCCTCGACCTCCGCGCGCTGCGCCTGCGGTCAGCGTCTCCGCACCGGCACGGCGATGATCCACCGCGACCCAGATACGCACACCGTGCGCAACACTGGACGTGTACGGCTCGGGCATACAGGCCGCGATCTATGATGCACGGGTACAGGCCGGCGACTGGGAATCGCCGCGATGGGGCCTGAGCGGAATCTACGCCTCGGTGATTCAACCCGGAATCGTCAATCCGGGCGACCCGATAGCGCTTCTCGAGTAACGGCGCGCTATGCGCATCAGGCAGGACACCAGCGAGACGAGTCACCCGGCTCGGGAATTGGTGGCTCTCCTCGCACGCTTCGATCCGGCGATCCGCACGCTCGTGCGGGAGGCGAGGGCGAAACTGCGCCGCCGGATGCCCACCGCCACCGAGCTGGTCTACGACAACGCCCGAGCGCTCGCGATCGGCTTCGCCTCGTCGGAGCGAATGTCAGACACCATCGTGTCGCTCGCCGTTTATGCGCGTGGGGTCAATCTCTACTTCATGTACGGGGCAGCACTCGCCGATCCAAACCACCTGCTCCTCGGCAGCGGGAATCAAGGCCGGTTCGTCCGGCTCGAATCGGCCGCGATGCTCGAGCGGCGCGACATCGAGGCGCTGCTGGCCGCGGCAATTGCCGAGGGTGACACGCCGTTGCCGGACGATGGACGGGGACGCCTCGTCATCAAGTCCGTGTCGCCGGGGCGACGTATCGGAACACGCCTTCGTAGATGATCGGCGCCGTGCTGGTGTGAATGGCGCCCTTCGGCGGGCGATTGAGCTCGCGGAGCGGACGCCGCGCATCCGGCTCGAAGCCGAACGCGCTCAGCTCACCGACGATCTGCTCCTCGGTCAGGAAACACTGCGGCTGTCCGGAAAACTGCGTGAACACAAAGGACTCGCCAGGTAGCGGCTCCGCCTCCGGCGGGAGCGTGTGGCGTGAGAACGTGAAGAGGAACAGCCCGCATCCACGCCGCGCCACGCGCGCGGCCTCCTCGACGGCGCGCCGGAATTCATCGGCGGATCGCGCCAGGTTCCAGATGCCGTGCGCGACGATGAAGTCGAACGACGCGGCGGCAAACGGCAGGCAGTCCATCGGCGCGAGCAGGACTCGTGCGCGGTCCGTGAGATCAGCCGCCGCAATGCGCGCCGCCGCCGTCGTCACCATCGCCAGCGAGAGATCCGTCCCGTAGACGTCCCATCCCGCACGCGCCAGCGGTACGGCATTGCGGCCGGCGCCGCATCCGACATCGAGCAGACGCGCTGACGCGCGCCAGTCGTCGGTGGCCGCCTGCAGCAAGGTGTCGTTCGGTGGCGATTGGACAAACCCGGCGACGGTACTGGGCGTACTCCAGGGCGAGCCGGCCAGCGGGTCACGGGTGGGCACGGGATGGCCAGGTCAGCAAATCAGCATCCTACTCGACGCGGCCTATAATCGCCGCATGCAGCTGACGATGGTCCCGAGTCGGTGGTATTCGTGGGACTACTCCGTGATGAGCGGCGACCGAACGATCGCCGTTCTGGACCTCGCGTCGTGGCGCGAGCGCGCGGACATCGTGATTGGCGACGTCACCCACCGTGTGTTCCGGGAACGGACGATGGGCGGCGATTTCATCATCGAGGCCGGAGGCCGCGAGCTGGCGCGCGCGACCAAGCCCAGTGCCTTCCGCGACACGATGATCGTCCACTACGGCGGGAAGGACTACGCGCTCCGCAGGCGGTCGCTGTGGCGGCGGGCGTTCGTGCTGATGGATGGCGAGCGTCAGATCGGGTCGATCACGCCCGAGAGCGTGTGGACTCGACGCGCCACGGCCGACCTCCCGACGGATTGGCCGGCGCCGATCAAGGCGTTCGTGATCTGGCTGGTGATCATTCTCTGGAAGCGTGAGGCCGACAGCGCCGCCGCGTGATCCTAGTGGCCCGTCCTCGCTGAAGAGGGACCAGATCGCGGAGCGCGGCGCCCGGAGACAAGGCGCGACGACCGAGCATACCGGGAGTATTCGAGGGAGGAGTAACGCCGTCAGCCGGGATGCCCCGCCCGCGAGGTGGTCCCTCTTCAGCGAGGACGGGCCACTAGCGTTTCGTCCGCGCGTGCTTGATGATCGCTTCCATGTGATCGAGGTACTGGCGCAACGCGCGATGGCCGGCCTCGGTCAGCGAGAACTGCGTTTTCGGCAGTACGGCCTTCGAAGCCCTTCGTGCACGTGACATAGCCGGCATCTTCGAGCTTGCGTGCATGCACGCTGAGGTTACCGTCGGACAGATCCAGCAGCTGCTTCAGCTCGGTGAACGTCAACGGGCTGCTTGCGGCAAGCGCGCTGATGATCGCCAGACGCGTGCGATCGTGAATCAGCCGATCGAGATTGGCCGCGCGGGTCGCCGCCGGGGCCTGTGCCGGACGCGTCGCGCCTGGCCGCGCCAGCCCGATCGGACACCGCCGCACTGCGCCTAGCCGCCATGTTTCCTCGTGATGATGACGCCGAAGATGATTTGCAGTCCGCCAAACCCGGCGCCCAGCCATAGATCCGGCCACTGACCGACCGTTGCGGCGGCGCCGGCACCGAGCACCATGAACAGCGCGCCCACCCACGTGAGCACCGAGATGCTGGCCGTCGCGCCGGCGAGAATCCCGGCGCCATAGAGCAACAGCCACGTCGGCGGCAGCAGCTCGATGCGGTCGGCGCGCACGAGCGCTACCGTCAGTACCGCGCCAGCAACGATGGACGGAAGAAATCCCTGCATGAAGCGCCGGCCGGAGGCCGACCACAGCGCGACGTGATGGCGGCGAGCCTTGACGATGGTCGCGACGAGACCGATCGGCGACGCCACGACGGCGGCAATCAGCCAGGTGATCAGCCAGCGCTCGGGAGTGAGGGCTTGCGACGCGAGCAGCGCCGTGAGCACGCCGATCGCGCCCATCGCGACGCCACCCTGACCGGGCACGGCGGTAAACGATGCGCTCCGCACCATCGTCTCGCGGATGAACTCGATGGACTCCGCGGCGCGTTCGTGCATGGCAGTCCAGGGCATGACCAGATGATTCTAGATCAAAGCGCTTTACCGGGCAAAGCCATAGCGGTCCCAACCAATCGGTCCTGCGACCAATCGCGCGGCCAATCGACGGGATCATGCGTCTATTGCAGCAGCCATGACACTCTTCACCGATACGAGACGCGATCTGCAGCACGGGATGCGCCTGCTGCGCCGCAATCCCGGCTTCGTGGCGGTCGTGCTGACCATTCTCTCGGTGGCGGTCGGCGCGTCGGTCACGGTGTTCAGCATCGTGGACGCGTGGCTGCTGCGGCCGCTGAACTTCCCCGATGCCAATCGCCTGGTCATCGGGCTGGCGGCGCAACGCGATCGGCCGAACGAGCCGGCAGTCTTTCTGTTCTACCGCTCGTACCTCGGTTTCAAGACCCAGAGCCAGTCACTGGCCAGCGTGTCGGCGGCGTTTCGACGGGGTTATCTCGTCACCGGCCGCGGCGACGCCTCGTCGGCACTCGGCATGGCGGTGTCGGAGGAGTTCTTCGACACGATGGGCGTCGCGCCGGTGATCGGCCGGACGCTCTCCTCGCGCGACGTCGGTGGGACACCGGCGACGGTGCTCAGCTACGGCTTCTGGAACCAGCAATTCGGCGGCGCGCGCGACGTGATCGGCTCGACAGTCACGTTGAACGGTGAGCCGCACGAGATTGTCGGCGTGATGCCGAACGGCTTCGACGTGCGGATGCTCGAACAGCCTCGCGGCGCCCAGCTATGGACGCTCATCAAAGCCGGTGAACCCGGCTACGACGCGGCAGGCACGGGCCCGGTCGCCCTGTACGCGCGGATTCGTCAAGGTACGAGCTTCGCCGCGGCGCAGGCAGAACTGAATCGCCTTCAGCAGCGTATCGAGGCGCCGTTTCCGGAGCCGCAGCGGTTGTCCCAGTTCCCGGTGCTGCTGACACGGCTTCAGGATGACAACACGCGGACGATCCGCGCGACGCTGATCACCGTCGTCTCTGCGGTCGGATGCCTGCTCCTCATCGCGTGCATGAACGTCGGAACACTGATCCTGGGACGAGGACTCGGACGCATGCAGGAAACGGCGGTCCGCGCCGCGCTCGGATCGGGACACGGCCGTCTGGTGCGGCAGTTCCTCACCGAGAATCTGCTGCTGGCCGCGCTCGGCGGCGCCGCAGGCCTCGCGCTCGCCGCGGTGGCCGTCCGGATCTTCACGACGTGGGATCCACTCGGCATGCTCCCGGCCTCGTCCATCGACATCAATGTCCGTGCACTCCTGGCAACGTGTGCGATTGTCGTCGTCGCGGTGATCGTCTCGGGCCTCGTCCCTGCATTGCGGATCGCGGCAACCGATCCACAGCAGGCGTTGCGCACGGGCGGCGATCGCGGGGCGACCGGCCGCGGTCAGCGGGCGCAGTCCCTGCTGCTCGGCGGCCAGCTGGCGGTGTCGCTCATGCTGCTGGTCATCACTTCGCTCCTTGCACAGACGTTTCTCACGCTGACGCGTACGCCGCTGGGATTCGAGCCGTCGAATCTTGCGGTCGCCGATCTGAGCATTCCGCTCGAACGCGACCCGTCGGTCAGGGCAGGGGCCGAACGGCTGGATCGATACGAGCGCGTGGCCGCAGCCATTGCGGCGATCCCCGGCGTGCAGCGTGTCGCCGCCAGCACGTCGCCGCCCTTGTTCAGCGGCGGGCTCGTATCGGCGCGCACGAGACGCGACCAGACGCAAACACCGAACCGCGTCAGCTCGCAGGACGTGACGAACGGCTTCTTCGAAACGCTCGCCATGCCGATCGTCACCGGACGCGCGTTCGATCGCCGCGACTCGAGCTCGTCGCCGCGTGTCGCCATCATCAACGAGCAGGCTGCCCGGCAGCTGTTCACATCCGTCGATCAGGCGATCGGACGGCAGCTGTTCATCGACGAGGAACAGCCGCGCGTAGTCGTTGGGATTGTCGGCAACACGGCCTCAGTGTTCTTCAACACGCTCGAATGGCAGACGAACCCCATCGTCTACGTGCCTGCCTCGCAGAGCTTCGCGGCGATCATGAATCCCGAGCGACGCACCTTCGGGATCAGTCTGCACGTGCGATCCAGCACGCCGCTCACACTCGCCGATCTCAGACGCGCCGCGACCGCCGCCGACCCGCAGGTTGCCGTCACCGCGATGGAGACCGCCGGGACATCTGTTGCCAAAGCGACGCAGCAGCCGCGATTTCGGATGACGCTCCTCGCCTGGTTTTCGATCACCAGCCTGCTCCTCACTGCCGTCGGCGTCTACGGACTCGTGGCCCAGAGCGTCGCGCGGCGCGCGCGGGAGATTGGCATCCGTGTCGCGCTCGGCGCTGGCGCGATGCTCGTCATTGGCATGGTGGCCCGCGGTGCGCTGGCGACCGCCGCCGCCGGCGCGCTGGCCGGCTGTACGGCAGCACTCGCACTCGGCGGCACATTGAAGAGCGTGATCTACGGTGTGGACGCGCGACGACCCGCGGTCGATGCTGCTCGCGGTCGTGGTGCTGCTCGGGGTCGCTCTACTCGCCGCGCTCATCCCCTCCCTGCGCGCCACGCGGATCGATCCGATTCAGGTCCTGCGCTCGGAATGACACACGATGTCCGCGGCGGCTGTAAGCCGCCGCTCTGCGAAGACACGGAGAGCGCCGCTTCAGCGTGCGCGTGACACGCGATCCCCTGCGCTATCATCTCTGTCATGGCGCAGTGGCTCGTCAAGGAAGAACCGGATCACTACGGACTACGACCAGCTCGAGAAGGACCGGAAGACCGTCTGGGCCGGCGTGCGGAATCCGCTCGCGCAGAAGCACCTGCGCGGCATCAAGCGCGGCGATCGCATCTTCTACTACCACACCGGCAAGGAGAAGGCGGTCGTCGCCGACGGCCAAGGCGGCGAGCGACGCCTATCCCGATCCCAACGACGCGTCCGGCAAGCTCTCCGTCGTGGACATCGTGCCCGACGAAGAAGCTGCCGCGGCCGGTGACGCTGGCCGAGATCAAGAGCGACAAGGCGTTCGCCTCGTTCCCGCTCGTCCGCATGTCGCGACTCTCGGTGATGCCGGTCACCGACGCCGAATGGGCGCGGATCGAGAAGCTCAGTCGTTCGGATCGTTCGTGACGTTCGGATCGTTCGGATCGTTCGGGCCGTTCGGATCGTTCTGCGATCGTGCGTCGTGCTGCGGCTGCGCGCGCGCCGCTGCCGCGCGGTCAGCAGCCGACCACCCGACATCCTGATTTCCCGCCAGCTCGCCGACGTCCGAAGGCCTGGCCGTCGGCAACGTCGTGCAGCTGGCGACCGACGCCGACCGGCACGGGCGCGCGCGACGTTTCGCATCGCCGGCATCTACGAGCCGACGCCCGATCCGGCGCGGCTCGGCGCCGTGCCGCGCGAGGTGCGCCTGCACCTGCCCGGATCTGCTCGACGCTCACGCGACCGCCGGGCACGCCGGCGGGCACCGAGTACATCGCAGCGATCAACGTCGCGCTGGTCGATCCCGCGGACGCCGCCGCCTTCTCGCGCGACGTCAACGCGCGCATGCCTGGCGTCGTCGCGCGGCCGTCGAGCGAAGCCGCCGGATCGGCCGGACCGTTCCTCGTGCTCGAGCGCTTCCACCTCGCCATCGCCGCCGTGACGATCGTCGCCGCCACGGTCTTCCTGCTCGCGCTCACCATCATGCTCGTGGACGAGCGGCGCGAGACGGTCGGCGTGCTGCGGCTCATCGGCCTGCCGGCGCGCCGCATCCTCGTGCAGGTGCTGCTCGAAGGCCTGCTCGTCGCCGGCGCCGGCGCGGTGTTCGGCCTGGTCCTCGCCGTCGCTGTCCGAAGGCCTGATCAACCGCTTCTTCCAGTGGCGCTACGACACGGCGCTCGTCTTCGTGCGCATCACGCCGCGACGTGGCGCTGCACCTCGCCGCGATTGCCGTTCCGCTCGGCGCGTCGGCCACGGTGCGTGGCGTCGTGGGCGCTGCTGCGCCGCAGCGGCCTGCGGCTCGCCCGCCGATGAACGCGCTCGGCTTCGCGTGGCGGAGCCTCGTGCGCCAGCCGGCGCGGGCGACGCTCGGCGTCCTCGGCGTCGCCGCCGTCGGCGCGCTGCTCTTCGACATGCTGCTGCTGTCGCAGGGGCTGATCGTGTCGATGCGCGACCTGCTCGACCGATCCGGGCTGCGACATCCGCGTCAGCGCCGGCGAGCTTCCCGGGCGCGGCGGCCGCGTCGCAGCCGCGTCGCGAGCACGGCGGAGCGCATCGCGGCGCTGCCCGTCGGTCACGCGCGGCGCTCATCGTCCGAGTCGCCGACGCACGAATCGAGCGCGGCCGGCGGCGCCGCTCGCCGCCGACGTTCGAAGGCGTCAGCGGACGTTCGCGCGGGCGCGATCCGATCACGCCGCCGTGGACGGTCCTGCGCGGCCGCGACGCGCGCGGCGCGAACGAAGTGGTCATCGACACCGCCGCTCGCGTCGGCGGCGAATCTCGAGGTCGGCGGCACGGTCACGCTGCGCGCGTCCTGCGTCGGCGACCGCGAAGCGCTGCCGCCGGCGCACCTGCAGGTCGTCGGCATCGCCGAGTTCCCGTTCGCGGGCACGACCGAGGACGCGCATGGGCGGCTCGCTCGACGCGCTGAAAGCCGCCTGCGGCGGCAACGTCGGCGACGAGGCCGACCTGCTGCTCGTCACCTCGGCCGGCGACGCCGACGCGACGGCCGCCGCCATTCGCGCGGCTGGCGCCCGGACCTTCGCGCGCTGACCAACGACGAGATCGTCGGCCGCCTGCAGCAGACGCGGCTTCACCTACTTCCGCCAGATCTCGACGGTGCTGACGACGGTCACCGTCGCGTTTGCGCGTGCTGCTCATCACCGTGCTGCTGACCGTGTCGGTGAACCAGCGGCTCGGCGAGATCGCGGCGCTGCGCGCCCTCGGCTTCTCGCGCCGGCGCGTGGTCGCCGACGTGCTGTCCGAGTCGGCGCTGATCGTCGGCATCGGCGGCGTGCTGTCGCTGCCGCTCGGGCTGCTGCTGGCGTCGGGGCTCGACCGCATCCTCAAGGGGATGCCGGGCATCCCCGCCGACCTGCATTTCTTCGTCTTCGAGCCGCAGGCGCTCTGGCCATCCACGTCGGACTGCTCGCCGCCACCGCCGTCATCGCCGCGCTCTATCCGATGCGCATCGTCTCGCGTCTGCCGATCGCCGCGACGCTGCGCGACGAGGTGATCGGATGACGTCGGCGTGAACGACGCTGATCGTCGACGCGCAGCAACGTCGACGCCGCGTGTTCGCGATGCCGGCCGGACCGGTACACGCGGTGCGCGACGTCACGCTGCAGATTCGCGCCGGCGAGCACATCGCCATCCGCGGGCCGTCGGGCTGCGGCAAGTCGACGCTGCTGCACATGCTCGGCTGCGTGGACACGCCCTCGTCCGGCACGCTGCTGCTTCGACGGCCAGGACGTCTCGCGCGCTGTCCGACTGCGAAGCGCAGCCCGCTGCGGCTGCGGCACATCGGCTTCGTCTTCCAGCGCTTCTTCCTGCTGCCGATGCTGACGGCCGCCGAGAACGTCGAGCTGCCGCAGTCCGAGGCCGGCGCGTCGCGAGCGCGAGCGCCAGCAGCGAACGAAGGAACTGCTCGAGTACGTCGGCCTCGTCGCCGCGCGCCGATCACCGGCCGTCGCAGCTCTCGGGCGGCGAGATGCAGCGCGTCGCGATCGCGCGCGCGCTCGCCAACCGGCCGCGGCTGCTGCTGGCCGACGAGCCGACCGGCGAGCTGGACGAGGCCACCGGCGCGCAGATCGCCGTCGCTGCTCGATCGCGTCAACGCCGACGGCACGGCGCTCGTCATCGTCACGCACGACCCGACGCTGGCCGACCGCGCGCGCGCGCGTGCTGACGATGCGCGACGGCCGGATCGAGCGGGAGGCGACGCGATGATCGGACGGCTGGCGCTGCGCTCGCTGACCGCGCATCCGGTCCGCAGCGCCGTGCTCGCCGCCGGCTTCGGCGTCGGCGTCGCGGTGATGGCGATCCTGCTCGGCGTCGCCGGGATCGTGCTCGAACAGGCGCAGGCGCCGGCGCTCGTCGGCGGCGGCGACGTCGTCGATCCGCCTCGGCCTGCCGGTGCCGGCGCGGCTGGTGCTCGTCCGGCACGCTGCAGTCCGACGCCCTCCGACCGCGCATTCGCGCCGCGGCCGCCTCGCACACCACCGACCTGTTTCTGCTGCACAACGGGCCGCGCGACCCGCGTCGCGGCGCGCGGCGGCATTCCCAGCCTCGAGCGCGCGCTCGGCGACCCGGAGACATCGCGCGATCGCCGCGTGGCGCGACTCGCCGGCCGACGTGGCGTGGACGCACGCGCCGCCCGACGAGCGTGCTGCGGCAGCGTCGATCGCTTCCACGGCATTCCCGACGCGCCGGCGTGGGCCAACTCGTGGGCCGAATGGCTGTACTTCAACGGCCGGTCGAACGAGGCGCGCTTCTACCTGACGTTCCTCGTCGGACCGACGAACCGCGAGCGGCGCGCGGAGCGCCGGCGTGCGCCTGCAGCTCGAACGCAACGGGCAGATGGAGTCGTTCACCGGCCGCGCCGACCTGACCGACGCCGAGCTGCGTCGCGCGCCGGACCTCACCATCGGCGGCAGCTCGGTGACGCTCGACGGCATGCGCTACCGCATTCATCTCGACGTCGCAGGACGCACGCGGCCGGAAGGCCGTCGGCGATCTGAGCCTCGAAGCCACCGCCGGCCGGCTCGTGCCGCCGCTCGAGATCACCGGCGCGCGCGGATGGCGCACGGGCTACGTCGTGCCGGTGATGTCCGGGCGCGCTCGACGGCGCGCTCGACATCGACGGCGCGCGCGTCTCACTCGACGGGGGACGCGGCTATCACGATCACAACTGGGGATTCTGGCAGGGCGTGTCGTGGCAGTGGGGCCAGGTGCAGCAGGGCGACCTGTCGGTGATCTACGGCCGCGTGTTCCCGCCGCGCGAGGCCGCCGATCCGGAGACGATTCCCGGGCTTCGTCGGCGTGCTCGGGCCCGACGGTCCGCTCGGCTACTCGACCAACGTGCGCATCACCGAAGACGAACGACGCGCGCGGGCAGCCGCGGACGCATCACCGTTCGCGCGCGCGGCTCAGCGCTCGATCTCGATCTGCGGTTCGACGTCGCCTCGGCGGTCACGACCCGCATGGACGCAGGGGCCGCTCGCCAACGGCGATCGACTTTCTGCAGATGCGCGGCGACTACACCGTCAGCGGCCGCGCCGGCGCACGCGAGATCAAGTTCACCGCGAGCGGGCGCCGCCGAGACGTTTCGCGGGAACTGAACGTCGGAATCGGAACGTCGGACGTTCGAGGCGTTCACCGGACTGAACGATCCGAACGACTCGACCGATCCGACGGTCCGACGATCGCTCGAGCGCGTGCCGCGCAGCGATCTGCGCGCGCCGCCGACGGAGCGAGAGCTGCTTGAGCGTGTCGTCGAGCGGCAAGCGCACCTGTGCGGCGTTCCAGCCTCGCGCCAGCTGCGCGGCAACGGCCTGGCGCCGGCCGATTTCCATGCGGAAGCAGTCGAAGCAGAGCGTCGCGGCCGATCGGCCTGCGGGATGCGCCTCGTCCCGGAATCCGTAGCGCGCCTCGCGCGCGCGACAGCCGGCGCAGAGCGGCGACTGGCGTGGCGTGCGGCGGCGAGGACCGCCGCCGGCACGCCTCGCCGCGTCCGCCGTAGAGCGCCGAGTTGCTGACCGTCATTGACCTGCCGAAGTGCCTGCGCCATGTGAGCTCATCCTGTCAACGCCTCACTGCCAACTGCTAACCAGCCCAGCAGCCGATCGCAACAAGTTCCTTGGATTGGGCGTTGCTCGAGAACGCACTCTACGCAGGGGGTATGACAGACTAGGTCACTGTGACGAAGGGCAAAGGGCAAAGGGTAAAGGGCAAAGGCGAGGGCAGAGGAGAAGGCCGAGCACGTATAGGCGAAGGCAAAGCCGTCGGTTCGATCGACGCGCTCTATCAGCTGCCGCTCGACCGAGTTCACGCCGGCGCGCAACGCGCTCGCCACTCGGCTGCGCAAGTCGGGCAAGACCGGTGATGCCGACGACGTGCGAGCGCTCGTGAAGCCCTCGATTCCCGCCTGGGCGGTGAACCAGGTGTACTGGAAGCATCGCGCGCGCCTTCGATCGTCTGCTCGCCGCCGGCGATCGGCTGCGCAAGGCACAGTCATCGACGCTGGCCGGCAAGTCCGGCGACGTGCGCGGCGCGCTCGACGGCGTGCGCGAAGCGCTGTCCGAGTTGTCGCGGCTGGCCGCCGACGCGCTGGAGACCGCCGGCCACAACGCCGACGCCCGGCGCGATGCGCGCCGTGACGGCGACGCTCGAAGCGCTGTCGGCCTACGGCACGATGCCAGACGCGCCTCGCGCGGACGGCTCGTGGACGAAGTCGATCCGCCCGGCTTCGAGACGCTCGCCGCGCTGGTGCCGAACGCCGGCGGCTCCGGCGGCAGCGAGCGACGCCGAGCCGCGGTCCTGCAGTTTCCAGCACCAGGCGCCGGCGCCATCACAGCGCAAGAGCAGTGAGGACAAGCGAAGAACGGCGCGAGGAAGAACGTCAGCGCGAAACTCGCCGCGGCGAAAGCCGCCGTGCAGGAGGCCGATCGAGAACCTGCGCGACGCGCGCAGCACGGCGCAGGACGCACAGGCCTCGCTCAAGAAAGCGGCGGCCAACGCCAAGGACACCGAGCAGGCGATGATCGAAGCCGAGCAGGTGCTGGACAAGGCCGCGAAGGACGCGCACACCGCGCGACAGCTCGCGCGCCGGCTCGCGGCCGAAGCCGAAGCCGCCGCTCAGGCGGTTGATGAAGCCGAACGCGCGCTGGCGCGCGCCAAAGAAGGCGGTCGAGCGAGATCTAGTCCTCGCGCGACGCCCATGTCGCCGGCCCAGCGCACGGCGCCCGCACGTCCAACCCGAACGAATCGAGCATGCGCGCCACGGTGTGATCGACGACGTCGTCGATCGTCCGCGGATGGTTGTAGAACGCGGGCATCGGCGGCAGGATCACCGCGCCCATCCGCGACAGCTTCAGCATGTTCTCGAGATGGATGTCGCTGAGCGGCGCCTCGCGGACCGCGAGCACCAGCCGTCCGTCGCTCCTTGAGGATGACGTCAGCGGCGCGGTGAATCAGGTTGTCGCCGAAGCCGTGCGCGATGGCCGCCAGCGTCTTGGCGCTGCACGGCGCGACGATCATCCCGTCGGTCTTGAACGACCCGCTCGAGATCGCCGCGCCCATGTCGCCCGGCGGGTAGACCGTCGTGCGCCAGCGACTCGACGTGCTCGCGCGAGTAGCGGCGTCTCGTGCGCCAGCGTGCGCGCGCCCCAGCGGCTGATGACGAGATGCGTCTCGACGCTCGCATCTCGCGCAGCCGCTCGAGCAGCCGCACGCCGTAGATCGCGCCCGTCGCGCCGGTCAGACCGACGATCAGGCGCATTCATCTCAACTCCCTACTCCCAATGCCCAACTACCTCCACGTCCCAAGTCCCAACCGAACGTCCAAACGTGGTGAGCGCTTTGTGCTTGGGCATTGGGCATTGGGAGTTGCCGTAAGGCTATCATCGAGGTCGTGTTCAAGCGAAAGACCGAAGGATCCGTGCTCTGCACGTCGTGCGGCGTGCTCGTCGGCGTCAACGACGACACCTGCTACAACTGCGGCCGCCGCAATCCCCGCGCTGTGGGGCTTCGCGCCGGCGCTGCGCGCGCTCGGCGGCGATCTCGGCTTCGTGCCCGTTCGTCATCGGCGCGTGCGCCATCGTCTACGGGCTGACGCTGATCTTCTCCGGTCCGGCAGCATCGGCATGAGCGGCGTGTTCGGATTTCTCGCCCGAGCACGCGCGCGTCTGTTCCTGTTCGGCGCGAGCGGCGCGGTGCCGGTGTTCAGGCTCGGCCGCTGGTGGACGGTGCTGAGCGCCGGCGTGGCTGCATGGCGGCCTCCTGCACATCTTCCTGAACATGATGGCCGTTCGGCAGCTCGCGCCCGGCGGTCGCCGAGCTCTACGGGCCGGGCGCACGGTCATCATCTACACCGCCGGCTCGGTGCGTGCGGCTTCATCGCTCAGCTCGTTCGCCGGGGCTATTCCTCCCGCGGACTGCCGTTCATCGGCGGCGGCCAGTTCACGCGTCGGCGCGTCGGCGGCGATCGCCGGACTCATCGGCGCCGTGCTCGTCCTACGGCCATCGCACCGGCAGCAGCCATGGTCACGCAGCTACGCGACTCGCAATCGATCGTCATGATGCTGCTGATACGGGTTCATGCTTCCCGGCATCGACAACTACGCGCACGCCGGCGGCGTCGGCTGGCGGCTATCTCGCCGTCGCGGCTGCTCGATCCGCTCAAGCCCGAGCGCGTCGATCACATGGTGATCGCCGTGCGTCGTGTCTCGGCCATCTCGCTGCTGTCGGTGGTCGGCGTCGTTCATCACAGCGCACTACGAGATATGACCGCAGATCTCGTTGCACGAGGAGGAAGGAGCGCGATTGTGAGACTTGGCGTATCAAGGAGAACCGGGCGCGTACAGCGAAGCGGCGGCGCTGCAGTACGGCGGCGACCGCAGGCCGAGACGCTGCCGTGCAAGAGCTTCGAGGACGTGTTCGACGCCGTCGCGCAAGAAGCGCGCGACGCACGGCGTGGTCCCGCTCGAGAACTCGATCGGCGGCACGATCCATCGCAACTACGACCTGCTCCTCGACCACGATCTCACCGATCACCGGCGAGGTGGAGCTCGACGTCGTCCACTGTCTGCAGGCGCTGCCGGGCACCAAGATCGACGACGTCAAGGTCGTCTACTCGCATCCGCAGGCGCTGGCGCAGTGCGAGCGGTACCTGAAGGACCTGGGCGTCACGCGTCGAAGCGGTGTACGACACGGCCGGCGGCGCCAAGCTCGTCGCCGAAAAGAAGCTCGCCGGCGCCGCCGCCCTCGCCTCGCGGCGCGCCGCGGACGTCTTCGGGCTCGAGGTGCTGCAGGAAGCCGTGCAGGACTACGAGTTCAACATCACCCGCTTCGCGATCATCGGCGGCGCGCCGCCGGCCGACGCCAACAAGACGACGATCGTCTTCGCGCTGCCGAGCACGCCGGGCGCGCTGTTCAAGGCGCTGAGCGTGTTCGCGCTGCGCGACATCAACCTGACCAAGCTCGAAAGCCGCCCGATGCGCGGGCGGCCGTGGGAATACCTGTTCTACGTCGAAGTCGATGCGCCGCGCTCCGACCTCGGATGCGCGCGCGCATTGACGCACCTCGCCGAGTTCGCGCGCTGGACGCGAGTGCTCGGGACGTACAAAGGGACCGAGCGACGGACGGCCCCTGAGTTAGGCTCTGGCCGCTATAATCCCGGCCCATGAAACATCGAGCCGATCGGCATCGTCTTCGTCCTTGCGTCGTGGCAGCAGTCGCCTCCGCGCAGGCTCCGCGACGGCGCCGATCTCTACAAGCGAACGCTGCGCGACGTGTCACGACACGGGCACCAATCGCGCGCCGAATCGCGACGCCTTCAAGTCTCTGCCCGCCGAGCGCGTGCTCGCGGCCATGGAAACCGGATCGATGATCACCATGGCCAACAACCGCACGGCCGCCGAGCGCCGCGCGATCGCCGAGTTCCTCACCGGCAAGTCGCTCGGGAGTCCCCTCGTCACGACGCCGCCGCCGGCCGCGATGTGCACGGCTGGCCGGTCGAAAGGACCGGCCCTCGGAAGCGTTCAATCCGAATGCCGGTCCGCGCTGGACGGGCTGGGGACAGAACACGAGCAACACGCGATTCCAGGACGGCGGCAGCCGCCGGCCTCACCGCCAGCGACGTGCCGAAGCTGAAACTGAAGTGGGCGTTCGCGTTCCCTGGCGATCTGCAGTCGTACGCGCAGTCCACGATTGCCGGCGGACGTGTGTTCGTCGGCAGCTGGGGCGGCAAGGTGTATTCGCTCAGCGCCGCCACGGGCTGCATCCACTGGTTCTTCGACGCCGGCCAGGGCGTGCGCTCGGCGATCAGCGTCGGACGCGTCGGCAATCGCGACATCGCGATCTTCGGCGACTCGCAAGCCAACCTCTACGCACTCGACGCCGCGACCGGCCGGCTGCTGTGGAAGACCGACGTCGACGACTTCCCCGTCGGCCGCATCAGCGGATCGCCGACGCTGCTACAACGGCCGCATCTACGTCGGCACCGCATCCGGTGAAGAAGCCTCCGGCGCCAACCCCGCGTACGAATGCTGCAAGTTCCGCGGCAGCGTCGTCGCCGTCGATGCGGCGACGGGCAAGATCCTGTGGAAGACCTACACCGTCGAGGAGCCGAAGCCGACGAAGAAGAACGCCGTCGGCACGCAGCTCTGGGGACCGTCGGGCGCACCGGTGTGGTCGGCGCCGGCGATCGACGCGAAGCTCAATCGCCTCTACGTCACGACCGGCAACAACTACAGCGACCCGACGACGGCGACGAGCGATGCCTTCATGGCGCTCGACATGGACTCGGGAAAGATTCTGTGGTCGAGGCAGATGACCGAGAAGGACGCCTACACCGCGGCGTGCCGCCTGCCCGACAAGACCAACTGCGCCGAGTCGAACGGACCGGACTTCGACTTCTCCTCCTCGCCGATGCTGCTCTCGCTCGCCAACGGGCGGCGCATGCTCGTCGCCGGGCAGAAGTCGGGCATCGTGCACGCGCTCGATCCCGACAAGGGCGGCGAAGTGCTCTGGCAGACGCGCGTCGGCCGCGGCGGGACGATGGGCGGCGTGCAGTGGGGATCGGCGGCGGATCAGTCGAACGTCTACGTCGCGCTGTCGGACATCGGACGCGTCATGCTGAACTACAGCAACAGCACCGACGCCGATCCGAAACAGGGCGGCGGGATGTTCGCGCTGCGGCTCGAGGACGGCGAGCGCGTCTGGTACACGCCGCCACCCGGCTGCGGGACGCGTCAGCGCTGCAGCCCGGCGCAATCGGCGGCGGTCAGCGCCATTCCTGGCGTCGCGTTCTCGGGATCGGTCGATGGGCACATGCGCGCCTATTCCACGACCGACGGTTCCATCATCTGGGACTTCGACACCATTCGCACCTACGACACGGTGAACGGCGTCACCGGGCCGCGGCGGATCGATCGACGGTCCAGGCCCGTCGATCGGTGGCGGCATGGTCTTCTTCAATTCGGGCTATCCCATG
>CAVSKE010000024.1:0-40502 GCA_963728305.1 uncultured Acidobacteriota bacterium
GCCAGGCCTCGTCTTCGGCCACGCCGCGGTCGGGAAGGTTGGGGATGACGAACACATTCGGATGCTGCTTCATGAGTGCCATGAACTCGTCGTCGACGTCGGTGTCGCGCACGCCGTGCGCGAAGCCGTCGATGCCCGCGCGCAGCAGCTCCTTCGCGTCGTCGAGATCGAAGATGTGCGCGGCGACGCGCAGGTTGTTCTTGTGCGCTTCGTCGATGATCGCGCGATACATCGGCGGCGGCAGCTTCTTCACCGTGCCGTCCCGATCGTCCACCCAGATCTTGACGAGGTCCACCTTCTTCGCGGCGAGCTCCTGAACCGCCTTCCTGGCCTCGGCCTCCGTCGTCACGCCGTAGGCGGCGTCCTTCGCGATACTCCGCGCCTGGTCCCGCATTCGGCAGGGCAATGCCGCTGCCAGCAGTGCGGAACAGCGCTGCCCCCGGCACCGGCATGGCGCGCAGCTCGTACGGAAGCTCGCCGCGATCGACGCCCATGCTCAATGTCGCAGCGATCCCGTAATACGCATAGCGATTGAGGTGGTCGACGAGGTTCACTCGCGTGAAGTTCGCGGCCGCCGTGCGTGTTGCGTTTGACGTCGGTGTAACCGAGGTGGCTGTGCGCGTCGATGAGCGCCGGCATCACGGTCTTGCCGGTCAGATCGACGCGCGCCGCGCCGGCCGGAAGCTGGACCTCGCCCTTCTTGCCGACGCTGACGATGCGGTCGTTCTCGATCAGGAACGCCGAGTCCTCGATCGGCGCGCGAGCCATCGCCGGTGATGAGCCGCGCGCCTTCGAAGAGCGTCGCGTTGCTCGAGGCCGGCTGCTGATCGGCCGTCGGCGGCGACGAGGAGCAGGCCGCGAGGCCGACGGTCAGGAGCAACGCAGCGACGAGACCCGCCACGGTGATTTCGCAAGGCGTTCTCATTTGGACTGCTCACTACTGAACGAAAAGGCGACGAGCGCGTTGTCGGCGCCCGTCCCTGTGGCCATGACGACGAACTGCTTGCCCGACGCCGTGCGATAGGTCATCGGATTCGCCGACGCGTTGTACGGGAATCTTCTCGCGCCAGACTTCCTTGCCGGTCTTCGTCTCGAACGCGTAGATGTAGCCGTCGCCGCCGCCGATGAAGATGAGGCCGCTCTTCGTGACCATCGCGCCACCCATGCTGGCCGTGGACCCGAGCCGCTCCGGCAGCGTGACGCCTTTGAGCAGCGGATGATTGCGAATCGCCGCGCTGCCTTCGCCGAGCGGCACCTTCCAGGCGATCTCGCCCTTGTTCAGATCGATCGCCGCGAGGATCGCGTACGGCGGCGAGATCAGCGGCAGGCCTCCGGGCAGCGTCGCGCTCTCGCCGCCGCCGGCGAACACGTTCGAGTAGTCCACGCCGACGAGCGGATTGGATCCGTCGTTCTTCCCGACCCGGTTCACGCCGATCACGTTGTTGGCGCGGACGATCAGATACCCGGTGTCCGGATCGAACGCGGCGCCGCCCCAGTTCGCGCCGCCGCCCTGGCTCGGACGCTGCAGCGTGCCCTCGAGCGACGGCGGCGTGAAGATCGGGCCGATGCGGAACTTCTGCATCTGCTCCTGCGCGAGCTTCCTGATCTCCGGCGTCAGGTTGTTCGCATCGTCCAGCGTGACGCCCTGATCGACGAATGACGCGGGCCTGGTCGGGAAGGGTTGCGTCGGATACGGCTTCTCGCCCGGCACGTCGCTGTCGGTCGGCACCGGCCGTTCGACGATCGGCCACACCGGCGTGCCGGTGACGCGATCGAACACGAACGTGTCGCCGCGCTTGGTCACCTGCGCGACGGCGTCGATCTGCTTGCCGTTGACCGTGATGGTCACCAGGTTCGGCTGCGTCGGAATGTCCCAGTCCCACAGCCCGTGATGCACGGTCTGGAAGTGCCACTTGATCTTGCCCGTCGCCGCATCGAGACACACCAGCGACTCGGCAAAGAGATTCGCGCCCGGGCGCTGTCCGCCGTAGTAGTCGCTCGTCGGCGTGGACGTCGGCAGATAGAGCAGCCCGCGCTTCTCGTCGAGCGCCATCGGCGCCCAGACGTTGGCGTGGCCGTTCTGGCGCCACGACTCGTTCTCCCACGTCTCGGCGCCGGGATCGGTCGCCGACATCGGAATCACCGAGAACGTCCACACGCGCTGGCCGGTGCGCGCGTTGAAGGCCTGCACGTATCCCATCGGATCGGGCAGCTGCACGCGGTCGGGCACCTGGCTGCCGACGATCACGAGATCGCCGTAGACGACGGGCGGCGAGCTTTGCGTGGCGTGCCTGATGTCGGACATGCGCGCCAGGCCGTCGGTGAGCGACACCTGGCCGTTGTTGCCGAAGGACGCCACCGGTTTGCCGGTCTGCGCGTCGAGCATGAACAGGCGATGCCGGCTGTTGAGGAGGATGCGCAGCCGATCGCCGTCGCGCCAGACCGCGGTGCCGCGCAGTTTCCATCCGCTGCCCGACAGCACCTGGCCGAGCTCGTAGGCGGCGCCGTCGAAGCGCCAGCGCTCCTTGCCGGTCTCGGCGTCGAGCGCGGCGATGCTGTTGTACGGCGTCGTCACGTACAGCGTGCCGTCGATCATCAGCGGCGTCGCCTCGAACTGCCCGGGCACCGTGTCGTATTCCTTGAGCGGCGTCTCCCAGTGCTTCCACTGCCACGCCGGCTGCAGCCGCTGCACGTTCCCGGCGTTGATGTCGGTCAGCGTCGAGTGCCGCGTGCCGCCGGGGTCGCCGCCGTAGTACGGCCACTCGACCGCGCGCGACGGGCGGTCCTGCGCGGTCAGCGACGACGCGCGAGCATGACGGGAAGAATCCAGATCCATCTCTTCATGGCGAGTCCTGTTCGGGTCCAGGCGCCACGTTCCACGTTCGCGGTTGTTCGTGTGCGGGAGTTGGGGCCGGAACGTGGCGAGATTGTCGTCATGTGCAGAGACCCTATGGAACGTGGCCGTCGCCGATCTCGGCGACGCCGTCGCGGCACAAGGCGTCCGGCTCGGCGGTGTGGCGGTCGATGGCGACGATGTGTATTGGCTCGAGCGGCGGCCGAACGAAGGCGGACGCAGCGTGCTGGTGCGGCGACGGCCGACGGGCGGCGCGAGGAGCTGACGCCGCATGGTTTCAACGTCCGCACGCGCGTGCAGGAATACGGCGGCGGCGCGTACGTGGTCGCGAATGCGCGCGTCTATTTCTCGAATTTCAACGATCAGCGGATTTATCGCAGTGCGGTACGGCGACGGCGGGTCTCAAGAGCAAGAACCGGCCTACGGCGTCCCGATCACGCCAGCGGGCGACTGGTTCTACGCGGACGCGGCCTTCGACGCAGCGCGCCAGCGACTGATCGCTGTGCGTGAGGATCACGGTCGGCGAAGCCGGACGCACAGAAGAGCCGGAGACGACGCTGGTCACCATTCCTCTCGACGGCGCGGAGAGCGCCGGCGACGTGATCGCATCCGGCTACGACTTCTACTCGACGCCGCGGCTCAGTCCCGACGGCTCGAGGCTCGCGTGGCTGTCATGGCGTCACCCGCAGATGCCGTGGGACGGCACCGAGCTCTGGATAGCCGACGTCGACGTCGATCCGGCGCGCTGGAGCGCGCGAGGACGCGTCGCGGGTGGCCCGGCCGAGTCGATCTATCAGCCGGGCTGGTCGCCTGACGGAGCGCTGTATTTCGTCAGCGATCGTGACGAGTGGTGGAAGCTCTATCGGTCGCGTCGAGCGGAGTCTTCGGACGTCGTGCCGGTGATCGAGAACGCCTCCCGACCGGGCGGAATTCGGACGTCCGGCACTGGGTGCTTCGGCACGGCGACCTGGGCGTGTCGCCGGCCCGTCGCGCATCGTGGTCGTCGCCTACACGCAGCACGGACGATGGCATCTTGGGGATCGTGGACGTCGCGACGCGGCAGTGATGTCGAGTCTTGCTCGAGGATCTCGAGCCGCACGACTGGCTGACGGCCACCGTCGACGCACGCGGTGGTCGTCGCCGGAACGGCCAGCGACGTCCGGACGCGGTGGTGCCGCATCGAGCTCTCGAGCACGGGCGAAGCCGAGCACACTGCAGTCCGCGTCGCACGCTCGATCCTCGAGCCGACGATCACATCTCGGAGCCAGACGCGATCGAGTTCCCGACCGGGCGCGGGCCGGACCGCGCACGCGTTCATCTATCCGCCTCGACATCCGGAGCGACACACGGCAGCGCCCGGCGAGCGGCCGCCGCTCATCGTCATCGGCCACGGCGGGCCGACGACGGCGACGACAGCGACGGTTCGATATCCGAGACGTGCAGTACTGGACGACGTCGAGGCTTCGCGGTCGCCGACGTGAACTACGGGGGCAGTTCGGGGTACGGCCGTCGAGTATCGCGAGCGCCTCAATGGGCAGTGGGGCATCGTGGACGTCGAGGACTGCGATCAACGCGGCGCGGTACCTCGTCGCGACTCGGCAAGGCCGATCCCGATCGCCTGATCATCCGTGGCGGCAGCGCCGGCGGCTACACGGCGCTGGCGGCGCTGACCTTTCATCCGGGCGAGTTCAAGGCGGCAGCGAGCTACTACGGCATCAGCGACGTCGAAGTGCTCGCGCACGACACGCACAAATTCGAGTCGCGCTATCTCGGACACGCTCGATCGGGCCCTACCCCGAGGACGCGCGAGCGCTACCGCGCAGCGATCGCCGATTCACTTCGTCGATCGGCTGTCGTGCGCGCTGATTCTGTTTCAGGGTCTCGAGGACAAGGTCGTTCCGCCGAATCAGTCGGAGATGATGGCCGACGCGGTGCGGCAGAAGGGGTTGCCGGTCGCGTATCTGGCGTTCGAGGGCGAGCAGCACGGATTTCGCAAGGCGGCGACGATCGTCCGCAGCCTGGAGGCCGAGTTGTTCTTCTACGGCGCCGTGTTCGGCTTCGCGCCCGGCGGACACGGATCGACCCGGTGCGATCGACAACTTTGCCGATGATGACTGCAGCTCGCCTGCCGCGCCCGCGCGCGCGCACGGCTCGGGTCGATCGATCTGCTGCGCGGGCTGGTCATGATCGTGATGGTCCTCGACCACACGCGGGACTACGTCCACACCGGCGGCCTCGTCGCGGATCCGACCAATCTCGCGACCACGACGCCGATGCTGTTTCTGACCCGCTGGGTGACGCACTACTGCGCGCCGATCTTCGTGTTCCTGGCCGGCGTCGGCGCCTACCTGCAGCTGAGCCGGGGCATGACCACGCGCGATCTGTCGCGCTTCCTCGTCACGCGGGGCCTGTGGCTCATCGTGCTCGAGTTCACCGTCATCCGCGTCACGACGTGGTTCAACTTCGACTACAGCCTTCTGGCCAACTTTCAGGTGATCTGGACGCTGGGCGTGTCGATGGTCGTCCTTGCCGCGCTCATCCACCTGCCGCTCGGCGTCATCGCCGGCATTCGGCGCGGCCATGGTCGTGGGCCACAACGCCTTCGACGGGATCCGCGTGGCATCGTGGCAGGGTCCCGGATCGCCGGTGCCGAGCGCGTTGGACAAGCTCTGGATTCTGCTGCATCAGGGGGGCGAGTTCGTGCCGGTGTTCGGCGGGTCCGGGCCCGTGGTCTTCGTGATCTATCCGCTCGTGCCGTGGGTCGGTGTCATCGCGCTCGGGTACGTGTGCGGATCGCTGTACACGCTCGATCCCGGACGACGGCAGGCGCTGTTGCGTCGTATCGGTCTCGCGCTCATTGCCGCGTTCATCGTCATCCGCGCCACCAATCTCTATGGCGACCCGCGGCCGTGGACGCCGCAGAGCACGATGCTGTTTTCAGTGTTCTCCTTCGTCAACACGACGAAGTACCCGGTCTCGCTGCTGTACCTGCTGATGACGATCGGCCCCGCGCTGCTGGCGCTGGCCTGGTTCGAGTCGCAGACGGCCATCCCGTGTCGAGCAGGTCGTCACGCGTGTCGGCCGCGTGCCGTTGTTCTTCTATCTGTGGCAGTGGCCGCTCGCGCATGGTCTCGCCGTGCTGCTCAGCGCCGCCGCCGGCAAGGCGATCGGCTACTACTTCATGAGTCCGCCGGCGGTCTTCGCGGCCACGCCGCCCGATGCCGGCTTCGATCTGCCCGATCGTCTATCTGTGCTGGGTCGCGATCTCGCCGTGTTGATCCCGATGTGCCTGTGGTTCGCGCGCGTCAAGGAACGAGCAATCCGGCGTGGTGGCTGAAGTATCTGTAGCTGGTCAGGTCAAGGGCATCGTCAGAGCGTCACGTGAGTCATATCGAGCGTCGTCCGCGGCGACATCACGACGCTCGACGTCGATGCGATCGTGAACGCGGCCAATGCCGCGCTGCTCGGTGGTGGTGGCGTGGATGGTGCGATTCATCGCGCGGCCGGCCCCGAGCTGCTGGCCGCGTGCCGGGCCCTGCCGGAAGTGCGGCCCGGTGTACGGTGCCCAACCGGTGAGGCGCGCATCACTCCTGGATTCCGGCTGAAGGCGAGCTACGTGATTCACGCGGTCGGGCCGGTGTGGAACGGCGGAGAGCATCACGAGCCGGAGTTGCTGGCCGAGCTGCTATCGATCGGCATTGGTCCTCGCGCGCGATCACGCACTGCGATCGATCGCGTTTCCTGCCATCAGCTGCGGGATCTACGGATATCCACTCGACCCTGCCGCGCACGATCGCCGTCCGTGAGATTCGAGCGCTTCCTGATCGAGGCGCCCGACGCCGACTCGAGGTGATGCTCGTCGCCTTCGGCCACGAGGTGTATTCAGCCCTATGTCACGCTACGACTTCCTGATCGAAAGCTATCGCACCGAACCGCCGTTGCCGGGCCCTGGCGAGAAGTAGTCCGACCGAGCGCCCGTGATGCCGTGGCAGGAGGCGCTGGACAGCCCCTACTTGGCGCCCGAATACTCCAGCATCTGCTTCGTCAGGTCCATCGGATACGACACCGTCACGTCGGTGATCTTCCCTGACGCGTCGGTCACCGCAGTCAGCTTCGGCATCACGAACCCGGTGTAGGACGGCAGCTTCAAGTCGTCCACGCGCTTGACGATCTCGTCGCGCAGCTTCGGGTCGAAGTGGACGCCGTGGGTCTCGAACAGCGTCTTCGCCGCGGCGTAGTCGCCTTCGGACTTGATGCGCTGCACTTCGGCCAGCAGCCTGCCGACACCGTCGCGGAACGCCTTCGGATCGACCATCACCAGATAGCTCTTGTTGTCGCGCGTCCGCGACTCGATCGCCTTGGTGTTGGCCATCAGCCAGCGGACGATCATCTGGCGGTTGCGCATGTGGTCTTCTTCGATCTGCGTGCCCTCGCGAATCCGCCGCAGCTGCACCAGCGCGTTGCGCGTGTAGGCACTCGTACTCGGCGCGCACGATCTCGTCCTGGTCGGCGGCCGGGAAGATGCCGATCTCGGCGAGCTTGGGATCGGCGAGGAAGTACAGGCCGACCAGATCGGCGCGGGCCTCCTCGAGCGCGGAGAAGTGCTCCTTGATCGCCCCCTGCGGCGTGCCCGTGAAGCCGTCCGCCTGCCGGCCCGACGCGTGGCCGATGACCTCGTGCATGTCGGTCGTCAGCTCGCCGCCGAGCGACCCGAACTTCGCCGCGCGCGCCGCCTCCTCCGGCGTCCACGCGAACTCGCTGCGCATCGTCTCCGGCTGCGACTTGTCGTAGGCCTCGTTCACGTTGGCGAGCGAGACCGACTTGCTGCCGTACTGCTCGCGAATGCTCTGATCGTTCGGCAGGTTGATGCCGATCGGCGTCACCGGTCCGGAGTCTCCGGTCTCGATGACGACGTCGATGGCGTTGGCGACGATGCCCTTGACGTTCGGCTTGCGGTACTTCGCGTCGTACGGCATGTGGTCCTCGAACCACTGCGCGTTGTCGGCAAACTTCTGGATCGCGGTCGGTCTTCTCGCGGTTGACGTGGTAGACGACGCCTTCCCATGAGCCTTTGACGCCGCGCGGATCCATGTAGACCTCGACGAACCCGTTGATCGTGTCCACGACGCGTCCTTGTCCTTCACCCACGCGATGTCGTACTTCGCCCGGTCGCCATCGTCTCCGGTGCGATACCACTGCACCAGCGCCTTGAGCGCGGCAGCGGTCGATTCGCTGGCGAACGGAATCGCGGCTTCGAGATGCCGGACGATCTCGGCGATCTGCTTTCCGTAGCGGCCGTCGATCTTGTAGACCTCTTCGACCAGCCGGCCGTTCGTCTTCACCAGACGCGAGTTCAGTCCGTTCTTCTCGGTGAAGCCTTTGAGGTCCGCCATGCTGACGCCGGAGTAGAGGTTGTTGGCGCTGGCGGTCAGGATGTCCTTGCCCGGCTCCGGGATTCTTGTTGGTGACGATCGGATCGACGTTCGGGTCGAAGAACATCGGCTCGAGACGCTTGAGGAGCGCGTCGAGCGACTCGCCTGACTGCGTCGGGAACGTCGCGCCCGACTTCTCGGCGGTCTGCGCCGCCGTCGCCAGGGCCTGCGGCGTGATCTTCAGGACGAACTTGCGCGAGGTCAGGTTGTTGTAGGGGCCGGTGTTGATCCAGAACAGCTTGGTGTAGCGTTCGATCTCGCTGAGCGTCGGTGTTTCGATGCCGTTGGGGTGGGTGAGGATCGCCTCGAGCACGCCGCGCATCTCCAGCGCGTGGCGATGCTTCTGGTCGTAGAAGATGTCGCGCCCGGCCAGCGCCGCCTGGGCCAGGTGATAGGCGAGGGTCTTCTCTTTCAGCGGCAGCGCCGCGAACTGATCCGCATACAGCTGCACGACTGCCGCATCGTCGACGCGCTCGAGCAGGTATTTCCGCTCGCCGCCAGCCGACGATGTGCCCGCCGGTGTGGCGGGCGCCGCCGCGGTGGGTTCGTCGGCGCGCGAGCACGCGGTTGCCGCCGTCAGAACGGCGGTTGCCGCCGTGAGCACGAGTGCAAGACACAAGAATCGCTGTCGCATAAGCACCTTCTCGGTATTACTATCACCCGCGCCGGTCCATTTCATCCACAAGGGACGGGCCAATTCACAAAACAAGGAGGCCGATATGCCGCCGGTTTCACTGCTGGCGACCCTGCTCGCCACGGTGCTCAGCTTTGTGCTGGGCGGACTCTGGTACGGGCCATTGTTCGCGAAGACCTGGATGCGCCTGATTGGCGTGACCGAAGCCACGCTGCGCGAAGGGTTCAACCCTGCCACGACCTACGGCATTACGTTCGTGCTGGCGTTCCTCATGTCGTACGTCTTCGGCATGTTCCTGGGACCGAGTCCGAGCCTGGCGCTCGGCGTCGGCGCCGGAGCTGCGGCGGGCATCTTCTGGGTCGCCGGCTCGCTCTGGACCAACGATCTCTTCGAACGTCGTCCCTTCGCGTTGACGCTCATCAACGGCGGCTATCACATCGTGAAGTTCGTCCTCATCGGACTGTCGTTTGCGTTGCTCGGATAGACAGGTCAAAGGTCAAACGGCAAAGGCCGAGGGCAAGGGTCAAACGGACAGGGCAAAGGTTCGAGGCGGTGGGCACACGTCGGCGTTCGAGGTACACTTCCGACGTGGTCCTGGCCTCTACTTCTTCGACCTGCACCTTTGCCCTTTGCCGTGTGCTTTTGCCCTTTGCCCTTTGACCTGACATGCACTACTTACTGATGTACGACGTGGTCAAGGACTACGTGGAACGCCGTGCGCCGTTCCGTGCCGCGCACATCAAGCTGGCGCGCGAGGCGCTCGAGCGCGGCGAGCTGGTGCTCGGCGGCGCGCTGAATCCTCCCGAGGGTGTGATGCTGCTGTTCAAGGGCGACTCGCCGGCTGCCGCTGAAGCCTTCGCGAAGACCGATCCGTACGTGCTGAACGGCATCGTGACGGGCTGGAAGGTCCGCGAGTGGACGACGGTGGTCGGTCACGACGCGGAAGTGAAGCTGCCACCGAATGTGTAGGGCGCGTCCTTTTGGACGTACCGGGAGGATTGAGATGAAGAAGATGTGGACCGTGGCGGCGATTGGTGCCGCGTTCGTCCTCGGGTTCGTCGCGCACAGCGTGGTCAGCGAACCAGTGGCGCATGCGCAGTCGGCGAAGGTGTATGAGCTGCGCACCTACACGGCACCGGACGGCAAGCTCGAAGAGCTGCACGCGCGCTTCCGCAATCACACGCATGCGCATCTTCCAGAAGCACGGCATGTCGAATGTCGCCTACTTCAGGCCGGAGGATTCGCCGCTCAAGGAGAACACGCTGATCTATCTGATCGCCCATCCGAGCCGGGAGGCGGCGAAGCAGAACTGGGCCGCCTTCGGCAAGGATCCGGAGTGGCAGAAAGTCGCGCAGGAGTCGCAGGTCAACGGCAAGATCGTCGCGAAGGTCGAATCCGTCTTCCTCGACGCCACTGACTACTCGCCGATGAAGTAGCGCGTGAGTGTGCCCGACGTTTCCTTACCGTCGCAGTCGGGCGGGGTTCATTCACGTCGCGTCATCTTCATCGACCTGGCCCGGGCGCTGGCCGCCGTGTTCATGCTCTACGGCCACACGGTCAGCGCGCTGCTCGCTCCCCGCTATCAAACCGGTACCTGGTTCGACATTTGGGTCTTCCAGCGCGGCCTGACCTCCACGCTGTTCCTGCTGCTCTCCGGCTTCGCATTCAGCATCGCCACCGGCCGGCACTGGAGCTCGCACGGACAGCTCTCACCGGCCGTCTTCAGGCGCGTGCGCCGCTTCTCGCTGTTCATCCTGCTCGGCTACGCCTTGCACTTCCCGGTCGCGCGGTTTGCCGACCTCGCCTACGCGACGCCGGAACGATGGCGGTCGTTTCTGGCCGTAGACGTCCTGCAGTTGATTGGCGTGACGTTCATCGGCGTGCAGATCCTGGTGATGCTGACGCGCTCGCGCCGCGCCTTCGGCTGGGCGGCTCTCGCCGCCGCCGTGGCGATCATTCTGCTCACGCCGTTCTTCTGGCGCGTGGACTGGACGGCGAGTCTGCCGCTGTCGGTCGCCGCGTATCTGTCGCCGGCTGGGGGCTCCCAGTTCCCGCTGTTTCCATGGTCGGCCTACGTGCTGCTCGGTGCGGCGCTCGGGCAGTGGTATATGCGGTGGGGGACGGCGCGGCTCGATTGGTACGCCAACGTCGCGCTGTTCGCGCCCGGTCTCGCGCTGCTCACGCTGGCCTTTGTCGCCGACATGCTCCCGGCGCGGCTGGTCGGCGTCGGCGCGTGGGAATCGGTCCCGAATCAGGTGGCGTTGCGAATGGGCGCCTCGCTGATGCTGCTGGCGCTGATCGCGCGGGCCAGCCAGCGGATTACGCGGCTGCCGCACATCTTCGGCGCCGTGGCGCAGGAGACGCTGCTCATCTACTTCGTCCACCTCTGCATCGTCTACGGATCGGTGTGGAACCGTGGTCTTGCGCAGGCGTTCGGGCCGACGCTGGGTCCGGGACAGACCGTGTTGTGGGTCGTCCTCCTGCTCGCGGCGATGTTCGGCCTGGCGCTGTACTGGAATTGGTGGAAGCATACGCGGCCGCGTCTCGCGCGGTGGACCGCAATCGCCGTCGGGCTGGTGTTGATTTATGGATTGCTGTGACACGTCACGGAGAGCTCGGAGGTGACGGGTTCACACGGAGCAACGAAGAAACGGCCCCCCGGGTACCTCAGCGATGAAGGGCGCGCCGGACGACGTCGTGCAGATAGCGGATCTCGTCGTCTCCGACCCCCTCGCCGAACGACGTCAATCCCGTTGTGGTCTTCACGGTGAGACCGCGACTCTTCGCGAACCGCGCCATCCACATCAACAGACGCTCGGTGCGTGGTCCGACCGCCGCCGCCGTCGTGCCGACTGATCCCTTCGCCTGCTGCTCCGCGGCCACTCGCGCCGATTCGACCGCCGATTCCCGCGTGCTGTAGTCCACGTCCAGGATGTCGGAGGCCGCGATCGACGCTGTTGAACGGGTCCGCCACGCACCACGCTCCTGAATCTCGATCCCTCGCGGCGAGATCAGCATGATCGCGCCGCCGCGGCGCGATCGCCGGAACGCATTCAAGGCAGTGAGCGCCGGCACCAGGCCGAAGAAGATGCTCACGAATCCCAGGAACACCCACCCGATCGGCTCCGGCGTCCTGGTCTGGCGGAAGAAGTCCATCAGCCACGGCACGACGATCACCGGGATGACCAGCGGGATCAGGCCCGCGGCGGCGGCCACCGAATGCATGCGCGGATACGGGATCTCGATTCGAACGCCGTCCGGTTCGTGGCTGACCGTGCTGCGCGCATCAGCCGGGCGTGCCGGAGGCGTCTCGAAGGCGAGAGTGCCCACCCGCTCGCGAAACGGGCGTTCGGCATCGGCAGGTGTGACACGGACGCGATGATCTGATGTCGAATCCTCGACATCGAGGTGAAGATGCCGGGCAACCGCGATGGCGCACGCTCTCGAGGTCGCAAACGTGGTAAAGCTGCAGAGCGCGAGGTTGGATCCGTTCTGTGCTTTCAGGCCGACCGGAAAACGGTCGGCGGTATCCGAGTCGCCGCGTACGAATCCCAGGGTGACCGCGGAGTATCCGGTCAGCGGGTATGTGCGCTCGCGGAGCGGTATCAGAAGGCCCCACTGTTTGATGACCAGGCGGCGCGTGAGGTCGAGGGTCGTCCAGGTCCGGCCGAACACGAGGGTGCCCCCGACGCCGGTGAACAGGAGAGCCATGAAGGCCAGGGCGGGCCATCCCCAGCGCGGTATCTCGCCGGCGTTTGAGACCGGGATCACGCCGGCGACGGTCAGAATCATGAAGACGCCGGCCGCGAAGAAGGGGAGGCCGAACACGGAGAGGCAGCCTCCGCCCTCGCGGATTTGCAAGCGATCGGGCGCGTCGTGGTGAAACGGACGAGCCACGCCTTTACTATCGGATCCAGCGCGCAAGCCCCGGACCCGCCGGCGGAGTCAAATGCATCGTGGGGGCTGTACGCAGTAAGGTATGATCGGCGGCCTTAAAAGGGCGGGGTCCCGCCGCGCACGTCGGCGCGGCCGGATGCCGACCAGGGGCCTGAAACAGCAGCGTAAGGCCTGACTTTGGGGGAGCTTGCGGTGTTCGAGTCGCTGTTCGAGGTCCTCTTTTCGTATCGGCCGGTGGTCTTTCAGCAGGGTGAGTTCCGCTTCGACGTCACCGCTGCGTCCCTGATCGCCACGCTCATCGTAGCGGCGGTTGTCGGTCTGGCCGTACTCACCTACCGGCGTGTCCGCGTCAACGAAGGGCGCCTGCGCGATCGCGTCATCCTGACCTCGCTTCGCGTCACAGCGCTGGCCCTCGTGCTGTTCTGCCTGTTCCGTCCCACGCTGATCGTCCGCGCGGCTGTCGATCAGCAGAACGTCGTGGCGGTGCTCCTCGATGACTCGCGGAGCATGCAGATTCCCGACTGGGGCGGGAAACCCAGGGGCGCGTTCATCAAAGATCAGTTCGGCGCCCCCGACAGCCCGCTGCTCAAAGGGTTGTCGGATCGGTTCCTGGTGCGGGTGTTCCGGTTCTCGTCCACCGCCACGCGCCTGGGGTCCGCAAACGACATGAACTTCAGCGGACCACAGACCAAGCTCGGCGCTGCGCTGGACGGCGCACGCGATGAGCTCGCCGGCCTCCCGGTTGCGGGGGTCGTGCTCGTGACCGACGGCGCCGACACGAGCGACGCCTCAATCGACCCGGCCCTGCTGGCCATGAAGGCGCAGAAGATTCCCGTGTTCACCGTCGGCGTGGGTAGCGAGCAGCTGCCGCGGGACGTGCAGATCGATCGCGTGACGACACCGCGCACCGTCTTGAAGGATGCGTCGCTGCTGGTCGACGTGGTGGTCCGGAACACCGGCTACGGCGGCCGCACGGTGACGGTGGACGTCGAGGACGAGGGCCGGATCATCGGCTCCGAAAAGGTCCAGCTGCCGAACGACGGTTCACCGGCGCCGGTGCGCGTCCGGGCCATCGCCAGCGAGCCCGGTCCACGGCTCTTCAAGTTCAAGGTCTCGCCACAAGAAGGTGAGCTCGTCACGCAGAACAACGTGCGCGAGTCGCTCGTGAACGTCCGCGACGCCCGCGAGCAGATCCTCTATTTCGAAGGTGAGCCGCGCTTTGAGATGAAGTTCCTCCGCCGCGGGGTCGCCGACGACAAGAACCTCGAGGTCGTCGCGCTGCAGCGCACTGCGGATAACAAGTACATGCGCCTCTTCGGCGACGAGCCGGAGGATCCGGAAGAGCTGGTCGGCGGATTCCCAAAGACGCGCGAGGAGCTGTTCAAGTATCGCGGCCTGATTCTTGGCAGCGTCGAGGCAGGTGTGTTCTCGGGCGACCAGCTGCAGATGATCGCCGAGTTCGTCGAGCGCCGCGGCGGCGGCCTGCTGATGCTGGGCGGGCCGCGCTCGTTTGGCGAAGGCGGCTACGGCGGCACGCCGGTCGCCGACGCGCTGCCGCTGCTGATCGACCCGCGGACGCGCGCGTCGGAGGCCGGGGGGCTCGCCCGCTTGAAGATCACCCCCACTCGCGCCGGACAGGCTCACGCGGTGACGCAGATTGCTGCATCGGAATCGGCCTCGGTCGGCCGCTGGGGCGAGCTGCCGCAGGTCACCGCCGTCAACGCGCCGCTGGCGGTGAAGCCGGGCGCGACAGTCCTCCTCAACGGCACCGACGAGCGCGGCCGCACGCAGGCCGTGCTGTCGTTCCAGCGATTTGGCCGCGGAAAAGGCATCGCCCTGACCGCACAGGACACCTGGCTGTGGCAGATGCACGCGTCGATGCCGCTCGAAGATCAGACGCACGAGAACTACTGGCGTCAGTTGATGCGCTGGATGGTCGACGGCGTACCCGACGTCGTCGATGTTCGAACCACGAGCGATCGCATCGAGCCGGGCGATGTCGTCACGATCGAAGCGGCCGTCGTCGACAAGCGTTTCGTCGAGTTGAACGATGCCACCGTCCTCGCGACGGTCGCGCGCCCCGGTGGCACGACGATGACCGTGCCGCTGCAGTGGACGGGTGAGCGCGACGGTCAGTATCGCGGCACCTTCGTCAGCAGCGAGGCGGGCGCCTACGAGATCAACGTGGATGCGACGCGCGGCGGACAGGCGGTCGGCACCGGCGTCGCCTACGTGCGTGCCGCGGCGAGCGAAGCCGAATATTTCGATCCGACCATGCACGCGGCGCCGCTGCGACGAATTGCGGAAGAGACCGGCGGCAAGTTCTATACGAGCGACACCGCGAAGGGCATTGCCGAAGATGTGCGGTATGCCGGACGCGGTGTGACATCGATCGAGGAGCGCGAGCTCTGGAACATGCCGATCATCCTGATCACACTCATGGGAATCGTCTGCGCGGAGTGGGGCTACCGCCGCATGGTGGGGTTGGCCTGATGCTCAAGGCGTTCCTGTTGATTGTCGTTGGGCTGGCTGGCGATCCCGAACACGGCAAGACGTTTCACAAGTGGGGCACCACAATGGCCGAGGCGTCCGAGCGCCTCGGTGTCCCCAAAGAGCGGCTGGTCTATCTCGTCGACCAGCCGATGGAAGGCGATGCGCGCGTGTCGGGCCGCGCCACGCGCGACGAGATCGGCAAGGCGATCGATGGATTCGCCAAGCAGGCGGGTTCCGAAGACGTCGTATTTGTCATGCTGATCGGGCACGGCAGCTACGACGGACGCGATTCGAAGTTCAACCTGCCGGGGCCCGACATGGCCGCCGCCGACTTCAATCTGATCTTCAAGCGGCTGCCGACGAAGCAGATTATCCTGGTCAACGCCTCGAGCGCGAGCGGGCCGTTCATCGACGGTCTGTCGGCGCCTGGCCGCACCATCGTCACCGCCACTCGAAGCGGCGCCGAGCAATACACCACGCTCTTCGGCGGCTTTTTCATCGATGCGCTGACGTCAGAAGCCGCCGACGCTGACAAGAACAAGCGGGTCAGCGTGCTCGAAGCCTTCAAGTTCGCCAAGACGGAAGTGGCTCGCGCCTACGAGCGCGAAGGTCTGCTCGCCACCGAGCACGCGCTGCTCGACGACGACGGCGACAAGGAAGGCAGCGTCGATCCGTCGAACACCGGGAACGACGCCAAGAACAAGGACGGCAAGGTCGCGGCGGTCCTCTCGCTCGGTGTGGCCGGAGACGACGGGCTGCCGTCCGATCCGAAGCTGCGTGCGCTGCACGTGGAGCGGCGCGATCTCGAGCGGCGCGTCGAATCGTTGCGTCTGCTCAAGGAGAGCATGGACCAGGCGAAGTACTCGGCGGAGCTCGAGAAGCTCGTCACCGCAATTGCGTTGAAGACGAGAGAGATTCGCGCTGCGGAAGGCAAATGAAATTCCCAACTGCCAACTCCCAACGCCCAACCACTCCCAACTCCCAATCACCAATTGGGAGTTCTTGGAAGTTGGGAATTGGGAGTGGTTGGGCGAGTTGGCAGTTGGGCGTTGAGGTAGAGGGGGATCAATGAATCGGATGGCAACTGACGTAACTCCACAGGTCGATCTGGCGGCGCCCGATGACATCGCGCTCGCCGACCGCATGAATGCCGGCCGCCAACAGATCGTCACCGAGCTGAAGAAGATCATCGTCGGGCAGGACGAGGTCATCTCGCAGGTGCTCATGACGCTGTTCGTCGGCGGCAACAGCCTGATCGTCGGCGCCCCCGGTCTGGCCAAGACGCTGCTCATTCACACCATGGCGCGCGTGCTCGACCTGAAGTTCTCGCGTATCCAGTTCACGCCCGACCTGATGCCATCGGATATCACCGGTACCGACCTCGTGCAGGAAGACGCGACCACCGGCCGGCGGCAGATGGTGTTCGCGCCCGGTCCGATCTTCGCCAACATCGTTCTCGCCGACGAAATCAACCGCACGCCGCCCAAGACGCAGTCGGCGCTGCTTGAAGCGATGCAGGAGCACCGGGTCACGGTGCAGGGCAAGACCTATCAGCTGGCCGAGCCGTTCTACGTGTTCGCGACGCAGAACCCGATCGAGCTCGAAGGCACCTATCCGCTCCCCGAAGCGCAGCTCGATCGCTTCATGTTCCACATCATCGTTGACCATCCTCCCTACGACGAGGAGCTCGGCGTGGTCCGGACGACGACGGCGATCATGAATCCGCAGCTCGAACGGCCGATCAGCGGTGACGATCTGATTGCGTTCCAGCGGCTGGTGCGGAAAGTGCCGGTGGCCGAGCCGGTGATGCGGCACGCGCTCGACATTGTCCGTGCCACGCGGCCGAGGAACCCGGACTCGAAGGACTTCATCGGGAAGTGGGTGGCGTTTGGCGCCAGCGTGCGCGCCGCGCAGTACCTGGTCCTCGGTGGCAAGGCCAGAGCGCTGACCAGCGGCCGCTATCACGTGAGCTTCGAGGATATTCGCGCGCTCACGCACCCGGTGCTCCGTCACCGCATCATCACCAACTTCCACGCGCAGTCCGAAGGCGTGACGACTGACGCGATCGTCGATCGTCTGCTCGAATCGGTACCGCTGCCGCGCTCGGGTATGTGATGGCGGACGCTCACGTCATCCCCGGCGCCCGGTTCATGGATCCCGTTGTGCTCGCGCGCATCGGGAACCTGGAGCTGGTGTCGCGCGCGGTGGCCGACGGTTTCATCAACGGGCTCCACAAAGCGCCGTACTTCGGCGCCTCGGTCGATTTCGCCGAGCATCGCGGCTACGTGCCCGGCGACGACATCCGGCGCATGGACTGGCGTCTGTGGGCGCGGACCGATCGCTACTACATCAAGGAGTACGAGGCCGAGACGAACATGAACTTCTCGGTGCTGATGGACGTGTCGAAGTCCATGGACTACGGCAGCCGTGGCATCACCAAGTTCGAGTACGCGCGGATTCTGACCGCGTGCCTGACCAACCTCGTTCACCACCAGCGCGATCGGGTCGGCTTCGTCGCTTTCGACAATGCGGTCGTCGAGCACGTGCCGCCGTCGGCCAAGCACATGGAGACGGTGCTCCATGTGTTGGATCGTCTCAAGCCCGGGCGTCCGGGGAGTCTGAAGGAGCCGCTGCACAAGCTGGCCGAGCACTTCGGCCGTCGCGGCGTACTCGTGGTCATCTCAGACTTTTACGAAGACCCCGAGGCAGTGCTCGACGCGGTGTCGCCGCTGCGATTCCGGGGCAACGATCTCATCGTGTTCCACCTCATGGATCCGACTGAGCTCGAGTTCGGGTTCACCGACGCACAGCCGTTTGAGGATCTCGAAAGCGGCGAGCAGATGCCGGTGGTGCCCGAGGCATTTCGTGAGGAATATCGCTCGCTCGTTCGCGCGCATATCGACGCGCTGACGAAGAGCTTCGCCGGTGTGCGGGTGGACTACACGATGATCGATACGTCGAAGCCGCTGGACCACGCGCTGTACCGGTATCTCGGCAGCCGCGCGAAGATGATGAAGATCAGATAAGGCGTTCGGAGTGAAATGAGCTTCCTAGCCCCACTCTTCTTCGTGGCACTCGCCGGACTGGCGATTCCCGTGCTGCTGCACCTGACGCAGCGCGAGAAGAAGCAGATCGTCCATTTCCCGTCGTTGATGTTCGTCCGGCGGATTCCGTATCAGTCCGTCCGCCGCCGCAAGATTCACAACTGGCTGCTGCTCATGGTGCGGGTCGCCGCCCTGGCGCTCATCGTGCTGGCCTTCGCGCGTCCGCTCATCCAGCACGACGACGCCGCGCCGATTGGCGCCGGCTCGCGCGAAGTGGTGGTGCTGCTCGACAACAGCTACAGCATGGCCTTCGGCGATCACTGGCAGCGCGCCACGGCCGCCGCGCGCGATCAGTTCGCCAAGCTCAGTAGCTCGGACCGTGCAACGCTCGTGCTGTTTTCCTCCGGCGCCGACATCCAGATGCGTTCGACGTCGGATAAGGCCCGCTTCAACGCCGTGCTCGACACCGTGAAACCCGGCGACGCGGCGACACGCTATGCGCCGGCGCTCAAGGTGGCCGGCGGTATCGTCGCCGAATCGACGCTGCCGCGGCGTGAGGTCGTCATGATCAGTGACTTTCAGCGCGGCGGGTGGAAAGGTGAAGAAGGAGCGCGGCTGCCGCAAGGCGTGACACTCACGCCGGTCGCCGTGCAGGGCGCGGCTGACCGAGCCAACCTGAGTGTCACGGGGCTCTCGCTCGCGCGCTCGACCTTCTCGAATCAGGAGCGTCTGACCGTCACCGCCGTGATCACCAATCGCACCGAGCGGCCGGTGTCCGGCAGCAACATCGCGCTCGAGACCGCCGGCTTGCCCGTGGCGAACAAGCCGCTCACCGTCGAGCCGGGCGGCTCGGCATCGGTGACGTTCGATCCGGTCACGATCAGCTCGAAGAATTTCAAGGGAACCGTCCGTCTCGCTGACGATGCGCTGAATGCGGACAACTCGTTCAACTTCGTTGTGTCGCCGTCCGAGCCGGTTCGTCTGACCATCGTCGATCGCGGCAACGCCGACCTGTATCTGAGCCGCGCGCTGTCGATCGGCGAAGCGCCGCGTTTCGAGGCCGTGTCACGTCAGGCCGACGCGGTCAGCGATGAAGATCTGCGGCGCAGCGCGGTCGTGGTGTTGAACGACGTCGACGTCAGCACCGGTCTGGCGCGCCGGCTCGCGAAGTATGTCGAGCAGGGCGGCGGGCTGTTCGTCGCGACGGGCCCACGCGCGACGTGGCCGCAGGACGTGGACCTGCTGCCGGCCACGATCGGGAATCCGGTTGATCGGACTCGCGGCGACGCCGCGCGCATTGGTGCGCTCGAGTTCGGCCATCCGGTGTTCGAGCCGTTCCGCGCGCCGCGCAGCGGCGACTTCTCGTCGGTGCCGGTCTACGGGTATCGCAGTCTGACGCCGGCGAAGAACGCGCAGGTGCTGGCACGGTTCGACGCCGGCGCGCCTGCGGTGGTCGAGCGGCGAACCGGGACTGGCCGCGTGCTGATCTGGGGCTCGACGCTCGACGTCACGTGGAGCGATCTGCCGCAGCGGCCGGTCTTCCTGCCATTCGTCCATCGGGCGATGCGCCATCTTGCCGGCTACACCGAGCCGCAGCCGTGGGTCACCGTCGGCCAGGTGCTCGACGCCTCGGTCGCGCCGCGTGGCGCGTCGGTGCAGCGAGTCGTGGTGACGCCGTCAGGTCGCCGTCTGCCGATCGAGGACGAGGGGTCTGATGTCGTCGAGCTGTCGGAGAAGGGCTTCTACGAGCTGCGCGGCGACGCGAATCAGAGCCTGAGTGCGGTGGCGGTCAACGTCGACCCGGTCGAGGCCGACCTGACGCCGATCGACCCAAAGGAAATCGTCGCGGCGGCTACCGGCGGGTCCGGGGCCGGCGACGGCACGCAGCCGAGCGGCATTCCGCTGACGCCGGAGGCCAGAGAAAAGAATCAGCGGCTGTGGTGGTATTTGCTGATCGCGGGAATTCTGCTGCTGGGAGTGGATACGCTGGTGTCCAACCGGATGGCAAAAACCTAAACCGCGGGGCGGTTTAGGGCGTATTCTGGACAAACGCTCGGCGGGTCCACAACCGCGGACCCGCCCTACGCTGCTGTCACAACGAGGGCTCCATGCTCGAATCGCTCCGCCGTCGCTCATCGTCCCCCGTCAACCTGCTCGACATTATCGGAGAGGTTCGCACGCGCTGGCGCACGAAGCTGGCGCTGCGCGGGGCCCTCGCGGTTGCGGGAATCGGTTTCGGCCTGTTCCTGCTCGCCGCCTACGGCATGGAGTGGGCGCGATTCAGCGGCGCCTCGATCATCGCCGCCCGCGTCGCGATGCTCGTCGTCCTGGCGGCGTCCGCCTACTGGTTCCTGTGGCTGCCGCTGCGCCGACGGGTCAGCGACGAACAGGTGGCGATGTATCTCGAAGAGCACGAGCCGTCGCTGCAGGCGACGCTGCTCAGCGCGGTCGAGACGAGTCAGGGCGGCCATATCCCGGAATCCGCGGCGCTGGTCCGCCGCGTCGTCGAGCAGGCGATCGATGCGTGCATGCGCAGCGATGCGTCGCGCCGGGTCGAGCAGCAGCCGCTGCGCCGCTATGCCGCGGCGCTCGGCGGCATCGCGCTGGTCGCGTTGCTGGCCCTCGCGCTCGGCCCCGCGTTCCTGCGCAATGCGATGTCGGCGATGTTGCTGCTGTCGTCGGACGTCGAGGCCGCGTCGCCGTATCGCATCGAGGTCAAGCCGGGCAACGCCGACCGTACCGAAGGGCGCCGACCAGACGATTACCGCCAAGCTGCTCGGGTTCGATTCCGAGGACGTGACGCTGCGCGTGCAGCGCACGACGGGCGGTCCGTTCGAATCGCTGCCGCTGGTTCGCAACGAGAGCGGCGAGCTACGAGGGCATGCTTTTCGACGTCAACGCGAACGTCACATACCAGGTCATCGGCGACCGGGTGCAGTCACCGCAATACAAGCTGACGGTCGTCGAAGTGCCGTACGTGCAGCGTCTCGAGATCGAGTACCACTTCCCGGCCTACACCGGTCTCGAGCCGGAGAAGATCGAAGACGGCGGCGACATCGCCGTCCTGCGCGGCACCGAAGTCCGCCTGAAGATCTTCCCGACGATGAAGTCGACGGGTGGACGGATTGCGCTGAACGAGAAGGAGTCGGTGAACCTGACGCCGCAGGCCGACGGCACGTTCACGGCCTCGTTCGTCGCCAACCAGGACGGCTTCTACAAGGTGGAGTTCGACGCGCCGAACGGTGAGCGCGTCGTCGCGTCGCCGCAGTACACGATCGATGTACTCGCCGATCAGCCGCCGACGGTGTCGTTCAACCGGCCGGGCCGCGATACGTCGGTGTCGCCGATCGAAGAGGTGTTCGCCGAAGCGACCGCCGAGGACGACTACGGCATCACGCAATCTCGAGCTGGTCTACTCGGTGAACGGCGGACCCGAGAAGGTGGTGAAGCTGTTCAACGGCAGCAAGCGTCTGCCCGAGGTGTCGGCGGGCCACACGTTCTACCTCGAAGAGCTCGGCGTGCAGCCTGGCGACGCGGTGTCGTACTACGCGCGCGCGGCCGACAACGACGCGGGCGGCGCGAATCAGGCGAGCAGCGACCTCTACTTCCTGCGCATTCGTCCGTTCAAGAAGGACTTCCGTCAGGCGCAGTCGCAGGGCGGCGGCGGTGGCGGTGGCGGCGGCGGTGGCGGGCAGGTTGAAGCGCTGTCCGAGCAGCAGCGTCAGGTCATCTCGGCGACGTTCAACGTCAAGCGCGATCGCAAGAAGGTCAGCGCCGACAAGCTGCGCGAGAACTCGAAGATCGTCGCGCTGTCGCAGTCGAAGCTGCGCGAGCAGGTCGAAGGTCTGCTCACGCGCATCAACAGCGAGTTGATCGAGCGCGACCCGGCGTTCGCGAAGGTGGCGGAGCTGCTGCCGCAGGCGGTGACGGCGATGAAGGAAGCCGAAGGCAAGCTCGCCGCGGTGGCACCCGATCAGGCGCTCCAGCCCGAGAACAAGGCGCTGCAGACTGCTGCAGAAGGCAGAGGAAGAGTACGAGACGCAGATCAGCGTGCAGCAGGGCGGCGGCGGTGGCGGCGGTGGTGGCGGCGCCGTGCAGCAGGAGCTGTCGGAGCTCTTCGAGCAGGAGCTCAATCAGATGGCCAGCCGCTACGAGACGGCCAACCAGGCGTCCGAGCAGGCCAACGATCGCGAGGTCGACGAGCTGCTCGAGAAGCTGAAGGAGCTCGCCCGTCGGCAGGAGCAGGAAGCCGAGCGTCAGCGGCGTCGTGCGCTCGAGGGTCAGGCGGGTGGCGGCGGCAACAGCGGCGCGCAGCAGCGGGCGCTGGCCGATCAGATCGAGGAAGCGGCGCGGCGGCTCGAGCGGCTTGCGCGCGAAGAGCAGCGTCCGGAGCTCGCCGAGTCGGCGAGGCAGATGCGCGAGGCCGCTGATGCGGCGCGGAAGGCAGCGGCGGGTGGCGGAGCGAACGCATCCGCGCAGGCGCAGGCTGCGCTCGAGCGGTTGCGGGAGACGGAGAAGAAGCTGCAGCGTTCGCTGACGCAGCGCGCCGAGCGCGACATCGAGGACGCCAAGCGTCAGGCCGAGGAGATCGCGCGGCAGCAGCAGGAGATTGCCGACGCGGTGCGCAAGCTTCCCGCCGGCGGCGCCGAACGGCAGCAGCAGGCGCGCGGGATCATCGAGAAGAAGGATCAGCTCGAAGCCAAGCTCGGAGAGCTCGAAGCCGACCTCGATCGCGGCGCGAGGGAAGCGAGCCGTGAAGAGCGTCCGGCGTCACGGAAGATGACCGAAGCAGCGGGCGCGATCCGCGACAACCGTCTGCGCGACGCGGTGAAGTATTCGCGCGCGCTGGTCAGCCGTGGCACCGAGTCAGCAGGCCAACGCGGCCGAGGGCGACATCTCGAAGGGCATCGACGAAGTCCGCCAGCGGCTCGAAGAAGCACAGGCCGCGCTCGGACAGGGTCAGGAGCCCGGCGACAAGCGCGATCAGGCGCTCGAGCGGGCGCAGCGTCTGGCGCGCGGCGCCGAGTCGCTGCAGGAGCGCACGCGTGAACGTGCGCAGGCCAATGGCCGCGATCAACAGGGCAAGGACGGCCAGCAGGGCAAGGACGGCCAGCAGGGTCAGAACGGCCAGAACGGTCAGGACCAGAAAGGCCAGCAGGGTCAGGGGCAGCAGGGCCAGGGCCAGGGCCAGGGTCAGGGTCAGCAAGGCCAGAAGGCCAGGGCCAGGAAGGTCAGCAGGGTCAAGGCGGACAGGAAGGTCAGGGCGGGCAGCGCGGAACTGGCCAGGGCGGCCAGGGCGGTGGCGACGGCGGCCGTGCGGATGGACGCGTCGGCGACTTCACCGGCGCCGATCGCGGTGGCGCGTGGGCCGGCGGCGATGCGACCTGGGGCGGCTGGTGGAACGGCGGCCGCTTGACCACCGAGGACATCCGTCAGCTGCGCGGCGAGGCGCGGCAGTTCTCGCAGGACGCTCAGGCGCTCCGCGGCGCGCTGCAAGGGTGAGAACATCGATCCGCGTGAGCTCGATGAAATCGTTCGCGCGCTCCGTCAGCTCGAGGACGAACGCACGTATCAGAACGTCCAGGAGCTTGCGCGCTTGCAGGCGTTCGTGGCCGAACGCCTCAAGCGCTTCGAGTTCGGCCTGCGCCGCAAGGTGGACGCCGATAAGAACGCGATCGCACTGACCGGGTCCGACGAGGTCCCTGAGCAGTTCCGGAAGCTCGTCGAGCAGTACTACCGATCGCTCGCGAAGTCACCACGGTAGAACCGCGGTACCCGAAGCGGAAGGCGACGGACAACAGCGTGAAGCTCAAGGTCCTGGTGGCGGCCGTCCTTGTCATGGTCATGGCAAGTGTGGCCGCCGCGCAGTTCGGCCGCTTCCAGGGATTTGGCGGACTCCGCCGCTACCCGCCGCGCTACCCCAAGGCCGACACCTTCGGCCACGGCTTCAACTTCTGCCGCGGCATCTACACCAGCACGCGCGCCGAAGCCGGCGGACAGGGCTGGGGCACCGACTATCCCGACGCCGAGCTGAATTTCTCGATTCGTCTGGCCGAGCTGACGCGCACGCGCGTCAGCATGGAAAACGCCGGGCGGCCCGACTTCCTCACCGTCCGTCTCACCGACGAATGCCCTGTTCCAGTGTCCGTATCTCCACATGGAGGACGTCGGCACGGTGACCTTCAGCGAGAGCGAGGTCGAGGCGCTGCGCGCGTACTTGCTCAAGGGCGGGTTCCTCTGGGTGGACGACTTCTGGGGCTCGTATGCGTGGGAGCAGTGGGTCTCGGAGATCTCGCGCGTGCTGCCGCCGTCGGAATACCCGATCCTCGACATCACGCCCGAACACCCGCTGATGAAGATGCAGTACGAGATCACGGAGCTGCCGCAGATCCCGTCGATCCAGGCGTGGCGCGGCAATCCTCGACGAGACGTCCGAGCGCGGCGACGACAGCGCCGAGCCGCACTTCCGGGCGATCTCCGATCGTCACGGCAACATCATGGTGCTGATGACGCACAACACCGACATCTCGGATGCCTGGGAGCGCGAGGGTGAGGACCCACGGTACTTCTATCTGTTCTCGCCCAAGGGCTATGCCGTCGGCATCAACGCGATCATGTATGCGATGACACACTGATCGAAGGCAGAGTCAAGGTTCACGCTTCTCGGTTCACGCTTCTCGGTTCGTGTTCATGTTCGTGGCGCTGGCTTTGCTCGCGTCCGCTGGTATTCGCTCAGGGCAGGCGCGCCTCGTCTTCGTTCCGGCAGGCGCGTCGAGTACAACGGACACCTGACGTTCACGCGTCTCATCTACGGCTCGGGCTGCGCGGCTTTGGCGGGTTCGGCGGCGCGGCGTGGTCGCACGACTATCCCGCCGCCGACAAGAACATCAGCTCGATCATCGACTACATCACCAACATCCGCGTCCGGCTCGATGGCACGAACGTGCTCGACCTCGACGATCCGGAGATGTTCATGAACCCGATTCTCTACGTCTGGGAACCGGGCTACTGGACGATCCAGCCGAGCGAGGCCGAGAACCTGCGCAAGTATCTGCTCAAGGGCGGGTTCATCATCTTCGACGACTTCGAGGGCGATCACTGGGACAACCTCGTTGCCCAGATGCACCGCGCGCTGCCCGATCACGACTTCGTGAAGATCGATGAGCGCCACCCGATCTTTCATTCGTTCTACAACATCGACAAGATTCACGTGCCGCACCCGAGCATGAACGTCACGCCCGGCTACTACGCGATGTACGAGAACAACGATCCGACCCGCCGCATGATCGCGCTGGCCAATCACAACAGCGACATCGCGGAGTACTGGGAGTGGTCGGCCGAGGGCCTCTACAATCCCGATCCCACCAGCAACGCCTACCGTCTTGGCGTGAATTACTACGTCTACGCCCTGACGCACTGACTGAACCGATTCGTTCACACTTCTCGGTTCTCGCTTCTCGGTTCGTGTTCAGGTTCGGGTTCGGTTCGGGGTTCGGGGTCGCAGTTCGTGTTCGTGGAGTTCGGAGTTCACGGTCGGGGGTTGGCACCCCGAACGTCGAACTTCGAACCGGGAACCGAACCTGAACCCGAACACGAACCGAGAAGTGAGAACAGAGAAGTGTGAACGACAGTAATATCCCAAGGTGCCCTTTACCTCACTCGGTCTCCATGCCGACCTGCTCAAGGGAATTCGTGAGCTCGGGTTCGCGCGACCCGACACCGATTCAAGCCGAGGCGATTCCCGCCGCGATGGCCGGCCGGGACGTGCTGGCCTGCGCGCAGACCGGCAGCGGCAAGACCGCGGCCTTTCTGCTGCCCATCCTGCACCGGCTGATCGGCAAGCCGCGGCGCACGACGCGGGCGCTCGTGCTGACGCCGACCCGCGAGCTGGCCGCGCAGATCCTCGAGGATTTCAACGCGCTGGCCGTGCACACGCCGCTGACCGGCGCCGCGGTGTACGGCGGCGTCGGCATGGGCCCGCAGGAGCACGCCTTCCGCAGCGGCGTCGACGTCATCGTCGCCACGCCAGGCCGGCTGCTCGATCACTTCAGGTCTGCCGTATGCCAAGCTCGACGGCGTCGAATATCTCGTGCTGGACGAGGCCGACCGCATGCTCGACATGGGGTTCCTGCCGGACATTCGCCGCATCCTCAAGCACATTCCCGGCGCGCCGTCAGACGCTCTTCTTCAGCGCGACGATGCCGCCGCCGATCGGCGCCCTTGCCGCCGACATGCTGAAGCAGCCGGTGACGATCAGCCTGCAGCGCACCGCGGCTCCGGCCGTCGGCATCACGCAGGCGGTCTATCCGGTCGCCGCAGGACCTCAAGGCCGCGCTCTTCGTGCAGCTGCTCGAGCGAGGGCTCGTCCGCGAGGCGCTGGTCTTCACGCGAACCAAGCATCGCGCGAACCGGCTCGCCGATCACCTGCTGCATCACCGGGTCAATGCCGCGCGCATTCACGGCAACCGCTCGCAGCCGCAGCGGATGGAGGCGCTTCGCGGCTTCAAGAGCGGCAAGTATCGGGTGCTCGTCGCCACCGACATCGCCGCCCGCGGCATCGACGTCGAGGCGCTCAGTCACGTCGTGAACTTCGACGTGCCGGCTGTGCCGGAGGACTACATCCACCGCGTCGGTCGCACCGGCCGTGCCGAGCTGACCGGAGACGCGTTCACGCTGGTCGCGCCGGAGGAGGAATCCGATCTGCGCGGCATCGAGCGAGCGATCGGACGAACGCTGCCGCGGATCACGCTGCCGGACTTCGACTACAAGGCACGGCCCCACGTCAGGCTCGAGATTCCGATCGCACAGCGCATTGCCGCAATCCGCGCGCGAAAAGCGGACGAACGGTCCCGGGCCACCGCGAATGTCGCGCGGCGCAGCGCCGCGCCGAAGCCGGCGGGCAGGGCACGTCCCGCCTCACCGTCGCAGCCAGCGGGCACGAGACCCCAAGGGGCGAGGCGCTCGTCGCGGAGGCGCCGCCCGCCTCGCCATCGATCCTGAGGAGTCAGCGTCACGCGATGCACGCGGAACTCTCGACCATCCAGCAGGAATTCGAATCGGCGCTGGTCCGTGTTCACGATCTGCGCGCCAAGGTACCGCCCGAGATCTGGAAGCGCCGTCCCGAGCCGGAACGCTGGTCGCCCGGTGAGTGCGTCGCGCACCTGAACCTTTCGTCGGCGGCGATGGTGCCGCTGGTCCGTGCGGGAATCGACGAGGCGCGGCGTAGCAGCGTGGCAGCGCCGGGGCGGTATCGGCGCGATTTTCTCGGCTGGCTGCTGTGGAAGGGTCTTGGACAGGGACGGCGGTTCAAGACGAAGACGATTCCGGCATGGGTGCCGTCCGGCGATCGTCACCCTGACGATCTCGTCGCCGAATTCGAGCGCTGGCAGACGCAGCAGATCGCCTGCGTCCGCGACGCCGACGGTCTCCCGATTGACATCGTCAAGATCACCTCGCCGGTGGATGCTCGCGCCCGCTACAACGTCTTCGCCGCGCTGTCGATCATGGCGCGCCACCAGCACCGCCACCTCTGGCAGGCCGAGCAAGCGGCGCGCCTAGCGGCGCGGCTAACGGCGCGCTCAACTCCCGACTCCCACAATCCAACTCCCAAGTGGTTGGGCCTTGGAAGTTGGGCATTGGGAATTGGTGTGGTACAGATCCTCCGTGGCCCAACCTCCCGGACAGAAGATCTGCGACAGCATTCTTGACGCCATCGGCCATACGCCGATGGTGCGTGTCAATGCGGTTACGCGTGGCGTGACCGAGGCGGACGTCCTCATCAAGCTCGAGACCTTCAACCCCGGCAACTCGATCAAGGACCGCATTGCCGTGAGGATGATCGAGGACGCCGAACGCGACGGAAAGCTGAAGCCGGGCGGAACGATCGTCGAGGGGACCTCCGGTAATACCGGCATGGGCCTGGCCATCGTCGCGGCGGTGAAGGGCTACCGCTGCGTGTTCACCACCACCGACAAGCAATCGAAGGAGAAGATCGACGCGCTCAAGGCGTTTGGCGCCGAAGTGATCGTGTGCCCGACTGACGTCGACCCGGAGGATCCGCGGTCGTACTACTCGGTGTCGTCGCGGCTGCAGCGCGAGATTCCCGGTGCCTGGAAGGCGAATCAGTACGACAACCCCTCGAACACCGAAGCGCACTACGAGCAGACGGCGCCCGAGATCTGGGATCAGACCGACGGCAAGGTCGCGCACCTCGTGGTCGGCGTCGGCACCGGTGGGACGGTCAGCGGGATCGGCAAGTATCTGAAGGAGCGCAACCCGAAGGTGAAGGTCTGGGGCATCGACACCTACGGCTCGGTCTTCAAGAAGTACAAGGAGACCGGCATCTTCGACAAGAACGAGATCTACCCGTACATCACCGAAGGCATCGGCGAGGATTTTCTGCCGGGCAACGTCAACTTCGACATCATCGACCACTTCGAGAAAGTCACCGACAAGGATGCGGCGCTGATGACGCGCCGGCTGGCGCGCGAAGAGGGCATCTGGGCCGGCAACTCTGCCGGTGCGGCGATGGCCGGCGTGGTGCAGCTCGCCGAGCACTTCAAGAAGGGTGAGGTCGTCGTCGTCGTATTCCACGACCACGGCTCACGGTATGTCGGCAAGATGTACAACGACGAGTGGATGCGCGCCAAGGGCTTCTTCGAAGTGGCCGGCATGACCGCGCGCGACATGGTGGCGATGGGCGTCTCGTCCGAGCTCTTCGCCGTCGAGGCGTCGCGGCCGGTCGAGGACGCTGTCCGCCTGATGGGGGAGCACGACTTCTCGCAGATCTCGGTCACCAAGAGCGGCCGAATTGTTGGCTCGTTGAATGAGGCGCATCTCTACGACGAGTTCATCCGTCAGCCGAACTGCAAGCTGGAGCCGGTCGAGTCGATCATGCACCCGGCGTTTCCGTTCGTGGATGTGTCAACGCCGGTCGAAGCGATTGCGACGATGATTACCCCGGAGAATCCGGCGGTGCTGGTCCGCGACTTCAAGACGGACAAAACGTTTATCATCACGCGGTCCGACATCATCGGGTGATGATGTGAGCCCGTTTTAAGGTCAAAGGGCAAAGGTCAGGTGGACGGAGCAAGGAGGCCGACGTGCGAAAGCTGACCGTTCCCCTGGCGAGCTGCGGCGCGCGCCGTGCTCCTGACACTCGCCGTGACGTCGATCACGTCGAGGGCTGCTGATTCCAGTTACGCCGAGGATCGGGCGGCGATCGAGGATCTGCAGGCGCGGTATCTCTTCGCGATGGACTTCGGTGATCCCGACCTCTACGTCACGATGTTCACCGCGGACGGCATCCTCGATGTCGGCTCCGGCGAAATCAAAGGACGCCAGGCGATTCGTGACGTCATCGCGAAGATGCCGAACTCGCGGACGACCGAGAACGGACTGCGTCCGGCCTCCGGCCGGCACAACATCTCGAACATCGTCATCAAGGTAGACGGCAACAAGGCCGTGGCGCGTGCCTATTGGTTCCATTACAGCAACAACAATCCGGAACGACGCGGCGTGTTCAGCGGCTACGGCCACTACGAGGACGAGATGGTGAAGGTGAACGGCCAGTGGTTCTTCACCAAGCGGCGGATCTACAACGAGGGACGCGCCGAATGGGCGCACAAGGGTGGCAATCCAGCTTGGTAATGCGCAATGCCCAAGGCTCAGTGCTCAATGCCCAATCAGGAGAACTGAGATGAAGCGCTTCGCATGTGCTCTGTTGGTTGTGTCGGCGTTGTCGGTGGCGAGCTTTGCCCAGAACGCCACGACTGTGTTCGAAGGCGCGCGGGTCATCGTCGGCGACGGGCGTGTGATCGACAACGCCGCCATCGTCGTCAACGCCGGGAAGATCACGCAGGTGGGACGGGCCGCCGACGTGAAGGCGCCGGCCGGCGCCACGCGTGTGAGCCTGACCGGCAAGACCGTGATGCCGACCATCGTGGACACGCATGTCCACACCAGTCAAACGCGTGACGCGCTGACACAGGATCTGACGCGCCGCGCCTACTACGGCGTCAGTGCGGCCTTGAGCATGGGGCAGGACACCGAAGCCGCAGCGTTCGAGCTACGGGCGATGCCCATTCCGGGCGCGGCGCGGATCTTCTCCGCGGGCCGTGGAATCACCGCACCGGAACCTGGCCGGACGATGGCGCCGTACTGGATCACCACGCCGGCCGAGGGACGCAAGGCCGTGCAGGAGCAGGCGGCACGGAAGGTCGACATCATCAAGATCTGGGTCGACGACCGCGACGGCAAGTTCATGAAGCTCACCCCGGAGCTCTACGGGGCAGTGATCGACGAGGCACACAAGAACAAGCTGCGGGTCACCGCGCATCTCTTCACGCTCCAGGACGCCAAGGGACTGTGGAAGGCGGGCATCGATGCTTTCGCGCACGGGGTTCGCGATCGCGACGTGGACGAGGAGTTCATGGCGATGCTGAAGACGCGTCCGGCGTTCGTGCTGGCGCCGAACCTGCCCGATCGCGGCGTGAAGACCGATCTGAGCTGGTTGAAGGACAGCATGCAGCCGGCGGAGCTGCAGAAGCTCGAGGCCGGTAACACCGATCGTCCTGACGCGCAGGCTGCGTTCGGTATTCAGGCGCGCAACCTCGCGAAGATGAACGCAGCGGGTGTGCGCATCGCGGTTGGCTCCGATGGCAACAACCCGTGGGCGCCGCATGTTGAGATAGCCGATATGGTCGCCGCTGGTATGACGCCGGCGCAGGTGATCGTCGCCGCGACACGCAACGGCGCCGACTTCCTGCGGATGACCGACACCGGCACGATCGAAGCTGGAAAGAGCGCCGACCTGCTCGTGCTCGACGCCAACCCGCTCGACGACATCACCAACACGCGCAAGATCTCTGCGGTCTATCTGCGCGGCGTCGCCGTCAACCGCACGAAGTAGTGTCCGGCTTCAGCCGGACCGGTAGAGGCGGGTCTTCAGACCCGCCTGATCGGACAGCATGCTTCAGGACCTTCGATTCGCACTCCGCCTGCTCGCCAAAGAGCGCTGGTTCACCACGGTTGCCGTGGTGTCGCTCGCGCTCGGCATCGGCGCCAACACCGCGATCTTCAGCCTGGTCAACACGCTCATGCTACGTCCGCTGCCGGTGCGCGAACCGCAGCAGCTGGTCCAGTTCATGAGCGTGTATCCCGGCGACCCGCGCATGAATGGTTTCTCGTACGTGCACTACGAGCGCATGCGCGATGCGAACACCGTGTTCTCCGACGTCATCGGCGGCGCTCCGGCACGTCTTTCACTGAGTCGAGAGGGGTCGGATCCGCAGCCTGTCTCAGCGTGGTATGTCACGGGGAACTTCTTCCCCGCGTTAGGGGTCGAGCCCGCACTCGGCCGTCTGCTGCGGGCACAGGATGATCGTATCGGTAACGATGCGGCGGTTGCGGTGCTCAGTTGGTCATATTGGAGCAGCCGCTTCGCGTCGGATCCGACGATCGTCGGCCGTCAGATCGTCATCAACAACGTGCCGGTCACCGTGGTCGGCGTCGCGGCGAGACGCTTTACGGGAATCGAAGTGGCGACGCGTACCGATCTGTGGTTGCCGACGGCCATTGAAACGATGATCGAGCGGCCCAGCCAGCGTCAGAGCGGCCGGATGTTTCTGGCGGTGATGGCCCGTCTGAAACCTGGGGTGACCATCGAACAGGCGACAACGGAGATGCGCGTGCTCGACAGGTCTCGCGTCGAAGACATGTCGCGCATCTTCAACAACAACCCTCAATGGCTGAAGGCGCGGCTCGACGTCGAACCGGCAGGGGCCGGTACGTCCATCCTGCGCGAGAATCTGAGCCGGCCCCTGCTCGCGCTGATGGCGATGGTGGCGGTGCTTCTGCTGCTGGCCTGCGTCAACATCGCCAGTCTGCTGCTGGCCCGCGGCGCGGCGCGCGCGCGTGAGATGTCGCTGCGCGTGGCAGTCGGCGCGAGCCGATGGCGCTTGTGGCGTCAGGTCTTCGCCGAATCACTGCTGCTGTCGGGAGGCGGCGCTCTCATCGGCATCGCGCTCGCCTACGCCGGTGCGACGACACTCGTGAAAATCCTGCTCTCGGGTCGTCAGATGGTCCGGATGCCCGCGCAGCTGCAGGTGTACCTGGATGTGCAGCCCGATGTCCGCGTGCTGCTCTTTACGGCCGTCGTTGCCGTGGTCACGGGAGTGCTCATTCTCCGTCGGCGGTTTTCGCTGCGGATTCCGTGTTTCGGGCACGTCGGCGACGGCAACATCCACGTCAACATCATGGTGTCGCCGGACGACCCGGCCGGCGATCGCGCGGGCGCACGAAGCCGAGCGGGTGCTGTTCGAGGGGGTCGTGCGCCTGGAGGGTTCCATCAGCGGCGAGCATGGAATCGGCTTCGCCAAGGCCGCCGTATCTGGGCTTGGAACTGTCGGCCGAGACCATCGCCGTCATGCGGGCGGTCAAGGCCGCGTTCGATCCGCACGGAATCCTGAATCCCGGGCAAGATGTTCTGAGGCGCGCTGTGCTATACTCCGCCGGTCCGTCCGCCTTTGCGGCCGTGTTCAGGGCCGCGTTTTGTAATCAACTCGACAACTCGACACGTTCAACAACCACACTTGCAACGCTCCAACGCTTATGGCCAATCAGAACAAACGCTCCTCAGGGCGTCAGCCTGTCGATCCGCCGGCCGCTGACCCAACGACCCCCGAAACCGCAAGACCTCCGCCGTAGCCGCCGACGACGGCGACCAGCCGCCGAGCTCGCACGAGCCCTGCCACCGAACGCCAACGATGGCGACGTCCGAACGGTGACGCAGCCCCAGAAAGCCAAGCCCGTCCAGACGCTGAACATCAACGACCTGAAGGACATGAGCATTCAGAAGCTCACCCAGGTCGCCAAGGATCTGAACGTCGCCGGCGCGACCGGCATGCGCAAGCAGGACCTGATCTTCCAGATCCTCAAGGCGCAGACCGAGCATGAGCGGGTTCATGTTCTCGGAAGGCGTGCTCGAGGTGCTGCCGGACGGCTTCGGCTTCCTGCGCGCGCCGGACTACAACTACCTGCCGGGCCCCGACGACATCTACGTGTCGCCGTCGCAGATTCGCAAGTTCGACCTGCAGACCGGCGACACGGTCTCCGGCCAGGTGCGGCCGCCGAAGGACGGCGAGCGCTACTTCGCGCTGATCAAGGTCGAGGCGGTCAACTTCGAGTCGCCCGATCAGGCGCGCAACAAGCTCTTCTTCGAAAACCTGACGCCGCTCTATCCGCAGGAGCGCCTGCGGCTCGAGACCGACGGCCGACAACCTGTCGGCGCGCGTCATGGATCTGATGACGCCGATCGGCAAGGGCCAGCGCGGCCTGATCGTCGCGCCGCCGCGCACCGGCAAGACGATGCTGCTGCAGAGCATCGCGCAGTCGATCACGACGAATCACCCCGAGGTCTACCTCATCGTGCTGCTCATCGACGAGCGGCCCGAAGAAGTCACCGACATGCAGCGGTCGGTGCGCGGCGAAGTCATCTCGTCGACGTTCGACGAACCGGCGCAGCGCCACGTGCAGGTCGCCGAGATGGTCATCGAAAAGGCCAAGCGCCTGGTCGAGCACAAGAAGGACGTCGTGATCCTGCTCGACTCGATCACGCGTCTCGCGCGCGCCTACAACACCGTCGCGCCGCCGTCCGGCAAGGTGCTCTCCGGCGGTCTCGACTCGAACGCGCTGCAGAAGCCGAAGCGGTTCTTCGGCGCCGCGCGCAACATCGAAGAGGGCGGCTCGATCACGATCATGTCCACCGCGCTGATCGACACCGGCTCGCGCATGGACGACGTGATCTTCGAAGAGTTCAAGGGCACGGGCAACATGGAAATCCACCTCGACCGCAAGCTGGTGGACAAGCGCGTGTTCCCGGCCATCGACATCATCAAGAGCGGCACGCGCAAGGAAGAGCTGCTCATCCCGAAGGAAGATCTCAACCGCATCTGGGTGCTGCGCAAGGTGCTGACGCCGCTCTCGCCGGTCGAAGCGATGGAGCTCCTGCTCGACAAGATGGGCAAGACGAAGAGCAACGCCGACTTCCTGGCCGCGATGCAGAAGATGGGCTAAGGGGCGGGACCGCGTCGGTCGTCCCTCGGGAAACAGGAAGTTGGTACGACGCCGCGATAGCCCCGCTCGCGACCGACAGCCGAGTGGCGATTGCGAAGACCGCAAGCACCGTTGCCCCATCTGGCTGCCTAGGGAGAGGACCAAGTGTGGCGGGCTGCGGCTCGCCGGCCGCGTTTGACAATACGGTCGAGCGTCCGGTGAATGGCCCGGCGTTGCTGTTGTGTCGTCATCTCTTCGACCTGCAGCGCGGCGGCTTGGACACTCAGCGGTGCTGATCTCAAGAGAGCCTCGAGAAACGCCAGTTCGGCTGGTGTCCGTGCCAACGAGAGAATGGCCCTTCGACCGGGCTCGTCCGGATGGCCCGCGTTGTCTGGTGGCGTACTTGGGTGCTGGGAAAGCAACATGGCAAGTCGACGCCTACGGCCACCTCGTGGCGCAGCCGCCGACGAACTTTGCGTTCCAAGTCACGCGCGCGATTAAGCGCGACGATCTTGATCCAAGTGTCAAGACGGCCGCGGGCAGGATCGAATCGCGAAGGCCTCCGCAAGTATACGAGCACTGCATCGTCGACAGCAGTGTCAAGCTCCGCGGGCGCCGATGCGGGGAGGCATCGACTGAGATACTGCTTGAGCACCGGAAGCAGGATCTCACACAGCGACTCCGCGGCGACAGGATCGCCCTCGAGTAAACGACCGTGAAGCCGACTTAACGCCGGCCCTGAAAGCCGATCTGGCGGCGGCATCCGAGTCATAAACCCACCGGCCCCGGTGATTCCTCTGACGAATCCTTCTTGAGTCCTACGTCGACCCTGTGCCTTAACTGCGGTTCTGGCTCTGAACTAATCGTTCTGTGAAGCGTAATTCGTGAGCCGCCCAGGGCCTGCCGCCGCACGACCTGGGAGCTACTTCAGTGCAGCACACGCGTCGGCGCTCGCCAGTATCCTCGTCTTGCGCGTACATCGTATTTCCCCGGCCGCGTGACTTTGACCTCGAGGCGGTGCCATCCGCTCGGTCCGACGCCGCGCGGTTGGTAACGAAGCACATACCGTGAGCGGAACTCAGTGAGAGCTTCTCCAATGACTTTGAAAATGTTTCATCCGGCCGGATGTTAAACAGTCTCCCGCCAGTCAAGTCAGCGAGTTCACGCAGTACCCAGTCATAACTGCCGACACTGTGAGAGTCGACGATGCCCATCCCAGGCACCGATTGCGCCGACACTACAAAAGATTGAGAATCCCGTCCCATAGCAATGATGTGAACAGGAGTGTCCGAACGAGTTAGAACCTTCTGCCGAGTTGAACTCGGCACGAAGCTGTTGGTGTCCAAGCCCCGCGTCAGCACCACGATGACATGGCGCCTTCCCGCTTCGCCTGGTTTCATTGAGGCCGCCAAAACTGCGTCGAAGAGCACGACGCCATATTCACCTCGGGACGCACTATCCCCGGGGGCTGGTCCGTTTCGGAATTGACTATCGAAGGTGATGATGCGAAGACGATCTCCTGCGACGAGCAACGACTCGACGGCCGATGCCCCCCCAACAATCGCAGAAGTCATCGTCGCAACATTCCTCCCCCTTTCAACGAGCAAGCTAATGTCGATGGCTCCACTCAGTCGTTCCACAGCCTCGATTTGCTGCGGGACTCCATCATCCAGAAGGGTAAAGTCCGCGACGCCGAGGTTGGCCACCGGCTGCCTATCTTTTATGACAGACACATCGACAAAGACGGCATCCGTTACCGTTCTGAATACGGTTTCCTGGGCCGCCACGAGCGTCCCGGACAACAACGCGACTCCAACGCCCAACCTGAGTTGTGTCATCGGAGCCTGCTTCTCATCTCGTCTCGCCTGACCTGCCAGAATCGGTAATCGCCGTATAGTACTGGGCCCAGGGGTCGAAGAAATCTGGAGCCGGATCCAGCACGCGATCCAGTACGACACCGGGTGCGACTCCTTGAGCGTACTGGAGGGCAGCCAAGGCCAGGTTCGCACTGCGAGCTGTTGGACGTAGGGCAAGGGCCGCCTCATATTCCCGCTGTGCGAGGTCAGGCTGTCCAGCGCTCTCCAAGGCTCGCCCTTTCAGTAGATGCGCCAGGTATCGCAGCCATTCATCCCTCGTGAGATTCATCACGTCGTCAAAATAGGCCAAATGCCCTTCGCCGTTTCCGGCCAGGGTCTTCACGACACCGATACGCAGCAACGCTTCGGCTTTCACGTCCTGGTGTCGAGCCGCAGCTTCCAACGCTTGGACCGCATACGTCGTGGCAGTTCGCTTGCGCCGCCGGAGTTGAGCTTCCGCCAGGTCGTCGCCGCTTCGGCGATCTTCCGTCGCGCCCTGATTGCCAGATGGCGCCAAGAGGTACAACGCGGACCAAAACCGCAGTTCTGATTCGCGAGCGGCGGCAAGCGCTAGAACGCCTGCGGAAACTTGTCCCTTGGCGTGTGACAAATGGCGGGAAAGGCTGGTTGAATTGGCTCCCGGACCCTGGAGCAGAGCAAAGGCCGCGGCAAACCATGATTCAGTGAATCCAGGGGCCGGAACCGACCTGGCCGTCTTACAGGCATCCTCGAGCAAGTCTTCAATCGCCCGCAGATGATCGACAGGGACAGACGGAAGGGGCAGGCTCAGATAGGCTTCCCGTAGAGCCTCAAGCGTAAAGGCGGCCTTCGCCGCGGCCCCGACGCCGGAGACCGTTCGAACCCTGTTTCTGAAGTCCCGCACAGATGACGCCGATGCCAGGTTGAGTTGATTCGTACTGGCGAAATCGCCGACCCGATATCGATCGAGCGTCTGTTCGATGACGTCGGCTTTGCGCGACTGTCCCAGCACACGAATACCGATCGTCCCGTTGACGACGGCTAGGGCTGACACAACTGTCACGATCCCGCGGCAAAGGCCAAGATTGCCCATTGATGCCGGCCGCTCGGAATTCTATCGAAGAAAACCGGCAACCTCACGTTCTTTCGCTGAATCCAGCTTCCCTCGCCACACTGCTCGCACAATTCCGCCGGAATCCAGTGCGGCCAGAGTGGGTGTGACCGCAAGCTTGGCTTTTCCATCAGGAACAGAGATCACTTGATCAGGGGAAAAGCTGTTCTCACGCGTGTACCTCTCAAGCGTCTCAGCGTCCTCCGTCCCTATGACCACCAATCGACCTCGGCGAGGTTGCGTCGCCAGCTCGCGGTAGAACGCCATGCTAGCCGTGCAGAACCTGCAGCTGCTCCGGAGAAACATCACGAGCGTTGTTGGCGCCTTCGCCAAGTCCAAGCCAGCTACGTCCTCAAATCGCTCGCCAACCTTGTAGATCGGTGCATCACTAGGGCGCCGCGGGCCGGCCTGGACGTACACGAACCAAAGCAGCGCACCCGAGGCTGCGATCACTGCGACAGTCGCGGTAACGTCCAAGACAGCCCTTAGCCTCACGACATCCTCCAAGACCGACAGGTCCGATCGAACACACCGAACGTCCGCATGCTGTTTTGTTCCGATTAATACGGCGGAATCCTGCAGTAGCAGAAGGCCTCGCAGGGGTTGCTCATGTTGAAGACGACGATGTCGCAGACGCCGCCATGGTCGTAACAAACATCCCAGCAGAAGTTTTGCGCGTCGCCTTCGAACATGCCTGCGTACTCCGGGTAGCAGTTTTCTGCCAGGTATCCCCAGTAGTCATCTTGCGGGCCGCAAAAGCTCGCCTCGGTTGGTGCCTGGTAAGCGACCAGAACGCAGGTCACCAGTAGTGCGAAAGCGACATTCCTCACCGTTCTCATAAGACCCCCCCAATCCAGGCATCAATGTGACGCTAGCCTACGAACAGATTGCCAGTGATTACTAGATGGCGTTGTAACTATGAAGCCTGAGCTATCCATATATACGTTTCTCGATCAACATTTCAGACACGACCGAACCAAGCTTGTTACGGCCATATGACGGCGGCACCATGCCACCAGTTCGTTCCTGAGCTGCCGCACCGGTCACGGGCGGACGCCGAACGATCCAGACAATTGCGGAGTGTGATGGCCGCTATGCAGAAGATGGGCTAAGCTCGGCGCCGTGCGCCGGGCCCTGCTGCTCGCGATTGTTCTCACCGCGGTTACGACCGCGCAAACGCCGGCCTCACCGCCGGCGTTTCGTTTGTACTTTCTCGGACACGAGATCGGCCATGAGACCGTCACCGGTCAGGTACGCGGCGAAGGGCACGCCGCCCGTCGAGTCGGTCTTTCACTTCGAGGATCGTGGCACCGCGATCGATCTCACGGCCTCGCTGGACCGGGACAGTGGCGGACGTCCCGTCCGTCTCGTCGTCAAGGGTCGGAATTACAGGCTGTTCTCGTCTGACTCCGAGGTCGCCATCACCGACAGTCGCGCCCACGTGCGCGATCTGAGGTCAGAGCGAGCCATACAGATCAGCGGCAAGCACTTCTTTCCGATCGACAACTACGCGCCGATCGCCGTGCAGGAGGCGTTGGTTCAATACTGGCTGGCCAACGGCCGGCCGGCAGAGATCGCTTCCGCGCCGTCCGGGCCAGTGATTCGGATCACTTCTCGAGGCACGGAGTCTCTGGAAGTCCCGACCGACATGGCAGGTCGCCGGGTACCCGGTCAGGCCGAGCGACTGGCGATTGAAGGTGTGGTGTGGGGAACGGAGACCGCCTGGATCGGATTGCCGGGCGCGCCGACGAGCCTCCGAACGAAGGTGCTCATCGCGCTCACGACGTGGGCAGGCGCCCTGCCATTCCAGGCTGTCGCTCGAGGCTGGGAAGGGCAGCTCGATCAACTTGTTGGGAGCGCAGCGAGGGACCGAGTCGAGGATCTCCGGCGACTCACGAAGGCTGCGCCTCCAGTCGCGGCCGGCCGCTTCGCGCTCGTCAACGCACGAGTCATTCAGGGCACGAACGCTGCGCCGATTGAGAACGGGACCATCATCATTCGCGACGGTCGCATCGTCGCGGTCGGGCCGTCCGCGACCACGCCGGTGCCAACGGGCGTGAGACGGCTGGATGCGAAGGGCGCGACGGTCATTCCGGGCCTGTGGGACATGCACGCGCACGCGTCGCAGGTCGACTGGGCGCCGGTGTATCTCGCGAGCGGAGTCACGACCATTCGCGATCTGGGCGGCGACAACGCCATGCTGGTTGCGATTCGGGACGCCGTTCGATCGGGTCAGGCACTCGGCCCACGCTACCTGCTCGCGGGTCTCGTGGACGGCCCGGGACCGCGTGCGTTCGGCAGCGTCACCGCTGCGACGCCAGACGAGGGCCGGGCCGTCGTTCGCAACTACCACCGCGACGGATTCGAACAGATCAAGATCTATTCGCTCGTCGCGCCTGATGTGGTCAAAGCAATTGTCGATGAAGCGCATCAGCTCGGCCTGACCGTCACGGGGCACGTCCCCGGCGGCATGACCGCCCAGTCGGTCGTCGAGATCGGATTCGATTCGATTGCGCACATGCAGCTCCGAGGACAAGCGGGCTCGGATGAGTCGAACGCACAGATAGCCTTCTTCAAGAAGCTACGGACACCGTGATCGATCCGACGGTGTCCTGGAACGAGCTGGGCGGGCATCCGGCCTCGGTGTCGCTCGAGAGCTTTCTGCCGGGCGTGTCGCGGTTGCCCCTGCCACTGAAGCGCATGTTCGAGAGCATGTCGGGCGGGAGCGGGGATGCCGCGGCGTGGCGCGCGCGGCTCACGGACAGCGCCAGGCTCCTGAAGAATGCCGTCGACGCCGGCCTGCTCGTTGTCGCAGGCACGGATAAGGGCGTGCCCGGCTTCAGCTTGCCGCGCGAACTCGAGTTGTACGTTGAAGGTGGAATGACGCCGCTTCAGGCGATTCAGATGGCGACGATCCTGCCAGCGCGCGCGATGAAACTGGACAAAGAACTCGGCACGCTCGAGGTGGGGAAGCGCGCCGATCTCGTTGTGCTGAATGGAGATCCCCTCGCCAACATTTCGAACATTAGAAATGTCAGGTGGACGATGAAAGATGGCAGGTTGTATGACGTGGCCGTGCTCTGGCGGGCGGCCGGGTTCGGCAAGTAAGAGTTACGACGGCGAAGGCGGCGTGACCTCGGCAGGCTAAT
>CAVSKE010000025.1:0-14396 GCA_963728305.1 uncultured Acidobacteriota bacterium
TCATTGCGTCCACTGTAACAACTTTCACACAGCCGGACCATACCGCCACCACGTGATATAACCCGCGAGAAGAGAGGTTCATGGATTCAGCGCTCGTGCTGCGCGACGTCAGGAAGTCGTTTGGAACGACCAGGGCCGTGGACGGTATTTCACTTACCGTTCCGCGCGGGAAGCTGTACGGCGTCATCGGTCCAAACGGCGCCGGCAAGACGACGTGCATCCGGATGATCATGTCGATCCTGTTTCCTGACTCGGGCGAGCTGTCGGTGCTCGGCCGGGGTTCGGCGCTCGAGGCGAAGGACCGCATCGGCTATCTGCCTGAGGAACGCGGCGTCTACCGCAAGATGAAGGTCGGCGCGTTTCTCACCTACATGGCGCAGTTGAAGGGCATGGGCGCCGAAGACGCGGCAGCGCGTGTGCCGAAGCTGCTCGAGAGCATGGCGCTGCCGGGCACCGAGACCAAGCGCTGCGAAGATCTCTCGAAAGGTATGCTGCAGCGCGTCCAGTTCATCAGCGCGGTCATTCATCAACCAGATCTGCTCATTCTCGATGAACCGTTCAGCGGCCAGGACCCGGTCAGCGTCCGGCTGCTGAGGGACCGGATTCAACAGGAGCACCAGCGTGGCGCCACTGTGCTGCTCTCGACGCACGTGATGGCCAACGCCGAAGAGATGTGCCAGCACGTGGTGATGATTCACCAAGGGCGAAAGGTCCTCGATGAATCCATGGTCGGATTGAGGCGCCAGTTCGATCCGCGCACCATTTACTTCGAGCCGCTCGATCCTGCCGCCGATTCGGCGCCGCTGCGGGCGGTCGCTGGTGTCGAGCGCGTCGAGCGGACCGAGGACGGCGCCTATACCGTGACGCTCGTCGTTGGAACCGACCCGGCGTCAGCGATTGGCCGGCTGGCGGTGGCGGTCGCCCCGGCGCGCGTGGAGCTTGCCCGTCTACGTCTCGAGGATGTGTTCGTCAGAATCGTGTCGGGTGGTACGACCGGCAGCGACGCGGCCCGGGCGCTTCGCGCCGGGCTGCAGGCGCCGGGTGCCGAAGGGGCATTGGCATGAAGAGAGTATGGCTCGTCGCCTCCCGTGAATTCATGGCCGCTGTCGCCAACAAAGGTTTTGTCATCGGTCTGCTGCTCATGCCGGCGATCTTCGCCGCGATGTTCACGCTGCTGCCGCGTCTCATGAACACGCAGGGCGAGCAGATCCGCGGTGACGTTCGGGTCATCGATCCGACGGGTGAGATCCTCGAAGCCCTGCGAGTGTCGCTGACGCCGGAAGCGATCACGCGTCGTCGGCTCGACAACACCAAACGCGTGCTCGAGAACGCGCCCGGCGCCGTCCGAGCCGTGGCTGGAGACTCGACGAACACTGCGATGGAGCGGGCCATGGGGGCGGCACCGGCGCTGACGCTGATCGAGCGCCCAGTCACTGCCGATGTTCAACGGGAGAAGAGCTGGCTGACGGAGGCACCGTCGCCCGACGCCCCACGTCACCTGGCACTCGTCGTCGTTCACCCGAATGCCGTGAAGCCGGCCGACGGCGCGGAGTACGGCACCTACGACATCTACGTGCCCGAGAACACCGACGAGCGCATTGAAACGACCATCTTCGACGGATTCCGCGAGACGCTGTTGAGCGCGCGCGTCCGTGCGCAGAACATGAACCGTGAACAGGTCGAGGCGGTCATGCGTGTGCCCAGGACGGCGTCGGTGACGGTCGGCCTCGATGCCGAGCGTCAGACCAACGTCGGCTTCAATCGCACGCTGCCGTTCGTCTTCGCTGGCCTGCTGGTGTTCGGGATCATGATCGGCGGTCAGACGCTGCTGACGCAGACCATCGAAGAGAAGTCCAACCGGGTGATTGAAGTGCTGCTGTCGGCGGTGTCTCCGCTCGAGCTGATGGCCGGCAAGATCCTTGGTCAGATGGCGGTCAGCATGCTGGTCCTGGCCCTTTACATCGCGATCGGACTCCTCCTGCTGTCGTCGTTCGCGATGCTCGGTCTGCTCGATCCGCTGCTCATCGTCTACCTGATCCTGTTCTTCCTCGTCGGCTATCTGTTCTTCGCGTCGGTCTTTGCCGCCGTGGGTGCGGCGGTGAACGAGATGCGGGAGGCGCAGTCGCTGATGACACCGATCATGCTGGCGCTGATGACGCCGTGGTTCTTCGCGGCGCCGATCGGTCGTGATCCCAACTCTGCGTTCAGCGTGGCGATGAGCCTGATCCCCCCGGTGAACAGCTTCGCGATGATGATTCGGCTGGCATCGACGACACCGCCACCGTTCTGGCAGGTGGGCCTGAGCCTCGTGATCGGCCTCGTCAGCGCCTTTGTCGCCACCTGGTTCGCCGCGAAGATCTTCAAGGTCGGCCTGCTCATGCACGGCAAGCCGCCGAACATGGCCACGCTGATTCGCTGGGCAGCCAGGCATGATCTGGGTCGGTGACGTCCGGCTACAACTACCCGGAGTGGAAGGGGAGCTTCTATCCTGAGAAACTGCCGGCGGCGAAGATGCTCCCGTATTACGCCGAGCGGTTCCCGACCGTCGAAATCAACTACACGTTCTATCGCACGCCGAACGAGAAGATTCTCGACGGCTGGAACCAGGCCACGCCCGATCGCTACAAGCTGACGCTGAAGGCGCCGAAGCGCATCACGCACGATCGCCGGCTGCGCGACTGTGCTGACCCGGTGCGGCAGTTCTTCGAGACGGCTGCGACGCTGGGCCCCAAGCTCGGCGCGCTGCTGTTTCAGCTGGCGCCGAACTTCAAGAAGGACCTGCCGCTCTTCGACGCGTTTCTCGACGCCTTCCCGCCGCGGGTGTGCGCGGCGTTCGAGTTCCGTCACACGTCATGGCTCGACGAGGAGGTCTACGCACGGCTGCGTGCACGCAACCTCGCGTTGTGCGTCGCCGACAGCGAGAAGCTCTCGACGCCGGTCGAGATCACCGCCGACTACGCCTACTTCCGTCTGCGCGATGAGGGCTATCAGGAGGCCGACATCACGAAGTGGGCCGGCGTCATCCGCGAGAAGACGTCAGGCTGTCAGGAGGTCTTCGTGTATTTCAAACACGAGGAGAGCGGGAAAGGCCCCGAGTTCGCGAAAGCCTTGATGGGCAATCTCGGATTGGCGTAGAGGCGGGTCTGTAGACCCACCTCTACGCGCCGAGACATTCCGCGGCGACGATCAGAAATCCACTTGCACGTTGAACCGCATGAACCGCGGCAGCAGCACCGCGGTCGGCTGCATCCATCGCGCACCGTTCGTCGCGGGGTCGTACACCGTCTCGTACGTCGTCGGCGTGTTGCTGTTCAACAGGTTGTAGACGTCCATGCCGACGTTCGCTCTGTACCGGCCGAAGCGCAGCACCTTCGCGAAGCGCATGTCCACGACGTTGATGCGGTCGCCGTACACCTCGCCCGGCAGCACGAGGTTCACGTCCTGCTGCGCCAACCCGGTTGCCAGCGGTCGTCCTGTTGCGGCCAGGAACTGCGCCGCGTTCATGCGAAACGTTGCGGTCCGCGACGCGCCGTTCGTGCCCGGGTCCGCGCCGGGCTGCGCATTGGCTTGCGAGCGGAAGATGGCGCTGACGAGGACGTCCACCTTGGGCACGGTGTAGGAACCCAGCCCGCGAACGCTGGTCAGCCAGGGCTCCGCCACGTCGCAGGCGTTCACACCGTCAACGATGCCTAGCGCGATGACCGGAACGGCCGCGGTCCCGAGTGTGGGCGCCATCGGACCTTCCGAACCGCCCGTTCAGCGACTCGCAGGTGTCGTTGACGCCGCGGCCGGTGCTGGTGCCGCCCTGAACCACCAGGCCCCACCGCGTCCGGGCGTTGAACGAGAGGTCAACGCCATGCCAGTAGTGGGTTTCGTCACCGAAGTCACTGGTGGACGGTGTAGTACGAATCGGTCGCGCCCAGCGCGCTCCGCGTGTTGCGCGTGAGGAAGGTGACGGGGTAGCCGCCTCCATTGGGAAGGCGTGGATCCGATGGCGCGGTCAGCGTGACCTCATCGTAGTCCGCGGCCGTGAGCGCGCGGTTGTGGGTGAGGAAGAAGTTGGTCCACACCCGCCGGTTGTAGCTGACCTCGAGCGCGATCTGCGGAGCGATTTCCTGCTGCACGCTGACGCCGTACTGCCAATCGCGATTGCGTGTGCCCCACCCCTCGAGGACGTCGGGATTGACGGTCGTGGTCTGGTTGAAGGAGCCCCAGTTGAGGGCCGACCACGCCCCGCACTCGCCGTTGGCCGCCGGATTCAAGAAGTCGCATTCGGCCACCCGATTGCCGTTGGGATCCGACCACGAGCGATTGATCGTCGTGACGAGGGTCGATCCCGCGTTGCTGATGGTGTAGGCATCCCCGGTCCAAGCACCCTGGAGGTACTGCGCCACGTTCACTTTGAGCGCCGTCTTCCCGTTGCCAAAGACATCGTAGGCGGCACCCAGCCGCGGCGTGATGTCGTGGTAGCCCCGCACACCATCGGTGCGTGGAAGCAGGAACGGGCTACCGAACTCGTTGGCGCCGAGAATGCCGTTCTCTCCCTCGGGGGCCCAGCTCGAGGCCGTCTCATACCGTAAGGCGCCCTGGAGCGTCAGCCGCCCGCGCGTCCACTGATCCTGGATGAAGGCGGCGTTGTAGAGAAGGCTGTTGCTGGTCCCGTTCGTTCCCACGCGCTGCGACAACTGGTTCGGGAGGCCGTTGTTGAACCGGTAGCTGATCTGCCGGCCGACGTAGGTCGTGTTCCTGTTCGACATGTACCCGGCCTGGTAGCCCCACTTCATGTTGTGGCTGCCGGTGACGTAGGACATCGCACCCCGCCAGGTGGCGTGCTTCTGGTTGCTCGACGGCGCCGGATTGAAACCGCGATAGATGAAATTGGCGAACGGCACACCGGCGCCAGTGGACTGCTCCGTCACCGGAATGAAGTCCGTCAGTACGCCAAACGGTCGTGGATCGCCGTTGTCGGTATAGAACGCCGAGTAGCCGGTCTCGAAGAGCAGCTGATTCGAGAAGGGCGATGTCCACGATCCCTGGATGATCTTCGCGGGTGCGTCCCAAATGCTTCCTGACTCCGGCGAGACCGTGGCCGTGCCGGGAGTGACTCCAGGCCCCGATGCGACCCAGCCGTCACCGGGAGCGCGGCATTGGTCGCCGCCTTCCGTGTACGCGCCGCCGCTGCAGTTCTTCGTGTAGTCGATGTAGAACCCGAACTTGTTCTTCTGCGTCGCCTGCCAGGTCAGGCGCACGGCGTTCAACGTCTTGGAGGTGGAGTTTCGTACGCTCGGGGTGTCGCTGCGCGCCCACGTCCAGGCATTCGGGTTTCCCGCGTTGGCGTTGGCATACAGGTTCTGCTGTTCCTGGTACGTGCCGATGGCGCGCGTGTTGCCGTAGAACCACACGCGGTCGCGCAGAATCGGTCCGCCTATGGCGAAGTTGGCGTCGTAGCTCTTGATCAGCGCCGGCTGCTCGCCAAACGGTGGCGTCAACGAGCGCAGGTAATCGTCGATGTTGCTCGACTGTCCCCACTTCCCGGCGTAGCTGGTGAAGCCGGTCCCGCTGAACGTATTGCCACCGGTCTTCGGAATGATGTTGAAGGCCGGTCCGCCGCGGTCTGCTTCACCGAGTCCGCCCGAAATCGACACCTGCACTTCCGAGGAGTTCGACATGTCGTACAAGTAGCCGGACACGCCGCCCCCGTTGCCTGGTGCGCCGACATTCATGCCGTCTAGCTGGATGAGGCCCTCTGTATTCCGCCCACCGCGGACCGAGAAGAAGTTGTTGATCGTCGCCGCGCCGCTCCCGAAACCCGTGGCCTGAATCGCCGGAATCGCCGCGATGTAGTTGCCGTAGCTTCGTGAGGCCGGCAGCGCGCGCACGATGTCGCCATCGATAACCGTTTGTTGGCGTGCGGTCTGGACGTCCACCACCGGCGACTCGCCGGTCACCGTGATGGACTCCTCGAGGGCGCCCACTCGCATCTCTGCACCAATGGTCATGACGCCGCCGCCCGACAACTCAACGCCCTCGCGCACGACCGTGGCGAAGCCGGGCAGCGTGAACGTGACCTTGTAGGTGCCGGGTGGCAGATCCGGGATGCGATACTGTCCCGTTTCGTCGGTGACGCCGGTGCGCACCTTGGTAATGAGTGCCGGGCTCGACGCCTCGATTGTGACGCCGGGGAGCACGGCACCAGATGTGTCGCGGACCGCTCCGGCGAGGCTTTGCGCGGTCGCCAAACTGGGACCGGCGCCGACAAGAGCAACGACCATGACCACTCGGATCAGCCAGTACTTCATGAGCGAGAACCTCCTCGACCGCTGGGGTTACGAACGACGTCCCTTCTCTACCCGCGGGCGGACTATGGACCTTTCGACTACGGGTGTCAAGAACGTGCCCGACGAATCAGACGTGACCGTTGTTGCGAGAGATTCCTAGGGGAGTTTCGCGTAATCGGCCTTCGCCTGCGCCAGAATCGGCACATCGGGGTCGGCGTTGTTCCACAGCGCGAGGAAGTCTTCGTACGCCGTTCGGGCCGCCGACACACTCCCTGATCGCGCCAGCGCCGCCCAGAGTAGACGTCTCGAAGCGGTGCGGTGCCATCGCTGCCGTCGCCACCGGAACGTGATCGGTCTGCCCGCCAGAACGCCTCAGACGTTGCAGATCGGCGCGAATGTCCGCGGCACTCTGATAGCGGAGATCTCGATCCTTCTCCAGCGCCTTGAGCACGAGCTGGTCGAGCGCGTCCGGCAGATCCGCTCGCAGGCTTCGCGGCGGTCAGCGGCTCCTCATGCAGAATCGCCCCGCCGATGCGCCGCACTCGTGGCGCCCGCGAACGGCGAACGTCCGGTCGCCATCTCGTAGAGGACCATGCCCAGCGAGAACAGGTCGGATCGGCGTCGGCAGTTTCGCCGCGCAGTTGTTCCGGCGACATGTACGCGATCGTGCCGACCGTTGTACCCGACTCGGTGAGCATCGCGCTGGGTTTCCGCGGCAGATGTCGGTCGTGGCGCGGAAGGTCGGCCTTCGCGAGGCCGAAGTCGAGAATCTTTGGTCCATGCTCAGTGAGAAAGATGTTGGCTGGCTTGATGTCGCGATGGACGATTCCGGCCGCGTGAGCGGCGTGCAGGCCGTCGGCGAGTGCGATCGCCACGTCGAGAAAGGCGGGAAGGTCGATCGGACCGCGTCCGCAAGCGGTGCTGCAGCGTCTCGCCGTGCAGCAGCTCCATGACAATGAAGGCGTGACCGTCCGCGTCGCCGACGTCATACACCGTACAGATGTTGGGGTGCTGCAGTCCCGCCACCGATCGGGCTTCGCGCTCGAATCGCTCACGGACCTGCAGTGCATCGATCGATTGCGCGGCGACCACCTTGATCGCGACGTCTCGACCGAGACGACTATCGCGGGCCTGATAGACCTCCCCCATCGCACCGGCGCCGAGCAGCGCAGTGATCTCGTATGGACCGAGGCGGGTGCCGGCGTGCATGCGAAAGTGGTCCTCGCATAGGATACAGTTCCTTTCTCGGTCGCGAGTCGCCGCCTTGTGGACTACCAACTCCGAAGGTTGAAGCATGCCTAAGACGATTGAGACCCGTCGGTTCGAGAAGCCGGATCAAGTGCTCGACATGAAGGAGCGGGGGCGCATCTCGATCGTCAAGATGGCCGATGGAACATCCGGGATGCACGCCATCTTCGAGCCAGGTTGGGTGTGGAAGGTGGACGAAAAGCCGCTTCTCGGAAATCCTGCGGCATGCCCGATGCGCCACACCGGGTACTGCATTGCCGGCAGGCTCGTCGTTCGCATGGTCGAGACCAACGTCAGTACCAACATCGGGCCGGGCGACTTCTTTGAGATCCCCGCCGGTCATGATGCCTACGTCGAGGGCAACGAGCGCGTTGAACTGATCTTGTTCGCGCCGCCCGACCACGCACACTGACTACCCGACGCGCGGCGTCGATTCAGGCTTCGTGCTTTCTGTGTCTCCGTGGCGAACCTTCGTTCTTGTTGCAGTGTTCTTTGCTGGGCCGAGTGCGTCGCCCTGTTCTCCGTGGCCAGCCGCGGCATGCGAAGTCACAAACCGGACGACCTCGCGTTCCGCCCAGTAGCCGTCATAGTCACCGTTGCGTTTTTCAACGAACGCGCAGTGCCCTCCGTGGCGCGTGACCACCACCTTCACGGACGGGTTGTTGACGACCGACGGATCGCGAAACGGATCGACCGGCACGAACGGATCGTCCTCGGCGGTCAGGATCAGCGCCGGCACGCGGATGCGATCGATGACCCGCATCGCGCTCGCCCGGTGGTAGTAGTCGCTCGCGTCGCGGAATCCGTGGTGCGGCGCGGTGAACGCTTCGTCGAACTGTCGCACCGTCCAGACGCGGCCGAGCTCCTCGAGCGAGTACTCGTGCGGAAAGACCGCCGCCTTGCGCCGCATGCGCGCCTTGAGCCGGCGCACGAAGTTGAACTCATAGGCGATGTTCGACCGGCGCTCCAGCGCCTTCACGCACACCGCCAGGTCCATCGTCGGCGAGACGGCACAGACCGCCTTGAGCGCGGGAAACGAGTCGCCGAGTTCGCCGGCGAGCTTGAGCGTGAGGTTTCCGCCAAGCGAGTAGCCGGCGACGGCGACCGCCGTGATGCCGTCCCGTTCGACCAGTTCGCGCAGCACGAACAGCGGGTCGTTGGTCAGCCCGGAGTGATACAGGCCGCGCGAGAGATGCTCGGTCTCGCCGCAGTTGCGCTGGTTAAGACGCACGACATTCCAGCCCGCCGAAAAGGCCTTGTCGGCCATACCGCCCATGTAGTGCGCCGAGCTCGAGCCTTCGAGTCCGTGCAGCAGAAGGAGCGCCGGATGGCTCGCCGGCTCGGCGTGCCAGTGACAGTGCCCGAGTACACGGGCGTCGGCCGCGACGTCGAAGAAGCGCGGTACGGGCGCCGGCAGCCGCGGGAACGTCCGCCGTTTGGCCCAGGCGTAGATCGTCTGAACGTGACCGTTCAGATAGCGCGGCCGGTAGTCAGTGGTTTCGAAGGTCAGGGTCTCGAAGATACCAGACCCGAGCGTGCCGTGAGGCGCGTCGGCGAAATCCTTAGTGCCGACACGTGGCTGAAGGGGTAGATGCCCCGTGATCGTCCTTTCCCGGAGAACAGCAGGAGCAGTATAGTTGCGGCCAGTGGAGCCGCGCCGAAGCCTTTGGCGAAGGCGGGGCCGCATTCCGCTCTGAGGAGGCCACCGATGACGCGACGAGTGTTACATCTGCAAATGGCTGCGGTCGGGGTTGCACTGATACTGGCCGCGATTCGTCGGCGGCGTGGGCAGCGCGCAGGCCCCGCGCCCGGTGTCGATCGACGGCGACGACATCGGCGGCGTGGTGACCGGACCGAAAGGACCGGAAGCCGGCGTGTGGGTCGTCGCCGAAACCACCGACCTGCCCACGCGTCTCATCAAGAGCGTCGTCACCGACGATCAGGGCCGCTACCTCGCTCCCGGATCTGCCGAAGGCGAACTACGACGTGTGGGTGCGCGGCTACGGTCTGGTCGATTCACCGAAGACGAAGGCGACGCCCGGACAAGCAGCTGGCGCTGACGGCTGTGCCTGCGCCGAGCCCGCGCGTCGCGGCCGAGTACTACCCCGCGCAGTACTGGCTGTCGCTGCTGCAGGTGCCGCCGGCGAGCGATTTCCCTGGCACCGGTCCGTCGGGCAACGGCATCTCGCCGAACGTGCGAAGCCAGGGCGAGTGGATCCGCAACATCGTCAACACCGACGGCTGCACCGGCTGCCATCAGATGGGCAACAAGGCGACGCGCGAGATTCCCGAGAACCTCGGCACGCTTCGAGCACTCGCGAGCGGCGTGGGATCGCCGCGTCCAGTCCGGACAGGCCGGCGGCGGCATGAGCACGCGGTTCAAGCAGGTCGGCCGTCCGCGCGCGCTGGCGATGTGGGCCGACTGGACCGATCGCATCGCCGGCGGCGAGCTGCCGGCGGCGGCGCCCTCCCGGCCGCAGGGCCGCGAGCGCAACGTCGTCGTGACGATGTGGGACTGGGCGGATCCGAAGGCGTATCTGCACGACGAGATCGCCAGCGACAAGCGCAATCCGACGGTGAACGCCAACGGTCCGATCTACGGCGCGCTCGAAGCCAGCGCCGACTACATGCCCGTCGTCGATCCGACGCGCCACGCGGCGACGCAGGTGAAGCTGACGGTGCGCGATCCGAAGACGCCGAGCGAGGCGCAGACGCCGCCGGCGGCGCCGTCGCCGTACTGGGGTGACGAAGCGATCTGGACCAGCCAGACCAGCGCGCACAGCTTCGCGATGGACAAGCAGTCGCGCGTCTGGGTTGCCGCGCGCATCCGTCCGAATCAGACCGCCGACTTCTGCAAGGCGGGATCGTCGCATCCGTCGGCGAAGGCGTTCCCGATCACGCAGAGCGGACGCCAGATGCAGATGTACGACCCGAAGACGAAGACAGGTGACGACGATCGACACCTGCTTCGGCACGCACCATCTGAACTTCGATGACAACGACGTCCTGTGGTTCACCGGCGGCGGTCCGGTCGAGGGCTGGTTCGACACGCGCATCTACGACAAGACCGAAGCGACGAGCAGAAGGCGCAGGGCTGGACGGTGTTCGTGCTCGACACCAACGGCAACGGCAAGCGCGACGCGTACGTCGAGCCCGATCAGCCGGTCGATCCGACCAAGGACAAGCGCGTCAACGCGCCGTTCTACGGCGTGGCGCCGAGCCCGGTCGATGGATCGATCTGGGGATCGGTGCTGGGCATGCCGGGCATGCTCGTGCGGCTCGTGCTCGGGTCGAATCCGCCGAACACGGCGCTGTCGGAAGTCTACGAGGTGCCGTTCAAGAATCCGAAGGCGCACGGCGCAGGGCTTCGCGCCGCGCGGCATGGACGTGGACAGCAACGGCGTCGTCTGGACGGTGCTGTCGAGCGGGCATCTCGCCAGCTTCGATCGCCGCAAGTGCAAGGGACCGCTGAACGGCCCGAGGCGACCGGCCAGCACTGCCCCGAGGGCTGGGCGCTCTATCCGCTGCCCGGTCCGAACTACAAGGGCGCCGTGGACTCGGCGAGCGCCGACACGGCGTACTACAACTTCGTCGATCGCTTCGACATGCTCGGCATCGGCAAGGACATTCCGCTCGCGACCGGCAACGGATCCGAAGCGCTGCTCGCGCTCGTGGACGGCAAGTTCCTGACCTTCCGCGTGCCGTATCCGATGGGCTTCTACGCCAAGGGCATCGACGGCCGCATCGACGATCCGAAGGGCGGCTGGAAGGGCAAGGGCATCTGGACGACCTACGCGACGCGCGCGCCGTTCCACGCCGAAGGCGGCAAGGGGACGACGAGCAAGCTGGTGAAGTTCCAGGTGAGGAATAGTCCTCTCGGATAAATGAACGGAGCGTTCGACGCCGCCTTCATGTGTCGCGCCTCTGGCCTTCCTCGCCCTCCCCGGGCTGGTGGCGTTCGTCGCTCCGCTGCTGCATCGCGTGGCCCCGTGTGCGCGAGGGCTCGTTCAACGCCCTCGCGCTCGTTCTCCTCGTTCCCGGCATCACGCTCCTGCTCTGGTGCGTGCGCGACTTCTTCGTCGCGGGCAAAGGCACGCTCGCGCCGTGGGATCCGCCGCGCCATCTCGTCTCGTCGGGCCCGTATCGCTTCTCGCGCAACCCGATGTACGTCGGCGTCAGCCTGATTCTGCTTGGCTGGGCGATGGCGTTCCGGTCGTCGGGGCCTCCTGCTGCTACGCGGTGATCGTGATGGTCGGCGTTCCACCTGCGCGTCGTGTTCGGCGAGGAGCCGTGGCTCGCGCGGACGCACGAACGCAAATGGAACGACTACCGCTCGCGCGTGCCGCGATGGATGTTTCCGAGCCGGCGCGCGGTGGTGCTGTCGTGGCTGGCAGCGTTCGTCGCGCTGGGGCTTGCCGGCCTGATGTACGAGGCCTACGCAGATGCCGAGGCCGCGCGCGAGTTTCCGCCGCCAGGGACGATGGTGGACATCGGCGGACGACGGCTGCATCTGGTGTGCATCGGCCGCGAAGATCCGATGGAGCCGACGGTGATGTTTCTGTCGAGCGGGCTGGGGCAACGCGCTCAGCGCGTCGAGTGCGCGCGAGCGTCTGGCCACGCGCACGCGGGTGTGCAGCTACGACCGCCTCGGCCACGGCTGGAGCGACGCTGCGCCGGGCGTGACGACGATTGGCGGCACGGCACGTGACCTCGGTGTGCTGCAGGATCGCGCGAAGCTGGCCGGCCCGTTCGTCCTCGTCGCGCTCGTCGATCGGCGGACTGACGGCGGAGATGTTCGCGCGCACGTATCCCGAACGCGTCGCCGGCATCGTGTTCGTGGACGCGGCCAACAGCCTGATCGTCCCGCGTCTGGCAGAGCGGTCGTGGACCGATCACCGCGTTGGCGTGCACCGACGGGCACGCTCGCGCGGTTCGGCGTGATTCGCCTGCTCGATCCGTTCGGACTCGGCGAGCGATTCGGAGGGCGCGCGGCGATCGGCGGCGATCACCTACGGCGCGCGGCCATGGACGGCGATCTGCGCGATGGCACGCGGTCTGTACGACGACTCAGCGAGAGTTCGAGCAGGCGCCGCCGCTGCCGACCGAGTTGCCGGTCGTCGCGCTGTCCGCGTCGAGCGCCCGGCAGCTCATGCCGCCGTTCGCCGAGCGCTTCATCGATGCACCGACGCGATGCGCGCCGAGCTCGAGGCCAGGCACCGCGAGCATTCGCCAACCGCCCGCACGGCACGTGGAAGAAGGTCCCGGACAGCACGCACCTCATCGCCGACAGTCAGCCGGACGCCGTCGCCGATGCGGTGTTCGATCTGCTCGACCAGCTGCGAAGTCCGGCTGAACGTCGAGTCCGGCTGAAGCCGGACACTACGCGAACGCTACTTCCGCGCGCTCGGCGCGGCGTCGCTGAGCATCTGATAGAACTGCATGAACACGTTGTCGCGCTTGGCGTGCTCGACGTGACAGTTGTAGCAGCTGGCCTTCGGCTGCGGCGCCGCCGACGTGCGCAGGCCGCCCATCATCGAGCCGCCGAAGTTGTAGTACGCCCAGCCCTCGGGCACGCGCGAGGAATCCTTCACCGCCATCTCGACGCCATGCACGTCGGTCGCGAACTGCCCGCGCCGCGCCGGCAGTGCGTTCGTCCCATGCCCCTGCAGCAGCAGCACCAGCATCGTCCCGTCGCGGAACTCGCCGGTCTCGACGAAGTGCTGTACGCGGTTGGCTCGATCAGCGTCGTGTTGAACATCTGCATGCCCTGGCCGCCGCCTTCGGCGTAGCTCAGTCCGAGCGATGACCCGGCGAGCACCCACTGCCGATAGTTGGCCGGCAGCTGCAGGTTCCGGTCCGTGTCGTACTGCGGCATCACCCGCGCCGATGGCGCCGCCTCCGGCGCCCTGTTCGATGACCGCACCCCGGATCGCAACGACCGCGACCCATCCGATCACAGCCGCCACGCCAATCACTCGACCGATTGTCCGAACGTTCATGATTCCTCCTGTAACGGTCCTGACATCATCGCCGCGTCAGCCGAGGCGCTGCACAACGTCTTTGCAGGGAAGCGCGATCCCGTGCAGGTGGCGGCGCCATCGCGGCCGTTCGCTGCGCGTCAGCGCAACCGGGGAGACAAGCGCGCGTCGACCTGTGGCTTGCGTGAACGGCTCACGGCGACGGTGCGCGCCGTCCGACAGCACGAGGCGTAGTCCGTCTCGATCGTGCGTCTCGCGGACGTGCTGCAGGCTGACAATCGCCGTCCGATGCGCGCGCACGAACGTCTCTGGATCGAGCTGCTCTTCGAGCGCGTTCAACGATCCACGAACCAGGTGATTGCCGCGCGTCGAATGCACCATCACGCAGTAGTCCTGCGCTTCGATCCACACGATCTCATCCATCCGCAGGACGACTGTGCGTTCGCCGTGTTTGAGCGACAGGCGCTGCAGATAGTGAGGGGCTGCCCCGGCTGGGGACTCTGCCGCGTCGCCCAGTTGCAGTTCGGCGGCGACGTTCGCCATCTGTCCGGCGAGTTCGCTGAGCCTCCGCTCGCGCACGCGCCGCTTGGCTCGCTCGAGCGCCTCGAGGAATCGCTCGTCAGAAAACGGCTTGAGCACGTAGTCGGTCGCTGCCACCTCGAATGCGCCGACCGCGTACTGACTGAAAGCGGTCGTGAAGACGATCACCGGCGGCTCGCCCTGCAGATCCTCGGCGAGCTGCACGCCGGTGAGCCCTGGCATCTCGATGTCGAGGAACACGATGTCCGGCCGCGTGGTCATGATGACCTGTCGCGCGCGCAGGCCGTTTTCACATTCCTCGACGCTGCCGATGTCGGGATCGCGGCGCAGCAGGCCGACTGCCACTTCGCGT
>CAVSKE010000026.1:0-110608 GCA_963728305.1 uncultured Acidobacteriota bacterium
CTGAGCTGGCTTACTTACTGTGGCTGCCATCGCCGGCAGAGGTCCACAACACATGAGTCTAAGAGCCGTTGCATGCAAGTATTCAGTTTGATCTTGAGGCTGGGCGCTACGGTCGAGAACAAAGCGGGCGCGGTCGAATGCGGGTGCGGATTCGCGTGCCTTCGGATTGTTCGACATGCCCGATCCTTCACGAGGTATTCCGAGTGAAGTTCCGATCAAGCTTTTTATTTTCGTTTTCAATTGCGGGGAGCACAACGGCACCATACTCGCCGGGCGGGGAGATCTTCGAGATCAAACGTCGGCAGTTCCCACTTGGGCCGGCACTGCCTTCGCCCGGAAAGCGGCCTCGAAGTGTTCGGGCCAGCCGTGGGCGGATTTGAAAATCAGCACTCCGATGACACCGCGTGTGTTTCGCACGCCCTCGGCAACAATCGTCAGGCGCGGCAATTCTCTCTGTTGACCCCACGATCTGGGCGGCCGAGCATAGCAGGAGTGCAATCAGGTGCAGTTTCACGCCTGAGGATCATACAACGGAGGTGTTTCCCCTGCAAGCAGCTTTGACAGCGTCAGGCGCTCGATGTTCTCGACGGGCCCGGACCGGCTACTTAAGCAGGTTGCCGGCCGGCGTAGTAAGTGAATCGGTCACGGTAAGCTCACGGACTTGCAAGCGCGTAATCGTCAGTTGCTCAATCGAGACCGATTTTAAATCCGCTTTCCCGACCGCTAAACGACCGACAACGAGACGGCCAATGGCGAGCGCACCTACTGCAAATGCGCCGACGGCAAGGCGCCCATCGCATTGGCACCTACCGCCGCACGGCCAATTGCGAACTGTCGAAGGTTTCTGGTGTGTGTCATGAAGATCACCTACTAATTATCCCTCCGTCACTCATACCGTAACGCGGTAGTGGGATCGACACGCGTTGCGCGCAGTAGCGGAATCAGGGCCGAGAGAACGCAAACACACAACAGAAAAACCAGTGGCATAGCAATGCTCGAGATGTCAGATGGCTTCACTTGATACAACAACGACGCAATGAACCGTGACATCGCGATTCCGCCGACGGCACCCATCACGAGTCCCACGACCGACATCACGCCTACTTCAGAAACAATGAGACCCACGACTCGCATCGGTCGCGCACCCAGCGCGAGACGGATTCCAATCTCACGGGTTCGCTGAACCACGCTGTAGCTGAGGACGCCGTAGAGCCCGATGGCGACCAACACAATCGCGACGATGGAGAAGAATGACGATAGCAGCGCGAGCGCTCTGTCACGCACCAATGTGTTATCGATAAGCGTGGATTGCAGCGTAACATCAGTCAGACGAAAGGCAGCGTGAACACGCGGCAACACGTCCCGAACCAGCGCGGCCAAAGCTTCGGGTTCCAGTTGCGTCCGGACCTGGATGGCGGCTGAAGAATCCGGCCGAAGCGGATCGTAAACTGTAGCCGGTGTCACTTCCCTCACGCTGGTGTACTTGGCGTCGCCGGCGATACCGATGATGTCCTGCGCGACAGGCGCCTTTCCCGCATCAATACGAAAGAAGCGCCGGCCGACTGCAGACTCGCCGGGGAAGTATCGCCGGGCAAAGCTCTCGTTGACGATTACTGCCGACGTTGTCTCCGGCTTTGCGTCGCGCCAGTCGAACCCGCGACCATCCACGAGGCGTATCCCCATCGTCTCGAAAAATTGCGGCGAGACGGGGAGGAACCATGGATCGTATGAATCCATCGCCCGACCGGGGAGCTGTACCCGCTTGTTCCGCCCTCTCCCTTCAAACAAAGCCCATCCGGACAGGCTGGCAGACTGAATGCCAGGGCTCTGTCTCAACCGGTCAACGAGCTGCTCCCAAACGGCAGACGTCTTCGCACCGGCGCGCTGGAACTCAGTGGCGTCAACGCGAACGACTGCCAGATTATTGGGATTGAAACCGAGATCGGTCCTGAGCAGCTTCGAGAAACTGATCAGGCACATCCCCGCGATGAACAACACGATGAAGCCGATCGCTGTCTGCGCGGCCACCAGAGGCCGGAAGAGGCCAATTCTTGTCGTATGCTTTCCGCTTCCGGTCTTCAGCGCGTCGTTAGGCGATACCGCCGAAGTGCGCAATGCCGGCGCCAGGCCGAAAAGGAAAGTCACAAGCCCTCCCGCACATGCGACAAACGCAAGCAGCCGCCAGTCGAGATGCAAGTCGAGGCGAACGATGGAGCGCGACGTCGAAAGCATAGAGACGATCCGGGGTGCCGATACTACTGCGATGAGAGCGCCCAGCGCGCACGACGCGATCGACAAAAGAGCGCTCTCGATCAGCACCTGCTGAACAAGCCTCCCCCGCCCTGCGCCTATCGAGATGCGCAATGCCATCTCGCGATCCCGGGCCGTCGCGCGGGCGACCAGGAGGGCAGCCAGATTCGCGCAGGTGATGAGCAAGACCAAGACTGCTACAGAGGCCAGAACCCACAACGCACGCTCGAAGTCCTGCCGCAGCCCGGAGGGACCGTTCGCCGCAGATCGGAGATAAACCGTAGTGTTAACGAAGCGGTCGAAACGATCGCTCGCTTGCTCGGCGAAGAGCTCTGCTGCCTGTTCGCGACGGAAGTTTGTGAATACTGTTTGCAGAACGGCCTGTGCCTGCATCTGAGACACGTCGGGTTGCATGCGACCCCAGATCCGAAACCAGCGCGTTCCGGAATCGTGTATTGCGCCCTCACCCCACATCATGTTCGGCGCCCAAACATCTGTCATGATGCCGGGCTCAACGCCCGTGAAACCCTTCTCCGCCACTCCGACAATCTGAAGCTGCTTGTCGCGTATTGTGACCCAGCGTCCGAGCACGGCAGGGCTCCCGCCAAAACGGCGTGACCAGAAGTCGTAGCTCAGCACAGCCACGGGATGTTGGCCTGGTTTCAAATCATCGGAGGCGCTGAGAAGCCTTCCTAACGCGGGTTTTACACCGAGAAGGGTGGCCAACCTGCGCAGCGACAAGGGCGAGTGGTTCACGTTGTCGCTGCGCGCCCGCGTCGTGTACGCGGCAAAGGATCTGGCGCTTGTCGTCGATCACGTACGAGCAGTTGAGCGATCCGAAGTGGAATCGCAAGTTCTGTACACGCGCCGGCCAGCACCCGTACAACACGGCGCTCATCGCCGCCTATATCGCCCATCATGGCGAGGCGCGCGCCGAAGCGTGGCTCACCGGCCTCAAGGCGGGGCTGGCGCGCCCGGCGACCGGCGGCGACCGCGACGGCGCACGCGACATCATGGGAGGCATCTGCGATGTCGCGGTCGCGAACTCCTACTACGTCGGCTTGATGCGCAGCGGCGCGGGCGGTCCAGAGCAGCAGAAGTGGGGTGACGCGATCAAGGTGCTGCTGCCGACGTTCGCGGGCGGCGGCACCCATGTCAATGTGTCCGGCGCTTCGATCGCCAAACACTCGCCCAACCGCGCGGCCGCGGTGCGGTTCCTCGAGTACCTCGTCTCCGACGAGGCGCAGAAGATCTACGCCGAGGCCAACTACGAATATCCCGTGAAGCCCGGCGTCGCGGTGCATCCGATCATCGCGGCGCTCGGACCGCTGAAGGTGGACGGCCTCTCGCTGGCCGACGTGGCGCGTCACCGCGCGGCGGCGAGCAAACTGGTGGACAAAGTAGGATTCGACCGCTGAGTCGTCTTCGACTCGGTCGGGGGCGCGGGCCCGGCGCACGTCCGTGGCTCGTCGCCTCCGCCGTCATCGGCGCCCTGGTCCTGGCGCCGATCGCGGCTCTCGGCGTCGCCGCGTCGAACGCGACGCCGGATCTGTGGAGCCATCTCCTCGCCTACGTCCTCCCGGCAGCGGTGCGCGATACGGTCTTGCTGCTCGCCGGCGTCGGCCTGCTGACCGGTGCGCTCGGCACGGCGCTGGCCTGGCTGGTCACGGCCTACGACTTTCGCGGTCGCGCCATCGTCGATTGGGCGCTCCTGCTGCCGCTCGCCGTTCCGACCTACATCGTCGCTTACGCCTATCTCGACATCCTGCATCCCGTGGGGCCGGTGCAGACCGCGATCAGGGCGCTGCTCGGTATCGACAGCCCCCGCGACTTCCGTCTTCCCGATATCCGGTCGATGGTCGGCTGCGTGGCGCTCCTGAGCGTCGTGCTCTATCCGTACGTGTACCTGGCGACACGCGCGATGTTCCTGATGCAGAGCGCGAATCTGATCGAGGCCGCGCGCACGATGGGGCTGGGCCGGCGCGCCGTGTTCGCTCGCGTGGCGCTGCCGCTGGCGCGTCCGGCCGTGGTGGTCGGCGTCAGCCTGGTGCTGCTCGAGACGCTCAACGATATCGGCGCGTCCGAGTTTCTCGGCGTTCGCACGCTGACGGTGTCGATCTACACCACGTGGGTCACACGGTCCGATCTCGCCGGCGCTGCGCAGATGGCGCTCGGCATGCTCGCGATCGTCGTCGCACTGACGGTCGTCGAGCGGCGTGCGCGACGACAGCGCCGTTATGCCAACGACGCCCAGCATCCCCGGCCGCTCGTGGCCCATCGGCTCGGCGGCGTGCGCGGTGCCGCTGCGCTCGCCGTCAGCCTGTTGCCGATTGCGATCGGCTTCGTCATTCCGACGGTCTATCTCGCGGATCAGACCGTTGTGCGTGTGCGGTACGCCGGAGTCTCACCGGCCCTGTTGACCGAGACGATCAACACCCTCGCATTCTCGGTGGTTGCCACGGTGCTGACGATTGGGGGCGGGTTGGTGGTGGCGTACGGCCTGCGCGTCGGCCGCGGACGGTGGCCACCCGCAGTCGCCGCGCTCTCCTCCCTTGGCTACGCGTTGCCGGGAACGGTGCTTGCGATCGGCGTCCTGCCGGTGGTGACGGGGGTCGAGGCGTTCACCGACCGCATTCTGCAGCCGGTGCTGGACGTCTCGACCGGTCTGTTTCTGCTCGGTACCGGTGGCGCCGTCGTGTACGCGTACGTCGTCCGGTTTCTTTCCCTGGCGATCGGTGGAGCCGAAGCGGGCCTTCGGCGAATTGCCGTGTCCCTGGACGAGGCGGCGCAGACACTCGGGGAGCGCATGATCGGCCGCCTGTGGCGGGTGCATCTTCCGTTGACGAGACCGGCGCTCGCCACCGCCGCGCTCCTGGTGTTCGTCGACTGTATGAAGGAGCTTCCGGCGACGCTGCTGCTGCGGCCTCTGGGCATGGAGACGCTGGCCACGCACCTGTACGGCGAAGCGATCCGCGGGACATACGAGGACGCCGCGATCGCGGCTTTGCTGATCGTCGTCGCTGGACTGTGCCCGGTGATCGCGCTGGCGCGTCTGAGCCGGGCAGGCTCAGGCACGCGGACAAGCGCGGACACGTGGGTGTAATCGTCGCTGGCGCGGAGGTCAGGGCTTTTCGAACAAGACCAGGAACAGTGAGTCTCTGTCGGTCGGCCAGCGTGTGAGCGTCGTGGCATGCTGGAAGCCCGATTGCGTGAGTTCAGTCACGATCATCGCGGGCCGAATGCCGTGACCTCCGCGGTCCTCGGGCACGCCATCAGGGACCCTCGATCCGGGCTCGGGTTCGAAATCGATGATGGCGAGGCGCCCACCTGATTTCAGCGAGGCCAGCAGGCTCGCGCCAAACGCCTGAGGATTCGTCAGGTGGTGGTAGACGTCGCGCAGGAAGATCGCATCACAGCATTCGTTGGGCAGGTTGGTCGCGCTTGCTGCGCCTTCCAGGACGACGACGTTGGTGAGACCATCTCGTGCGACGGCGCCGGCAATCTCGGCAAGCATCGCCGGCCTCACGTCGGTGGCGTAAACGCGCCCACTTGGCCCAAGCGACTTCGCCAACCAGACGGCCATCGCGCCGCCGCCGGAGCCAACATCCGCGACGGACATTCCCGGTTTGAGCGACAGCACGTCTGCCAACTTCGGAACCTCGCGGGCCGCCTGCTCCAACTCCTGGCGGATAAGATTCGCGGGCCGCTGTGCCGCCGACGTACCCGGCAGGACGAGAAGAAGACAAACACTGAGCGCCGGAAAGTATGGTCTAGCCATCTGTACCCTCAACTCCTCGCCATCGACCGTTGTCCAGACGCAAGACGCCGCAAGGCTTCCGCGAGTTCACGGAGTCGACCCGTGGTCACGGCGCGGGTGGTGTACTCTTTCAGCCAGCGTGCGATTCCTTGCGGCCTGGCTCCTCCTGCTGACGGCGGTCCCGGCAGCGGGCCAGACCGGATCCCCGCCCGCCGCGGCGGCGGCAGGCGAGACCAGTTCCCCGACTGCCGACCCGACGACGCGCGCCAGGCCGGAGTTGACGATTCGCGCTGTTCGTCTCAGCGAGGCGCTGCGTCTCGACGGCGTGTTGGACGAGGCGCTCTACACAACCGAAGCACCGATCACGGGTTTCCTGCAAACCGAGCCCGACGAGGGTCGCCCGGCCACCGAGCGGACGGAAGTGTGGGTGTCCTTCGATCGCGACAACGTCTACGTGTCGTTCCGCTGCTTCGAGAGTGATGCCTCGCGCCTGGTCGCCAACGAGATGCGCCGGGACTCCAACGCCATCTGGCAGGGCAACGATCTCGTCGGCTTCATGTTCGACACCTTCCACGACCGGCGCAACGCGGTGCTCTTCACCGCGAACGCCATCGGTGGACGGCAGGACGGCCAGGTCACGAACGAGCGTCAGTGGAACGGCGACTGGAATCCGGTCTGGGAAGTCCAGACCGGCTGGTTCGACGGCGGGTGGACCGTCGAGGCCGCCATCCCGTTCAAGTCACTGCGCTACCGGGCAGGCGAGCAGCAGACGTGGGGCTTCAACGCGCTGCGCATCAACCGGTGGAAGAACGAGATCTCGCTGATCGTGCCCGGGCCGTCGGGACAGGCGCAACAGGGGCTGCAGTACTCGTCGATCGCGCCCACGCTGGTCGGCATCGAAGCGCCCCAGCAATCCGTCCACCTCGACGCCAAGCCCTACGTGGTCTCCGACTTCACCAGCGAGCGAACCTCGCCGTCAGCCGGTGGACGATCTCGGCGGCAACATCGGGCTCGACGTCAAATACGGGATCACGCAGAACATCAGCGCCGACCTCACGGTGAACACCGACTTCGCCCAGGTCGAAGCCGACGAGCAGCAGGTCAACCTCACCCGCTTCAGTCTGTTCTTTCCAGAGAAGCGCGAGTTCTTCCTCGAGAACCAGGGACTGTTCGCCTTCGGCGGCGCGGCCACCGGCGGACAGAGCGCCAGCGCGAGCAGCACGCCGATCCTCTTCTACAGCCGCCGCATCGGTCTGGACGACGACCGCATCGTCCCGATCCGGGCTGGAGGACGGGTCACCGGGCGGGTCGGCCGCTACAGCTTCGGCCTGCTGGATATTCGCACCGGCGAGGACGATGATCCGGGGTCGCCGCCGTCGGCGAACTTCGCGGTGGTTCGGGTCAAGCGCGACATCCTGCGCCGCAGCAGCATCGGCGCGCTCGTCACCGAACGCTCTGCTGGGTCGTTCGGGCCCGGGCGCAATCTCGCGTACGGGCTCGATGGTGGCTTCAGTTTCTTCGCCAACTTGAACATCAACACCTACTGGGCACGCACGCAGACCGATGGCCTGTCGGCGCGCGGCGCGCCGACGACACCAGCTACCGGGCGCAGTTGGACTACAACGGCGACCGCTACGGCCTGCAGCTGGAGCGCCTGTCCGTCGGCGAGGATTTCAGACCAGAGGTGGGCTTCGTGCGTCGCGACGACATGCGCCGCACGTTTGGTGAGGCCCGTTTCAGCCCGCGCGTCCCGCGCATCGAATCGATCCGGAAGCTGCTGTGGAGCGGCTCGGTCGACTACATCGAGAACGGCGCAGGCCTGCTCGAAACGCGGGAACAGCAGGCGACCTTCGGTATCGATTTCGAGAACAGCGACGTGTTCCGCCTCGAGTACACGCGCACCTACGAGTTCCTGCCGAGAGTGTTCGAGATCAGTCCGGGCATCGAGCTTCCCGTTGGCAGCTACGACTACGATTCGGTGAGGGTCGGCTACAACATCGGCCAGCGGCGCCGTGTATCGGCGCAGCTGTCGATCGATCACGGCACCTTTTACAACGGGCACCGGACGAGCGTTCAGATCGCCCGCGGCCGGGTGAACGTGTCGTCGCAGTTGTCGCTCGAGCCGACCTATACCGTGAACCGCGTGACGCTCGTCCAAGGCGCCTTCACCAGCCATCTTGCCGGCTCGCGGATCACCTACACGATGACGCCGATGATGTTCGCCAGCGCGCTGGTGCAGTACCGCTCCGACGGCCGGCTGGCCTCGACCAATGCCCGTCTACGCTGGGAGTACCAGCCGGGGAGCGAGCTGTTCGTCGTCTACAACGAGGAACGCGACACGCTGGGCCGCAGCTTTCCCTCGCTGAGGAACCGGGCCATCATCGTCAAGGTCAACCGCCTGTTCAGGCTCTGAGGCAGGACGAGCTGCTGCAGCAGGAGCGACCATGGGGGCTGTGAAGCGCAGTGGATTCGATGCCGCGATCGCGATTCGGACGTAGCTGCCCGACGTCGAGGTGACCACGACGTGGGGAGCGCAGGCGCTGAAGGTGCGCGGGAAGCTCTTCGCCGTGTAGCGATCAACAAGTCGGCGGAACCGAACTCGATGGTGGTTCGAATGGACGTGGCGCAACGCGACCTGCTGATCGAGGAGGACCCGGCGACCTATTACCTGACGGATCACTACGTCGACTATCCGTGCGTGCTCGTGCGGCTTTCGCGCGTCTCGTCGGACTCGCTGCGCGATCTCATCCGGGGCGCCCACCGCTTCGTCAGCGCGACCGCAAAGCCCGCCCGGCGCCCGGCTCGCGCTGGCCGCCGACGGTATCCACGAAGAAGCGCTGAACTCGAGGAAGCCGGCTCGTCCTCGGTGCCTCAGTGCCTCGGTGTGTCGTAACTCACGTGCAGTCTCGGATCCCGATGAGTCGCGAAGACGAGTGGCGCCTCCGTGTCTCCGCGGTTCGTGATCACGTGAAGTCACATGGAACACGCGAAGTCGCCTACCGCGATCGGCATCTCGCGACGATGAACGTGACATCGTCGCGCTGCCGGTCTCCACTGAACCGCTGTACTTCCTCGAAGACCGCTGCCACGATGCGGCTCGGGCTCAGATCGCGAGCGCGCGTCATGACCTCGAGCAACCGCTCCTCGCCGAATTCCTCATCCCGTTGGTTGAACGCCTCAGTGATGCCATCGCTGTAGATGGCGAACAGATCGCCGGGGGATAGTCGCAGCTCCGCGGTGTGACATGGCCATTCCGAAAACAAGCCGAGCACGGGCGCCGTCGACGACAGACGCGTGACCGTCCCGTCGCCCTGGACGACAAGACCGGGGAGGTGGCCGCAGTTCGCGTATCGCAAACGGCACGTCCGATCGTCGAACTCCGCGTAGAACAGCGTGGCGTAGGCGTTCTCGGCCGTGTTCTCGTAGAACAGCCGGTTCACCGAGCGGAGCAGCTGTTCCGGTTGCTCCACGGCAGTGGCGCACTGACTGCGCAGGTTGGCCTGAAGGTTGGCCATCAGCAGCGCCGCGGCGATCCCCTTGCCGGCGATGTCGCCGAGCACGAGACCGAGCCGCGACTGACCGAGATCGAGAAAGTCGTAGTAATCGCCGCCGACCTGGTGCGTCTGTACGCAGTCGCCGGCGTACTCCAGTGATTCCAGCTCGGGCAGCCGCTGTGGAAAGAGCCGCGCCTGAACCTGCCTCGCGATCTCCAGTTCGTGGGCGGCGCGGCGCTCCGCGTCCCGCCGTTCAGCGACGACCCGGCGCTGCGCCTCGACGGCGCGGCTCACTTCATCGAAGCTCACGAGCGCGAAGGAATTCCGATCGACGTCCTCGAAACGGGCGAAGGCGCCACCCCATGCCGTCGCATGATCGTCAGACGCCGACGTCCGTGCTGGTGACGAGGAACCGGCCGGTTCATAGGCGACGCGCCGCAATCGCGGTAAGCCTAAGAACCGGACGCCGCGGCTGTGCCACTCACGATAGGTGGCCGCCAGGTCTTCCGTGACGAAGACGACCTGCGTCGCACGGCCGATCAACTTGGACCGCAGTGAATGCGGCGGCGGCTGGATCAGCGTCAGCACGGTCGTTCCGTCGGGCGGCGTAACCGCCAACAGCCGCTCACCCGATTCCACTCGTGCGTCGAACGCGACCTGAAATCCAAGCATGTCGAGGAAGAAGCGAAGGCTTCGCTCCTGGTCCCTGACGTAGACGTTGACGGCGTGCATTCGCAGGAATGGATCGCGCGCGGGCTCCTCGGCCATTGCCGTGATTATATGGAGGCGCACGGTGCCCAATTGGGTACCCGAGGGCCGGTGAGCCCGACGGCGTCTCCTTTGCACCTTCCTATGCAGAGGAGCCATGATGCGAGTCATTCCAGGTCTGGTGTGTTTCCTATTGTTGGCAACCCCGTGGTTTGCGAGTGCCCAGTCATTCGTGCTTCAAGGTTCGGCCGGCCCCACCCTCATCGATAGCGGCTACAGCCTGGCCGGCGGCATCGGGTTTTCGCCGACGTCGCATCTGACCGTGTTGTTCGACGTGGAAAGCACGCACCTGTCGAGCCGGTCGACCAGCGATGGGCGCGGTGGCTTCACCGGCTTCCGGGGGGGAACACTGACACTGGGCGCTGCGCAACTGCGCGTGACGCCGTTCGGCCGCAACCGTGTCGGGCCGTACGGGCTGGTCGGATTCGCCGCCGGCGTGTCGCGTCCGAACGTCAACGAGCTGTTCCCCGATCCCGTGACCAACGACGTGCGTGCGATGTTCTTTGGCGGCGGGATCCACGTGCCGCTCAAAGAACGCGTCAGCCTCTTCGCCGATGGCCGGATGATGATCGGCGCGGAAGCGGGGGAGCTACTCGCTGTTGCGCCGATCCGCGTGGGTGTCGCGTGGGCCTTCTGAAGGTCGGTCGGAACCGCGACCGCGACCGGTGACGCTCGCGAACGGTCTTCAGTTCATCGCTGTTTCAGCCCGGAACTGAAGAACAGCAAATACGAAAAGAACGCCGCCCCGCAGATATACAGGCCCACAAGCACCCAGTACGCTGGTGAACGCGGCGCGTCGATCCCGCGCGAGACGAGCAGGAGAGCGCCGATCATCAAATGCGTCTGGTTGCCCACGACGACCGCCCGGCCGTAGATACCGCCAAGCGCCGACCCCCGGGCCGTCCAATTCATCGCCGCGAGCCCGAGAACGGCCGCCGCGCACACCTGCACGATCACATTGTCGCCCGCCTGTGGCGGGCCGCCCGCCGATGGCGTAAGTGCCTCGCTGACTTCGCCGGGCGCGAACAGCATCAACGCGCCAAACGCGGCCAGGCCAAGCGAAGATACGGTCACGCCGGCGCTGGCGCGTCGACGCGTGTTGTCAGTGGGCACGACACTCTCCTCCACATCCCGGTCGAACGGCGGATGACGTAGTATCCGCTGTCAAGGGAGCCATGATGCCGCTCATTCCTGTTTTCATTGCCGGGTTCGTCGCGCTCGGGAGCACAGCTCTACTTCTTCCACCTGCCCCGGGACGTATTGAGTTCCAATCCGCGGCCTCGATCGAACGCCGGCTGACGTCACGCATCGTCGTGACCGTCCCGGCCGATGATGCGGAGCTGATGGTGAACGGCGAAGCGATCGGGGGATTTGCGGTGTCCCGGACCTTTGAAACACCGCCGTTGGGTGCGGGCACACACCAATACACCTTCACCGTGACGTGGAGGCCCAACACCTACACGACGATGACCCGCAGCAAGATTGTTTCGTTCCGGTCGGGCGAGTCGGTGAGCGTGGATCTCTCGATTGATGATCCGGCAGACCGCGTGCGGGTGATCTACGTGCCGACTCCCGACGACGTGTCGGCGGCGATGGTGGATCTCGCAGGCGTGCGCCCCGACGACGTCGTGTACGAGCCAGGTTGCGGAGATGCGCGGATCACCACCGCCGCGATCCGGAAGGGCGCGCGCCGCGGAATCTGCATCGACATCGATCCGGAGCGCGCCAGGGAGTCGAAGGCAAACGTCGATGCGGCCGGGCTCGCCGATCGAATCGACGTCCGTGAGGGTGATGCGCTCGACGTCAAGGACCTGTCGGACGTTTCTGTGGTGTTCCTGTACATGGGCGACCACTTCAACCTGCTCGTGCGGCCCGTGCTGTGGCGTGAGCTCAAGGTCGGCTCGCGGATCGTGTCACACCGTTTCACCATGGGTGACTGGAAGCCTGACAAGACCGAGTCGGTCTTCAGCGAGCAGGGCGGCTACTACGAGCTGCATCTCTGGACGATCACCGAGGAGATCAAGCGAGCGATGCGCTGATCTGAGCACCCGAGTACCCTCTCGACCCTTCGGGGCTGCGCGCGATATAAAGGCGACGTCATGTCACTTCTCGCCGACGTTCGTCACACCATTCGTCACTTGCGTCAGGCTCCCGGTTTCACTCTTGCGACCATCCTGACCTTTGCCGTCGCCATTGGTTCGAACAGCGCCATCTTCAGCGCGGTCAACACGGTGTTACTGAGGCCGCTGCCGGTGACGGCACCGGAGCAGCTCGCGGTGGTGTGGCAGACCGATCGAGGCGGTCAAGCGGTGATCGAGCTCACGCATCGCCATCGCCGCGAGTGGATGGAGAGCAGCTCCACGTTCACGCAGGCCGCGCTGATGGGATCGCATAACTGGAGCGCGGTGCTCGAGGGCCGTGGGGAGCCCACGCGTGTCTGGTTCAATGGCGTCTCGGGCACGTTCTTCGACACGCTCGGTGTGCCGCCGCTGCTCGGGCGGACGCTGCGCCCCGAAGACGACGTGCCGAACGGTCCGGCCGTTGCGGTGTTGAATCATGGAGCGTGGGTTCGCCGCTTCGGCTCGGATCCTCGCGTGGTCGGCTCGCGACTCATGCTCGATGGCATGGCTGTCGAAGTCGTTGGCGTGATGCCGCCCGGAGTGGATGTCCCGCAAGGGGCCGAATTCTGGGTGCCCGTTGTTCCTCTGCTCGCGAGCGGCACGCCGCCCGCTACGTCTGCGCTCGACACGCTTGGCGTGTTCTATGTCGTCGGGCGTGTGCGTCCAGGTCTAGCCATGAGCAGCGTGCGCGCCGAGGTCGATGCCACCGAAGCCCGTCTGGATACATCAAGTCCGGGACGATTGAAGTGGGGGACCGCAACCGTGGTGACCCCGTTCGTCGATTACGTGTTCGGGCCGGTGCGGCCCGCGTTACGCGTGCTGTGGGCGGCTGTCGTGGTGCTGCTGTTGATTGCGTGCGCGAACGTGTCGGGCTTGCTGCTCACCCGTGTCGCTCGCAAACGGAACGAACTGAGCGTCCGGCTGGCGCTGGGCGCCAGCCGGTTCGCGATCTCCAGACAGTGGCTGACAGAGATTCTCGTGGTCGCCTTCATCGGTGGATCGGTGGGATTTGTCATGGCGTACTGGCTGGCTCGCGGCATCGTCTCGCTCGCCCCCGACGATTTGCCGCGGGTGTCGGACATTGCTGTGAACGCGCCGGTCGCACTCTTCACGCTGGGCGTGGTCGTGGTGGTCGCCGTGATCTGTGCCATTGTTCCGCTCCTGCACGCCGGCCGAGCCACCGTGACAGGCGCGCTCGATGCGAGCCGCGCCACCGAGGGACTGTCGGCACTTCGAGCGAGATCCACATTGCTGGTCGTACAGATCGGGTTGTCGATCGTGCTGATGGTGGCGGCCGGACTCGTCCTGCGCAGCTTTCGAGCGCTGACGCAGGCCGACCTGGGATTCAACGCCAGCGGTGTCTTGAGCGCGACCGTCCAGCCGCGGGCGGCTCAAGTGCCCAACACGTGGATCGACGAGTACCTTCGGCGCGTCCGGACGGTGCCGGGTGTTGAGGCGGCCGGTGCCGTCTACCTTCGCCCGCTGATGCTGGGCCCGATCGGGCAGGGTGTCCGCGTGCGTCTCGAAGGTCAGCCTGAAACCAAAGAGGCGGCGGATTCGAACCCCACGCTCAACCACCAGATTGCCAGCACCGGGTATTTCGACACGATGAAGATTCCACTGCTGGCCGGACGTGTCTTCACCGATCGCGATACGCGCCAGGCCCAGCGGGTGGTGATGGTCAGCGAATCGACGGCCAGGCGGCTGTGGACGGGGCAGGATGCGATCGGCAAGCGCATCTGGATGGCGAGCTTTACGCCAGGCGGACCACCGCAAATGTGGCGCACCGTCGTCGGGGTCGTCAGCGATGTGCGCTACCGCGGGCTGCGCGATGTACAGCTCGACGTCTATGACGCGGCGATGCAGACCGGCAGGCCCGCCGACAACATCGTCGTTCGTGCTTCTGTCGATCCGCTGAGTGTGGCGTCCGCGATCCGCTCGATCGCGCGCGATCTCGACTCGACAGCCATCGTCGACGACATCACGACGCTCGATGCTGTCGTGGCCCGCGCTGAGGCCCCCTGGCGACTGACGATGTGGCTTTTCACACTGTTTGCAGCGCTCGCCTTCGGGCTGTCGGCAGTGGGCTTGTTCGCGCTCGTCGCGCTCGACGTTGCGCAGCGGCAACGCGAGTTCGCGATTCGCTCGGCCCTTGGCGCCTCGCGGCGGGCCATCGTGCGTGGCGTGCTGGTGCGGGCCGGCTGGCGTGTGGCTGCCGGCGCCGCCGTGGGTGTCGTCATTGCCTTGATCGCCGGCCGTTCCATGCGCGGAGTGCTGTACGGTGTTGCGCCTGCGGATGGCTGGACCTACTTCGTTGCGCTGACGCTGCTCTGTGCAGCCATGATCATTGCGGCGTTCGTGCCAGCGCGCCGAGCCGGTCGCATCGAACCGCAAGCGTTGCTACGCCAGTGAAGCGTAGCGGATTCGATGCGGCGATCGCGATCGGGCGCACTCTGCCAGACGTCGAAGTAACGACGACCTGGGGAGCGCCTGCGCTGAAGGTGCGCGGGAAGATGTTCGCCTGCGTGGCAATCAACAAATCGGCGGAGCCCAACTCGATGGTCGTCCGCATGGACATGACGCAGCGGGACCTGCTGATTGAAGAGGATCCGGCGACCTACTACCTGACGGATCACTACGTGGACTATCCATGCGTCCTTGTCCGTCTCTCGCGTGTTTCGCCGGACTCGCTGCGCGATCTCATCCACGGCGCGCACCGATTCATCGGCGCCAGCACCAAGTCCGGTCGGCGCTCGTCTCGCTCGGCTCCCCGGACGGTGTCCACGAAGAAGCGCTAGCTCGCCGCGGCCCGGTTCTTGCGTGTACACCGCGATCGTGCGGCGGATTCTTCCCCCGGATCTGGAGGGTGATCTCAATCGCGGGCGTCAACTCCTGGCCGAGTTGCAGGCGGCGATGAATCGATTCGGCGCGACGGAACAGGACCAGGCGGCGCTCGCCTCATCCATTCGCCAGCTCGACGAGCTGTTTCTCATCGTCGTCGTGGGTGAGTTCAATGCCGGGAAGAGCGCGTTCATCAACGCGCTGGCCGGCCAGACGATCCTGCGCGAGGGCGTGACGCCGACGACCGCGCAGATTCACCTGCTGAAGTACGGCGCGGCGGTCGAACACCATATCGACGCTGATGGCGTCGCGACCCTGACCGCACCCATCGAGCTGTTCCGTGACGTGAGCATCGTCGACACGCCTGGCACCAACGCCATCATCCGCGAGCACGAACGGCTGACGACGGACTTCGTGCCGCGAGCCGATCTGGTGTTGTTCGTCACGTCGGCCGACCGGCCGTTCACGGAGAGCGAGCGCGCGTTCGTCGAGTCCATTCGTGCCTGGGGCAAGAAGATCGTCATCGTCGTCAACAAGGTCGACATCTTCGCCACCTCTCAGGAGCTCGACGAGGTCCTGACGTTCGTGCGCTCCTCGGCACAGCACTTCTTCGGCTTCACTCCCGAGCTCTTTCCGGTGAGTGCGCGGCTGGCCATGCGGGCCAAGCGCGGCGAGCCCGCGCTGTGGGCGGCGAGCGGGTTCGAGGCGTTGGAAGGGTTCATCACCACCACGCTCGACGAACGCGGCCGGTTCCAGTTGAAGCTCGCCAACCCGCTGGGTGTCGGCCATGCGCTGGCTGCCCGCTACGCGACGATGGCCGAGGAACGCCTCACGCTGTTGAACGAGGACATGGCGGTGCTCGAGGACATCGATCGGCAGCGCGCCGTTCATCGGGAGGATCTGGCGCGCGGCTTCGACCTGCGCATGACCGCCGTCGAGAAGGTATTGCTGGACATGGAGCAGCGGGGACACGCGTTCTTCGAGGACACACTGCGGCTTGGCCGCGTGATGGACCTGTTGAACCGCTCGCGGGTGCAGAAGGAGTTCGAGCAGCGTGTGGTCGGCGACGCGCCGCGCCAGATCGAGAGGAACGTTTCTGAGCTCATCGACTGGCTGATCGATCAGGATTTCCGGCAGTGGCAGGCCGTCACCGGGGTGCTCTCCGCACGCTCCACCGACCACCGCGCCCGGATGAGGGGCACACCGGAGGTGGGCACGTTTCATACGGACCGTACGGCGCTGATCGACTCCGTCGGACGTGAGGCGCAGCGGGTGGTCGACACCTACGACAGGGAGCGTGAGGCCGCCGCGATTGCCGAGCAGGCGCGCGCGGCAGTGACCACAGCGGCGGCCGCCGGCGGCGCCGCACTGGGGTTGGGCACGATCGTGGCGCTGGCGGCGTCGAGCGCGGCGGCGGACATCACCGGAATTCTGCTGGCGAGCGTCGTCGCCTTGACGGGCTTCCTCGTGATCCCTGCGCGCAGACGGAAGGCCAAGCGCGAGATGCAGGAGAAGGTGTCGCAGTTGCGAGCCCGGCTGGCGCACGCGCTGCGCGTGGAGTTCGAGCGGGCGCGCGAACGTGGACGGACTCGCATCGACGATGCGATCGCGCCGTACAGCCGGTTCGTCAGAGCCGAGCGCGAACGCTGGACCGATGTGAAATCCCGTCTGACTTCATTGCGGGACCAGGCGGCCACGTTCCGCAGCCGTCTGGCCGCCTGACCCGGCCAAAAATGGCGGTCGCGCGTCTCTAGTTCGAGGCGCTCCATGCAGGATCTCCGTGTTGCCGTTCGCGTGCTCCGCGCCGCTCCGATCGTCACGGGCGTCGCGATTCTGTCGCTGGCCCTCGGCATCGGTGCCAACACCGCGATCTTTTCCCTCGTCAACAGCCTGCTGCTCCGCACGCTGCCGGTTCCTGAACCAGAGCGCCTCGTCATCATGACGACTGATGCGTCAGCGGGCCGACGAAATACAGACGCATGGAACTACGGCCTGTGGGAGGAGATCCGGCGGCGCGCACCGCAGATGTTCGATGGCGCCGTCGCGTGGTCGGAAACCGGTACGCCGCGCCGGCTGAGCCTCTCTACGGCTGGCGGAGAGCCGCAGCCTGTCGATGGCGCGTATGTCAGCGGCGATTTCTTCACGACGCTTGGCGTGCCAGCGCTCCTCGGCCGCACGTTCACATCCGCCGACGATGTGCGTGGTGGCGGACCGGATGGTCCTGTGGCGGTCATCAGCTATGGGATGTGGCAGCGGCGTTTCGGCGGGGACGCCAACGTCATTGGCACGTCGGTCGTCATCGAACGCATCCCGTTCACGATTATCGGGGTGACACCTCCCGAGTTCTTCGGTGCGGAAGTCGGACGGACGTTCGACGTCGCTCTTCCACTCAACGCGAACCAATTGATCCGCGGCAAGGACTCGGACATCGACCGAGGATCTGTCTGGCTCTACATCATGGTCCGCTTGAAGCCCGGACAGTCGGCGGAGGCGGCAACCAGCCTTCTGCGCTCGGTGCAGCCACAGATCCGCGAGGCCCTCGTGCCCGCAACCCTGCCGCCGGAAGCCCAGGACCCCGCGTTGCGTCAACTCGCCGATCAAGTGTTTCTCAAGAACCCATTCACGCTCGTGCCCGCGTCCATGGGCACATCGCAACTGCGTCGGCGATACGAGCGGCCCCTCCTCGCGACGCTGGTCATCGTCGGGCTGGTCCTGCTGATCGCGTGCGGCAACATCGCCAACCTGCTCCTCGCGCGGGCGACCGCGCGCCGGCACGAATTGAGTGTGCGGCTGGCGCTGGGCGCGACGCGCTGGCGTCTCGTGCGGCTGCTGCTCGTTGAAGCGCTCGTGCTCGCCGGCATCGGCGCGCTGGCCGGACTCGTGTTTGCGAGGTGGGCGGGCCCGATGCTGGTGGCGCAGTTGTCGACCTCCGTCACGCGTGTGACGCTGGATCTCTCGCTGGACTGGCGCGTGCTGGCATTCACGCGTGGCGGTCACTGGTGCGACGGCCGTGCTGTTCGGGATCGCGCCGGCCTTCAGGGCGAGGCGCGTCGCACCGATCGACGCGCTCAAGGAACAGGGGCGCGGCGCGTTGGGTGACGGGCGTACAGGTCTGTCAGGCAGCCTCGTGGTCGCCCAGGTGGCGTTGTCGATGGTCCTCATCGTGGCGGCGGGCCTGCTGGTGGGGACATTCGAACGGCTCGCGACGCTGCCCCTTGGGTTCGACAGCGACCGCGTACTCATTGTCAACGTGGACGTGTCGCGCGCACCCATCGATCCGGCCAATCGCATTCCGTTCTTTCATCAACTCGTCGCGGCGGTCGCCGCGGTGCCGGGCGTCGCGCGTGCCGGTGGGTCGATGGCCACTCCTGTCGGCGGTAGTGCCAGTCTTGCCTTTATCGACTTGCCCGGTGCGCCGCCCGCCCAACCCGAGCCGGGTCCGGTGCCGTTCTGGAACTCGCGGATGACGCTACTCAATGAGATCACGCCGGGATGGCTCGCCACCTACGGGACGGCGGTCCGTGCCGGGCGCGATATCGACGACAAGGATGTGCAGGGAGCGCTTCCGGTCGCGCTGGTCAACGACGCCTATGTGCGCAAGTTCCTGCGCGGCCGGAACCCGATAGGAGAAATCGTTACTTTTGTAGAGGCTCCGCCCAGGACTATCGTCGGAGTCGTGAGCGACGCGGTGTACCTCTCTGTGCGTGATGGAGTGCGGCCGACTCTCTACATACCGCTGGCGCAACGCGACGCTGGCAGGGCCGACGGCCACTGTCACCATCAGCGTTCGTTCGTCGGCGGGGTCGCCCGCCTTGCTGGCACCTCGTGTGGCGGCGGCATTGACGGGGGTCGATCGCAATCTCACGTTTACGTTCCGACTCGCTGCAGGATCGGGTCGATGCCTCGCTCACGCAGGAGCGCCTGGTCGCACTGGTCACGGGGTTCTTCGGCACGCTGGCCCTGCTGCTCGCGGGTCTTGGTCTGTACGGCGTGACTTCGTATGCGGTCACCAGACGACGCGCCGAAATCGGCATTCGGATGGCGCTCGGGGCTGAGCCGGCGGGCGTCGTGCGGCTGGTGCTCACGCGAGTATTCGTGCTCGTCGCACTCGGCGTGATCATCGGCACGGCTGCGAGCGTGTGGTCCTCGCAATTTATCGCGAGTCTCCTGTACGACCTCCAGCCGCGCGACGCGGTCACACTGGTGAGTGCGGCCGTCACGCTGACGGCAGTCGGCGCGATCGCGGGATGGCTCCCTGCCCACCGTGCGTCACGGATCGATCCGGCACGAGTACTGCGGGACGGCTGAGCGGACCAGCCCTCAGTTCATCCGCTTGGACTTCGTATCCCAGGTCTTGTTCGTGCAGAGCGAGCAGTCCTTGCCGACGAACATCGTCGCGGCGGTCTTGTCGCCCTTGAACTGCCAGCGAAGCCAGTTCGAGGCCACGTTGGCGAACTCGCCGCCGCCCGGATGATCGACCGTCGCGGTGTGCCCCGCGCCGTGGCGCGCGCCGTAGAACACTGGGACGTGGTTGATCGACTCGAAGTTGGCAGCCGAGACGGCCATCATGAAGTCGCGTTCGTGCCCGTTGATGAGCAGCACGGGGCCATGCAGCTTTGCGAGCGTGTCAGCGGTCGGGAACGGACCCGCCGGTGCGTTCGGGTTCGCGGGCTGAACGCCGGAGTTGAACACGCCGATGGTGTCGACGCGCGGAGTTTCTTCAAGTTGTGTCCCCTCGATCAGCCGTGGGCGCATGGGTCGCCGATTGTCGTTGGCCGCGCAAGAGCAGGGCGACCTGCCTTCCTGAGAGAACCGATCTTTCATACCAGCAGGGAAGGCGCGCGCGGCTGTTGGTGCAGCCTATAGACTTTCTGCGTAACGAGCTGGGCGATCTGCCCACGCCGCTCGAGGCGTTCGAGCACGTGATGCGCTTGGTTCGGGCGCGCCACGCTTATGCGGCGGCAGCTGGCGGACTTCTCGCGGTGGCGCTTGCCCGCGAACTCGTTGGCGATGACCGCCTGAAAAGGAGTTACTGCAAGACTGCACGGAAGTCGGCGTGATGTGAACGGGCATTCGTTCCAACGTAAGTTGCCGCCGTCAAGATGAGTGCTGACCATATAATTCCGCCGTGCCTCTGGCCCCGGGTAACTCGTCTCGGCCCGTACGAAGTCACGTCCCTGATTGGCATAGGCGGGATGGGTGAGGTCTATCGCGCCACCGATACCAAGCTGAAGCGGGAAGTCGCAATCAAGGTGCTACCCGACGCCGTCGCCGCCGATGCCGATCGTTTGGCGCGCTTCCAGCGCGAGGCCGAAGTCCTCGCCTCGCTGAACCACACGAACATCGCCATTCTTCACGGACTCGAAGACGCCGACGGATCGAAGGCGCTCGTCATGGAACTCGTTGAGGGTCCGACCCTCGCCGATCTGATCGCTCAAGGCTCGACCCCGATTGACGAAGCGCTGCCGATTGCCAGGCAGATTGCCGAGGCCCTCGAGGCCGCGCACGACGCGGGCATCGTTCACAGGGATCTCAAGCCGGCCAACGTCAAGGTGCGGGCGGATGGCACTGTGAAAGTCCTCGACTTCGGCCTGGCCAAGGCGATGGAGCGGACCGGGCTCTCGCCCGGGCTTTCGATGTCGCCCACGATCACTACGCCGGCGATGACGGAGGCCGGGATGATCCTGGGCACCGCTGCCTACATGAGCCCGGAGCAGGCCAAGGGCAGGACCGTGGATCGGCGCTCGGACATCTGGGCATTCGGCGTGGTCCTCTACGAGATGTTGACCGGCCGGCGGCTGTTCGACGCCGACGATGTCACCGAGACGCTGGCGCAGATCATGATGAAGGATCCCGACTGGGCTGCGCTTCCCGCGGGCGTGCCTTCGCGCACACGCGATGTGCTTCGCCGTTGCCTGATTCGGGATCCGAAACGTCGCGCACAATCCATCAGCGACATCCGTATCGCCGTCGAAGAAGACATCGCGCAGCCAGACGCGCTAGCTGCCGCTTCAGCCTCCTCCCGTCGCAGCGCCTCGATGCCTGGACGCCGCGGCTTCGCCGTCGTGGCCGCTGTTGCTGCCCTGGTCGTTGCCGCTGTGATCTTCTGGGCTCGATCGTGGCCAACCGAACAGCCGCAGTCCGTCGTGCGTGTCGGCATCGACCTCGGACCGGATGCGATGCTTAACACGAACTTCGGTCCAGCCGCCGTGCTGTCGGGGGACGGTAGCATGCTCGTGTTCTCGACTCGCGAGAGCACGGCCGGTCCGCAGCCGCTCCATGTAAGGAAGCTAGATCAGCTGACCGTCACCCGACTCGCGGGGACGGAGGGCGGCCGCGATGCCTTCTTCTCTCCGGACGCTCGGTGGATCGGCTTTTTCGCCGACGGGAAGCTGAAGAAGATTTCTGTGACTGGGGGCGCTGCGGTGACGTTGTGCGACGTACCGAACGGCCGGGGCGGGACGTGGGCCGATGAGGAAACGATCGTGTTCTCACCGAGCCCTGGCGCTGGCGTGGCGCTCTTGCGCGTCTCGGCCCAGGGTGGCACCCCAGAGCCGTTCTTGCCACTCGACAAAGGCTCCGGGGAGGTGACACAACGCTGGCCGCACGCCATCGTCGGGCGGGGAACGGTTCTTTTCACCTCGAACCCCGTCACCAATAACTACGCAGACGCCAGCATCGTCGCCTACACGCCGGCGACGGGTGAACGGAAGATCATCCATAGAGGGGGACACTACGGGCGCTACGTCTCGAGCGGACACCTGGTCTATATCCACGATGGAACCCTCTTCGCCGCGCCATTTGATCTCGACCGGCTCCAGGTTGTCGGTCAGGCTGTTCCCATCATCGACGGAGTTCGGTCGTCGCCAGAGAGCGGCGCTGCCCAATTCTCGTTCTCGGACAACGGCTCGGTCGTCTATCTACCTGGCGGAAGCGCGACCCCGCCCGTGTCGATCTACTGGATCGGGAGCACCGGAAAGCCGCGGCTGCTGCGGGGGGACGCCAATTACTCCAGCATCCGCTTCTCGCCGGACGGCACGCTGCTCGCCATGGAAATCCTGGAGCAGCAGAACGACATCTGGACATACGCATGGCAACGGGACACGCTGTCCCGCGTGACCTTCGAGCCGCTTCTCGATCGCATCCCGGTTTGGACACCCGATGGACAGCGGATCGCGTTCGCATCGCCACGAGACACGAAAGGGCCTTACAACATCTATTGGCAGCGGGCCGACGGAACCGGAGATGTGCAGCGATTGACGGAGAGCCCTCTCAATCACGCGCCTCAGTCGTGGCATCCGAGCGGAAAGGTGCTCGCGTTTCGGGAACAACGTGCCGGAACCAACTACGACATTCTGCTCCTCAACGTGGACGGTGACGACGCATCGGGCTGGAAGCCCGGCAAGATCGAGGATTTCGCGGCGAGCCCAGCCATCGAAAGCGAGGCGATGTTCTCCCCGGACGGCCAGTGGCTGGCGTTTCAATCTGACGAATCGGGCAGAAACGAAATCTACGTGAGACCCTTTCGGGGACCTGGCGGCAGACGGCAGGTCTCCACTACAGGCGGCGAGTACCCAACGTGGTCCCGAAAGCGCAGCGAGCTGTTCTATCGCACGCCCGACCAGCGAATCTGGGTTGCAAGCTATACCGCCGACAACGACTCATTCCGTCCGGACAATCCGCTCCTTTGGTCGGAGGAGACCTTGACCGATCGTGGAGCACGGCTGCGGAACTTCGACCTGCACGCGGATGGTGAGCGTGTCGCGGGCTTGAAGGCAGCTCAGTTCCAAACGGACCGCATCGAGGTCGTGCTCGGTCTGGATGTCTTCGAAGAGCTGCGGCGTCCGGCGCCGCCACCACGGTAGTTCCGCAGGTTCTCGTAAGGCGGGCGTCTGCCGAGGCGTCAGTTCGCCGTTGCGAGGCGAACGTCGTCGAACCAGTCAGTTGATTCGCTTGGACCGCGTATCCCAGTTCGTGTTCGTGCAGAGCGAGCAGTCCTTGCCGACGAACATCGTCGCGGCGGTCTTGTCGCCCTTGAACTGCCAGCGAAGCCAGTTCGAGGCGACGTTGGCGAACTCGCCGCCGCCCGGATGATCGACCGTCGCGGTGTGCCCGGCGCCGTGGCGCGCGCCGTAGAACACTGGGAACGTGGTTGATCGACTCGAAGTTGGCAGCCGAGACGGCCATCATGAAGTCGCGTTCGTGCCCGTTGATCAGCAGCACGGGGCCATGCAGCTTCGCGAGCGTGTCAGCGGTCGGGAACGGACCGCCGGTGCGTTCGGGTTCGCGGGCTGAACGCCGGAGTTGAACACGCCGATGGTGTCGACGCGCGGATCGACGCCGAGGGCCACCGACAGGAAGCCGCCACAGGACTGACCCATGACGGCCATTCGATCGAGGGCGATCTTGCCTTTGAGCGGCGAGCCGTCACGCTTGTTTCGGCCTCGGCCCAGTTCAGCGCGGCACGCAGGTCGTCGGCGTTGGACTGCCGGGGCTTTTCGCCTTCCTTGGCGGCCGTGGCGATCACGAGGAAGCCATGCGACGCGATGGTGGACAGGAAGCCGCCATAGCGCGTGCTGTTGATCGCGCATCCGCCGTTGCCCCAGGCCATCACAGGCAACGTGTCCTTCGCCGGGAACGCACTGAGATCGGCGGGACGGAAGATGACATGGCCCGGCGAGTTGAACGCGGGCTCCGACAGGGTCTTGTACGGTCCGGGCACGGCCAGCGGTGCACCCTCGACGGGCAGCGCTGAAGCGATCATTTCCCGCGTGATGCCGGGCGGCTGCGCGTGGCTGGCAGCGGCGAACCCCAGGACGGCGACAATACCACAGACGACACGACGGATCTTTTTCACGGTGTGAGTCTCCCTTGAGCGAACGTGCGCGTATGGTCGCCGATCGTCTTCGGCCGCGCAAGCCCGCCCTGCCTCGACGGAACCACGCCGATCACGAACCTGAACGTCCTTTGGCGCCGACTGGTCGTAGAATGCCCATCGATGGGCGTGGACAGTGCGTCAATCTCGGAAGCGCGGCGTTCGGCCGCCGAGACGCGGAGTTCCGCTCACTCGTACAACGTCCGCATCTGTCACTGGATCAACCTCGTCGCCTGCGTGTATCTGCTGTGGAGCGGGGTGCACATCTTTCTCGACTTCCCCGAGCTGTACCTGGGGGCATACGGGCTATCGCGGTTATCCGGCTGCGTTCAGGCTCGCGGACTGGGGCCTCTCGTGGGACGAGGCGGGCGCGCTCGGCGATCGCCGGTGGGGCCGCAACTACCACTTCACCGCCGCCTGGGTATTTCTCCTCAACGGCCTGGTCTACGTCGTCTGGAATCTCTACTCGAAGCACTTTCGCAACCGGCTGTGGCCGGCCCGTGACGAACGGACGGTTGCCCACGTGCGCGCAGAGCTGCGCGATCATCTGCGCTGGCGTCCGCACGGACACGCCGCCAACGGCCGCTACGGCACATTGCAGAAGACGTCGTATCTGATTCTGATCTTCGTGTTTGTGCCGCTCATGATTCTGACCGGCATTGCGCAATCACCCGGCTTTACTGCAGCAATGCCGGCGCTGCTGGATCTGTTCGGCGGCCGGCAGACGGCACGCACGCTCCACACCATTGGCACTGTGGCGCTGGTGCTGTTCGTCGTCGTCCACGTGGTGGAGGTCGCGGCCGCGGGATTCTTCGTCAAGGTCCGTTCGATGATCACCGGGAACTAGGGCCGGTCTTTAGACCGGCCGGCCAATTGAGGACACGATGAGCAAGCCCATCTCACGTCGCAGGTGGCTGACGACGAGCGTCCCAGCGCTCGGCGGTCTGTTGTTGACGGGTTGTTCGCGCGAGACGTTCGTGCCACCGCGCGTCCGCGGAGGCCTGATCGGCGCTGCCGACGTGTTGACGATGAGTACGAATCGACTGCTGCTCTCGGGCCAGCAGCTGGCGCGCGAGTACAGCCGAAGCGACGTCGCCGATCCGTTTCCGACGTGGAACCAGACCAACCCGCGAAACGCGGAGTATCAACTCCACGCGTCGGAAGGGTTCAAGAACTGGCGCCTGCCGATCGGCGGGCTGGTCGGCCGTCCGCGTGACCTGTCGCTCGACGAGATCAGACGTCTGCCGGCCAGGACGCAAATCACCGCTCACGTCTGCGAACAGGGATGGTCGGCGATCGGTGAGTGGACGGGCGTTCCCCTTCAGCGGGTGCTCGAAGAGGCTGATGGGGTCACGCCCGCTGCTCGCTACGTTGTCATCGACACCTTCGACGGGTGGTACGAGGGATACGATCTGTTCGAGGTCGCCCACGCCCAGACCATCCTGGCCTATGGACTCAATGGTCGCGACCTTCCGCGAGGCAACGGCGCGCCGTTGCGTCTCCGCGTCGAACGACAGTGTGGCTACAAGAACCTCAAGTTCCTGAAGTCGATTCGTGTCGTCGACTCGATGGCCGGCATTGGCAGGGGCACCGGTGGAATCAACTCCGACTTCGGCTTCCACTGGTTTGCTGGCGTCTAGTGCAGGTCGTTGGTCCTTTGTTCTTGGTTCTTAGTCCGGCCTTGGTCCCTCGTCCGTCCCTGGTCCCTGGCAAGTGCACTTGGACCAAGGACCAAGAACGGACCAAGCACAAAGAACCAAGGACCAAGGATTACTAGTGGCGTAGCATCGCCACCCGACTTCGCTGGAGGAGATGGTACAGGTTCGCAGCGCCACAGACGTCGCCGAAGATTACTTGCACGAGCGCAACGGCGAACAGCCCTTCGAACACCCAGGCCGTGATGACGGCGCCAGCGAGGAGTGCGACTCCAATCGTGAGCGCTACCGTCCCGGCCATACCCATCGCAAAACGTCGAGGGGCCGGTGCTTCGCCCAGCGGAGGGAGCGTGCGCCGCCCTGCGACAGCGCGGTTGTAGATCGCATCGAAGGGATTGCGGGCCGGAACGAGCGCGCTCCACAGCAGCACTGCCGACAGGGCCAGAAAGAGCCACGGGCTCTGAACGACGATGCCGAATGCGACGATGGCGCCGATGAGCCTGGGTTGCAGCATCAATGCCCAATACAAGTCTTCGTTGGCGGTCTCAGTCGCAAAGCCTTGCAGTCGGATGAATTGGATACGTGATTCGCGCATGACGCCCTCCTTCTCGTGAGCGAGCGTTGACGAGCACCTACTTCAGCAACACGACCAGGCCCGTGAGCACCAGCGCACCGGCCCACACCCAGTCCATGTTCAGCCAGGCCTTGCGCAGAAGGCCGAGGCCAAGCTTTCGATACACAACCCACGCGGCCAGGGTCATGGTCACGAGATACGCCAGCGTGTGAATCGTCACCGCGATCGCGCCAGCAGCGGCTCCGTTCGTGGCCGCAGTCGACATGTGGTGCATGTGCTCGTGGCCCGCCGCCGATAGCATCGGCGGAGCCGACATCACGAACGGCACCACCATGAATCCCGCTCCGTGCGCAGTGGCCATGAGAAACGACCAGACGCTCAGATCGCGAAACCCCACCTGCATCCCGCCGAAACGCGGATGCCGATGACGCCACAGCCGGTAGAGACCGAGCATGGTCAGCATCGACGCCACGAGAACTCTCAGCGCGTCCATCGGGATCACGGCCTGCGCGAGGCCCACCGTCAACAGCACGACGCCAACGGCGGCAGCGTGACCGAGAGCGATCGGCGGCAGCGCACCCCACACCCCGCGCGCGCTGCCTCGTTGCATGCCGAGCGCGACCGCGAACAGCCATCCCATGCCGGGATTGACGCCGTGATACGCGCCGAGAAACACCATTGCGTGCCAGTCCATGACGGCTCCTCGTGACGCGATCTACGCGTAGCAGTACGAGTCGGACGAGGCGTCGCCGCCGTCGAGCCGCACCTGATGCGGCCGCAAGCCGTCCGTCTCCAGGAAGAACTTCCTGTCCAGCTCCATGCCGCCGTTTGGCTGGATGTCGACTTTGGCCATCCATCCCCGAACGCCGTCCGGATAGAACTGCTCATCCCACGGTGTGTAGAGGCTGTTCGTGAAGTACGCGCGGCGGCCGTCGCGACTGAGCTCCACCATCTGCGGGCCGCCGTTGAGTGGCTGCTGTGGCTTGCTCGGATGCGCGGCGCGGTTGACGATGCCGCCAAGTGAGACGGCGCTCACTTTCTTCGGGTTGAATGGATCCGTGACGTCGTACTGGATGAATTCTCCGAGGCCCCAGCACGAGACGTAGAGGAAGCGGTCGTCAACCGATAGGTTGATGTCGGTCACGAGCGGGGCTACAGCCTTGAAGCCCTGGAGGAGCGGCGGTAGCCTGTCGGGGTCGGCGGTCTGGGCGGGGATTTCGATCACTTTCTTGATCGCCCACGATCCCGAGCCGTTCGACGGCTTGCCGGTCTCGCGATACCACAACCAGATCGACGAGGACAGATCCTTCAACGACAGGACGACGCTGGCGAAGCCATAGGCGCGCGTCGGGTTGTGCGCCGGACGCAGCTCGAGCACCATCTGCTGCTCGTCTCCGAGCGACAGCTCCTGCACGTGACGACGACGGCGAAGGTCCCACACGTGCACCGAGTGCCCGTACTTGCCAGCGAGCAGCAGCTCGGGGTTCACGCCGTCCTTCACCATGTTGGGCGTGCCCCAGGTGCTCGTGATCATGGTGTCGCACCCGAGGTGCCACCACATGTCGTAAGCGAGCTGTTGCGGTCCACGATCCAGTTCCCATCGTCCCTTGACGTCGAACGTTTCGGGATCGAGAAGGAAAGTGCCGCCCGGTCCGTTGCCGTCGGGCGAGCCCAGCGCGGTCATGAAGATGCCGTCGGGCCCGCAGTGCACGGTGTGCGGCGCTGCATATCCCGTGCGTTGAAAGAGTGTCTCCGGCTCGATCACCTTCACGATTCGAGGCTGTCGCGGATCGGGCTTCGTGTCGAGGATGTGAATGCGTGACGAGTTGATTCCAGGCACGACCAGATACCGCCGCTCCATGTGAGGATGCGGCGCGTACGGGCACAGGCAGGAGCTGCAGGCGTTCCAGCCGAAGTGATGCAGCTCATCACCGGCGGTCACCATGTCGGTCTGGCCAACGAGGCGGCCGTAGGATGTCGAGCCGGGATCGATGTCGACGACGCCAAGCGCATCGGGGCTGTTCTTTTGCGGATTGATCAGCGCGACGTAGGCCAGCGTCTCGGGCGGCGCCTGTGTGGCCAGCCTCGGCGACGGGTAGAACGTCGGGTCGGGTGTCAGCAGCGGCATGGTCTTGCTCCTCGTGAGAATGTGATCGATGCAACGCAGCGATTCTGAATTCACCGAGGTTGGCGTTCCATGCCCGGGCCGCCGTGGCTCTTGCCCGAAACGCCGGATTGGCTTGACGCCTTGCTCGAGGCTCTGAAATCCTTGACCGTTGCTCCGGCGGGCTCCGCCGGATCGCAGTAGAGTGCCGTGATGGATGTCCTGTCCGACGTGCTCCGCGTCGTGCGTTTGTCGGGAGCAGTGTTCTTCACGGCCGACTTCTCGTCGCCCTGGGCGATCGAGTCACCCATTCCCGACATGCTGGCTTCCGCGGTGATGCCCGAAGCGGAATGCATCGTCCTCTTTCATATCCTCGTTGATGGCGAGTGCGAGGTGGAGTGCCAGGGGCATCCGCAGACGAGGATGGCGAGCGGCGACGTGATCGTGTTCCCGCGCGGGGAGCAGCACACGATGCGAAGTCACGGCGCGGGGAAGGCGACGCCGCTGGCGTCGATCTTTTCCCCGGGTGAGCACGACGAGCCGCCGCAGCTGTCGTACGGTGGTGGTGGACGAACGTCGCGCTTCGTGTGCGGCTATCTGAACTGCGATCAGCGGTTCAGTCCGCTGGTCGAGGGGCTGCCGACGATGCTGCTGGTGCGAAGCCGTGATGACTATTCGGCGATTGAAGCCGTGGATGCCAGTGGCAGCCGCCCGACGGTCGTGCCGCAGGGATCGAGCAACTGGCTGGGCACGACGCTGAAGTTCACGGTCAACGAAGCACGCGCGGCGCGCCCCGGCAATGTTGCGATGCTCGGCCGGCTGACGGAGTTGATGTTCGTCGAGATCCTGCGCGAATACATGCAACGTCTGCCGACCAATGAGAGCGGGTGGTTCGCCGCGGTGAAAGACAGCCACGTCGGTAAGGCGCTGCGTCTGATGCACGCCAACCCCGTGCGCGACTGGACCGTAGACGAGCTCGCGCGCGAGGTGGGGTTGTCGCGCTCGGTGCTGGCCGCACGGTTCGTGGAGCTGGTGGGCGAAGCGCCGATACGCTATCTCGCCAACTGGCGGATGCAGCTCGCCAAGCAGATGATGCGCGAGGGCACGGGTAACATCCAGGAAGTTGCCACGCGGGTCGGCTACGACTCAGAGGCGGCGTTCAATCGCGCCTTCAAGCGCGCCACCGGCTCACCGCCGGCGACGTGGCGCAAGAGTGCCACGCTGGAGTGAGTGATCAAAGCCAGTTCTCGGGCCGTTGTGAGTGGGGACTCCACGGGGTGGAGGCACTCGCCCTCGCGGACGTGATCATTGTCGTTGACGTGCTCTCCTTCTCGACGTGCGTAGACATCGCTGTCGGCCGGGGAGTCGCCATTTACCCTGCAAAGCCCGGTGAGCCGGCGCCTGCGCCGCATGGTGCGGTCATCGCCGGCCGGCGCGGACAAGCAGATTATTCGCTCTCGCCAGCGTCCTTTCTGACGGCATCCGCAGGCTTGCGGTGCGTGCTGCCATCGCCGAATGGCGCCGCACTGACGCTCGCCGCTGAACGCCGCCGCGCCGTGGTGCTCGCGTCGTGTCTGCGCAATGCCGCGGCCGTCGCCCGCTACGCTGCCAGCATCGGCGCGACATTCAACGTGTGCCCGGCTGGCGAACGATGGCCGGATGGCTCGATCCGATTTGCGATCGAGGACTGGATCGGTGCGGGCGCGGTGTTGCGGGCGTTGCCGGGGACCATATCACCTGAAGCGGTCGCCGCTGTCGCAGTGTTCGAGCAGCTGCGAGAGCGTCTGCACGAGGGTACTCGCCGGCAGCGTGTCCGGCCGTGAGTTGATCGAGCAGGGGTTTACGCGCGACGTGGAACTGGCCAGCGAAGTCGATGTGTCCGGCGCGGTGCCGCGGTTGATTGGCGGAGCGTTCGCACCCGCACAATCGTAGCGAGGCGTGGAGTCGCTCTCAGAAGGCGTTGCCGAGGAACGGTAGCATCCGACCGGCGTACAGCACGATCAGCCATGCTGCGAGCGATGAGACCGCCATCGCCTTGTCGGCGAGGCGGGAGTCCTGACCGTCAGTATCCCAGGCCTTCTTGAACACGGTCAGATAGAGGAAATTCGCGCCGGCGATCAACAGGAAGACGACCTTCCAGTGGAAGGGCGCGTTGTCCACGTACTGTCCGGGCTGGCCGACGAAGAACAGCATGCCGGTGATCAGATTGGCGCCGAAGCCGAGCATCGCCCAGGGCAGCAGGCGGTGCACGTCGGCAAACGGCACCTGCCGCATGACTCCGAGCAGACGCAAGTTCACCGCTAACAGCACGCCGAACGACAGCGACAGTCCGAGGAAGTGGACCGTCTCGGCGGCTGGCCACGCCCACGTGCTGTTCACCATGTAGCTGGAGATCCTCGCCGCCAGGAATTGGTCGGTCACGTCGGCGGGCTGTCCGTCGGCACCTACCGGCGCCGCGAGCGGCGTCGCACCTTCGGCCCGGATCTCGACATGGTGTATCTCTCCTCCGAGCGTCGCCGCGCGGCCCATGATCGCCAGCGCCAGAACTGACAGCAGCGTCGCGGCGGCCACGAGCCCGCGGCCGGCGCGGCCGCTGCGCCGCGATTGCCACAGTGCGACCCATGCGACGAAGCCGGCAAACTCGGTCACGCGCGAACCCGGTGAGTGCCACGTCCTGATGCGCTCTCGCGGCCATGTCGGAGAAGTCGGCTCCGCTGCGAAGGTTCGCATACGCCGCTGCGCCAGTGACGTAGACGGGCATCGTCACCAGCGCAATCACGAACAGCACTTCGAGTCCGACATGGAGCAGGACCTCGTGACGACGGATCAGGGCGAGGAGCAGGAGCGCCAGCGCCACGGCGGTGCCGAGCGTGGGAACGTGATTGAGAACGAGATGAAGATGAGCGGCGTTCAGGACGAAGAACGATTCCATGGGCCTCGCTATGGGACCAGGTAGGCGAGCAGGCGGCCCGCAGTGACGGCGGCGGACCAGGCGACGATGGACACGATCGCGAGCAGGCGAGCGTTGCTGCTGATCTCGCTCAAGCCCGTGCCGCTGTTCAACACATACCGGCGAAGCGGCATGATCGTCGCCGCGCTGGCGATCACCAGACCCATCTTGATGAGAAACGGCCACGCCGATGCCCCACGTGGTGGCGTTCTTCATGAACAGCAGGACGCCGGTCAGAAGATTGACGACCAGGCCCACCGCGACGGCTTGAAACACCCAGCGGTAGGCAGTCAGCGGAAGGTTGCGGTTGAGGCCGAGCAGACGCAGATCGAGCACCCAGCTCGCGCCCACCAACACCGCCATGCCGGTGGTGTGAAGCGTCAGCACGGTCGGCATCGCCCACACGGATGGCGATTCGGCCAACCACACTGCTACCGAAGTGGATTCAAGCCAGGCTAGCAATTGGATGGACCCTCTACCAGGATGGACATGAAGCCATTTAGTGCCGCATCTGAGTGGAGACCTCGTTCAACTCGCTCTCCGTGCAGCTGCCTCGCTCGGCGATGATCGCCGGATTGTTGGAGATCCGCAGGGTCCGTGCGGGCATGACCCACGGTTTCACCAACACCGCAGGGTCCTCGACCGTGACTTCGTAGAGCATCTGGTTCCCGGTGCGGGTGAACTTCTCGATGACGCGCATCTGGTCGGAGTGGAACCAGCCGCCGCGCCCGAGCCAGGTCTCGTCGGTGAACCCAATGGAATCGAGGACGAGCGTGTCGCCTTCCCAACGGCCGACCGTGTACCCCATGTACGTGTACTGAGCCGCCCGCCGGGGATCGTGGGGCTTGCCGTCGAGCGCGATCATGCGGTGTTCCGCGTATCCGCCGGCGCCGTCGACGCCGCCTCTATAGATCATCGTGATGTCAGTGTCGGTGTGGAAGACTCGCGCCGGCGGTCCCTGCCGCGGAATGCCGAGCGGGAGGCAGGTCATGACCGGGTCGTATTTGTTCGTCCACTGGTCGAGCTCGATGATCTTGTCCCAGTGCTCAGGCTTGTACAACGGCTGACGCTCATCGAGCCTGGTGGCCGACATGAACACCCAGTCCTCGCTCTGATTCGTCCACTCCATGCACTGCTTCGACTGGAACGGAGTGCACCGGCGGAACATGTTGCCGCCGGAACCTTGAAGACCGCCGCCGGCCCCCTGCCAGGAACCTGACAGATCAGGCTTCCCGTTGGCCAGCCTCGGCGTCGGCGCGTTCGGATCCGCTGGCGGGGGAGGGCCGAATTGCGCTGCCACTGGCGTGGCGAGGAGGCCGAGAACGATTGCCACCATGGTCGCCTTCATCGCAATCCTCACTTTCCAGCCTTCAACACACTGTCGGGAACCGGCATGACGACGTAGATCTGGCCGACTTCGGTCACCTTCGTCGTCACGTTCCGGACGATGGTGCCGTTCTTCCGCTCGATGATTGTGCCGGGGTAGAGCGCTTCGATCTTGAACAAGGGATTGTTCCAGTCGGCGAACTTGCTGTAGACGAACTCGGTCTTGTTCGTCCCGTGGGTCACCACGACGCGCTCCGGCAGATAGTTCACGAGCGTCGCCGTCGCCATGGCCCCAGCGACTCCCGGGATCGGAAACGTCACGACGGCCTTTTCCCCTTCCCATGACAGCGTCGTCGCTGGCGCTCCGGCAGCTGCCTGGCGATCGAGCAGAACCGCGGGGTTCTGGCCGAAGGACTGAGACGGCGGCAGGCCGGCGGCGCCGGCGATGGCGGCCTTGGGCGCACCTTGAGGGCTCGCCCACAAACGGATCAACCGCTCCTCGAGCGCGGCTGGCCGCGGAGTCGCCTTGCCCTTGCCCTGAACGAGCTCCGCGCCCGGAATGTCTTCGTCCCAGGCGTACGTCCCGCTCACCGTTTCCACGTTTGAATACTTCTGTTTGTTGGCGCGCGTACACTCGATCTGCGTTCGCCACCCGGGAACCTGGTAGTTGGCCTGGACGCGATACTTCGTCAGCGTGCACGGCTGACCGTCCACCTGGATCGTGCCGCCGGCCGCGTGATAGTCGAGCGTCTTGATCAGCTCGGACTCGGCACCGCTCCGCAGCATCCCCATGTGCCACGTCCAGTTGAAGAGGACCGACTTCAGGTCCTTGGCTCCGGCGTCGGGCGTAAACGGCCCTCTGTCGCCGAAGCCGCCACCGCCTCGACCCTGCGGCGCTCCGGCTCCGCGGCCGGCAGCTTGGCCCTGGGGTGCTCCGGCGCCCTGGCCCTGCGCCAGTCCGGACTCTACCTGGCTCATCGCGACGAGCAAGAGCGAGCACACCTGTCGCGAGAGTTCGTCGTTCAAGCATGGCCAACTCCCAGCGCGATTCAGTTAGTCCGTTCCGTCGCCGAAGAAGAGCAGGATGTTGCGGTCCCCGAGCTGGAGACTTCTGATGAATCCGGCCGGGTTGCCGTTCTTCGCCGGAAGGATCGTCACCTTGAGGACTTCGCCAGCCTTCATCGACGTCTTGTTGATTCCCTCGCGGGTCAGAATCTGGATGGAGGCAGTGGTCAGCTTCCACTGTGTAATCTTGCCCTTGACCTTCTTGTCCGGGACCTCGAGCTCGATGCTCGCGTGCGGATTCGTAAAGTTCAACTTCTTGAGCCGGCCCTCGAGGACCACCTCTTTAGTCAGGTCATAGACGCCCGCCACGGCATGGTGGGCCTGCACCGCGACGCCGGTTGTCAGGAACGCGCACAGGACGATCAGTCCAGCCAATCGAGTGCTCATGGATGCTCCATCGAGAAATTGCTGGGAGATGGTAGCACCTCTTGGGAAGGCCGCGGTTAAGCGCGGCGCCGCCTCGAAAGGGCCACCCGATGCCTGCGCGCGGCGCGGGTCGGCGGGCCGGGAAGGTGGTCCCTACGGTTTGGATTTCATCGAAAACCGACCAGGTCGTCGGCGGCGGCGGCTCGGGTCTTCCGCCTTCGCTCAAGCTATGGGGCTGTGAGCGAGCCCATCGTTGCGAGTGCGCGGGTGCCGCCGCCGCACGACGCGCCAAACTCCGGCGTCGTCTCGGGGTTGTTCTTGTACTTTGCGATGAATGCTGGCAGTGCCGGGTCATCGCCGCGCTCGAAGGTCAACTGGTGATTCCAAGCGCTCGCGACCACCGGGTGTGTGAGACCGGGGTAGGGGCTGAGCAGCAGAAAATCGTCCGAGGCCAACGCCCTGAGTCTCTGAACCTGGTCCGATGCGAGGTCCGGGCGATACGTGATCCAGACCGCGCCGTGTTCCATCGAGTGCACGGCGTGCTCGCTGTGAATCGGCGCATCATAGATGCCGCAGTTCTGCCAGACGACGTTGTGCTGTCCGCCGATGGGCGGGTTCTCGGTGTAGACGATCGGACCGGCAAGGTGCAGGCCGGCGCGGTAGGTCGCCGTCTTCACGTCCTGTAGCAATTGGCTCTTCATGTACACGTCATACGCGATTGCTGACACGATCACGACGAGGACGATTCCGACGCCGCGCCAGATCAGGGACCTGCGACGGGCGCCCTGCTCGGCGGCCGCGCGTTGGGCGGCCATTCTTCGCTGTTTCTCCTCGTGCTGTGCTTTCGCCATTGAAGGTCCTCGCCAATCATCCAGCGCGGGATCGGCGCCGCTGCGTCTCAGTGACCGTTCCGAAGCGCGTAGTATAGGTCGTCATGTCGGCGCCTCTGCCCGATATCGCGCGTCGGCTGGCGTGGCTCGCCGCCGGCTTGCTGGCCGTGACGCTCTGTATCGCCGCGGGACTGCTGATCGGATCGCGGCTTGGTGCACCTCGTGACGATTCGGCGGAGGCTGGATTCGCCCGGGATATGGCGACCCACCACGCGCAGGCCGTGGACATGTCGTTCGTCGTGCGCGACAAGTCCTCCGATCGAGACCTCCGAACGCTCGCATCCGACATCATCGTGACCCAAAGTACGCAGCGCGGCATGTTCATGGGCTGGCTGCAGCAATGGGGACTGCCGCAGGCCTCGGCGCGGCCACGGATGGCGTGGATGCCTGGCCACGCGCACATGGTGCCGGCGACAGATGGCGCGGTGGTGATGCACGGTATGGCGAGCGACGCCGAACTGCGGAGCCTGGACGACGCGAATGGCGTAGACGCCGAAATCCGATTTCTGCAGTTGATGATCCGGCATCACGAAGGCGGCATCATCATGGCCCGCGCCGTGATGGCGCGCTCGGACCGTCACGAACTCGCGCCGATGGTGAAGAGCATCGAAGAGGGTCAGCAAGCGGAGATCGCCCAGATGCGCGACATGCTGGCGGCGCGCGGCGCGCAGCCGTTGGCGTCGATTCTCGAGTAAGTAGACGTTCTACACACCTGTTGCGCGAAGCCTGCGTGCTGACGGCTCTCGGACTGGCAATCAGTGTGCCCGTGGCTCTCGCGAGTTCGCAGCTGGTCGAATCGTTGCTCTTCAACATGAAGCCGAATGACCCTGGCGCTTTGACGGCCGCTGTGGCGATTCTGGTGACCGCTGGGCTGATCGCCGGCTACATGCCGTCGTGGAGGGCGTCGAGGATCAGTCCGATGATCGCGATTCGTCAGGACTGACGCCCGGCACTCAACCCCGATGCGTGGCCCCTACGGTTGGATTTCATCGAAATCCGCCCAGGTCGTCGGCTGCGGCGGGCCGCTTCATGCCCTTCTCGAAATACTCCTCCCAGATTCGCGCCCACGGACGGTCGTAGAGGTCCCGCACCGTGTACTCGATCGTCGTCCCGGGAGGGACCTGCGTGCCGCGGCCATCCGTCGCCGAGGAAGATCGTCTGGTTGCAGTGTTCGAGGTGGAACGGTGCGGCGTCCTTGAAGTCGCCGCGGCGTGAGAAGAATCGGATGTCGCGCACTGGCTGCACGAACGCTTCGGGATCGTAGAACACCGTCTCGTGCTCGAGTCCGGCGAACTTGCCGTCGGCGAAGCGGCGCGGCGTCCAGATCTCGATCAGTTGCATCTGGTTGCTGTACTCCCAGCTGCTGTGCGTGAACCAGGCCTGTACATTCGCGGTCCACGTGATGAGCACGTCGCCGTCCCAGAACCCGACCGTCTCGCCCAGCCAACTGGGGACTTCGGCGCCGAGGTTGGGCACCTTGCCCTTCAGATTGAATGCGCGATCGATCTGCACGTGACGCATCGCGTTGTCCGTGCCGCCGAGGAACTGCACGCGTCCGGGGACGACGGTCACGTCCAGCTGGCTCGGACCTCCAGGCCCGGACCACCAGCGCAGGAGTCCTTCGGGACGGCAGTACATCAGTGAGAACTGCGCGGCGTTGCTGTTGACCTTGTGGTACATCTGCTGCACGAACCGCTTCTGATACTCCGGCGTGAGCAGTGAGAGGATCGTCGGCATCTGATTCGCCCAGCCGACGACCCACTGCGGTGGCTCGGCGAATTCCGCCGGGAGAGCATTGCCCGGTCCACCACCACGTCGCCCGCGTCCGAACACGAGGTTCAGATTTCTGGTGTAGCGACCGTTCCAGTCAGGCGTCGTCGCCTTGGTGTGTACGGTCGGACCTCCGCGCGCCTTGGTCTCGGCGAGCAGCGCTTCGTAGTGCGCCTGCGCGGTCTTGAATGGATAGGGGCTGACGATCGCCTCGCGAGGGTAGTCGCGATCGCAGTGTCCCCATGCCGCTGTCGCCGGGTTGCTGTTCTCGATCGCGCCAGGACCGCTCGTGTAGTCGCCCCAGATCGAGTCGAGCGCGATCGGGCTGTTGCAGCGGTAGTACCGCTTGTCCATCCACAGGTCGCGGTCGACATAGAAATCCTTGGACGTGAAGATGTCGCGCGTCCAACGGCTTCATGTTCGCGGGCGCCTTGCCGCCTGTCGCTGACGGATTGCTCTCGTAGTACCACGGCGTGACGGCGCCGACGAACTCGTCTTTCGGATAGCCGTGATACGCGCGCAGGGTAGTCGGTACCGGCCAGCCTCGGCCCACGCTCTTGCCCTGCGCTGAGCCCTGCGCCGGGCCCTGTGCCGAGCCTTGCGCCGTGCCCTGGGCGGCGCGCAAGGCCAGGCCGAAGGCGACGACAAGCACGACAACCGCAACGCTGCTCTTGCCGACGAACGAAAGCCTCATCGTGATTTTCTCCAGACCTGTCGGGCGACACATGCGTCGCCCCTACGGCTTCCAGGCTGCGGTGGCTTTGGCGAGGGGGCCGTCGCCGTGCGGCGTGGCGCCCTCGACCGAGTCACAGTGCTTGCCGGCAGCAGGTGGCTTGCCCGCGGGGCACTTGAAGAGCCCCTCTATGCGAGCCCCGCCTCGCTGCCCGCTTCGCAGCGGCGCGAGGCCGACGCTGAAGACCGTGCCGCGTGGAAAACTGTCGAGGGTGATGCCGTCGCGCGCGACCACGCCGGCGCCGCCCATCTCGACCAGCCAGCTCGCCGGCTTGCCGACGGCGTCACGCACCAGCGCGTCACGCGGATCGTTGAGCGGCACGAAGACGATCTGGAGATGGGCACCGTCAGGATTGATCCGCTCGACTACACCGGTGAAGACGTAGGTGATCGCCTTGTCGTACATCGCGAACGAATGGTGGGCAGCGAGCGTGGAGGAGGCGAGCACAGCGATCGCGGCGAACGCGACTGGCGCCGAGAGTTTCCGGGGCAATGTTTTCATCCGCGATTGATTGTAGGGTGCTCGGTCGAGCAACGACCTCACCTATTTGGGGGAGGCCGTTCGCACCGATCTGAACGAGAGCACATTCGCGAATGCGCATCAGAGAACGGCAGCGGGACACATGCTGCTCGGCGAACCGCTCGACGGCGCGGGAAACCGCGGCTCCGGGTGATGGGTACAGCAGGCGCAGGTCCGTGACCTGCGCCGGACTCGGCCCTGCGCTCGCGGTTTCCCGTCTGTCGCGTGCGACGCGCCGCTTGCAGGTTCGCTGCCGCAGCATGTCTCCCGCTGCCGATGCGCATGGGCATTTACCACGCCTCGCCTCGCTCGCGGCGGCGCAGGGCGCGTTCTGAGAGGCGCGCCTGTGAGCGCCGTGACACGCGCGCAGCGGGGTAAAACGGGCGCGCAGCGTGACGGCCGCGCAACTCACGGAGTTGCGCGGGTCGCCGGGGCCATGTGGAGGGCCCGTTTTTCCACGGCGTCGAACGGCGCGCCGGCTCAGAACGCGCCCTGCGGCGCCGGCAGCATCGCGTCGAGCCTGAGACGTGTCGACCTCCACCCGTTACTGCCAGCGGATGTCAGCCCGGAATCAGGTGGCGTTTCATCTAATTCGGACGCTAGGGCAGCAGCAGCGGCGGCACGCGGCCCGATACGGGGTTGCGGTAGTGGAACGGCACGGTGTGCACCTTCGGAAACGGCGCCGCGATCGAGCCGCGGAGCGGACGGTCGGGCGGGAACTCCTTGGCCATCGCGACGACCGGCGCCGCGGGAGGCGTCTTGATGCGGACCCAGCCGCCGCGCGATGCCGCGTTCCAGATGTAGTCCAGGTCCATGCCCGACAGCTTCCACGTGCCGCCTTCGTCTACCGCCGTGTTCTCGTAGATCTCCGGAGATCCAGGATCCTTCGCCGCCCGCTGGACCGCCCATTTGAAACAGCCGCCCGCGAATCTTCGCGCTCCGCGCGTCCGCCGATACGTGAATGACCGGCTGTACGACCTGGTGGACCGTGAGGAAGTCGGGCGACTTGCCGTTCGGGTAACGCAGCTTCAGCGACTGACGGATCCGCTCGCGGCCGACGTAGCTGCCGACGTACGACAGCTCCTTCCAGCCGTCGCGCGAGAAGATGTCGGCGGTCTCGTCCCACGCGAACTGGTCGATGTAGTAGCCGTAGGCGGTGGCCAGGTTCTCCGCTGCGTGATAGGCCTTGCTGCGTTCGATCGATCGCTCCGTTGACGCGAGCAGAGACGCCAGCGCGGCGTTCGTCGTCACGCTGGGCAAGGAGGTCCGCCTGAAGGCGGACACTACGGACGGGGCCGGGGCGTGCGCGGTGTCTGGTTCCTTCCGGGTACTGAGGCGGCCGGCCCGTCACCGGGTGATCGAAGTGCAGCGGCGCAATGTGAAAACGAGGATAGATCTCGTAGGTCTCGGTCGGAGGCCGGTCGGGAGGGAACTCGCGGCGTGGTCCGGGCGCGGGTTGCGCGTCTTTCGCCCATCCCTTCTCCGCATCGACGATGAAGCGCGGGTAGACGTGCATGGCCTTGAACTTCCAGACCCCGTCCTGCTTCACGAACTCGTTCTCGTAGATCGACTGACTCCAGAGCGCCTGCTTGTCAGTCGTTCCCGTCATGCCGATGTCGGTGCCACGCGCGCGAGCGGTGCGGCCGTCGGGCGACACGGTCACGATGGTCTGCAGGTGAACGTGATCGTTGATCTCGCCTTCGACAATCCCTGCTGGACCGAATGCGGCGTTCAGTCCACGGCGGATGCTCGTCGCGCCCGGCATAGACACCCTGCAGCCCCATCTCCATCGTGCCGTCCGTGACGAACAAGTCCGCGACGTCGTCCCACATCTTGCGATCGACGTAGTAGCCGGAGGCGTGCTGGAGATTCGTGATCTCGATCTCGTCGCTGAGACGCTGGGCACGCGCGGCAAGACCCGCCATGCGCTGTGCCAGCGTGGCGAGCGTCGCCGTTGCGGACCGTCGACGCGCAGGGCAGGCTCGGGCACGTCGAGGATCGGTTTGCCGACGCGCGACGCGTCGAAGTGGAATGGGGTCGGCTGGCGTGTGGGGGTCCAGCCCGGATCGTCGTATCGGCCTGAGTACTCCGGGAAGTAGCGAACCTCCTTGATCTTCCAGACGCCGTTCTCGAGGACGTACTGGTTCTCGTAGACCCCACCAGACCACGAGGCCGAGCGTTCGTATCCGCCCAGCATCGCCATGATGTGCCAGCGGCCCTTGCCCGACCGGCCGTCAGCGGCGAGCGTGACGACCGGCTGCATGGAGATGTGCGGGTAGATGCGTCCGTCGGCGAGGCCGAGACGCCCGCCTCCGACCTCTTTCAGGAACAGCGAGCGAATCCCCTCGCGATCGAGCGCGCCCTGCGTGTAATACCCGATGCCGGTGTCGGCGAAGAGGTCGGCGAAGTCGTGCCACAGCCCCAGCTCGGAGTAGTGGCCGTAGGCGTGCTGGAGCCGCTTGATCGCCGAGATGGCTTCGACGCGCTGCGTCAACGCCTCGAGGCGATCGACGCCGTGCCGCAGTGATGAGAGATCTGGATCGGCGCCTCGGATGCTGACGCTCGCGACGCAGACCGCCGCGAGCATCAGCACTGGGAGCGCTCTATTCATCGGGCGAGCGGAAACGCACCGTGTGGCCGTCCGGCTAGGTGATCGCCACCAGAAGCCCGATCGGACTCTTGCCGTCCAGCGCCGGCATGATCGTGACGGTGATTTCATCCCCGGCCTTGAGCGCATTCGGTCCGGTCTTGCCGATCCCGAGCCGCGCCAGCTGCTGCACGCTGCCGCCAAGGATGTTCCATTCGACTGGCGAGCCATCCGTGCCCTTGACGTCGACTTTCAACGCCGAATGCGGATTGATCAGCCGAAACGCCTTGAACGCCCCGGTGATCTTCGCTTCCTTGCCGAGGGCGTACATGCCCGCGAGGGAATGATGCGCGTACAACGACGCACTCGCCAGGAGGCACGCGCACAGGACGACGAATCTCGAAGTCCATTTAGTCATGAGTGCATCTCCCTGGTCCGGCTGAAGCCGGACACTACCTCAGTGTCGAATCTGTGAAGCCGCCGCTTCGGTCTCGAACGTCGTCTCGCAGTTGCCGCGCTCGCGTATCAGACCCGCGTTGGCATTCGTGTTGCGCCGCACCGTCCGCGTCGGGAACACCCACGGCTCCAGCAGCACCTCAGGGTCCTCAATCGTCACGTCGTACAGGAGCGCATCGCCCTGACGCGTGAATTTCTCCACGACCTTCATCTCGCTGGAGTGGAAGAAGCCGCCGCGCCCGATCCAGGTCGTGTCGATGAAGCCGACCGAGTCGAGCACCAGCGTGTCACCCTCCCAGCGTCCGACGGTCACCCCCATATACGTGGCATCGAAGTTCGCGTTTTCCGCGTGCTTGCGGCCGTCGATCGGGATGATGCGGTACTCGCCGTAGCCGCCGCCGGCATCACCGCCGAAATAGAGGAAGGTGATGTCGTTCTCCGTCTGGTAGATGCGCCGCGGTGGACCCTGCCGCGGGACGCCCAGCGGCTGGCAGGTCATCACCGGGTCGTACTTGTTGGTCCACATGTCGAGCTCTTGAATCTTGTCCCAGAGCTCCGGCTTGTACACGGGAAGACCCAACTGCTGGAACCGCGACGGCGAGTAGAGCGCGAAGTCTTCGGTCTGATTGGTGCTCCGGTTGCAGGGCTTCTCCTGCGTCGGACCGCATCGGCGCCCGCCGCCCCCCATGTAGTTGCCGATCCAGTCGGTGTACTGCCAGACGCCCGTCAGGTCCGGACGCGCCGGCCATCCGCGGCGTGGGCGCCTCTGTCGACCGGGGGGTTCGGCTTCGCGAACACGCCCTTGGGAATCTGTCCGGTGACGGTGATCGCTTTCTTCACGCTTGCCGGCACGGGCGCAATCACATACACGTTGCCCGTCTCTGTCACGTCCGTCGTCAGGTCGCGGACGACTGCGCCGTTCTTCTTCTCGGTCATCTTGCCGGCGTAGAACACCTCGATCTTGTGCAGCGGGTTGTTCCAGTCCTTGTAGCCGCTGTAGGTGAACTCCGTGGTCGCCGAACCGTTGGTGACCACCACCTTCTCGGTCATGTACTTCGCGTCGAGTGTGGCTGTCCCGGTCGCACCTGGCACGCCGGGAATCGGGAAGGTCACGACCGGCTTGCCCGCTTCCCACTTCACAGACGTCTGGCCCACTTTGTCGAGACCGTCCGCGAACAGCGTGCCCGGGTTGGCGCCCAGCCAGAATGTCTCCGTCGTTCCCGGCAAGCGCGGCTTTCGCCGCGCCCTGCGGGCTGGCCCAGATTCGGATCAGCCGATCCTGTACCGTCGCCGGCATCGGAGTGGCCTTGCCCTTCGTCGCACCGATCTCGGCGCCGACGACGTCTTCGTTCCAGGCGTACAGCCCGTTGACCACTTCGATGTTCGAGACCTTCTGGGTCCCTCGCGTGCACGCGTACTGAATCCGCTGGGTGAAGGTCTGGTAGTTGGTGCTCGCGCGGAATCTCGAAAGCGTGCACGGCTGTCCGTCTACCTGCATCGTGCCCTTGCCCTGATATTCGAGCGTCCCGACCATGTCGCGCTCGTCGGTGCCCTTCAGCATGCCCTGGTGCCACATCCAGTTGAAGAGCACGGCCCTCAGGTCTTTGGCGTCCTTTGCCGGAGTGTAGAGATCACCCGTCGCCGCACCAGGTGGCGTCTGCGCGCCGGCCGTCACCGGCACGCCGATCGCGATGACGACACGCGAGCGCGACGCTATCCAATAAGTCCGTCGACCAACAAACATGGTGGTCCTCCTCTATATTCCCTGGCCGGTCCGAAAGGACCGGCCCTACTTGGCGGGCGCGGGTGGCGCGATCGTCGCCGGGTCCCAGTGCTCGTCGGCTTTGCCGTCGACGAACCGCCAGGTGTCGAACCACGTCGTGTAGTACTCTGCGCCCGGTTTCCGCGGATCTGGGTACTTGCGCGGCAGCATCACGGTCACGTAGTCATCGTCGGCCATCACCGCGACGATTTCCGTCGTCAGCTTGTCGCACTTGTCTACGCGCTGCCGCTTCATCACCTTGGTGAAGAAGGTGACGACACCGTCGAGCCCCGATGCCGCGTTCGGGTTGTGCTGGATATAGGCCTTGGTCAGCCACTCGCCGGCGCGATCCCACTGGTTGCACTGCAGCAGCTCGCGCATGATGTGCAGAGTGGCCTGCTTGTTCCGATTGAGTTTCGGATCCGTGTCCTTGAACAACGACTCGGGATCCTTCACGCCGACCACCGGCTCCTGCGCGTAAGCCGCCGAGCCCACCGACAACAGCACCGCCATTAAGACAACCGTTCGCATCATCATCGATTCCTCTGTAAGGCGGGTCCTTCCGGCCCCGCCGCCTGGGCGGGATTCTAGCTCGTTTCCCGGGTGGATCGGCCCCGGTTCTTGACGGTTTTTTGCGCGTGGAGTCATCGATCTCCTGCAACAATCGCGCAGTCGGATCACGAGCCACTTACAACAGTGACGGGTCCGACAGGACCCGCCCTACGGAGGAGCGTCATGCGCATGCCCGGGGCGGTATCTCTGGTCCTTGCGGGGTTCCTGGCGGCTGCTCCCAGCGCCTTCGCACAAGCGTCCATCACCGGAACAGTTCGGGATACGTCGGGCGCGGTGCTGCCCGGCGTGACTGTCGAGGCGTCAAGCCCCGCACTGATCGAGAAGGTGCGGACTGCCACGACCGACGGCAACGGCCAGTACCGCATCGTCGATCTGCGGGCCGGCGAGTACACGGTCACGTTTTCACTGCCGGGATTCTCCACCGTCAAGCGCGAGGGCGTCGCTCTCGAAGGGGCCTTCACCGCGACCATCAACATCGACATGCGCGTCGGCGAGCTCACCGAGACCATCACCGTCACCGGCGAGTCGCCGATCGTCGATGTGCAGAGCATCAAGCGCCAGATGGTGCTCGACAACGACATCATCAGCGCCATTCCGTCGTCGCGGTCGTACAACAACCTGATTCAGCTGATTCCGAACAGCGTCAACCAGGCTGGCGCGCCGACCGACGTCCAGGTGGTGCCGGGCATGGTGGTGTTCGGCGGATTCGGCGGCCGATCCAACGAGGGCCGCGTCAACGTGGACGGCATCAGCGTCGGCTCGGCGTTCAACGGCGCCGGCGTGTCGTCGTACATCGCCGACGTCGGCGAACGCGCGCGAGATCGCGATGATCACCTCGGGCGGCCTCGGGCGAAACCGAAGGCGGCGGCCCGTCGCTCAACGTGCTGCCGAAAGAAGGCGGCAACGCGATCCGAGGCACGTTCTTCGCCGCCGGGGCCACGAGCGGCATGATCGGCAGCAACTACACGCAGGAACTGCGCGACCGCGGGCTGACGACGCCGGGTGAGACGAGGAAAGTGTGGGACTTCAACCTCGGCATCGGCGGGCCGATCGCGAGGGACCGCGTGTGGTTCTACGCGAACATGCGCGACGAAGGCAGCGAGCGTACCGTGCCGGGCATGTTCGCCAACCCAACGCCGGCGATCCCACGAAGTGGACGTATGTCGCCGACACGAGCCGTCCGGCGGTGCTGGCGGCGTCGTATCGCATCATCGCGCTCAGGCTCACGGCGCAGGCGACGCCGCGCAACAAGTTCACGGTGTTCTGGGACCAGCAGCGCCCCTGCGAGGGCGGCGCCGCGGCGGGATTCTCGGGCGACGCGTGCCGCACATCGGGCGACGACGAGGTCTTCGCCGGATCGACGGCCGCGCCGACGCCGTCGGCGTCCGCCGTCTCCGCGCCCGAGACCGCGGGATACCGCGACTACGGCAACCGCGTGTCGCAGGCGAAGTGGACGTCGCCGGTGAGCAATCGGCTCCTGCTGGAAGCCGGGTTCGGGATGTACCTCAGCCGGTACGGCGGCGGGCAGCTCCCCGGCCTGCCGACCGAGGATCTGATTCGCGTCGTCGAGCAGTGCGCGCCCAGCTGCGCCAACAACGGCAACATCGCCGGACTGAACTACCGGTCGCTCAACTGGTTCTCGAACATCAACTGGAACAACCGTGGAACGCGGCGGCGTCGCTCGTCACCGGCAGCCACAGCATCAAGTTCGGCTATCAGGGCGGGCTGCTCATCGATCAGCGGAAGAACTTCGGGAACAACCAGTTCATCCAGTACCGCACCAACAACGGCATTCCCGATCAGATCACGCTGAACATCAACCGGTTCGGCATCGACCAGTCGGTCCGCTTCGATGCGTTCTACGTGCAGGAGCAGTGGACGCTCGGCCGCATGACGGTGCAGGGCGCCGTGCGCTACGACCACGCGTGGAGCTACTTCCCCGAGCAGACGGTCGGACCGGTCCGCTTCTTCCCGACGGCCGTGACGTATCCGCGCACGACGGGCGTCGAGGGCTATCACGACCTGTGGCCTCGAGGCGGCGTCGCCTACGACCTGTTCGGTACGGGCAAGACGTCGATCAAGTTCAACTTCGGACGGTATCTGGAGGCGGCGCAGAACGGCGGCTTGTTCATCGCGCTCAATCCGACCGGGCGGCTCTCGACGACGACGACGCGCACGTGGACCGACGCGAACCGCAACTTCGTCGCCGACTGCGACCTGCAGAACCCGGCGGCGCAGGACCTGACGCGCGTGCGGGCGGACGACGATTCTGCGGCGCCGAATGCGAGCCCGAACTTCGGGACGCAGGTCTTCGATTCGACCTTGGACCCGGGGCTGCTGTCGGGGTGGGGCGTGCGTTCGGGCGACTGGCAGTGGGGCGCGTCGGTGCAGCACGAAGTGTTCCCGCGCGTCGCCGTCGAAGTGGGCTACCAGCGCCGGTGGCTCGTCAACTCGCTCGTCACCGACAACCGCGCGCGGTCGGCCGCGGACCACACCGTGTTCGGCGTCACGATTCCCACCGACTCCCGGCTGCCGGACGGCGGCGGCGGAGTGCTCAACGGCCTCTACAACGTCACGCCGGAGGCCGCGCTGCGGTTGAACGACAACTACCAGACGCTGTCGTCGAACATCGCCGATTGGACGCAGGTCGCCAACTCGCTCAACCTGAACGTCACGGCGCGGATGCGCAATGGCCTGGTGCTGCAGGGCGGGTTCAACACCGGGAACGAACAGCAACGACTACTGCGACGTGAGGAGTGCCATTCCGGAATGGACGGTGGTCCTTGCGCAGTCGCCGACCAACCCGTGGTGCGACACCTCGTCGGGATGGGTCACTCGCGTGACGGCGCTGGGCTCGTACACCATTCCGAAGGTGGACGTGCAGGTCTCCGGCACGCTGCGCAGCGACCCCGGCGGCCAGCTCGCCGCGAACTGGACGGCGCCGAACTCGGCGACCGTCGGTCTGAACCGTCCGTTTGCCGGCCTCGGCAGCCAGACGATCACGGTGAACCTGATCGAGCCGGGCACGCTCTACGGCGAGCGCGTCAACCAGATCGACATGCGGTTCGCGAAGATCCTGAGGTTCGGCCGCTCGCGGACGACGGTCGGCTTCGACGTCTACAACCTCGTGAACTCCGACGCGGTGCTGACCTACAACCAGACCTTCTCGCCGACGACCACCACGTGGCTGCGGCCGAACAGCGTCTTGCAGGCGCGCTTCGTGAAGTTCAGCGCGCAGGTGGATTTCTGATCAGGTTCAGATACGCCGCCTCGACGTTCATGCGGCGCAGCCGCTCGTAGTTCGCCCATCCTTTGTAGCGCTCGAGGGTGATTGTCTCGATCAGGTCGGCCATTGGCCGGCCTGATCGAATACCGGCCGACACCTGCGCGACGAGATACTCGAAATACTCGCGCGTCTCGGTGACGACGGCTTTGTCGAAGACGTCGCCGTGACCCGGGGCCACCCGGTCGAAATCGAGGGCCTCGACCGTCCGGTAGGAACGGATCCACTCAGACAGCGGATGTCTGTCGAACGCGCTGCAGGTGCTGGGCAGCGACCGCGGGTTGGTGGTGACGAGCGCATCAGCCAGAAACTCTGTGGCGAAGACCACCCGTTCGTCCCGGAAATGCATCACCGTGGCGTCGTCGGAATGATTCAGCCCGGGGTGAAGCAGGTCCACCGTGCGACCGCCGAGCGTGATCCGCATCCGCTCCGAGTAGACGATGTCGGGAGGATGGATGTCGGCTTGCAGCTCCTTCGGCGGCACGAGGCCGTCCTTGTTGCGATCGATTGACGCAAAGAACCCCGGCCCCATGCCGCAGATGCCCGGCGCCGCTTTCGTCGGAATGTCGATCTCATCGGGGTCGATGGCGCCGTTGCGATTGCGATCGACCATGTCGCCCGGCATGTGCGGGTAGCGGCCGTCGAGGTTGCGCAGCATGTTCTCGTGGGCGACGAACCGGGCGGTGTCGGCGAACACGGCGCCGCCCGCCGCATGATCGAAATGGCTGTGGCTGTAGACCACGTAGCGGACCGGCACCTTGAACCGGCCGCCGAGCTCGTCCTTCAACCACGTCGCGAACGCCGGATTGATTGGATCGCCGAGGATGATGCCGTCGCGTGTGACGAGAAAGATCGTGTACCAATTGCCGTTCCGGGCCCGATACAGGTCACCGGTGAGCGGAATGATCTCGCGAGCCGGCCCTCGTGGCTGTGCCTGCACGACGGTCACGGTTGCGAGCAGCGTCGCGATCAGCGCAGCGAGCCAGGTTTGTCTGCGATGCATGATTCCTCTCCGCAAGGTGGGTCTGAAGACCCCCTCTACGCGCGATCATAGTCGCGGCTGTTGTCGGGTTCCGCGTAGAATCGGCCCCTAAGGTAGGAATGCGATGACCCAGCGACTGATCGTCCTCATGCTCCTCGTCGTGATCGGTGCCGGTGCCGGTGTGGCATCTGCACAAGCGCCCGGTGTTCCGCCCGGCGGTGGCCGCGGCGGATTCGCACCAGTCGTGATCGGGCCTCCGGCGCCCGTGCCGCCGGAAGTCGCCATTCCACGGCCGACGCCGGCCGAACTGGAACAGGTCAATGCCGCGCTGAAGCGCTTCATCGACGGCGACAAGACATCGGCGCAGCCGCTGTTGAAGAAATTCGAGTCGCTGATGCTCCTGCAGAAGCCGCGGCTGAACGTCGCCGCGACGTTTACCCAAACGAATCAGCGCATGGGACCGAGGCACGAAGGGTTTGTCGCCACGGCGAAGCAGGGCAATATCGATCTGCTCCTGCATGGCGACTCGATTACCGACTGGTGGCTGCAGGACGCGAACAAGCCGATGTTCGACAAATATTTCGGCAGCATCCGCACCGCCAACTTCGCGGTGGCCGGCGACACGACGCAAGGCGTGCTGTGGGGACTCAAGAACGGCGAGGGTCAGGGTTTCCAGCCGAAAGCGGTGATGTTGATGGTCGGGACCAACAACACCGGTCAGTTCACGGCTCCTGAGATCGCGGAAGGCGTCGGCGCCGTGGTCATGGAGCTGCGCCGCAATTTCCCGGCGGCGAAGATCCTGCTGCTCGCGATCTTCCCGAGAGCCGTGCCAGGCGATCCCGTCCGCGACAAGATCGCCGAGGTCAACCAGATCATCTCGAGGCTGGACGACAAGAAGAGCGTGTTCTACATGGACATCGGCCAGAAGTTCCTGGACGACAAGGGCGTGTTCCTGCCCGATTCGTTCCGGGCCGACAACCTGCACCCGCAGTCGAAGGGCTACGACATCTGGGGCGAGGCGGTCAGCGCGAAGCTCGCGGAGTTGATGAAGTAGAAATCATCTGAGCGGATTCCACTTCAACAGGGGGAATGATGGCACGTCGATTTGCGCTAACGCTGGGCACGCTGATCGTGGGGATCGCGATCGGCACGACGGCTACCGGCATGCTCGTCGCGCAGCAGCCGGCGGCACCCGCGCAGGCCCCGGCCGGCGCCCCGCCGCAGGCGGGGGGGCGCGGCACCTTCGGCGCTCCGGCGGGACCGTGCGGTCCGCAGGGGCAGCTCGCGAGCGAGTTCGCGAAGAACGTCGATCCGAAGGCGCGCTGCTTCGAGGTGCGTATGTACACCGTGGACAAGGCGCGAGTCGGCACCGGCACGTTCAACGGCTCGATCAACGAGCTGCATCAGCGCTTCCGTGAGCAGGAAGTGGCGATCTTCAAGAAGCACGGCGCGGAGATCGTCGGCGTCTGGCAGCATCTCGGCAATCCGGACACGCTCGTGTGGATGCTGGCCTATCGCGATCGTGTGCACCGCGACGACGTGTGGGCGAAGTTCGCGGCGGATCCCGACTGGAAGGCGCTGTCCAGCAAGTACAGCGTGCCGATTACGGCGAACGTGTTCCTGATGAGCGCAACCGACTTCTCGCCGCTGAAGTAGGCCGGTCCGAAGGACCGGCCCGACGAGCTCATTGTGACCGGTCCAGGAGGACCGGCCCTCCGTCATTTCATGTGTTGCAGAGAGCGTTCGTTCTCGAGGCAGATTTCGTCGATCAACTCGGCCTCGACGATCAGGCGCTCCTTGATCATGACGGTCCACGGTTTCGTGTAGGCCTTGGGATCGTCAACGGTCACGCGAATTTCCATGTGGCCGAAGTCCGGACGCCGGAACTCTTCCCGCACCTTCGCCGCCTCGGTCAGTACGCTGCCTTGCCAGTCGATCCAGCTGTCGTCGCGCAGGCCGATCGTATCGACGACCAGCGTGTCGCCCGACCAGTTCGCTGACGAATAGCCCATCCACGACGGGTTCGGGTCCACCGGCAACGCACGGCCGTCGGTGAAGACCTGCCGGTATCCGGCATTCCATTCGTTGAGGACGATCAGGAGGCCGGGCGTCTGCACGAACTTCAGCAGGTGAGGTGTCCCGTACGCACGAAGAAAGTTGTCGGGGAAGCACCTGACGTGCGGGTCCTCCTTGGCGTTCTTGGCCCAGCGTTCCTTCACCAGCGAGGCGAGCCAGGGTTGATAGGGGAGACCTCCGGGAAGCTCGACCCCTATATTGATCATGCGTCGCGACGTCGTGGCGTCGTGAGGATTCGGCGGCACGTTCGGCCGGCGCGGATCGACTTCGTCACTGGTCCAGATCCCGGAGAAGTCGGGCTTGCCGTCGGCGGTCCGAGGCGTCGCCGCCGACATGTCAGCGCTGCCGTCCGCTTTGCGAGGTACTCCGGCGGTGGGATGGCGAATCCACTGCGCGGCAAGGGAACTCGAGACGAGCAAGCTGACGAGCATGATGAACAACGTGTGCCGTGTCTTCATTGCCCGTTAGGGTATCGAAATCGCCGCGGCGTTGTAATTACACCGATTGGTGATGCCGAACGCGTGTGTCTAGAACGTGAAGGTGTAGTCCGGGCTCAACGAATGCCCCTTCGGATCGGCCGCGTTCATGAACTCGCGGATCAAGTAAGGGTTCGTCCGCTTCTTGAACACGGCATTCCGGATGACCTCGAAGCCGTGCTCGATGCCCGAGGCCTCATCGATGTCGATGTCGGCAGCCAGCCCCCCGGTGGCGAGCTCGGTCATGAACGTGACCTGCAGGTTGGCGTGGGCGTCCTTTGACTTGAAACTCTCGAGCGGTGGCGAGAACCCGGGCGGTGGCTCGTGCAAGGCGCCCGGCGCGGACTTGAACATCGGCGCGGCGCGCAGCTGCGCGCGCAGTCCGGGCGCGACCCTCGCGAACAGCCGGTCCTGCCGCATGATGAGCAAGTCGCCAAACGACGGGAGGCAGTTGTCCGCGGTCTCCGCGTCGGCCGCCTTCTTCGTGATGTTGAGGAGACACGCTCTTCCGCAACGGGCCCATCTCCTTGTAAAGCGCGTTCCCGGACAGCCCCACCAGCTCGCGGTCCTCGGGCTTGTCCACGATCATCGTCGCCTGGCTGAGCATCGTCTGCACCGTGGATGGCAGGTTGGCCAGTGCGGGCGCCTGGATATCGTCGACGTCACCCGGCTTGACCCAGAACTCCACGTCGTCGCTGGCGATGTTGTCGCGGTCTTCCTGAATCAGCTGAAAGAACGCGTACTCTGCGATAGTGGTCCATCGACGCCCGCACTTCGTACATCGTGCCTGGTCCTGTCTGGCACGCGATTCCGGTAACGGTGAGACGGCCGACTGGTCCGGCGACGCTCACCTCCATGTTCTCGCCGCCTGCGCCAGGAGATCCCGAGACACGCTTGAAATCGATATCGACGCGCCCCTTCGCGAGTGCTCCCGCCATATCGGAGAGGTGCACCACAAGGTTGCCTTTAGGCATGCTCAGGCTCCTGACGTCACATAGCGCACGATGGCTTCGAGCAGGGCGGTGCGCGGATACCGGTTCTTGTCGACTCGTTTCTTGATGTCCTGGTTCGGGTGTTCCCAGAACGGGAGCGCGAGTGCCCAGTGGTCGCCCCTGGCCGCGCCGAGGAACCTCGCACCCGGAATGATAGCTTCCTCAGCCACCATCTGGCTGTCCTGATCGATGGAGTAGAGGGACTGGAGTTCCCACATCGTGTGCAGCGGCTTCGACGTCTGGTCCTTATCCACCACGCCGACCAGCGAATACATCCGAAGAGACGATGCCGGACGCCAGGTGCGGAGGAAGGCATTTCGCATATCGCGCCGCATGCTGTCGATGCCGCCGCCATCCTCGATGCGGCAATTGCCCAGGCCGCTGTCGCGCACTGCCTTGCGAAACCCGACGATCGTCGTGTCCTTGCCGAAGTCGATGAGTCGCGAACCGCTGATCGCTCCGGCCACGGACACGAGCGCGGCGACGTTGTCGCGGACCACCTGGTGATTGTGGAGGGCGACCATCAGATCGACGGCGCCCTTGCTATGGCCGACGGCAATGTACTTCCCTGGATGCTCCTTGAGATACGCCGCGATCTTCTCGGCATTCCGCTCGGGCGCGTCAACGCTGCCGACCATCAGCAGGTGCGCTCGCATCTGGTGCGCCGTTTCGAGGTGCTGGCGTCCCTGCTCGAACGCATACACACGCTGCTCCTCGAAGCAGTGAGAGAAGATGCCACCGACGATCAGCACCTGCCACCCGGCCGGGATGTCTTCGGCCGGCGGCGGCTGCGCGGTCACTTGCGTATGGAGGTATTCCTGGCACTGCGCCCCAGTCGGCGTGTGACGGGTCGAGATGCGTCAGCGTCGCGCAGAAGACTCTGCCGAACTCAATCGAGCCGTCGGTGACCTGCATCCCGAACGGCGCGGTGAAGATGCCCGGCAGGTGATAACGTCACCGTGGGCCCGACGGTGAACGAACACGCGCACACGCAGAGAAGCGCGACACCCGTCAGTGAGGCCGCAGCCGTTCGCATGGCGAGATTGTACGCGGCGCGAACCGCGTGCTACGCTACGCGGCCATGCCCGCGCACAATTTTCCTGACGTCCCTCCCAGGCACACCGTCGTCTCACTGAAGGACATCCAGCGACTGTGCGAGGCCAAGGGACTGCCTCGCCTGTGGCAGCGGATCGCCGCCGACCCGCCGAAGCGACCGTTCGCGAGCGACGGCTGCAGCTTGTTCTTCAACGAGATTGCGAAGATCAGCATCTATCCCGCGTGCTTCTTTCACGATCTCAAGTACTGGAGCGGCTATCCGAATTCCACGCCCGCCGAGCGGCTCGAGCGATTCATTGCTGATACGGAGCTCATGGTGGATGTGGCGTCGCTCGGCGTTGACTTCTTCATCGCCGAGACGATCTTTCGCGGCGTGCGCTCCGGTGGCGGGCCCATCGCGCTGCCGTTCTCGTGGGGATTTGGACGGCTCTGAGACTCGGATGCCTGCGTATACTAGAGCGCGGGTCACGAGGTGATTCGATCATGCTGGTCGATCACGACCGACAGTGTCGTGGCCAACAGAGGATCTGTAGATGGGGAAACGAGTCCTGGTGTGTGCGGTGCTGGCCTTTGCGGTGACTTCGACGAATGCTTCGGCCCAGGTGATCACGAACCTGATCAAGCGCGTCGGCATCGGCGGATCGGTCGGAGGCTTCTTCACGTTTGACGATGACGTGAAGACAGCGCTGGGGTTCGGCGTCAACGTCGGCCTGACACCCACAGCCCGGGTTCGGCCCGACGCTTGGCTTAGGATGGTACCAGACCGATCTCACATTGTCAGGCGTCTCCGGCGACAGGGAAGTTGGACGTCTTCGCGTCCGTCCGTTCATGGCCGGCGTCGGTTACACCTGGGTGAAGGACCGACGTCGCCGCTGGTGTGTCGATCAACGCGGGCATCAGCTTCAACTCGATCCGGCTGAATGACCAGTACCGAACGTTCTTCGGCCCTGGTACGGAGGTCCGCGTTGACGCGAGCAACAGCTTCGCGGTCAGGCCCCAACTCAGGGTCGAATACGCCGTCGCCAGGAAGGTCGGCGTCTATTCGAGCGTCGGTTACTTCTTCACCGAGTTCGACAACGTGATCGAGACGCCGATCGGCCGGTTCGAGAACGAGTGGGACGCGAGCAGCTTCAACATATTCGTCGGGGTAAGGGTCTACCCCTTCAGATAAGTCCTCGGTCCTCAGGAACGGACCAAGAACCAAGCAACCAAGCACCAAGGACTACGTTAGTCGTGCCGTAGCGCCACGAGCGGATTCATCCGGGCGGCCCGGCGTCCGGGCACGAATGCGGCGGCGACGCCGACGACGGCGGTCACCGCGGCGATGGCCAGCAGCGCCAGCGGGTCGATGCTCGGGCGATACACCGAGAGGTTGCCGATCCCGATGTCGGCCGATCCCGACCCCGTGCGCATCACGAGCATGACCAGCACCAGCGAGCACGAGACCGATGCCGGTGCCGACGCCGATCAGCCCCGCGACGCCTCGCGCAATGCTCCAGACCACCTGCTGACTGCGGGCGCCGAGCGCCATGCGGATGCCGATCTCACGCGACCGCCTCGCCACGGCAAAGGCGACGACGGCATAGAGACCGATGCTGGCCAGCACGAGACCGAGACCGCCGAGGACGCCGAGCAGCGTGGCGACCGCCGTCGGCGCCGCCTGCGCGTCCTCCAGCTTCTGCGCCATCGTCTTCGCCGTGATCACCGGCAGCGTGACGTCCACGGCGCGCAGCTCGCGCTGCATCGCCGCGACCAGGCGGGCCGCATCACGCGACGTCCGCGCGATGACCGTCGTCGGCGCGCGCCGGACTGGGTGTACGAGCTGTAGAACAGCGGCGCGATCGGATCGAGGACGTCGTCGTCGAAGTCTCCCGTGCCGGTGTCGCGCACGACGCCGATCACCTCGGTCCAGGAGTTCGGATCGTTCTGCCAACCGGAATCGCCGGCCGACGGCGTTCACCGCGCCAAAGTACTGCCGCGCCATCCGGTCGGTGATCACCGCGACGCGAGGCGTGTCCGCGCGGTCGCGCGCGTCGAACACGCGGCCGTACAGCAGCGGGATGCGCAGCGTCTCGAAGAAGCCCGGCCCGGCCTCGATCATGGCCGCTTCCACGCCCGATTCCGTTTGACCGGCCGCGCCGTCGACGACGATCGACACGCCGTTGCGGGTCCATCGGCAGGCCGCGCAGCAGCGCGGCGGATTCGACGCCCGGAATCGCCTCGATCCGGCGCAGCAGCTCGTCGTAGACGCCTCCTCGCGTCGTTCTCCGAGTAGCCGGCAAACCGCAAGTCGGTCTCGAGCATCGCGACGCCGTCGACGGCATAGCCGACGCGCAGCGCTCTGCGCCGCTGCCGCCATCTGCAGGAAGATGCTCGTGCCGCCGAGCAGCAGCACCGAGACCGCCACCTGAAAGACGATCAGCGCGTTCTTCAGCGTGAGCCGCCGATGATCGATCGGCTGCAGCCCCTCGTCTCGCAGCGTCTGCAGGAGGTCGACCCTCGTGGCCTTGAGCGCCGGCGCCAGGCCGAACGCCACGCCCGTGACCAGCGACAGCGCGATCGCAAAGGCGAGCACGCGGTAGTCGAGGGTCAGATCGACTCTGAACGGGAGGTCGATCGCTTGCAGCGCGCCGCATGCCCCACCACGCCAGGATGCAGCCGGCGATGCCGCCCGCCAGCGAGAGCAGCAGACTCTCGGTCAGCAGGTGCCGGACGAGCTGACGTCGCGTGGCGCCCATCGCCAGCCGCACCGACACTTCCTTCGCACGCGCGGCGCCGCGCACCAGCAGCAGCGTCGCCAGGTTGCTGCACGCGATGGCGAGGACGAGGCCGACGATGACGAGCACCAGCGAGGCGATGCGCCATGAACGGCGTGTCCGCCTGCGGGTGGATTCGCACGTCCGTCGAGGGAACGACCGTGATGCCCGGACCCAGCGCAAACTCGCCCTCGCTGCGAAACTGCTTCCGGGTTCTCGGCCGCGAGCCGGCGTCCAAGGACGTCCATCGCCGCTTTGGCCTGCGCCACGGTGACGCCATCGCGCAGACGGGCTTTCACGAACAAGGGCGCGATGATCGTTGGAAGCGCTGCGCGGAGCGAAGTTCGGGAAAATCGCCGGGACTGCGGTAATCGGCAGCCAGAAATCCGTGCCGAGACCGATGTCGATGGTGCCGCGGTGATTGGCAGGACCGATGCCGACGATCGTCACCGGCATGCCTTCGATCTGGATCGACGCGTCCGATGACGGACGGGTCCGCGCGGAACACGTCTGGTCCACGCCTGATGCCCGAGGACGGCGACGAGCGGCGCCCCGGGCCGCTCCTCCGACTCGTCGAACCAGCGGCCGAGCGATGGCCGCAGTCCCAGGACGTCGAGATAGGTCGCCGTCGCGAACTCGACGACCGCGTCGCGGACGGCGCCGTCGTGGAGATAGCGGACCGGGATTCGGGATGCTGGCCGGCCATCGTCGCCGCGAAGATGTCGGGGTACTCCGCGATCTCCATGTAGGCGGCGTACGAGGTGACGACGAGCGGCCGGCCCGCGCGGTCGTTCTGATAGATGTTGACGAGGCGATCGGGGTCGGCGAACGCCTGCGTGCGGAACAGCACCGCGTTCACGACGCTGAAGATCGCGGTGTTGGCGCCGATGGCGAGACCGAGGATCAGCACCGCCGCCGTCGTGAAGCGCCAGTCGCGCATCAGGCGGCGGAGCCCCTGCCGTGTGTCGCGCACGAGCGCGTCCCACGTGCCGGTCCCGCGCGCGTCGCGGCATGCTTCCTTGATCTGCTCGACGCCGCCGAACAGCCGCCGCGCCTGGAGCCGCGCCTCTTCCCGGGACAGACCGCTCGCGTGCAGGCGCTCGGTTTCGCGATCGAGATGCAGCTGCAGCTCTTCGCTGAGATCGGCTTCGCGTCGATCGCGGAAGACGATCGATCGCAGCCGGCTGCGCATGATGTGCCACAGGCGCACGGCTAGGTCCTCTCCAGCACGAGGTTGACGCCAGCCGACAGCCGCTCCCATTTCGCGACTTCAGCCTCGAGCTGCTTGCGGCCCGGCCTGGTCAGCGAATAGAAGCGGGCGCGGCGATTGTTCTCCGACGCCCCCCATTCGGCGGTAATCCAGCCCTGATGCTCGAGCCGGTGCAGCGCCGGATAGAGCGAGCCCTGCTGCACCCGCAACAGATCGTCGGAAATCTGCTGGATCCGCTGCGCGATTGCCCAGCCGTGCAACGGTTCGAGCGCGATCGTGCGTAGGATCAAGAGGTCGAGGGTCCCTTGCAGGACGTCGGTCTGGTCGCTCATCCGCCTCCGCTGAAGCTACGGCGGACATGTTCCGCCCTCTTGTAGATTAGCCAAGGGAGATGACGCAGAGAAAGCGGGAAAAGTTCACTGGAGGTCGTATGCGATCGACAGTTGCGCGGAGTTACCGCGTCACTGGTCGCGATGGTGATTGGCCTGCCGGCCGTCGGCAGATCCCAGGGGCAGAGTTGCAGCCTGGCTGGACAATCCGAAGCCGGCTGCGTGGAACGCGCGCGCCCAGTCGATTCCATTGGCACCGAAAACGCATGGAGTCACGGACCCTCGCTGCCGGGAAGCGGCGCGCCCACCGCAGCTGGCCGAAGACAAACAGCTGCGTGAACGGGGTTGGGACCTGATCGGTGCGTATCAGGGTGGCTGGCAGGTCGTCGTGATTCGTGCCGCTGCCGGCTACGACGGCATGTGCCGGCCGCTTCAGTATCAGGATTTCGTCTTCGTACGTGGTGTGTTCGCCGGCACGTTGTCGCCGCAGCCGATGGACAGCCGTACCGACGGGGCACTCAGTCAGGTGTCGCTCCAGGGCCCGACTCGAGTGGCGGCTGCATATGCGCGATACGCAGCGACGGACGCCTTGTGCTGTCCGTCGAGGACAACGAACGTGATATTCGAAGTCGCGAATGACGGATCGGCTGTGCGACCGCTGTCAGTCTCCACATCGAATAACGCGGCGGCCCCGGGCAGCGCCTCGTCATCCGCGTCACCGGCCGCATCCGCACTCGAGGGGACGTCGTGGCGGCTGGTCAGATTCGAAGGGGGTGACGGCACGATCCTGAAACCCGATGACCCGTCGAAGTACACGATCGAGTTGACCGCCGGCGGACAGTTGACGGCGCGTGTCGACTGTAATCGTGGACGAGGCACGTGGAAGTCGGCGGGCTCGAGCCAGATCGAGTTCGGTCCGATGGCGCTCACGCGCGCGCAGTGCCCGCCCGGTTCGCTCCACGATCAGATCGTCAAGCAGTGGGGCAACATCCGTTCGTATGTCATTCGCGACGGACGCTTGTTCCTGGCGTTGATGGCCGACGGCGGCATCTACGAGTTCGAGCCCGTCCCACCGAAGTGAGAGAGACGCCTGGATCTGCCGTGAGTGAACGACGTGGCTCGCGCTTCCACCAATGCGTGATGCGGCTACCGTCTAGGGCAGCGCGAACACGTGCAGCGACTCGTTGTTGCCCTTTCCGCCTGTCGCGGCGGTGACAGCGACGTACTGCTTGCCGTTGCGACCCATGTAAGTGATCGGAATCGCGGTGACGTTGTAGTCGAACCGGGTGGACCAGAGCTCCTTGCCGGTCCGGGCCTCGAACGCGCGGAAGCGCTGATCTCGCGTCGCGCCGATGAAGATGAGTCCGCCGGCGGTCACCATCGGACCACCGTAGCCGGGTGATCCGACGTTCTTCTTCCCCTCGGGCAGCGCGTCGTTCACGCCAAGCGGCACTCGCCACACGAACTCACCGGTCGTGGCGTTCACCGCCATCAGGCTCGCCCACGGCGGACGGTAGCAGGGAAGTGTGCCGAGCGAACGACCGTCAGCGTCGCGCGCGTCGGCGCTGAGGGTGCCGCCGCTTTGCTGCACGTACGGAAACTCGGTGTCCTTGGTCTTCTCGTTGTAGCGCGGATTCGGAGCGATCCAGCCTGACGAGGGCTCGTCCTTCGAGTTCACGAAGATATATCCGAGCTCCGGATCGGTGGCGGTGCCGCCCCAGTTCACACCGCCGGTCATGCCCGGGAAGACAATCGACGGCGGACCGCCGGCGGGCCGGTAGTTCCACGGCGTGTACGGACCGTCATTGCGGAACTGCACCTTGTCCCACAATGTCCGACACGCCTCGGCATGCGCCGGCGTCGTGTCATCAGCCGTGACGAGATCGTTCCGCGTCATGCTCACCCGCGCCAGAGGACCGGGCTTCTTCGGAATCGGTTGCGTCGCCGGGTAGGCTTCACCCGGTACGTCCGCCTTCGCCTGCGGCCGCTCGTCGACGCCGTGGATCGGTGCGCCGGTCTCGCGATTCAGGATGAACATGAATGCCGACTTGCCGACCTGCGCGAGTGCCGGAATCGTCTTGCCGTCTTTCCTGATGTCGATGAGACCGGGCGCGGGCGGAAGGTTGTAGTCCCAGATCTCGTGACGGATGTTCTGGAAGTGCCACTTCAACTTCCCCGTGAGCGCGTCGAGCGCCACGGTCGAATTGCTGAACAGGTTGTCGCCGGGCCGGTCGCCGCCGTAGTAGTTCATGCCCGGACCGCTGACCGGCAGGTAGACGAGGCCGCGCTGCTCGTCGACGGTGAGCGTGAACGACCAGACGTTATTGCCGGTGCGATCCTGCCAGCTGTTACCGCCCCAGGTGTCGTGGCCGGCCTCGCCGGGGCGCGGAATCGTGTGAAAGGTCCACGCCTTCGCGCCCGTCCGCGCGTCGTAGGCGTGTACATCGCCCTTCTCGCCCTTGCTGGTTGTGAGATGCGGGCCGATGTGGCGCTCGCCGGGCCCGAAGAAATTCGATCCCATCAGCACGATGTTCCGGTAGATCACCGGCACGCCGGCGTACGGGATCTCGAGATCGATGTGACCGCCTGTGCCGAAGGCGACATCGAGGGCGCCGGTATCGGCGCGCAGCGCGATCAGCGTTCGCAGGCTGGTGAAGAAGATGCGTGGCGGCACTTTTCCATCGCCAGGCCAATACGCCACGCCACGGAACGACGCCAGTCCGTCGGGCAGCTCGTAGCGCCAGATCTCTTTCCCTGTCTCCGGCTCGAGCGCGACAACGCGGTTGCCCGACGGCAGATACATCACGCCGTTGACGACGATGGGCGTGACCTGCTGAAAGAGTTCGAATGAACTTGCCGGCTTGTCGATCGCAGGCACCGGCTTGCCGGGCTCGGGACGCAGTCGATACGACCACTCCGGCATCAGCGTCGCGACGTTGTTCGTGTTGATCTGCGTCAGTGGCGAGTACCGCGTGCCGGCGAGATCGCGGTTGTAGGTCGGCCAGTCTCCGCCTTCGGCTCGTCGTCCCTGCGCGCTGACGATGTGCACGACGAGCGCGCCGAGTAGCGCGCACACCATCCCACCGACGGCCAACTGATGCCTCACGCGCACGACCTCCACTCCTTCAGCGCGCCGGCCGGAGCCCGCGGAGCAGCACGATGTTGTTGGTGATCGACGCACGGGCCACGGCGAGACGGCGTCCATCAGCCGACCAGGCGAAGCTCCAGATCTCCTGGCCGTCGGGCGGGAAGCGCGTGAGCTGCCGGGGCGCACCGCCGTCGAGCGGCTGGATCCAGAGATCGGACCGCGTGCGCGGGTCGACATACGCGAAACCCTTGCTGTCCGGCGTCCAGACAGACCCGAACGGGAGCGTTCGCTTCGACGTGCAGGCCGGAAGGTCGCACAGGCCGACGACCGGCCGTTTCTGGTCGTCCAAGGCTGTATAGGCGATCCATTTCCCGTCCGGAGATACCATGGCTCCTCCATTCCGGACGCGATCCGAGGTGATCTCCCGCGCATCGCCGGTGTCGTCAATGGCCCGGATGCGTACGCTCGGGATTCCGTTGATGGTTTCGACGAATGTGAGCTGCGTCCCGTCGGGCGTGATCCGTGCGTTGGCAAACCCGCGGCCCGCCAGCGTCCGGTTGCGACCGTCGGCGTCCACCTTCCACAACTCGCCGGCGTCGTAGTCGAAGAAGGCGATCGTCTTACCGTCCTGGCTGACCTGCGGGAGTCCTCCGGCGCGCGCGAGCGTCTCTGTCGTCTGTGCCGACACCCGCCGTCGTTCGAGTACCCATCCGCCGCTGGCGCTGCTCGGATAGAGCAGATCGTCGTCAAGCCACGCGACACCGAAGCCGATCGGACCCTTCACCGGCGTCTTGGGCACGGTCTGCGTCCACTTCGCGGCCGTCGCGTCGCTCGTCCAGATGCTGAATGAGGCCTCGCTCCGCGCGCTCACCAGTTGGTTACGGTCAGCGCTCAGATTCAGTCCGACATACTGGGTCAAGTCGTTGGTGAGGCGGCGGAATTGCCCACCCGGGTACGAGACGAGCCACAACTGGAGCGGCTCACTGGATCGATCGAGGGCGCTGAACAGCAGCGTACTCTCATCCAGCCAGGCCAGCGAAATTCCGGGGAGCGGTGGTCCGAAGTCGAAGGCACGCTCGGATCCGGTCCCGCGTATCGACGAACACGACCTGACCGGAAAAGCCGGTCTTGGAGCCAAGGACGGCGAGCGTCGAGCCATCCGGCGACCACGCCGGCGCAAACCAACCGAGGCCACCTGTGCCGGCGAGATTCAGGAAGCCGCCACCGGGTTGTTGTCGCGTCGCGAGCACTTGCGCGCCGCTGCCGTCGCTCGCCGCGATCACCACTTCCGATTTTCCCGAGCCGTCGCCGCGGACGTACGCCATGCGACGACCGTCGGCCGAAAAGCCCACGCCACTGCCGATGCCGGTGAGCAGCCGCCGTGGAGCGCCGCCGAGGAACGCGATCTGCCACAACTCCAACGGCTGCGCCCCGACCCGCTTCACGTAATCCACGAACGTCCCGTCGGCGGTCACCGCTGGCGCAAGCAGCCGAACACCTGGCTCGGCCGCCACGATCTCGACGTTGCTGCCGGTCGCGACCTGTCTCACACGAAGGCTGTCGCCGTTCGCGCTCTGCTCCACGTAGGCGACGTAGTTGCCGTCCGGAGAGATGACCGGCAAGGCGGCTGTGCCACTTGTCGTCAACTGCTGGACCGCGACGTCGGCGATTGAGATCGTCGCGCCGTCCTCGTTCGCCGTGCCGTCAGACGGTGACCGCGTCGCCATGTAGCCGGCACCAATGGCGATCACGGCCAGCCACCGCGACCGCACCGATCACGGCGTTGCGATGTCGGCTGAGCAGACCCGCGACCAGCTGTGCGTCCGATGAACTCGGAGGCGCGACGGTCGTGGTCGCTGTGACGGATGGTCGCGTCGCGTCCGCAACGACGCCGGACACCGAAGCGGCGTGATCGGTCACACGCGTCCCGCTCAACTCCCGCTTCAGTCGCGTCAGCTCCGCACGCAGCTCCGACGCCGTCTGTGTGCGGACGTCGCGGTCCTTTTCGAGCAGCGTCAGGATCGCCTGCTCGAGCCGGGCCGGGAGATCTGCTCTCAGTTGCCGCGGCGGGACCGGGTTCTCGTGGAGGATTGCTGCTGTCGTGACGGCGCTCGTTGCGCCAGAGAAGGCGCGCCGGCCGGTGGCCATCTCGTAGATCACGAGGCCCAATGAAAACAGATCGGTGCGCGCGTCGAGCGAGTCGCCGCGCAGTTGCTCCGGCGACATGTAGGCGACGGTGCCGACGGTGGTGCCGGCGTCAGTGAGCGCGGGGACTGGTCGCGAATCGCCGTGGCGGCGGTGTCGATCTCAGGCGCCGTGTCGGCGATGCGTGCCAGACCGAAGTCGAGGATCGCTGGTCCACGCGACGCCAGCACGATGTTGGCAGGCTTCAAGTCGCGGTGAACGATCCCTTTGGCGTGTGCCGCGGCCAGCGCCTCGGCGAGGGCCAGGCTGGTATCGACGAGCGTCGGCACGTCCAGCGGGCCGCGCGCGAGACGGTGATGAAGCGTCTCGCCGTCGAGGAGCTCCATCACCAGAAAAGGGAAGGGCGACGTGCCGACGTCGTAGATGGCGCAGATGCCGGGATGATTCAGCGCGGCAATCGCCTTGGCCTCGCGCTCGAAGCGTTCAAGGGCTTGTGGCGACGTCGTCTCGGCGCGCAGCACCTTGACGGCGACCAGTCTGTCGAGGCGCGTATCGCGCGCGCGGTAGACCTCGCCCATGCCGCCGGCGCCCAGCGGCGTCAGGATCTCGTAAGGACCGAGCCGCGTACCCGAGTCGAGCGCCATGGTCGGGCCTGGATTATATCGGGATCACCCATTGGACTACCTCGGAAAGGGGATGCACACGCGACCTGATCTCGGCGACACTGTGCCATGCCTCGACGAACCGCGACGTGCGTGTTGATCGGCCTCGCTCTTTCGACCACCGTCCTCGTCCATGGCCAGTCGACCGGGAAGCACTGGTCGGTGCCGCGGATGCCGGATGGCCGCCCCGACTTTCAGGGCGTGTGGGCCAACAACGGCATGACTCCTCTCGAGCGGCCGAAGCACTTCGGTCTCCGCGCGACGATGACCGACGCCGAGCTCGCCGACTTGAAGAAGCGCGCGGCGGCATTGATGGATGGCGGCGACGCGTTCTTTGCCGACGAGCTCGTCAACGCCGTCATCGATGGCAAGACGAGATTCAGCTCCGCCGATACGCAGGTCGGCAACTATGACCAGTCGTGGTTGTCCGAGCGCGTGTGGGACAACCGTACCTCGCTGATCATCGATCCGCCGGACGGCCGCATTCCGCCTCAGGCGCCTGGCGCGGCCGAACGCGCACGCGCGCAAGCGGCGGCGCAGCAGGGAAGAGGGCCGGCCGATGCCGCCCATGACCTGTCGCTGGGCACTCGTTGTATCAGCTACGGCACGCCCAACATCCGCGCCGGCTATCAGAGCTACTTCGAGATCACCCAAGGTCCGGCCGTCCTCGCGCTGCGTACCGAGATGATTCACGACGCGCGCATCTTCTCGATCAGCACCGCGCCCCACGTCTCTCCAGCGATCAGGCAGTATCACGGCGACTCGCGCGCGCGATGGGAAGAGGACACACTGGTCGTGGACACGACCAACTACGTGGCCAACGCCACGCGAGTGGGTGCGACCGACAAACTGCACACCATCGAAAAGTTTCGGCGGGTGGCCGAGGACACGCTCGAGTACTCCGTGACCTTCGACGACCCGACCGTGTGGTCACGCCCGTGGACGCTGATGATTCCGCTCAAGCGGACCGGCGAGCAGATGTTCGAGTTCGCCTGCCACGAGGGGAACTACAGCCTGCCGGCCATCCTCCGCGGCGCGCGCGAGCAGGAGAAGCAGGCGACGCGTTAGTTCAGACGCTTCACGCGGGCGGTCGCACATTCCCGCGCGACCTCCAGATACCTCCGCACGGCCGGCGTGCCGACGACGTACGGATTCGCACTCCCGGGCGCGCGGGCTGCAAGCTGCGTGAGGTTGACCTTCGATCCGTCCCAGTCGGTATGGTTCGACAGGATGATGTCCGCGCCTGCCTTCTGCGCGATGTCGTCGAACCGCTGCGCCGACTGAATGTACTTCTCGAGAGATTCTCGATCGGCGTTGAGCCCCGTGCCGCCCCAGAGCGCCACGAGATGGCGCGCACCGTTGTCACGCACCGGGATGAGCACCGAGAGCGTGCCCGGAGTATGGCCGGGCGTGACGTAGAGCGTGACGGTCGTGTCGCCCAACGTGAGCGTCTGGCCGTCTGTCGCAACCATGTCGCGCGCCGGCTTCGTCCCGGCGAGTCGATCGATCACATCCCAGTCTGCTGCCGACATCACCACGCGCGACTTGTAGCGATCCTGGAGGAACTTTGCGCCGCCGTGGTGATCGGGATGCGGGTGCGTGACGACGGCATAGCGGATCGTGGCCGGATCGAGCGCCAGCTTCTTCAATCCGCCTGCGACCTGCTTCTTCGACGGAGTAGTCGAAGAGCGTGTCGATCAGAATGATGCCCTCCGACGTCGTCACCGCCCACGCGGAGTACTCGCGCTGGCCGACGAAGTAGAGGTTGTCGAACACCTTCACCGGCTCGGCGTACCATGTTGACTTGTCTGGGGGCCCTGGTGGTGGTCCGTCGGCGCGCGTGGGGCCCACCTCGCGGAGTCGGCACAGCGCAGAGGAAGTTGAATAGGTTCTGATAGTCGTTACCCGCCGCGGTCTTGGCGCGGGCGACGTGATCCTCTGGCGTACCAGCGGTGTTCTGGCCCGCGAGCACGATAACGGTTATCAGCACACCGGCCGCGACCATCAGGGTGGTTTTCATTGGGGCCCACCCGGTCCGCCGGGCCCCGGCCTCACGCCAGGCGAGTTGAGCCGGATGTGAAAGACGTGTGTGCACGCAGTGATATAGAGGCCTCTGCCGTCTGCATCGCCGAACCCCACGTTCGTCGCACAGATCTGCTCCCGCGGTTCGCCTCGCGGCTGCGGAAGCCGGAGCGTGCCGAGACGTCTTCCCTCGCGTGACGTGATCCGGATCTCGCCCGGTCCGGCTCCGGTTGTCGAGAACACATTGCCGTTGGCGTCCACTTTCAACCCGTCGTTGCCCTCGACATCGAGGAACTCGGTGGCATTGGCGACCGTGTCGTCGGGCTGTACGTCGTAGCGCATGATCTTCCGCCCGATGGTCACGTAGAGCGCTTCTCGTCGGGGGACAGGGCGATGCCATTGGGGAATCCCTGCGTGAAGCCCTCGTTGCTGCCGACGAGCGTCACTCCTCCGTCTCTGACCAGGTAGAAGCCGTTGAACGGAATCTCCCGCAACGGGCTGGTCGCACCGCCGCGCAGTCCCGAGTTGCCGTCGGTGAAATACAGCGACCCGTTCGATTTCATGACGAGGTCATTCGGGCCGTTGAATCGTTGGCCTTGATAGCGGTCGGCAAGCACGGTGCGCGTGCCGTCTTTCTCGAGGCGAAAGACGGCACGGCTCGCCGGCGACGCAACGATCAGCCGTCCCTCGCGATCGATCGTGAGGCCGTTGGAGCCAATGATGATGACGTTCATCCGCCCGCGCCGCGTTTGCTGTCCGACGTTGAGGATGTCCGGACCGTCGTAGATGTTCTCGAGGAACGCGGAGAGCTGGCCGCCGGGCGTCCACTTGTAGATCACATTTGCGATGAGGTCGCTGAACAACAGATACCCAGTCGGCGCCGTCCTGGACCCACACCGGGCCCTCGGTCAAACCGAAGCGGTCGCCGATCGTCTCGAGTGCTGCGTCGGGAGAGACGATGGCATCCAGGGCCGGATCGAGTTTGACAATGGCGAATCCGGAGGCATCCGGCGCGGGAGCGCTCTGAGCGCCGCAGCCGCTAAGAATCGCGAGCGATGCGACGGTGAATGCGCCAACGACCCCTTTCACGTGGCTATTTGTCGAGCGCCTGATAGACGAGCGTCGGGAACACAGTCCTGATGTCGGTGGCGTTCGGGAGCAGTTGAATCATCATCACCATCACCAGCCTGGCCTCCGGATCGACGCGATAGATCGTGCCGTAGGCGCCGGCCCATCCGAAGGCTCCCTCCGAGTCCATGCCGTTGGCGCCGTATCGATCGGTGGTCTGGAAGCCGAGCCCGAAGCCGAGTCCGGCCGTGGAATGCAGCGTCCCGATCTGGTTCGTGGTCATGAGCTTGACGCTGCGGGGAGCCAGAACGCGGACGCCGTCGAGCTCGCCGCCACGGCGAATCATCTCCAAGAAGCGGCCGTAGTCACGAGCCGTCGAGAGCAGACCCGCGCCGCCGGCGAAGTTGCGCCGCGGACCGTCGACGTAGTTGCCCTGTCCTCGTGGACCGTCAGGCGCGCGCTTGATCAACCCGTCATCGCCGCTCGCGTAGACCGCGGCCAGTCGGTTGCGCTGCGCCGCCGGCAGGAAGAACTGCGTGTCGATCATCCGCAGCGGGTCGGTGATCCGCGTCTTGATGAAGGCGTCCAGCGGCATGCCCGACGCACGCTCGACCACGCAGCCCAGAATGTCCGTGTTGTAGCCGTACACCCACTGCTCGCCCGGCTGGGCGACGAAGGGCAGCGATCGCGAGACGTTCCATCGTGGAGCAGACGGGCTCGTCCTTGTCGGCGGTGTACCAGCCGAAGCCGGCGGCGGGGCCGAGTCCTTTGGCCTCGTACTGCGACGCGATCGCCGGCTCGATGCCGTAGGAGATCCCTGCGGTGTGCGTCAGCAGATCGCGAATGGTGATCGCGCGCTTCGCCGGCACGGCCGACCCGCCGGCCGCGACCGTCGTCTTCGCGAATTGCGGAATCACACGGCTGACCGGGTCGGTGATCGTGAGCTTGCCTTCCTCGACGAGCGACAGGATGGCGGCACTGGTGATGGCTTTCGTCTGCGAGGCGATTCGGAAGACGGTGTCCGTGGTCATCCGCCGCCCGGCTTCCTTGTCGCTCCACCCGACGGCCCGCTCGTACACCGGCTGACCGTCGCGCAGCACGAAGGCGACGATGCCGGCGATGCGGTTGTCATCGACGTATCGCTGCAACGCGCGGTCGATTCGGGCCACGCGTTCGGCCGGGAGCTCTACCTTCGACGCGATGGCCGTGCGGGGTGTGGTGTTTTGCGCGGTCAGCGCGGTCGCGGTCACGCCGATCGCGGCAACGACCAGCCAGTTGACGAGACTCTTCCTTCGCATCGCTCACTCCTCGTGGAACCGAACTCTGCGGATTCTACCGTGTGGCACCGGCGACGTGGTTACCCCGGTGCTACCATGGGCGCGTCATGAGCAAGCCGATTCGAGGGCTGCATGGCGTTGGCATCGGGATCGTCCTGATGATCTGCGCAACGTCCCTGGCGCTCGCCCAGGGCACGCCTGCCCGAACATCGACGTGGAAGCCGCCGATGACGCCGTGGGGCGAGCCCGACCTGCGCGGCATCTGGCCGCTCAATCATCTGATCAGCACACCGTTCCAGCGTCCCGAGAAGTTTGGCGAACGACGCTTCCTGACCGACGAGGAGTTCGCCGCGGCACAGAAGAGCGCCGACGCCCGCAACGAGCGCTTTCTCTCGGGCGCGATCCCTCAGGCCGATGCGGGCGAGGCCACACGACTTACGTCGTTGCTGGTGGACCCGCCGAACGGAAGATTTCCCGCGCTCACACCGAAGGGCAAAGAGCTCTACGACCAGATGCGCGGCAGTTACAAGCCGGGGCAGACCGTCTTCGACAGCCCGGAGGACTTCGACACCTGGGATCGCTGCATCACCCGAGGCCTTCCGGTTTCGATGCTGCCGCGCAACTACAACAACGGCATCCGGATCATGCAGTTCCCGGGCTACGTCGTGATTCTTCTCGAGATGGCGCACGAGGCGCGCATCATTCCAACAACGAAACGCCCGCCACTCAACGGCGCAATCCGTCAGTATCTCGGCGAGTCGCGCGGGCGCTGGGACGGCAGCACGCTGGTCGTCGAGACAACGAACTTCAACGGCAAGCCGGCGATGACCAATCTCGGCGTTCCCGGCTCTCCGGCGCTGACGCCGGCATCGGCCAACCTGCGCTTCACCGAGCGCTTCACCCGAACCGCCAGCGACACGATCGATTATCAGATGACGGTCGAGGACCCCGAGATCCTGACGACGGGGAAGTGGTCGGCGGCGTTTCCGATGAAGCTCGATAACGAGTACAAGACGTACCGAGTACGCCTGCCACGAGGGCAACACCGCGATCCGCAACTACATCGAGACGTCACGATTCGAGCGCGCGCAGAAGAAGTGACCTAATCCCTCGGGATTCATCAGGAGGCCGTGTTGCAGACCACACAACCGACGCTCGCCGCCCAGTCGCCGCTCCTGACCAAGACCTGGTATGCGCACTACGTGCTCGGCGCGCTGACGGTGTGCTACGTGCTCAACACGATGGATCGCTCGCAGATCCTCGCCGCGTCACTCCAGGCGATCAAGAAGGAGTTCGGCGCCAGCGACTTTCAGATGGGCGTGCTGACCGGCATCCCGTTCGCCTTCTTCTACTCGTTCATGGGCATCCCCATCGCCGCGATGGCCGACCGCTCGAACCGGCGCAACGTGCTGGCACTTGCGGTCGCCAGTTGGAGCGCGATGACCGCCCTTTTCGGGATGTCGGTGAACTACGCGATGCTGTTCGCGGCCCGTGTCGGCACGGCCGTCGGTGAAGCGGGAGGCAGCCCGCCGTCGCACTCGCTCATCTCCGACTACTTTCCGAAGAGCCGGCGCGGCACGGCCTTTTCGATCTTCGCCCTGGGTGTGCCGATCGGCACCTCGCTCGGCGCCGCGCTCGGCGGCTGGGGCAACCAGACCATCGGATGGCGCATGACGTTCATCCTCGCTGGCGTGCCCGGGATCGTTATTGCCCTGATCCTGTGGCTGACGGTGAAGGAGCCGCCACGGGGCATGTCCGACGGAATTTCGCGCAGCGCCGGCGAGCGCGCGCCGGTGCCGCGCATGTTCGACGTGCTGCGCACGCTCATTCGGAAGAGTTCGTTTCGCCACCTGACGCTCGCCGCCGCGCTCCACTCGGTGGTCTGGTATGCGAGCGGCGCGTTCAACAACGCGTTTCTGCAACGCTCGCATCAGATGTCGGTTGCCGAAGCGGGTTACTGGATCGCGGTACTCTCGGCCATCGCCGGCTTCGGCACGTTCTTCGGCGGCTTCGCCGCGGATCGACTGAGCGTTCGATTCAAGGACCGGCGGTGGTACCTCTGGGTGCCGGGCGTCGCCACGCTGCTGTGCGTGCCGTTTCAGTTTCTCGCGTATCTGTCCCCCGATCGCGCAGTGGTGCTGCCGTCGTTTGTCGGTCTCATGTTCATGGCCGCCGTGTTCTTCGGGCCGTCCTTTGCCATGACGCAGGCGCTCGCCACGCTGCGCATGCGCTCGGTCGCGACGTCGCTGCTGCTGTTCATCCAGACGCTCATCGGCAACGGCTTCGGGCCGTCGCTCACCGGCCTGATTAGTGATCAGCTCCGCGCCTCGTACGACCAGAACTCCCTTCGCTATGCGCTGGTCATCATCGGCGTCGTGAATGTGTGGGCGGCGGTGCATTACCTGCTTGGCAGTCGAACGCTTCGGCAGGACCTGGAAGCGACGGAGAAGCTGGCCACGGCGTAGGATCAACTCGATGTCTCAGCCCGAGTACGACGTGGTGATTGTCGGCGGCGGTGTGGCGGGCTTGACCGCGGGGCTGACGTCGGCGCGAGCAGGGCGGAAGACGCGGGTCCTGACCGGCCCCGCACTCGGCGGCCACCTGGTGAGCATCGAACGGATCGATGGCTATCCCGGATTTCCCGACGGAGTCCCGGGCTACGACCTGTGCCCGATCATTCAGGAGCAGGCCGTGCGGCAGCCGGCGCGGAGTTCGTCGCCACCGAAGCGACCGGTCTGCACGCGGACGCAGGGACAGTGGCGTCGTGACCACCAGCGAGGGCGATATCCAGCACGGGCGGTCGTGATCGCGACGGGCACGACGTTGAAGACGCTCGGCATCCCTGGTGAAGAGCAGCTGCGTGGCAAAGGCGTGAGCCATTGCGCGAGCTGCGACGCCCCTCTTCTCCGCGGCCGCATCGTCGGCGTCGTTGGTGGCGGCGACTCCGCGTTGCAGGAGGCGCTGACGCTCGCGCAGCACGCCGCACGGGTCATCATCCTGCATCGCGGCACGGCGTTTTCGGCGCAGCCTGATTACGTCCGGCGCGTGCAGGAGAATCCGAAGATCGAAGTGCGCTTTGGCACGATCGTCGAGGAAGCGATCGGCAACGGCGGATTGAAGAGCGTCCGCACGCGATCGATCAGTGACGGCACGAACGACGATCTCGAGCTGGCCGGTCTGTTCGTGTATGTCGGACTCGCGCCGGCAACGACATTGCTCGACGGTGTGCTCGCGCTCGATGCATCTGGACGGATCCCGGTCGATGGCGAGATGCGCAGCAGCCTGCCCGGTCTGTTCGCGGCAGGAACGGTCCGCTCCGGGTCGGCCGGCCGAGCGGCATCGGCAGCAGGCGATGGGGCGACAGCCGCACTGAGCGCTGACAGGTATCTGAGGGGGCTCAGATCTTGATCCTTACAGGCATGCAAGGATCAAGATCTGACCCGCGGATGACGGTCTAGTCGACTGTCCTTACGACCTGGCCGCCGCCGGGCGGAACGGCTCCGTGACGACGACCTTGACGCCATCGATGACGCCGGTCAGCGCCTGCGTTACCTGGCCCGCCGCGACCTGACTCACCTCGCCGGCCCCCTTGATGGCGCCGTTCGCCGCTGCCGTTGCCGCTTTGGCCGCGTCGATGCCGAGGTCGCGTGCTCCCTGAATAGCGCCCTCGACCACACCCTTGGCCGCGACGACGACGTCGCCTCCCACCTGTCCTGTGCTCTTGACCACCGAGCGAGCGCCCGCCGAGATGGTGTCCATGGTCTCGCCGGTTAGCGTCTTGGTGCCTCGCAGCACACCCATCATCGCGCCTTTGGCGGCTCCGCCGAGGTCGCCTCCAACCTGAGAGGCTCCCTGAATGACTCCGCTGGCCACATCGGCGACCGCGCTCGCCGCGGCCGTTCCAACGGCGGTCGTACCCTTCAGCGCATTGACGAGTGCGACGCTCGACGTATCGGTGACCGCGTTGACGATCTCGCCTGCCCCCTTGATGGCCGTAATGACCGTGTTCTTGACCAAATCAATTAGTTGCTGCGGCATATGACATTCCTTCCGAGCCTCTGAGCCACCCGAGGTGTTCGAATGGCTACCTGGCATCGAGCCGTTATCGGACGGTTCGACCATCGTCAGAGCGAGCAAGACGCACACCACGTCAGTAACGACACCTGCTGGGTTCGACCCCCAAACGAATCGACGGTCATCTTGTTCAGTAGTGCCGCGCTCGATCACGGCATGTCGTGGATCGTCCGCTCTGCGGCGCGTTCAACCCGGCGCCCGCGAAGGGCGCCCAAGCTTGCGTATGATGACCTCATGAGTCAGCAGATAACGGTGCACGACCCTCGCGGCTATCCCCCGAAGGTCGTCGGCAAGCGTCTGTCGCCGCGGCTGTCGACGCTGGACGGCAAGACCGTCTATCTGGTCGACTGTCTCTTCGACAATTCAGCCGTGTTCATGGACCAGTTGCAGCAGTGGTTCGGTGAGCACCTGCCCGCGGTCGATGCGCGCATCATCAGACCGAAGGAGACCTGGGCCGACGACCCGGAGATGCGCGCGGCCATCGCCGCCGACGGCGATGCCGCGATTCTCGGCATCGGTCTTTGAAGCACCTGCAGCCCGACGGTCGTCGGGCTCGCCGCGGCGCTGGAAGAGGGCGGTGTGCCCTCGATCGCCGTCCATACGCAACGATTCGCATCGGCTCTGCAAGGCGACCGCACTGTCCATGGGCATGCCGCGTCTGCGTCAGGCGTATACGCCGCATCCCGTCGTCGATCAGTCGGCTGCACATCTCCGTGCGTACATCGACGGCAGCGACGCAATCTCGGGGCGCCCCTTCATGCAGGAGGTCCTCGACGGCCTCACCGTCGCCGCTCGAGGATGCGGATCTTCAGGGCCTGTCATTCGAGCGGACGACACCGCGCCTGGTCGAGCCCGATACTGAGGACAACCTCCAGCGACTGTTCGAAGAGAACCGCTGGACGGACATGCTGCCGATCGTGCTGCCGACGGAGGCGCGCGTCGAGGCGATGCTCAAGGGCACGAGTCATCCGCCGGACAAGGTTGTCGGACGACTTCGCCCGACGGTGTTTCGTGAGGCCTGGGAATTCACTGTAGAAAAGGTCGCGGTCAACGCCGTCATGGCAGGCGCGCGACCCGAGTACTTCCCTGTGATCCTGGCGTTGGCCGCCAGCGGAATCACCGCGCGATCGAGCAGCACGACCTCTTTCGCGACGATTCCGGTCATCAACGGTCCGATTCGCAACGAGATCGCGATGAACTCCGGCATCGGCGTGATGGGTCCCGTACAACCACGCCAACGCCACGATCGGACGCGCCTACGGTCTGTCTGTCGCAGAATCTTCAGGGCGGGTCGGTCCCGAACGATACCTACATGGGATCGCAGGGCAACTGGTACGCCTACACCGCCGTGATCCCCGAGGCGGAGGAGCGCAGTCCCTGGCAGCCGCTGCACGTGCAGAAGGGGTTCAAGCCGACCGACAGCATCGCCAGCATCTTCTTCGGCGGGTGGTACACGCATGCCGGCTACGGCCCGCGGGCCACGTGGCAGGAGAAGATGCGCCACGCCCTGGCGGCGGTCGAGCAGTACAGCCCGCCGCTGTTCGTGATGGACCCGATTGTCGCGCGCGGGTTCGTCGATCTCGGCTTCGACACGAAGGAGAAGCTGATCGCCTGGTGTGCCGACAACGCGCTGCTGACCGCACGGGAGTACTGGGACAATCAGTCGATTCAACTGCTGCGCCCCAAGGCCGTGGCTGGTATCGAGCCGTACGCCTCGCGCCTCAAGGCCCAACCCGACGAGGTGATCAAGATCTACGAGCCATCGGAGATCAACATCGTCGTCGCCGGTGGCGAGACGCAGGGTGCGTGGAAAATGATCAGCGGCGCGCTGCGCGCGACGGTCTCGATCGACGCGTGGCGGTGACGCGGTTCGACTCCGAATCCCAGGCTTCGGGCCTGTGAATCTCTGAGCCGTTCCCGCCGATAAACGGATCACGGACGCGGATCCGTCAAACTCGTCGATAATCACCACGCCCCCTATGAAACATCTGGCTCTCTTGCTCGGACTCGCGACCCTTGTGTGCGTCGGATCGTCGCTTTACGCACAAGGATTTCGCACGGACCGCCCCTTCGCGAATGATCCGGAACCAGCTGCAGCCCGGGCCGCCACTGAGTACTCGCGCACCCGGCTGGACCGGGATCTCGCGGCGGTTCAGATGTTCCGGCCGACGTACCCGTTCTGGCAGCACATCTTCACGATTCCAGACGGACGAATTGCGTTCGGCAGCGCTCAGGACGGACGGTTGCTGGCGATCTTTCCAACCGCCGGCGATTGGGTGCGAGATGGCGTCTGGGAAGAGCAGGCGCTGAATGGGTTCCTGAATGGCCACACACTTCCCAGGCAGCTGGATGCGCGGCGCGACGAGCTCGTTCGTCTGCTCACGCCGGTCACCGGTCCGCTCGTGCACAACCCGACGCGTGGGCAGTTCCTCATGCCGAACGCGCAGCGCTACGGCAGCTTCCTTCAAGAATGGGGAACGATCTACGAGCGTTTTGGCGTGCCGGCTGAAATCGGATTGGCGCAGGCCATCCTTGAATCAGGTCTCGATGGCCGCGCCCGCTCGCGCGCCCGAGCGATCGGCTTCTGTCAGTTCCTCAGCCGCAACTGGGCGTTTCTGAACAAACTGGCACCGGTCGTGCTCGAGGCCTACAACCAGACGACGCAGGCGCCGTACTGCGCGGCTTACCTGACGATCCTCGCCACGATGTACGACAGCTTCATTCCGGCGCTCTCGGAACACCACGCCGGCGGCGTCAACGTGGGACGGACGGTGATCAACGGCGAGCGGCTGGGTGGCGACGAGCACGCAGGAGCAGTACTTCCTCGGGTCTGACTTTGCCGCAGGTCTTCGAGAGATCGCCATTCAGCGATATCGCGACCTGTACCGGACCTACGGATACAGGTCGTCTCTCTATGCCGAGATGGTGTTCGGCAACATGGTCAACGTGACGCGATTGACTGCCGAGTACCCGCAGACGCCGATTTTCGCGATGCGGCTGTCGAAAGCCATCCAGGCGCTCGACATTTCGGCGCGCACCGGTATCAAGCCCGATGAAGTCAAGCGCTTCAATCCGGCGCTGGGCGCGCGAGTCCCTGCGCAGGCGAACCTGTATCTGCCCTTCTACGTGCAGGCGTTCGGACCCGACGTCTCGTTCTGGCATCGTCCACCGACGGAGGAATATGCGGCGGCGCTCAACGACTTCCTGCGTATCGACGGTGGGATCGCACGGTGGCACGAGGCCTCTTTTGAGACCACGCTGCGGACGTTCCAGAATCGGTTCGAAGCCACGCGGACTGAAGAGGGATCGGTGATGGCGACGACGCTCGCGTACGTGATCAGCGATCTCCGCACCAGCCGGCGAGCGGCGATCCTCGAGGATTTCCGCACCAGCGGACGGATCCTGGATCTGTTCAAGCGGGGCGTTGAAGAACTGGGCCTGACGATCAGCGGGCAGTAGCCGCGGGTCTCTTCAAGGCGACTCGAACGCTCGTTCCAGTACACTGCGAAGGGTCAGGCGGTCTAGGCACGAGAGCGGAGCAGGTCATGAGCCAGCAGATCACGGTCCACGATCCGCGTGGGTATCCACCTAAGGTCGTCGGCAAGCGTCTGGCGCCGCGGCTGTCCACGCTCGACGGCAAGACGGTCTATCTGGTCGATTGCCTCTTCGACAACACCGACGTCTTCATGGAGCAGCTGCGGCAATGGTTCGCCGAGCAACTGCCGGCCGTGAACATCCGCATCGCCCGCCCGAAGGAAACGTGGTCCGACGACGCGGAGATGCGGAAGGCGATCGCGTCGGACGGCGACGCCGCCATTCTCGGCGTCGGTCTTTGAAGCACCTGTAGCCCGACGGTCGTCGGGCTCGCCGCGGCGCTGGAGCAGGACGGCGTTCCGTCCGTTGCCGTGCACACGCATGTCTTCCAACGGCTCTGCAAGGCGACAGCGCTGTCGATGGGCATGCCGCGCCTTCGTCAGGCGTATGTGCCGCAGCCGGTCGTGGACCGCTCGGCCGTGGACCTGCGTGCCTACATCGAAGGTCAGGATCCGGTCGCCCGGCGGCCGTTCATGCAGGAGGTGCTCGACGGTCTACTCTCGCCGCTCGACGAAGCCGATCTCCAGGGGCTGACGTTCGAGCGGACGACGCCGCGGCTCGTGGAGCCCGACACCGAAGACAACCTCCGGCGGTTGTTCGAGGAGAACCATTGGACCGACTCGCTTCCGATTGTGCTGCCGACCGATGCGCGCGTCGAGGCGATGCTCAAGGGCACGAGTCATCCGCCGGACAAGGTCGTCGGACGGCTCCGCCCGACGGCATTCCGCGAGTACTGGGAATTCACGGTGGAGAAAGTGGCGGTCAACGCCGTCATGGCAGGTGCGCGGCCCGAGTACTTCCCGGTGATCCTGGCGCTCGCCTCGAGCGGCATCTCGGCGCGGTCGAGCAGCACCAACTCATTCGCCACCATCACCGTGGTCAACGGCCCGATCCGCAACGAGATCGCCATGAACTCCGGCATCGGCGTGATGGGGCCCTACAACCACGCCAACGCCACGATCGGACGCGCCTACGGTCTGCTGTCGCAGAATCTTCAGGGCGGATCCGTGCCCGACGATACCTACATGGGTTCGCTGGGCAACTGGTATGCCTATACGGCGGTGATCCCGGAGGCTGAGGAGCGCAGTCCATGGCAGCCGCTGCACGTACAGAAGGGGTTCAAGCCAACCGACAGCATCGCCAGCATCTTCTTCGGCGGCTGGTATACGCATGCCGGCTACGGTCCGCGGGCGACGTGGCAGGAGAAGATGCGCCGCTCGCTCGCCGCGGTCGAGCAGTACAGTCAACCGCTCTTCGTGATGGATCCGATCGTGGCGCGCGGCTACGTCGATCTCGGGTTCGACACGAAGGAAAAGCTGATCGCCTGGTGCGCCGACAACGCGCTGATGACCGCGCGGGAGTACTGGGACAATCAATGGATTCAGTACCTGATGCGGCCGCGCGCGGTGGCCGGCGTCGAGCCGTATGCCTCGCGCCTCAAGGCCCAACCCGACGAGGTGATCAAGATCTTCGAGCCCTCGGAGATCCACATCGTCGTCGCCGGCGGTGAAACGCAGGGGGCGTGGAAGATGATCAGCGGCTCACTGCGGGCGACTGTCTCGATCGACGCATGGCGTTGAGCGGGTAAGGACACGGGGTTTGAGTGCATAATCCCGTAGTTCCGCACTTGCTCACGGAGGATCTATGCCGCGCATTCTGATGGCCGCACTCGCGGTCGTGCTGGTCTGGCCAGTGACCGCTGTTGCTCAAGCCGGGCACTGCCGCAAAGAGTTCCGAACCTTTCAAGGTCGGCACGTTCCTGATCGACAAGTCTCAGACGACCGGTCTGGTGCTCCGCGACTCGCTCGTCGTGGATCTCGTCGAGGCCAACGCGGCGCTCGAGAAAACGCGTTCGTTTCCAGCCCGGCGCATGCCGTCGGACATGGTCGCGCTCATCGGCGAGTATGAGAACGGACTCAAAGGCCGCCTGTACGCGATCGTCAACGAGTTGGTGCAAAGCAAGGCGCTCGACGGCAAGAGGCCCGCGTACGTGCGCGACTTGAGTCAGGTGAAAACGCTGGCGCCGATCCCGCGGCCACGGCAGATCATGATGACGGCGGTCAACTTCTACAGCCACATCGCCGAAAACGCCGGGCCGGAGGAACGCGCCAAGGCGATTGCCGCGAGGAAAGCCAATCGCGGCGTTCCGTACATGTTCCTCAAGGCGCCCTCCTCCGTCATCGGCACAGGCGAGACGATCCTGATGCCGCACGGACGCACGCAACTGGATTGGGAGGTCGAACTGGGCACCGTCATCGGCCGTGCGGCGAGGTATGTGCCCGCACCAAAGGCCGAGGAGCACGTCTTCGGGTACACCGTGATGATCGACATCTCCGATCGCGGTGGCCGGCCGCCGGGCGGCTTCAGCGCCGGCACGGACTGGTTCGTGATGAAGGGTCAGGACACCTTCGGTCCCCTGGGACCGTTCATCATTCCGAAAGAGTTCTACGGCAACCCGATGACCGACCTGAAACAGACCCTGCTCGTCGGGACCGATCAGCGGCAACAGGCCGACTCGTCGGACATGATTCACTCGGTGTGGGAAGTGATCGAATACGCCTCTTCGCTCGTCACGCTGCTACCGGGGGACATCATCGGCGCGGGCACGTCTGGCGGAGTCGGCATGGGAACGTCGGTGCGTGGATCGCAGGTGTGGCTCGTGGCCGGCGACGAGATCACTGCGACGATCGACAAGATCGGCACGCTCCGTCACAAGGTCGAAGCTGCGCCTGCGCCGCCGACAGGTAGCGGATCGTATTTGCCGCCCCTGTCGTCCTACCGGACGACTGGCGGCCGGGGCGTCAAATGAAGATCCTCAGGTCGCCTTCGTCATCGTGAACACGCCGGTGTAAAAGCCGCTGGTGAAGAAGCCCACGAACTCCTTGTCATCGGCGCGTCCAATCCAGTCGTAGACACCGCCGTCCTTGGCACCGAGGTCGGCGGTACCTTTGAACAACACGGCGCCGCCGGCCTGACGCCCTTCCATGGTGATCGTGACCTGTACGGCCGGCCGCAGTCGCCTTCGAACACCGCCTGCCAGATGTCGCCCTTCTGCGCGATTGTCGCCGTCAGCTTGGCGCACAACTCTTTGGGCGGGGCGGTGGCGCGGGCCGGGTTGTAGGCGCTCCACGTGCCGGTCCAGGCGCCCGTGATGTTCGGCGGACCTTGCGGTCCGCGGCCGGCCTGCGCGTGCAAGTTGCCGATCGCAGTAACGACGATGAGAGCCAGCAGATACGTGAGTCGTTGCATGGTAGGTGCCAGTGTAGACCAGCGCCAGCCAGCCAGGCACGGCGTGCGCGCGATCACTTCGTCGACGGCGGCAGGGTAACGGCGACCACCGGCGCGGTTGGTGGCGCCATACCTTCGGCCCGCAGACGACGCCAGACTTCGAAATTCAGATCGCTCTTCAATCTGCCGGCGGCGTTCAGGTGAGCGTGGCTCCACACCTGAAGCTGGAAGCGCAGGCTGGCCAGTCCCACCTCCACGAACTCGACTTCAGCGGGCGGCTCCTTGTGCACGTCGGCATGCGCGTCGGCGGCTGACAGCAGCACGCGTCGAACGACGTCCGGATCCGACGCATGCGACACATGGAATGTCAGTGCGTACGCGGTGAGCGCATCCGGCCGGCTCAAGTTGGTGACCCGCTCGGAAATGAACTGTGAGTTGGGGACGATCACGGCGACGTTCTCGTCGGTGACGAGCGTCGTCGCGCGTGCCGCAATTTCGCGAACCTGGCCGACGACGCCGGCGATCTCGACGCGCTGGCCGATCTTGATTGGCCGCTCGAACAGGAGGATCAGGCCGCTGAAAAAGTTGCTGGTGACCGCCTGCAAGCCGAAGCCAAGGCCGACGCCAATCGCTCCCACGAGAACGTTCAGCGATGTCAGGTCGATGCCGGCCGCCTGCAGAATGACCAGGGTGCCAAGCGCAAGGAGTCCGTAGCGCAGGATGGAGCCCAGCGCTTCGCGGAGCCCGACATCGACCCCTCGCCTCGCCAGCACGTGCTCGACGAACCACCGCGTCGCCCTGCGTGTCACCCACGCCAGGGCGACCAGCAGCATGAGGACGACCAGCAGACGCAGCGGCGTAATCTGGCTGCCGGCGATACCGGCATTCAGTACTTGCGCGATCGATTCAAATACCGCTTGCATTAGCGGGCCGATGATGTGTTCTTCGGCGGCCACTCGGGCCAGACATTGCCCGACGTGGCTTCGATCGGAATCGGGCCCTGCAGTGAGAATCCTGGTACACGGCCAGGGGGCGGCGGGGGCGGTGCCGGCTGGTGGTCGGCCGTCGTTGTGCAGCGCATCTCGTTCCAGCCCACCCGCGCGGTGACGTGCTTGGCAAACGTCGGGATCTCGCCGTCGCCCCAGTCCTCGTGGAGGATGTCGAAGGTCAGCGTGTCACCGACGATCCGGAAATTGTCCAGCGCCGCCATCGTATAGGGGTTGTCGCACGTCCCGCACACCATGCCGCGAAGCGTGTTGCCGACCTTCTTGATGATGAAGAATTGCTTCGGCGCGCCGACGCCGAATCCCAGCCACACGCCGACCACATCTTTCTCCGTCAGCGTCGACTTCCACGGACCGGGCTGAATGTAGGGCAGTCCGTCTGCGCCGTCGACGTTGCGGCGCTGCGGGCTGGCCGGTACTGAAGGACGACTCGTCGGAAGCACCGACACCTTCGCAGGGATTGGATCCGGGCCACGGGGATCCTTGATCAGCACGCGCTCGAATCGGCCTCCGCCTCGCGCACCGCTCGTGCCCGTGACGATCAGACGCCCCTCCCTGAACTTTGCGATCGCCTTGTCCGTGTACGCCGTGCGGCCGTCGGCGTTGACGTGCGTGACGTCGAAGGTCATCCCGTCGGGCCCGAGCGTGCCATCGACGAACGCCAGTGTCGTCGCGTCGGCGCAGTAGGTGCAGTACACGCCCCTGACGGTCGTGCCGCGAATCGAGAATTGGTAGGTGTGGGCCTCGCCGCCGTCCGTTCTCCAGCCGCCGCGATAATCGTCCGCGCTCTGACCCGCCGCCGCGCGCGCGAAGGCCAGCACGACGATCAGCATCACCATGTGTTTCACGATTGCCTCTCGCATGTGAGCGGGTCTCAAGACCCCCTCTACTTCTGAGTGTTGGATCCCGAGCCGCCGAGGTCCATCTTGCGGCCGTCAGGGAACTTGAGATCCCGAGAGCTGGCCCGCAGCGCCCCGTCCTTCGCCTGGAAGCCGACGACCGTTACCTTCGTCCCGGCGGGAAGCGAGTTCCGGGTCCAGCCCAGACGCATCAGGACGGATGGCGACCCGCCTTCGATTTTCCACCGCTCGACCGAGCCGTCGGGCTTCTTCACGTCGATGTGCAGCCAGGAGTGCGGGTTTACCCACTCCATCATGACCACCTCGCCGACCAGCGTCACCTGCTTGCTGGCGTCGAACTCCGCGGAGAACGAGTGATGCGCGGAAGCCGGCAGCGCGAGCGCCACCACGAGCGCGGCCATCGTCGCGATTCTCATTTGGCGTCCTTCTTGATCAAATCCTGATAGAGCAGCCCATCGGCGAAGGCCACGCACTTGTGCTCGAGCAATTGTGCCTGCTGATCGATCAGCCGGTACAACGGCATCTCGATTGTCCATGGCTGCGTGTAGGTCTGCGGGTCGTTGAGCGTGGCCTCGTACCAGAGATGATTCGGATCGAGCAGCCTGAAGCGCTCGGTCACCGTCAGCTGGTTGCTGGCATGATTGCCGGCGCGATCCAGCCACGACTGTCCGTTCTGCCATTTCGTCGTGACCATGAGTACGTCGCCGTCCCATCGTCCATCCGACTTGCCCATCCACGAATCGACCGGCAGCTCCGAGCGATCGGTCATGTAGATGACGCGGTTCGCCGCCGCGAACGGGTAGACCATCAGCAGATCGCCGTCGGCCTGGAAGATCTGAAACGGCATGTTGTGGTACGTCGACGCGCGGCACGCCGAGCATGTAGCACTTCGCTTCGGGATCCTCCGCCGGCCACTTCGCGCGGTTCGCGTTGCGCTTGGCGAGCGCGTCCGGCCGGTAGGGGATGGTCCCGCCGCGCACCACGCTTTGACCCGCCGGGATCGCGGCAATGGCGCCGAGCTGCCAGGCCTGGTTCACCGCCTCCGCTGGATGGTCTTCCAGATTCCAGTACGCGGTGTTCACGGCCTGCCAGATACCGTTGAAGTTGGGCCGTCCGGAAATGCGCACCGGACGATCGCGTAGAGGCGGGTCTTGAGACCCGCCTCTCTGCTGCACTTGCGCGTCAGCCGCGCTGACAACAAGCACCATCGCAGCAGCTGTGGCGAACGCACGAGTCCATCGATGTTGCATGAGTCCCTATCGTACCTGACCCACGTCTCCTATCCGGACTTCCGTGTTTGGAGCGGACGGTGGACGGTGAGCCGCCGGGTCGCATTCCGGTCGGCTCCTCATTCACCGAGGGGCATATAATCACGCTCCGCATGCGGACAATTCGATCGCTGACCATTTTTGCGGGGCGGACGCTGTGCGTGTCGCTGGTGTGGCTCGGCAGCGCTGATCTGTCGTCGGCCCATCACGGTGTCGCCAATTTCGATCTCAACAAAGAGATCACGATCACCGGCACGGTGACGCAGATTCAACTGGTCAACCCTCACTCGTGGTTGCATCTCGACGCGCCAGATGATGACGGTCGCGTGGTCCGCTGGCGGTGTGAGCTGCGCGGCGCCACGGTGCTGCGGCGATCCGGCTGGTCGGCCGAGATGTTCGCGACGGGCACGAAGATCACCATCACCGGAGCCCCCGATCGCTTCGAGCCGAACACCTGCTACCTCGGTAGCGCAGTGTTTGCCGACGGCACTCGCATCGACCGCTACGGTCAGATCTCGCGCACAGCTCCGCAGGCGCCGGTCGAGCGGTCGCTGCGCCACGCCAGCGGCGCACCCAATTTCGCCGGCGACTGGGCGGGCGAGCAGCGGGTCATGACCGATCCGCGCGGCATGGCCGGCGCGTTCCTGCCGATCGGCGTCGCCAGACAGCAGCAGCCAGGCAGCGTGCCGGAAGGCACGCAAGCCTTTCCGGGCACACGCGGAACCGCGGTGTCGCTGGCGAAAGATCCCATCGGTGCGTATTGGAACCGTCCGAGCGCGCTGCCTCTGACCGAGGCGGGACGAAAGGCGATCGAGGGATTCGACGGCGCTTCCACCGACAATCCGCGACTGCGCTGCGAGCCGACCAACATCATGTTCGACTGGTCCTTCGAGACCGACGTGAACCGCATCGAGCAGACTGCCGACGCGATCACGCTTCGATACGGGTCGATGGGACTCGAGCGGACCATTCACCTCAATACGAACGCGCACCCTGGCGATGTCGCGCCGACTCGGGCCGGCCATTCCATCGGACGATGGGAGGGCGACACCCTGGTCGTGGATACGATCGGGTTCGAACCGGGCATCCTGTCAGCCGATGGCCGCGTGCCCCACAGCGGCGCCATGCACGTCGTCGAGCGGTTCACGCTCGGCGCCGACGGGCGGGCGCTGCGCCGTACCTATGTCGCCACGGATCCGGCGTACTTCGAAGGTGAATACCGTGGCGCGGACACGGTGAATGTGGCCGACGTACCGTTTCAACCCATCCCGTGCGATGACCAATCCTACAAATCGGACGACCAGCAATCTCGACTGCGGTGGGTGCTCGTCGGCACGGCCGCGCTGGGCCTCGTGACTGGACTCGTCGTGTGGAGATCGCGCCGAAAGTCAGAGTCTGTCTGAGCTCGCCAACTCGACCCGAGGGTAGTGGGTCAGTTTCGATTTGCCCCCGATCGTGTGAGAGCGCATCCGCGAGTGCGCATCATGAAACGGCAGCATGTCTCCCGCTGCCGTTGCGGAGCGGACACGTCTCATGGCTCGGCTGGGCGTGCCGTTTTTCCACGGCGTCGAACGGCGCGCCGGCTCAGAATGCGCCCTGCGGCGCCGGCGGTATCGACGAGCAACCAGCCATCATGGGCCGTTTCAAGCTGACCCATTGCTGACGCGAGGACAGCTTTCGCGTCTTCAACTACACTGATTGACGCTTTTCAAGGAGAGACACAGAGACCCATGCCAGTCGTGCCTTTGCCGGACATCATGGACCGCGCGTTCGAGAAACGCTACGGGGTGGCCGCGTTCAACACCGTCGACGACATCACCATGTCGGGCGTGATTCGCGCGGCCGAGCAATCGCGATCGCCGTTGATCATTCAGATCTCCGTCAAGACGGTGAAGTACTGGGGCGCAGAGGTGGTCCAGCACATGTTTACGGACCTGGCGACGCGCGCCACGGTGCCGATCGCCCTGCACCTCGATCATTGCCCGGACCCCGAGGTCGCACGGTCGTGTCTGAAGATCGGGTGGAACTCCGTCCTGTTCGACGGCTCCGGCATGAGCTTCGAGGAGAACCAGCGGCTGACGAAGGAGATTGTAGCGTTCGCGAAGGGGCTCGACGCTGCCGTCGAAGGCGAGGTGGTGGCCGTCGCGGGTGTCGAAGACGACATGGGCAGTGACGAGGAGGGCGGTCTGCCACCGATCGAGAAGGAGCTCGAGTTCATCGAGGACACCGGCATCTATTGCTATGCGCCGCCGATCGGCACCGCGCACGGCTTTTACAAGGCCACGCCGAAGATCCGCTACGACCGCATGGAGTATCTGGTCGAGAAGACCAACATGCCGATGGTCCTGCACGGCGGCACCGGCCTGACGCCCGAGGTCTACCAGCGCCTGATCGCGCTCGGCGCCGCGAAGGTCAACATCTCGACGGCGCTGAAGAAGAATTACGCCGACGGCTTCGGCAACTACCTCCAGAAGAATCCCACGCAGTACGACCCGCTGAAATTGATCGCCGCCGTGCGGGACGGCGTCACGACGATGGCGCAGGAGTACCTCACGCTCTTCGGCAGCAACGGACAGGCGTGATGCCTGCGCTCATCTTCGACTGCGACGGTGTCCTCGCCGACACCGAGCGCGACGGCCACCTCGTCGCCTTCAACCAGATGTGGCGCGAGCAGGGCGTCAACTGGCAGTGGACGCTCGATCAGTACGCCGAGAAGCTGAAGATTGGCGGCGGGAAAGAGCGCATCGCCAGCCTGGCGCGCGACGCCGACTTCCGTGCGGCGTTCTCCGTACCCGCCTCCGACGAGGCATGGCTCGCGACCGTGGCCGAGTGGCACAAACGCAAGAGCGACATCTTCAAACAGCTGGTGATGTCGGGCGCGTTGCCTGGCCGCCCCGGCGTGAAACGGCTGGCCCAGGAGGCGCGAGATCGCGGGTGGACGCTTGCGGTGTGCTCCACATCCGCGCTGGCATCGGTGCAGGCCGTACTGCAGACGGTCATGGGCGAGCCGCTGGCCGCCGGCTTCGCCGCCGTGTTCGCCGGCGACATCGTCAAGGCGAAGAAGCCGGCTCCCGACATCTACAATCACGCCGCCGACACATTGGGTCTCTCGCATCGAGACTGCGTGGTGATCGAAGACTCGCGGAATGGTCTGCTGGCCGCGACCGCGGCGGGAATGGCCTGCATCATCACGCAGAACGCGTTGACCGAGCGCGAGGACTTCTCGGAGGCCGCGCTCGTGGTCGACAGCCTGGGCGATCCTGGCCAGCCGGCACGGGTGATCGTCACTCGTTCTCCGGTGCAGCCATCCGGTATGGTCACGGTGGCAGACCTTGAAGCCGTCGTCGACGGCGCCGGTCGCGCCGGGACTACTGATCAACGTGAGGTCAGGCGATGACATCGGTCGGGCTCACCGAGCTGTTCGTGCGCACGCTTGCCGGCGTCGCCATTCAGAACGAGAAGTACTTTGCCGACCTGGACGGGGTATGCGGCGACGGCGACTTCGGCATTTCACTCGCCGCCGGGTTCTCGAAAGTGATCGAGCAGTGGGAGTCGCTCGATCGATCGACGCCCGGCGCGCTGCTCAAGAGCGTGTCGATGACCATCGCCAGCCGCGTCGGCGGCGTGTCCGGCGCGATCTGGGGCACCGCGTTCCTGCGCGCGAGCATCGCCGCGGGCACCAAGCCGGAGCTGACGGCAGACGATGTGGTGGCGATGCTCAAGGCGGCAACCGAGGGCATGAAGAAGCGCGGGCAGTCCGACCTCGGCGACAAGACGCTCCTCGACGCCTACGTGCCTGCGGTCGACGAGTTCGCGCGCATCGTCGGTGACGGCGGCACCAGTGCTGCGGCCCTCCGGGCGGCGAGCGTCGTCGCGCGACAAAAGACCGAAGAGATCAAGCCGTGGATCGCCAAACGCGGCCGCGCGTCGTATACCGGTGAGCGAAGCTGCGGCACCTATGATGCGGGCTCGATTGCCATCGCGATGATGGCGGAGCAGCTCGCCGATGCCTGGGACCAGTTGCCTACTGTTGTGGAGAGGAGTGTCTGATGAAGAAGTTCGTGAACGATCCGAAGCAGTTCGTGCCGGAGATGCTGAAGGGGATCGCACTGGCCAATCCAGACACGATCAAGTACGTGCCGGAGTTCAACCTGATCATGCGCACCGATGCGCCGAACCCGAAGAAGGTGTCGATCATCCAGGGATCCGGCTCGGGCCACGAGCCGGCGCACGTGATGATCGTCGGACGCGGCATGCTCGACGGTGCGTGCCCGGGCGATGTCTTCGCCGCGCCGCCGATGGACTACGTGGTCGGCACGTCGAAGCTCCTGAATTCGCCGAAGGGCATCCTGCACATCGTGAACAACTACAGCGGCGACCGGATGGCGTTCGAGATGGCCACCGAGATGCTCGAGGCCGAGGGCATCGAGGTCAAGACGCTGTTTGTTGACGATGACGTGGCGGTGCAGAACAGCACCTACACCGTCGGCCGTCGCGGTGTCGCGGGAAACTTCTTCGTGATCAAGGCGCGTCGGGGCGGCGTCCGAATCAGGGGCGTCGCTGAGCGAGCTGATGGAGCTCGGCGGGCGGGTCAATGCGGCGACGCGGTCGATGGGGATGGCGCTGAGCGGCTGCACGCCGCCGGCCAAGGGGACGCCGATCTTCGCGCTGGCCGACAACGAGATGGAGATGGGCGTCGGCATTCATGGCGAGCCTGGCCGCGCGCGCAAGGCGTTTGTCAGCGCCAACGAGATCGTTGACGAGGTCGTCGAGGCGATCTGGTCCGACCGGAAACCGACGACCGATGGCAAGACCGCCGATCCGGCGTTCAAGAGCGGTGACGAAGTGGCGTTGATGCTCAACGGGCTCGGTGGCACGCCGATCTCGGAGCTCTATCTGCTCTACGGCCGCGCGCACGAACAGGTGCAGAAGCGCGGCCTCCGCGTGTGGCGCAGCTACGTCGGGGAGTACTGCACGTCGCTCGAGATGAACGGCATGTCCGTGACGCTGTGCAAGGTCGACGAGGGATTGAAGAAGCTGCTGACGGCGCCGGCGGAGATTCCCGTCCGCGTGTTCTGAGCAGCCGGGTTCGTACCACTATCGCCTGGGAGGCAGATCGATGGATCGACGCACCGTGATCGGCGGCATGATGGCCGCAGCTGTGGCGGCACCTGCAGTGCTTCGTGCCGACGAACTGACGGACTGGGCCGCGTGGTGGGAGCGATCGAAGCGCTACACCCTGGCGATCGCCGAGGCGATGCCTCCTGCCGACTACAACTACGCGCCGTTCGGCAATGGCACGGCCGACGGTGTGCGCTCAGGCGACGGCGCGCGGACCTTTGGTCAGCTCATGCAGCACATCGGCCAGGCCGAGGGCTTCTATCTTGGCAGGCTCGGGAAGGGGACGCCGCCGTCGATCCCGCAAGGCGACACGAGCAAGGCGGGAACCGTGAAGTATCTGAACGAGCTGTTCGATTGGTCCATCAGCGCCGTCAAGCAGCTGACTCCCGCCGACCTCTCGAAGTCGTTTCCCGGCGGCCGCGGCCCGGCGATGAGCGGGCTCGACCTGCTGCTCAACGCCCTGGTGCACACCGCCCACACGCGCGGCTACAGCGACATGTATCTCCGCAACAAAGGTATCAAGCCGCCGACGTATCAGGTGTAGACGCGTTCGAGTCCAGGTTCACCGTCGCGGAACCTCGAGCAGGACGATATCAGAGTGCTCGCGCACTTGTTCGAGGACGATGTCGTGCCCGTTGGCGGAGACGTCGAAGTCGCGCACGTCGACGTCCGGTGCGAAGTCGGTCAGCTGCGACTCAGCGCCGGTTTCCAGATCGATGCTCCACAGATTCTTGTGTTGAACCTCTCCCCGCAGCACCAGAAGTCGCTTCCCGGATAACACCGCCAGACGTCGGGCGCCTCGAGTCAAGGTGAGCCCGGGTATGCGGTACGGGCTTCCGTCCGCCTTGACCGCCTTGACCTGGAACGTCGTCCCGATGTCCGGACCCGAGAACACGATGAACTCACCATCGGGTGACCACACCGGGTCGACGGAATACTCCTGCATCAGCGGCGTCGGCGCGTTCCCGTCGAGTGGAACGGTGAACAGGCGCGGGACGCCGTCGATGATCGCCGCCACGGTGATCGCCTTTCCATCCGGCGTCCAGGCGGGCGCGCCCTGCAGCTCCAACGAGCGCGCCAGTATCGCGAGTCGGTACCGTCAGCGTTTGCGACGTACAACAGCGTGTGTTCGTTCTGCTTGACCGAAAACGCCAGGCGAGATCCGTCGCTCGCGATCGCCGGACCTCCGATGATTCGCGTCTCGGGCGCACTCCACAACTCGGACGCTCGTTCGTCTTGCAGCTTCCAGATGCCGTCGCCGGAGCCGTTGGACGAAACGTAGAGCAGATAACCGGAGCCCAGCCGCGGAGACGATCCGCTGCCGGTCGTCAGCGATATGCGATGCCCGGTTGACGTCTCGGGACCTGCGTCGCCAATGGGAAGGCGCCACAGCGTGCCCTTCGGATTGGCCAGCGTGGCGACCACTCGCAGGCCGTCGGCGCTGGCGGCGAGCGACGTATACCTGTCCAGGCCGAAACTGACACGTCGCGAGGTGCGTCGTGTGACATCGAAGCTGTGGATCCATGGCCCGGAGCCATCCGGATTGCTGGCGAGGTAGAGCAGCGTGTCTGCGCTCAGGAACACCGGGTGACTCACCAGCGAGTCGTGACTCGTGATCCGCTCGGGTGTTCCACCACTCGGCGTGATCCGCCAGATGTCCATGCGGTCGGGCACCGATCCCTGAACGAAGTAGATGAACTCTCCGTCCGGTGACCACACCAGAAAATGGCTGTGCAGGCCGGCAGGCGCTGAGAAGATGCGGCGTGCGTCAGCCGACTGCGCGGTGTCGCGCACGTACATGGGATCACCGGGGCCGGGTGTGTGGTAGACGAGACGAGCGCCGTCGCTGGTCCAGTCGAATTCCGCGGCGCCGTCGAGGTAAGGCCGTGGCTGCCCGCCGAGCACTGGTACCGCCCACACGTTGATCGACTGGTTCGATTCCTGGGTCCGTCGCGACCAGAACGTCACGAGGTTCCCGTCAGGTGAGAAACCCAGCGTGCGAACAGACGGGTTCGACAGATCCGGAACGCCGCCGCGAGTCAGGTTGTAGAACTGGCCCATGCCGACCTGAGCAACCCACACGTCCATTTGCCCGTCGCGATCGGAGAGGAAGGCGACGAATCTCCCGTCACGGGAAATCGCCGCAGCCTGCTCGATGCCGTCGAAGTCGGTCACCGGAAGGAAGCGCGCATCGGCGAGCGGGTTCTCTGGAACGTTCTCGGCGCGCGGGAACTGCCAGACGATGAGGGCCGTCAGAAATGCGACGGCGGTCAGAAGCACCGCAGCTGCAGTGACTCCCCGAATCCCAAATCGTTGCCGCGAGGGCTCACGGGCCGGAGGCTGACTCGCGGTGATGCTGACCGGCTCGACCTCTGGCTCGGCCACGAGCAGCCTGCGCTTCTGCGCCCATGCGTCGAGGTCGCTCTTGAAGGCGTAGACCGATCCCATCCTGTCGTGCACGTGGCGGTGCACGGGCATGCCTTCCCGTTTCTCCCAGCGTTGGACCGTGGTGACATCACGTCGCATGTACGCGGCGATCTCTTTCCACGAGTCGAGGCGATCGTCCGCCGGGCGATCGAGTACCGGGTGAGGAGTCTGGTGATGGAGGACCGGTCATCGTGGCGACTGTCCTGCGCGTCAGGGGAACCCGATTCTAGCGCTCACCACGAGGCGCGGCAATCGTCGATTGCCCCGTCACGATACGCGGCAATCGACGGCATTCCACCGCATTCGTGCCAAGACCCGCCGATGCCGCGGCTTGCCGCTTGTCCGGCCTCGACCGGGCTGCCATCGTGCGCAACCGGGTTCCGCATCGGAGCCCGATGCGACAGGAGGACGAGATGCGACCGAAGCTGATTTGGATGCCGTTGCTGAGCACGATCGTTATGGCGATAGTTGCGAATGTCGGGAGAGTCGAGGCGACGCCGGCGGCCGGATTCACTGGCACCACGCTCGCGCTTGGCCGGTTCGATGACATCAATGCCTTGAACCACCAGGTCCTGCCGGACGCCCAGGGAAGAAGGCTGCTCAAGAATCTCTGGGCCTCACTCCAGAAGACGAAAGGCGCCTCAGACCTGTACGTCCAGAACAACACCTGGGCTGCCGGCGGGACCACCGGCTGGCATACCCACCCCGGCCACAGCCTCATTGTCGTGACCGCGGGGACGGTGACGGCGTATGAGGGCGATGACCCGACGTGCACGCCGCACGTCTACACGGAGGGGATGGGCCTTGTCGATGAGGGCGGTGACCACGTGCACGTGCTTCGAAACGAGGGCTCGGTCGAGGCGCGGACGATCGCCGTCCAGCTCATTCCGGCGGGCGCGACGAGACGGGTCGACGCCCCGGCGAATCCCGCGTGTTCGTTCTAGCTGATTACGACTCGAGGCTGGTGTTCGCGGTCTCGTGCGCGGAGATGACGGCGCCGACGGCCATGCCGCAGATCAGCACGAAGTAGGCGAGCACCCACGTCAGCGATCCACCGGACCATGCCTGGAGCGATGCGGCGATCATCGGCATCAGGCCGCCGCCAAGGATTGTGCCGAGCTGACGTCCGAGTGAGACACCCGACAGCCGCAGCTTCGCATCCGCGAATCGTTCCGGATAGAAGCTGCCGCTGACGGCGAGCGACATCGGCTGCAGGATCGCGCCCGGGATCGCCATCGCAAGGATCACGATCGCCGGATCGCCGGTGCGGAGGAGAGGGAAGAAGAGGAACAGGACGTAGAGCGCGGCGAGAGAGATACGACGCCCCGAGCAGCGGCCGTCGCCCGATGCGATCGGACAATGCGCCGAATACCGGGTTGGAGATGATGCCGATGGCGTTCCCGATCGCCACGCCCGACAACAGCAGACCATTACTGAGCTTGAGCGTCTGGATGCCGTAGGACAAGCCGAACACCGACGTGAAGTAGAACGTCGATGACTCGGCCATCGCGCAGAGCAGCACCTGCAGCGTCGAGACCTTGCAGCGTTGCAAGACCGCGAGCAGCGGCACGCGCTCGGGCGCTGCGCGTTGCACCGCGCGCTGGAAGATCGGCGACTCCTCGACCTTCATGCGAACGTAAAAGCTGATCGCGAAGATCGGCGCGCTGATGAGGAAGGGCAGCCGCCAGCCCCAGGACAGCAGCTGCTCCCTCGGCAAGGCGCCGACGGCAAACACCGCGAGCGCTCCCAGCACGGTGCCCGCGGCGGCACCGGCCGAGACGAGCGCGGCGAAGTAGCCGCGCCTGTTGCCGGGCGCACTCTCCATCGCGAGCAGCGGGCCCGCGGCGGATTCGCCGCCGAGCGAGAAGCCCTGGAGAAAGCGCAGCGCGACGAGAATCAGCGGTGCGGCGATACCGATCTGCGCGTAGGTCGGCACCAGCCCCATCAGCGTCGTCGAGGCGCCCATCAGGATCAGCGTGGAGACCATGATCGGCTTGCGCCCGACGCGGTCACCGTAGTGCGCGAAGAACACGCCGCCCAGCGGCCGCGCGGCAAAGCCCACGGCAAAGACGCCGAACGCCGCAATCGTGCCGGCCAGCGGGCTGAGCGACGGAAAGAACAGGCTGTTGAACGCGAGCGGGAGCGAGGAAGCCGTAGACCAGGAAGTCGTACCACTCGATCGTCGTGCCCAGGAAGCACGAGACGAGCATGCGGCGCTGCGCGGCGCTGATCGACGTACGGCCCGATTCCGCGACCGACAGAGGGATTCCCGTCATACAACCGCCACGTCAACGAGATACGGCACCGGCGACTGCAACGCGGCCGTCAGCCCCGCTCGAGATCCTGCGGACGCTCCACGCGCACCGCCTCGCAGCCCAGTGACCGCGCCAGCCCCACGAAATCGATCCCCGGCAGCTTCGTGCCAATGAGCTGCTTGATGTTGAAGTGCGACGAGAACTCGGCCAGCGCCGCATATCCGCCGTTGTTCACGATGACGATCGTCAGCGGCAGCTTGAGGTCGGCCGCCGACCACAGCGCCTGGATGGAGTACATCGACGAGCCATCGCCGAAGAGCCCGATGACCTTGCGTTGTGACGACACGGCAAGCGCGACGCCGACGGCGGCCGGCATGCTGTGTCCGAGCCCGCCGCTCGCGCACGTGAAGAAGCTGTTCGGCCGATCGATCGGCAGATACGTCTGCATCGTCCTTCGGCTCGACGGCGATTCCTCGACGATGACGCTGTCCGGCGGACGGAGCTCGGACAAGGTCGTCATCAGATAGGCCATCGATATGCGGTCGCCTGGCGTTATCGGCCGGCGGCGGGGCACTGCGTCCGTGCGGCGCGGACCGCGCGGGCGGATGCGATCGCTCGAGCAGCGCTGCGGCGCCGTGGCGCACGCTGCACACGATGGCCGTGCCAACCGGCGACCACGCGGCCACGTCGCCATCGTCGATCATCTGAATCAATTCGGAGCCCGGCGGGATGTGGGGGCCGAAGCCCTCGATGTGATACGTGAACACCGGCGCGCCGAAGGCGACGATCAGATCGTGGCCGTCGAGGCTCTTGACGATCTGCTCGCGTATCGCCGGCAGGAATCCGGCAAACAGCGGATGACGCTCCGGAAAGCTGCAGCGCGATGACATCGGGCTGACCCAGACGAGCGCCTGATGCCGCTCGGCAAGCTCCACCACCTGGTGCCAGGCATCGTTGCGATCGACGCCGGGACCGACGACGAACGCCGGGCGCGTGCTGCGATCGAGACGCTCGGCGATGGTCGCGATCAGATCCGGATCCGGATGCGTCGATCGGCTGACCGTCCGTTTCACGATCGGCTCGGACGTGCGGTCCCAATCGTCGACGGGAATCGACACGAAGGTCGGCCCGCAGGGCGCCTGCATGGCGATGTGATACGCGCGCGCAATGGCGGCGGGCACGTCTTCGCCGCGGGCGGGCTCGTTGCTCCACTTCACGTACGGTTCGGGCAGCTTCGTCGCTTGCGTGGCGAAGAGAAACGGCTCGTAAGGAAGGATCGAGCGCGCCTGCTGCCCGGCGGTGATGACGAGCGGCGTGCGGTTCCGGTAGGCGGTGAAGATGTTGCCCATCGCATGGCCGACACCGGCCGCCGAGTGGAGGTTGATGAGCGCGGCGTTGCGCGTGGCCTGCGCGTAGCCGTCAGCCATGCCGACGACGACCGATTCCTGCAGGCCGAGGACGTAGCGGAAATCGTCCGGGAAGTCGCGGAAGAGCGGCAGCTCGGTCGAGCCGGGGTTGCCGAAGATGGTGGTCATCCCCAGCTCACGCAGCAGACACACAACGGCTTCACGAACGGTAGGCATTGTCGGGCCGCATTATGGTCGAACGATACGGTGCACGGAAAGTCGAACGCGACGCCGTGTGCGATATGTTGGACTCATGCCGTTGAATTCGATTCGGGCGTGGCTGGGCATCAATCGACCGGAAGAGCCTGAGTTTGCCCCACTTCGCGAGACGCTTCAGGCGCTGGACCATCTCGAGCCGGACCGGGCGCGCTTTCTCGCCGCCTTCGCCTACCTCCTCGGGCGCGTCGCGCATGCCGATCAGCACGTGTCGGCCGAGGAGACAGGCGCGATGGAGGGACTCGTGCGTGAGCACGGTGCGCTCACGCAGGACCAGGCGATGGTGGTCGTGCAGTTGGCGAAGGCCAGCAACCTGCTCTTCGGCGGGTCGGCGAACTTTCTCGTGGCGAGGCAGTTCGCCGAGCTGGCGACCTACGAGCAGAAGCTGGCGCTGATGCGCTGTCTGTTTGCCATCTCGGCGACCGATGACGCGATCTCGATGGCGGAGGAAGGCGAAATCCACCGGATTGCGAACGAGCTGCGCATCGAGCAAAAGGACCTCGTTGCGCTGCGGGTGGCGCACCGGCGGCAGCTCCCCGGCGTGTCTCGCGAGTGAATGCGACATACACTTATCCACGGAGGACTTGCCCGTGCGCCGTATCGATCGAGCATCCGTGCTGGGAATCGTGTCTGCTGCTGCGCTCTTCGTGGGCACCGCGTTCATCGGTGCGCAAGCACCTGCGAACGCGCCGCAGACGGCGGCGCAGACACCAGCGCCGGCGCCCGCCGCCGGGCAGGCCGCGCCACCGCCAGCGGGACGCGGGGGTGGTACCCGGCACCGAGAGTGGATGGGCGACCTTTCAAGGGCAGTGTTACGGTTGCCATCGCAACGAGTCGCCTGACGGGACGCCGACGGCGTGGAGCATCCGGCAGATGACGCCGGAGCGTATCTTCGAATCGCTGGCCGGCCGCGATCACGGCGGCGTCAAGCTCAGCGACATTCAGAAGCGGCGCGTCGCCGAGTTCATGAGCGGCCGGCCGATGGGCAGCATCGGCGCTGGCGAAGCGAAGTCGATGCCGAATCAATGTACGGCGAATCCGCCGATGCGCGATCCGGCGAGCGGTCCGGCGTGGAATGGATGGGGGAACGATCTCGCCAACACGCGCTTCCAGTCGGCGACCGGCGCGCGGCTCACCGCCACCGACGTTCCGAAGTTGAAGCTGAAATGGGCCTTCGGATTTCCGAAAGGCGAGACCAACAACGCGCAGCCGACGATCGTCTCGGGCCGCGTGTTCGTCTCGAGCGACAACGGCTACACCTACTCGCTCGACGCCAGGACCGGCTGCGTCTACTGGTCGTTCCAGAACGGATCGATCGTGCGCAACTCGCCGATGGTCGGCGCGGTGAGCGGGCAGGGTACTGCGCGCTGGGCGGTGTTCTTCGGCGACGGCCACGCCAACGTGTTCGCGCTCGACGCGCAGACCGGCCGGCAGCTGTGGAAGACGCGCGTGGACGATCACGTCGTGGCGCGCATCACGGCCGGCGTGAAGTATCACGAGGGTCGCGTCTACGTTCCGATCTCCGGCTCCGAGGAGTTCAACAGCGGCAACAAGGATTACCCGTGCTGCACGGCGCGCGGCGGAGTGGCGGCGCTCGACGCGAACACCGGGAAAGAGATCTGGAAGTTCTACCTCGCGGATCCTCCCAAGCCGTGGAAGAAGCCGGCGAACGGCGCGCAGTTGTATGGACCGGCGACCGGCGGGGTCTGGAATGCGCCGACCATCGATCCCGTCCGCGGCGCGCTCTACGTCGGGACCGGTGATGCCGTGACGCCGCCGGAGTCGCCGCTCACCGACGCCGTGATCGCGCTCGATCTGAAGACCGGCAAGCTGCTCTGGTCGCATCGCGCGACGGAAGACGATCTGTTCATGGGCGGCTGTGCCGGCCCGAACAGAAGTGAAGCCTGCCCACCCAAGATGGGGCCCGACTACGACATCGGCAACTCGCCGATCCTCGTGACGCTGCCGAACGGCAAGCGCGCGTTGTTCGCCGGCACGAAGGGCGCCGACGTCCTCGCGCTCGATCCCGACGCCAACGGCAAGGTGCTGTTCCGCGTGAATCCGTCCGGACAGCCGGTCGGCTTCACCGGACGCGGACGCGGCGGAATCGTGTGGGGCGGCGCGTCCGATCAGCGGCAGGTGTACTACGGCATGGGCGCCGCCGGCGTTGGCGCGGTGCAGTCGGCTGACGGCAAGACGGCGTGGGTGTTCACGGCTCCGGGCGTTGGCGGCCGCGGGGTGGCGGCGCTCGGCGCAGCGCCGACGGCGATCCCCGGCGTGGTCTTCCAGGGCTCCGGCGACGGTCGACTCTTCGCGGTGTCCTCCACCGACGGCAAGCAACTGTGGGAGTTCAACACGGCGCAGGACATCGCCACCGCGAACAAGGTGGCTGCGCGCGGCGGCGCGATTGCGACATCGGGTGCGGTGATCGTCGACGGCATGGTCTACATCGCGTCCGGCTACGCGATCAGCAGCGGCGCCTCGGCGGCAACGTCCTGCTCGCGTTTGGCGTGGAGTAGTCGAGGAGCGCGGGAGCTGCGGCCAAGGCGTGGCTGCCGTCCGGTCGACGCCGAGGAACGGAGCGGGACTGGAGGTCCGTGGCAAACCGTCGGGAGTGTATTGGCCGACCTCGTTGCTCGACGGCGAAGCTGGCGCGTGCATTGAGTCGGTCTGGGGATCAACGTATGGTACCGCACCGCTGCCCCGACCGTTGCGGGAGCAGCTGCGATCGAGGCGCCCATGCGGCGGATTCAGACGCACGTGCGCGTCAGATCGACTGTCGCCCTCCTGCTCGACGCCGCGGAAAACGACGCTCCAGGGATATTCGTCCTGGCGAGCTCCGCGTGGGTCCCCAACCCACGCGTCGGTCACCCCCTTGCGCGCCGTTTTTCGAGCTGACGCTGCTCGCGGCGCTCGCACGTCGGGCGACAGTCGATCTGCCGCGCCATGCGTTGCATAGCCCAGCGAATCGCCCCCTTGGTTCCTGTCCGCGATCGCGGGCAGCGGTGCGGGACTGTAGGTCCGTAGCAAACCGTAGGGAGTGTATTGGCCTACCTCGTTGATCGACGGCGAAGCTGAGGTGCGTGGATCAAGTCGGTTTGCGGAGCGACCTACGGTCCCGCACCGCTGCCCCAATGCCGTTCGTGCGGGAACTGCGAGCCACGCGCCATGCGGCCCAAACGCATGTGCGTTGCGTAGCCCATCACGGGACCGCGATCGAGGCACCAGCTCGCGCCGCCTCCATCGCCCTTCGCTCTTCGCCGTGCGGGTCGTCCGACCAGCGCGACCTGAGGGCCGAACACCATCGTTGGCCAGCTTGCGGGCTCGAACGGCGTCCAGCGCGGAATGCCTGCGTGACTCGGGTTTCCAGTGCGCGCGAACGAGACCCAGGCCTCGCTCATCGCCGTTGCCAGCGCGTAGCGGTCGGCGCCGCTGCCGGTCATGAACGAAATGGCATCGGGGTGGTCGAAGACGAAGGGCAGCTCCACGCAGTGCATCGAGCGCAGCTTGCCCTGGCGTACCGGCGATCGCCACGTGAACGCATACAGGAACACGGGCGCCCTTCCCTGCGCATGCTTCCGTCGAGCGATGAGGTACGCCGAGTAGCGCAGCGCGGACGCATCGCCTGCCATCACCGCCGCGATGTCGCCGAGTGATTCGGCAGGGCGGTGCGAGCGATAGAGCGCAATCAGTCGATCTGCCTCGGCATCGTTCACCGGAACGATTCGCTTGACCTCGGCGCGAAGCTCGGACACATCGGCCGGTTCTCTCGTCCAGTACCGGATCGTCGGGGTTGGCGTATGGAATCCCTTCGCATTCGTTCGACCCGACCAACATCGGAATCGTCGCCGAGAGTTCCGACGGCGCAGGCTCGAACGGATGCGCGGGCAGCGTACGCCCGTCGACCACCGGCACGAAGCGCAGCGAGATGTCGCCCGTCGCGGTCTGACCGCCTTGTCCTCCGGCGCGGCCGCCACCGGTCAATGCCGCAACGATCTGCTCGGCCGGCATCTGCAGAAGCTTCTCCGCGTCCGACGCGTTGACGCCGAGACGCGCCGAGCAGCAGTTCGGCGGCCTCAACCGCGCGCGCGGGCGCGAGGCCGGTCACCGCCGTGTCGGCGAGCGTGCTCATGATGATCGCGCGATGGAAGAGACCTTTCGCGGCAGGGAACGCGCTGAGCATCGCGACCTTGCCGCCGCCGCCGGACTGCCCGAAGATCGTGACGTTGGCCGGATTGCCGCCGAACTGCGCGACGTTGTCGCGCACCCACTCGAGCGCAAGCACCAGGTCGGCGAGCGGAAGGTTCGCGGTTCTCGCGAAGCGCTCGCTGGCGCCCGGCAGTCCCGCCAGCCACAGATAGCCCAGCGCGTTCAGCCGGTGGGTGAGTGTGACGACAACGACGTCATGCTTTCGCGCCAGCTCGGATCCGTCGTAGAAGATCGAGTTGCCCGATCCCGTCCGCTGACCGCCGCCATGGAACCACACCATCACCGGCCGGCGGCTTCGATCGATCGCCGGCGTCCACACGTTGAGGCGCAGGCAGTCTTCGTCCATCGGCCCGCTGCCGGTCAGCGCGTCGCCAATTTCCGGAATCATCGCGCGGAACGGCTGCCACGCGCGCGGTCCGTACTCGACGGCATCGACGATGCCGGTCCAGGGTTGTGGTTTGACGGGAGGCTGGAATCGATTGACGCCGGCAGTCGAGGCGCCGTAGCGGATGCCTTTGAAGGTCAGCAGGCCGTCTGCCGCGCGGCCGCGAAGGCGACCCGCGGTGGTCTCGACCACCAGGCCCGGTGCCGCACTCTGCGCGCCGGCACGAGAAACAGCGAGCGCCGACAGCACGAGCGGTACGCCGCTCAGGTGCAGGAAGTCGCGTCGGCGCATGAACAGTGCGTCTCAGCGAGATGGACGCGTCGGGTACGTCGTCGGCGTCTGCTGCGTCGCCGACGGCTCGATCCGCAGGATGCCGCCGTTCTGTCGTGATCGACGACGACGTACAACAACTCGTCAGGTCCCTGACGGACGTCGCGGATGCGCATCCCGAGCGGTACGAGCAGCGACTCGCGACGGAGCTCCTCGAGCTTCTCGTTGACGAGGATCCGCTCGAGGCGCCCGGTTCCGGGGATCTCGCCGGTTCGCTGTCCGCCGACGAAGACATCGCCCTTCCACTTCGGCAGCTTGTTGCCCGTGTAGAAGGTCATGCCCGATAGCGAGATGGACGGCATCCAGTACACGACCGGCGATTCGAAGCCTTCTTTCGAGAACATCGGCGACTGCCACGGTCCCGTGTAGGTGCGGCCGAGGCTCACGATCGGCCAGCCGTAGTTGGCGCCCGGCTTGAGGATGATTGATCTCGTCGCCGCCATTCGGTCCCATTTCGTGCTGCCACACATCGCCAGTTGCCGGATGCACGGCGAGTCCGAGCGAGTTGCGGTGTCCGAGCGTGTAGACCTCCGGCTTGTGTCCGGCACGTCCGGCGAACGGATTGTCCGCTGGCGCCGTGCCATCGTCATTGAGGCGAAGTATCTTGCCCGAGTAGCTGTTCGGATCCTGAGAGCTGCTGCCGTTCCCGCCGCTCGGGGTCGTCATATACAGTTTGCCGTCGCGTCCGAATGCGAGCCGTGACGGTCCAGCCACGCCGGCTCCGCAACTGAAGATGTCTTTCAGCTCGGTGATGGCGGATCCATCGAAGCGCCCGCGAGCGACGGTCAATGCGGCCTGTCGCTCGGCTGCCGACCGGCTTCAGATACGAGAAGTAGACGAGGCGATTGGTGGCGAACTGCGGATGCAGCACCACGTCCATGAGACCGGAGCGGCCCTGGACACGCACGGCCGGTGCTCCGGGCATCGGCTTCGGATCGAGCACGCCGTTGCGAATGATCCGCAGGCGCCCTTCCTTCTCGGTCACCAGCATCGCTGCCAGTCGGGGAGGAACGCCAGGCTCCACGGATTCACGAGTCCGCGGGCCACGGGCACGACCCGGATCCGCATGACTTCGGCGGTGTCGTATTCGATGCGGCTCGGCCGGGATCGCATGCGGCTCGAATCCCGCCGGCGCGATCGGTGTGCCGTTCTCGAATGGCACCGTCTGTTGCGCCGTGCCGCGACCTTGAAGGACGAACGCACAGGCCGTGCTCAGCGAGAGCCAGGCGACGAGGGCGGAGGTATGAGAGCCGCATGGTCGAATCACCTCGTAAGCGGCGTCAGTATACGGCGCTGCCGGCTTCACGCGCTGTCATTCGTCTGCTTCCGCAGCAGCGGCAGCAAATCCATCGGCAGCGGGAAGACGATCGTGGAATTCTGCTCGGCCGCAATCTCGTTGAGCGTCTGCAGATAGCGCAGGGTCATCGCGCCGGGTTCGCGGCCGAGGACGGCCGCGGCCTGAGACAGCTTCTCCGAGGCGATCAGCTCGCCTTCGGCGTGAATGATTTTGGCTCGCTTCTCACGCTCGGCCTCGGCCTGTCTCGCCATCGCACGCTGCATGTCCTGCGGGAGATCCACGTGCTTGACTTCGACCGCCGACACCTTGATCCCCCACGGATCCGTCTGGGTGTCGAGGATCTGCTGCAGTTGCTGATTCAACTGCTCGCGCTCCGCCAGCAGGTCGTCCAGTTCGGCCTGCCCGAGGACGCTGCGCAGCGTCGGTCTGCGCCAGCTGCGAGGTGGCGTAGATGTAGTTCTCGACCTCGACGACCGCCCGGCGCGGATCGATCACGCGGAAGTACACCACGGCGTTCACCTTCACCGAGACGTTGTCACGCGTGATGATGTCCTGCGGCGGCACGTCGTGCACGACCGTGCGCAGGCTGATGCGGACGATGCGATCGATCGGCCGGAAGACCAGGACCACCCCCGGTCCCTTGGGCTGCGGCAGCAGCTTGCCCAGGCGAAAGATGACGCCGCGCTCGTATTCGGCGAGGATCTGAATCGAGCTGAACACGTAGAGGACCACCACCATCGCGATGATGAGGGCTAGGAGACAACGTGAACCCGTCCATCACTCCGCTCCCTGGCGCGTCGCAGCGCCGGCTGATTCCACCGACAAGGTCAGTCCGTTCACCGCGATGACTCTCACCGGGGCTCCGGCGGCGAGCGCCGCCGCGCTCTCGGCCCTCCAGATCTCGCCGCGGACGTCGATCTGTCCGTTCACGCCTGGACCGAGCGGCGTCCGCACGCGGCCCTGCAGTCCGATGAGCGCCTCGGCACCCGTGGCCGGGGGCTGCCGCTGCGCTTGCAGCGCGAGCCGTCCCAGGAACAGCGAGATGCCCGCCACCGACAGCGCGGCCGGGATGACGAATCGCAGCGGAACGGTGACCCCAGGCACCGTCCTGGTCATCATGATCGATCCCATGACGAGGCTCACGGTGCCGCCGATGCCCAACACGCCGAAACTCGGGACCTTCAACTCGAGGATGCAGCAGCGCCAGACCAAACACGATCAGGAGCACGCCGGTCGTGTTGACTGGCAGGACCTGCAACGCGAAAAACGCGAGCAGCAGACAGACGCCGCCGGCGACGCCCGGGGCGATGGCTCCCGGATTCCAGAATTCCACGGTCAAACCGAGGATCCCCAGGGTCAGAAGAATGTAGGCGATCTGAGGATGTGCGATGGCGCTCAGGAAGCGCTGCCGCCGGCTCATCTCCACTCGCTGAACGATTGCGTCGGCCGTGCGGACCGTGACCGTCCGGCCGTCGAACCGTCGCACGGTGCGGCCGTCGAGTTTTCGCAGCAGCTCGGGGACGTCCCGGGCAACGAAATCGATCAGCGGCGGAGAGGCGCTCAGGGCTTCGCTATCGGTGAACGCGCGGCTCTTCATCACGGCCTCGGCCGCGAGTCCGACGTTCCGTTGCCGCGCTTCGGCCAGGGACCGCGCGAACGCCGCGACGTCCTCGGCCGCCTTCGTCGCGGTCACGGTGTCGGTGGACGGCCCGCTGCCCGAGACCGGGTGTGCCGCTCCGATGTGCGTACCAGGCGCCATCACCGCCACATCGGCCGCGATGGTCAGGATGAACCCCGCCGACGCCGCGCGGGCGCCGGACGGACCGACAAAGACGACGACCGGTGTGCGCGACGCGATCATGCGCGAGACGATGTCGCGGGTCGAGTCGAGCAGGCCTCCCGGCGTGCGCAGGACGATCACGACCACCTCGGCGCGAGAGGCCTCGGCCGCGGCGATCGCCTGGTCCACGTACTCGGCGGCGATCGGGTGAATGATGGCGTCCAGCTCGGCGACGACGGCGACGGGTGTGTCCGATGACGTGCCCGGCGACTGGGCGAGCGGGAGCGCCGGCCAGAAGCAGAAACCGACGAGGATGCCGACTCGGATCCGCGCCATGTGCTTTCATTCTATCGATCTGTCGGTTCGTCAGCGCTTACGGTGCGGGGCGTGGCTCGAGATAGAGTGGCGCGCCCGGTCCCACCGGCAGGCCGATGAGCAGCCACACGATCAGCAGCGCCGTCCAGCCCGCCAGGAACGTCACAGAGTACGGCAGCATCGTCGCCACGAGCGTGCCCAGGCCGGCTCCGTCGCGATAGCGCTGGACGAACGCGATGATCAGCGCGAAGTAGGACATCATCGGCGAGATGATGTTCGTCGAGCTGTCGCCGATGCGGTATGCCGTCTGCGTCAGTTCCGGCGAGTAGCCGAGCAGCATCAGCATGGGCACGAATACCGGCGCCATGATGGCCCATTTCGCCGACGCGCTGCCCATGAACAGATTGATCGTCGCCGATACCACGACGAATCCGACGAGGAGCGGAATCGTGCCGAGGTCGGCGCTCTTCAGCAGCTCCGCGCCCTTGATCGCCACGATGAGCCCGAGGTTCGTCCAGTTGAAGAAGGCGACGAACTGCGCGGCAAAGAAGACGAGCACGAGATAGGCGCCGAGCGTCTCCATGGACTTCGCCATCGCCTTGATGACGTCTCCATCGCTCTTCACCGTTCCGGCGCCGAGGCCGAAGGCCAGTCCTGTCACGACGCCGCTCGCGAAGATGAGCGCGACGATGCCGGACATGAACGGCGACCGCAGCAAATCGCCGGTCTGCGGATCGCGCAGGAATCCGGTCTCGGGCACCGTGCCCCACAGGATGACCGCCGTGAGCAGCGCCGTCGCGATGGCCGCCGATTTGAGTCCCCGGCTCTCTGCCGCGGTGAACTCGGTCATCGGGACCGTGTCCGCTGCCGCCCGACCATCGGCCCAGCCGCGGCTCGACGACGCGTTCGGTGATCACGGTGCCAAGGGCCGTGAGCAGGAACGTCGACGTGGCCATGAAGTAGTAGTTCGCCGCCGGGGTCACGCGGTAGCCAGGGTCGATGATGCGGGCCGCCTCCTGCGAGAGCCCCGCGAGCAGCGGATCCACGGTGCCGAGCAGCAGGTTGGCGCTGTAGCCGCCCGACACGCCGGCGAATGCGGCAGCCATGCCGGCGAGCGGATGGCGCCCGACGCTCTGGAACATGATGGCGGCCAGCGGCACCAGCAGCACGTAGCCGACCTCTCCGCCGGTATTCGACATGATGCCGGCGAACACGACGGCCACCGTCAGGGCGCGGGGCGGAGCCGACAGCACCAGAAGCTTCAGGCACCGCCGCAATGAGGCCGCTGCCCTCGGCCACGGCGATGCCCAGCATGGCGACCAGAACGGTTCCGAGCGGCGCAAAGCTGGTGAAGTTCGTGACCATCTCGGTCATGATGCGGTGCAGTCCGGCGATCGTGAGGAGGCTGACCGGAGTGACCGGCTTCCCGGTACCCGGATGCACGGCGCTCAACTCCAGCTGCGCCGCCACGGCCGAGACGAGCACGATCAGGAAGGCCATCAGCGCGAAGAGCGTGGCGGGATGGGGCAGGGCGTTGCCGCCCCGTTCAACGATGGCGAGAAACCTGCCCAGCGCTCCGCGAGCCGGTGTTGGCCCTTGCATGCGGCATGCTAGCGCGAATGGGCGCCGGCCGTGAGCGGCCGCGAGGCGGCCGGCCTCTCGGCGCCGGGGCCCCGGCCCGATTCGCCGACGCAAAGTACGGTCAAGGCGGGGATACTGGCGCGCACCATTTACAATCACTGTCCGTCAGGCAATTACAATGACGGATTGTCTCCGCATGAAGGTTGAAGAAGGCACGCTGCTCTGGACTCCGTCACCGGCGCGCATCGCGCGCTCGCATCTCACGCGCTACCAGCGCTGGCTCGCCGACCGCGGCCATCGGTTCGACGACTACGAGGCGCTCTGGCGCTGGTCGGTCGCCGACCTCGACACGTTCTGGAGCTCGATTGCGGAGTTCTGCGGCATGGAGTTCTCGACGCCGCCGTCTCGCGTGCTCGGGAAGCGCACCATGCCCGGAGCGGAGTGGTTTCCGGGCTCGACGCTCAACTACGCCTACCACGCACTCCGGCACGAGCGTCCCGGCGAGGACGCGCTGCTGTATCTGTCCGAGCGCCGGCCGCTGACGGCGATGTCGTGGCCGGACGCTGGCGAGACAGGTGCGCGTGCTGGCCACGCGCATGCGTGCGCTGGGCATCGTGCCCGGCGATCGCGTCGTCGCCTATCTGCCGAATACGCCCGAAGCCATCATCGCGATGCTCGCGACGGCCAGCATCGGTGCGGTGTGGTCCAGTTGCGGCCCGGACTTCGGGACGCGTGGCGTGCTCGATCGCTATGCGCAGCTCGCGCCCAGGCTGATCTTCTGCGTCGACGGCTACAGCTACGGCGGCAAGGCGTTCGACCGGCGTGCGGATGTTCGCGAGATCATCGGACGCCTACCCACGCTGTCGCACGTCATCCACGTGCCGTATCTCGATTCGAACGATCGCACACCGATTACGCCGGGCGAGCTGCTCTGGTCGGACGTGCTCGCCGGCCCGGATCCCGGCCGCGAGGCATTCCAGTTCGAGCAGGTGCCGTTTGCGCATCCGTTGTGGATTCTGTTCTCGTCGGGGACGACCGGCCTTCCCAAGCCGATCATCCACTGCCACGGCGGCATCACGATCGAGCAGCTGAAGCTGTTCCACTTCCACATGGACATGCACGCGCGTCAGCGCATGTTCTTCTTCACCAGCACCGGCTGGATGATGTGGAACTTCCTCGCCAGCAGTCTGATCGTGGACGTGGTGCCGGTGCTCTACGACGGCAACCCCGCATGGCCGACGCCGGATCTGCTCTGGAAGCTGGCCGACGACACCGGCGCGCATCTGTTCGGCGCCAGCCCCAGCTACCAGAGCATTCTCGAAAAGGCGGGCATCGTGCCGCGGGAGCGCTTCGCGCTCGACGCGCTCGAAACGATTGTGCTGGCGGGCTCGCCGGTGACCGCGGAGTGCCAGCGCTGGTTCTTCGAGAACGTGAAGCAGGACCTGTGGGCGCATTCCGGGAGCGGCGGCACCGACATCTGCACCGGACTGGTGGGCGGCGTGGTCAATCTGCCGATCTACGCCGGCGAGATCCAGGCGCGGCAGCTGGGCGTCGCCGCCTATGCCTACGACGAGCAGGGACGATCCGTCGTCGATCAGGTCGGCGAGCTCGTGCTGACACAGCCCATGCCGTCGATGCCGGTGGGTTTCTGGGGCGACACCGACGGCAGCCGTTATCGCGAGTCGTACTTCGATCTGTATGCCGGCGTGTGGCGTCACGGCGACTTCTTCCGCGTCAACACGCGCGGCGGCTGCTTCGTGCTCGGCCGGTCGGACGCCACACTCAACCGCCACGGCGTACGCATCGGAACCGCGGAGGTCTATCGCTCGCTGCTCGGTGTGCCGGCGGTTGAAGATTCGCTGATCGTCAATCTCGATCTTCCCGGCGGCAAGTTCTTCATGCCGCTGTTCGTCAAGACCAAGAACGACGTGCCGCTGGAGACGGCGATTGCCGAGCAGATCCGCGCACAGATCCGACGCGAGTACTCACCGCGTCATGTGCCGGACAAGATCTTTCAGGTGAGTGCGATTCCGTACACGCTGACCGGCAAGAAGATGGAAGTGCCGGTGCGCCGTATCCTGATGGGTGTGCCGCCGGACAAGGCCGCCAACCGCGCCGCGATGGCCAACGTGCACTCGCTGGACTATTTCGTCGAATACGCACGCACGCAGCGCGACTACTCAATGACGTAGTACGTAGTGTCCGGCTTCAGCCGGACCATGCAAGTCCGGCTTCAGCCGGACACTACAGAGGCTACAATGTGCGCAGATGATGACCTCACGGCGCGCACTCATTCTGCTTTCATGGCTCATCCTGCTGTCGGCAACGGCGCTGGGCCAGTCGGGAAAGACGATCCCGCGTCTGTCTGACGGCAAGCCCGACATGCAGGGCTACTGGACGAACCAGACCTTCACGCCGCTCGAACGGCCGGCCCAGTTCAAGGACAAAGCCGTCTTCACGGCCGAAGAAGCGGAGGCCTTTGCCAAGCGCGCGCTCGACGACGTCAAGGATGTGCCGCGTGGCGACCAGGTCAAGAGCGACGCCGACATTCACTACGACGATGGCATCTGGTTGCTCGAGCATTACGAAAAGGGCGCGATGCTGAGAACGTCGATCATCACCGACCCGGCGGACGGCCGTATCCCGCCGCTCAGCGCTGAAGGTCAGAAGCGGGCGCAGGCGCGCGCCGAGGCGCGAAAGCTGATCGGCGCGTTCGACAGCGCGCAGGCACGCAGCCTCTCCGAACGCTGCCTCTATTGGGCGCACGAAGGGCCGCCGCTGCTCCCGACTGGCTACAACTCCAATCTCATGGTCGTGCAGGCTCCGGGTGTGTTCGTCATCCAACCCGAGATGATGCCCGTGGCGCGTACGCGTGCCGCTTGATACCCGGCCGAAGCTTGGCACGGCCATTCGCGCCCTCCGTGGCGACTCGCGTGGACGCTGGGACGGCGACACGATGGTCATCGAGACGACCAACTACAGCGAGAAGACCGCGTGGCGCGGGTCGTCGGAGAACCTCAAGGTGACCGAGCGGCTCACGATGACGAGTCCGACGACCATCCGGTATCAGTTCACCGTGGAGGACGCGTCGACATGGACGCGGCCGTGGAGTGGTGAGTACGAGATGACCCGCATCGACGGTCCGCTGTTCGAGTATGCGTGTCACGAGGGCAACTACGGGTTGCCGTCGATCCTGATGGGGGCACGACGGGCGGAGCGGAGAAGTAGTGTCCGGCTTCAGCCGGACCAGTAGCCGGACCGTCAGCCGCTATAGCCAGCCGATCTGCGGTGGTTCGCCGACGATACCGGCGCCGACCATTTCCAGGAAGCTGTCGCTGAGCAGCAGGTGCTCACTCATCGTGATTGCGTCGCGCAGCAGGCGATCGAGCGGAGTCTTCGCCGTGAACACCGCCGTTGGTCCGGCCAGGTCGTACATCGACTGTGCCACCTCGCGCGCGGAGCGGAACGAGTGCTGCAGTGACAACGCCATCGCCCGGCGCGTATCCGGCGACACACGTCCGTGGGTCCGCGCCTCCTCCCAGATCCGGTCCGTCGTCTCGTAGGTGAACGCGCGCGCGGCGCGCCATGTCATCTCGGCTTTTGCCAGCGCCACTCGCGCATGCGGCCGTTGACGGAGTGGCATTGGCGGAGGAGGGAAGATGTGCATCTTCTTGTCCGCGATCGTGAGCGCCGCATCGATCGCCCGGCGCGCGAGGCCGAGCGCGATGCCGTGCCAACTGGCCAGGAACATCCCGAAGTAGCAGTACCGACGGCTCAGGGCGACGCGGCGGATCGTCCTGCGCGATGGTGTGCGCCTCGGGCACGAACAGATCCTTCACGCGGTAGTCGTTGCTGCCGCTGCCAGCGAGCCCTGTGCTGTGCCAGGTGTCGAGGACCTCGAATAGCGAGGCAGGCGCGAAGGCGATGCGCGACTGCGGAGCACCGTCACGCATCACCGGTTTGCCATGCTCCGTGACGAGGAATCCCGTGGCGATCACGTCGGCGTGCGTCGAGCCACTGCCGAACGTCCAGTGGCCTGACAGGCGATACCCGCCATCGACACGTTCGCCGATCCCGTTGGGCGGAACCTGTCCGGCGGTGACGTAGTCGAGGTCCGGATACAGCGTGCGCGCGGCGCTCTCCTCGAGTTGTGCGGCGAAGTAGCCGCTGTCCGATCCGATCTTCACGCACCAGGCGACGGACGCATCGGCAGCGCCGAGCACTTCGTAGACTTCGCACTGTTCGCGCGGCGTCATCTCCGGTCCGCCCCACGCGCGAGGCATGGCCATGCGAAATGCGCCGGCCGCTTTCAGCTTCGAGACGAGATCAGCAGGCAATCGGCGCAGGGAAGCGATCTCGTCGCCGCGGGACTGGATCTCTGGTGCGAGCGCGCGCACCGCGCTGATGATGTCGGCCGCGGCCAACGGGGTGCGCAGGTCGGTTGCGTCCTTCTGGCTGAGTGTCATGTGTGATCCGGGGCTCGCAGAGGTAGTGGCCTCCTCTTCCTCCGTGCGCGTATTATGCGTTCCATGGATGCTATCGATCGACTCCAGGCAGGCCCGTGGTGGCAGCCAAGCGGCATAGACGTCGGCAGACGCCGGGCACTGGCCGGTCTGTCCGGCCTCGTCATGGCGGCGATGAGCTCGACGCGCGCCTGGGCGCAGACTCCGGGGCGCTGCGTGCTCACACCTGAAGCGGGCGAGGGACCCTTTTATCTCGATCCGAAACTGATTCGTTCGGACATCACCTCGAGTCAGCCGGGGGCGCCGCTGCAGCTCGCGCTGCAGGTCGTGCGCGCCGGCGATTGCGCGACGCTCGCCAATGCCCGCGTCGATGTCTGGCAAGCCGACGCGGTGGGACTGTACTCGGGCTACGAGAGGCAGTCGGGCGTGGGCGGCATCTCGACCAAAGCCGCGGTGGGGCAGCAGTACCTGCGCGGTACGCAGTTCACCGACGCTGCCGGCCATGTGCAGTTCCGCACGATCTTCCCCAGCTGGTACGGCGGCCGCACGCCGCACGTGCACTTCAAGGTGTTCCTGGGCGGCAACGAAGTCGTCGCCAGCCAGATCTTCTTTCCCGACGAGATCAGCAAGGAGATCTTCAGCTCGGTTGAGCCCTATCGCCAGCACGCGGCGAAGCGCACGACGTTCAATACCAACGACCCGATCAAGCAGGGCATCTACTCGGACGTCACGCGTCAGCGTGGATCCTATGCGGCGAAGGCGGTTCTGGTCGTCGCGACGCGTTAGCGGTCGTAGAGTCGCGACGTCGAGAGCATGTGGCGCAGGCCGTAGTTCCCCTCGTGGCACGCGTACTCGAACACGCCGGAATCGTCCGGCCGCGCCTTCAAGTCGAGGGCAGCGGTCCAGGGCGACATCCACGTCGCGGGATCGATGAAGGTGACCTGGTACTGGATCGAGTCCCGCCCGGTGCGCGTGAACCGCTCGATCAGTCGGAGGCCCGGTGACGCCCCGCGCGTGTTCGCCTTCAGGTTGGCCTGATTCCACGACGAGCGTCGTTCCATCCCAGCGGCCGCGTGCCGCGCCCATGTAGGTCCGAACCCCGGGGGACAGGGACGTGTGTTGCGGCGACGACGGGTCGAGGGAGATGATGCGCGTATCGTGAATGAGCTCGTAGGTAATCGCCACCAATCCGGGCTCTGAACGATGCGCATGTTCGCGTTGTAGACGGCGGGAAACATCGCATCGGGAAAGCCGCCGCCGTGAACGATGCATCGGACGCCGAGGCCGTAGTCCTCATACGAGTCGCACGGCTCGCCGCGCTGGAGGCTGCCGCATCGCTGAACGGGAATCGGCCTGGCCTGCGCGGTTCGCGGCGGCAGACGTCCATCGGGCGGATCGATGATGAGGGACGTGCGGCGCGAGGTCGTGTTGTATTCGCGCCAATGCGGGATCGGGGCGTTCGGCCCGTCCACCTTGCCGGAGAGGACATCGACCCGCGCCAGGTCGCGCTCGTCGCGGACCCGGACGTCCTCGAGGCGCATGGCGTATTCCTCGTCGGTGAGGAACTGTCGCGTGCCGAACTGGGGAGGCCGCTCGAGACGGAACACCGTATTCGCCTTCGCTCGTCCATTCGCCCTGCAACTCGGGATCGCCCCACGGCGTGCGCTCGGTCCACGTCCGTTCACGGCTCGCCTGCGCGCCGACCGGGCGCGTCAGCCCGGCGAAAAGTAGCGAGGCAGCGATCGTCGACACGGCGGCCGTGATCGTCCAGGTTATCGCTGCTTTCATGTCGTCTCCCTCTGTCGAGAATTCTACGGCCGCTGCAGACCGCGGCCGCGAGGGGAGCAATGAATTGATCGAATTTTGACCGGGGTTGTCGCTCCGGTGTAGAAGCCTCCGCGACATCCTCATGGACTGCTTATGACGCGACTGACTCGTGCCTGGCTTGCCGTTGTCGCGGCGCCCCTCGTCGGACTGACCCTGGCCGCTCAGTCCGTCTATCCCACGGGCACGACCATCTACGACCCGGATCGCGCGTGGAACGGCTACACCGTGCTCTCGCCGCTGGCTACGCAGGCGGTGCTCGTCATCGACATGAACGGCACCGTCGTCAAGCGATGGGACGGCTTCAACAACTCCGCCGGCGGGCCGGCGCGCGTCTTGCCGGGCGGCTTCGTTGTCGGCGCCAGCGGCGCGCGTCCGCCGTACCAGGAGTCGCTGGAGCTTGTCCAGCGGGACTTCGCGGCAACGTCCTCTGGCGGTTTTCCCGCGCCGAGGAGATCACGACGCGCGAGGGCAGCCACGGTCTGGTCGGCGCGTCAGCACCACGACTGGCAGCGCGAGAGCTTTCCGGCCGGCTACTATTCGCCCGAGAGCACGCCAGCGATCGAAGGCGGCAACACGCTGATCCTGACCCACACGGATCGGAAGCAACCCGACGGTGGCCGATGTGCTGCTCGAAGACGATCGGCTGATCGAGGTGTCGTGGAACGGCGACATCGTCTGGGAGTGGGTGGCGAGCGACCACATCGACGAGCTGGGTTTCTCGGCCGATGCGCGAAAGGCCATCAAGGCCGCGGCCGCCTTCAACAAAGCCCGGGGCAGCTTCGACTGGCTGCACGTCAACTCGGCGACGTATGTCGGACCGAACCGGTGGTTCGATCAGGGCGACAGGCGCTTCGCGCCGAACAACGTGATCATCAGCAGCCGCGAAGCCAGCCTGCTCGCCATTGTCGGCCGCGACGGGTCGATCGTCTGGCGGCTCGGTCCCGACTTCAGCGAATCGAAGGAGCTCCGCGCGATTCGCCAGATCATCGGGCAGCATCATGCGCACCTCATTCCGAAGGGGCTGCCCGGCGCCGGGAACCTGCTGGTGTTCGACAACGGCGGCGCGAGCGGCTACGGCTTCGCCAATCCGATCGCACCTGACGGCAGCGGTGCCTTCGCGCGCGCGACGTCGCGCGTGCTGGAGATCAACCCGGTGACGCTCGAACTGGTCTGGTCCTATGCGAATCCGCGGTTCTTCAGCACCAACATCAGCGGCGCGCAGCGACTGCCGAACGGCAACACGCTGATCACCGCCGGCGCCGGCGGGCGGATGTTCGAGGTGACGAGAGAAGGCGCGATCGTCTGGGAATACATGTATCCGCTGTTCAGCGGCGCCAACGCGTCGAATGCCGTGTACCGCGCCTATCGCGTCCCGTACGGCTGGATTCCGCAGCTCATGACGCCCAGAGAGCAGCGCGTCACGCCACCTGCCCTCGGAGATTTCAGAGTGCCATGATGCGTCTGGCTCCCATCAGCGACTGATGGGGCTTGCATGATGAGCGGGTGACGATATACAGTCCCATCAGCGACTGATGGGACTCACGAACACGCCCTCCGATCTGCTGCCGGGCACCCTGGAGCTGCTGATCCTGCAAAGCCTCGGCTCAGGTCCCCAGGCACGGGTACGCGATCGTCGAACACCTCCGGGTGTCCTCCAAAGACATGCTGCACATCGGCGAGAGCGCGCTATATCCGGCGCTCCAGCGGCTGCTGTTGAATGGCTGGGCGAAGGCGGAGTGGGGAGTCTCGGAAGCAAATCGGCGAGCCCGCTACTACCGATTGACCCCCGCGGGCCGCAAGCAACTCGCCGGCGAGCGCGACGAGTTCGAGCGCATGGTCCGCGCGATTAAGTACGTGCTGGAAGCGACGTAGTCAGGAGGCCGCATGGGCAAGTGGTTACGTCGGTTGGCGTACGTGCTCCGGCAATCGCGACACGACAGAGAGCTGCGCGAGGAGATCGAGGCCCACCGCTCGCTGCGCGCGGCGCACATGGAACGCGAAGGTTTCACACCGCAGCAGGCCGACGATGCCAGCCGGCGTGCGATTGGCAACGTGCTGCTGGCCAGCGAGGATGTCCGTGACATCTGGCTCGGTAATGGCCCGCGTTCTGG